>JAZRLY010000035.1:0-2673 GCA_045647065.1 Acutalibacteraceae bacterium
AGACTATAAGAAATGAAAAATCCGAACGCATCTCCTACTTTGAAGAGAGGGTTCGGATTATCATCTTTTGGTCGGAGTGGCGGGATTTGAACCCACGGCCTCTTGGTCCCGAACCAAGCGCGCTACCAACTGCGCTACACCCCGAGATATTTACTTGTGAGACAAATTGCGTAAGCTATTATAGTACAATATTTATGATTTGTCAATGAAAAGTTATCTGCAATTATAAGATAATGAAACATTTATCCTGAAGTCATAGATATACATTGTAAACCAAAAAAATGGGCGGTTTTAACCGCCTAACATATTTATGATAACATATTTTATGTGAAAAAGTCAATATGTTTACATAAAGTTATGTGCAATATAAACAAAAATCTCCGTTGTGAATAAAACGAAAGCGATAATCTTGTACAATATTCCGTCTTGAAAACGCAGAAAATCTGTGCTATATTATAGTCAAGGAAAGGGTGATACCGATGAACAGGTAAAAACCTGAAGACTTTAAGCTTGAAAATATAAAACAAAACAAGCCGGAAGTCTTCTCCAACGGAATAAATCAAATGATTCAGAAATGTTCAAGCGACAAAAAATCAAACGCAAAAGAGCAAAACGAATCAAAAAAGATTATTTCGGACGATATTAAGAAAGAGAGGTTAACCAAAGATGTTAGATAACAAGAATTCAGTGAAATAACCCTTGACAGGTTGTGTAAAGAAACACCGGTCAAGGGTTATTTCATTTTTATCTAAAAATCTTTGTCTTTAACCATTTGTTTATAGTCAAGAAAATCAAATCCGAGTTTTTTGTAAAGTCTTTTTGCGTCTTCGTTGTCATCACCGACTTCGAGGCGTATTCTTTTTATTTGCCCTTTAAGTTCGTTCTCAAGGAATCCGAAGAATTTATTTCCGATTCCTTTGTTTCTAAATTCTTCTTCAACGAAAATCTCTTCAATCCAAGCGGCCATTCCGCCGACCTCGGTTTCAAATTTCATTGATACGATTGCGTAGCCGGCGGGGGAATCGTCAAATTCAAACATATATCCTTTAACGAGCTCAGGTATGTCAAGTGATGCATAAAAACTTGACATCATCACTTCTTCTGACGGAACATGAATTACGGCTGGAGGTGCATAGAATTTTTTGACCATTGAAAAGAAAAGGTCACTGTCATTTTCTTTGAATTTTCTGAATGTAATGTTCATTATTATTCCTCAATTACGATGTTATTAGTATAAATGTATTCACAGAGGTAATCTTTGGTTGCTTTGATGTCAACAACCTCAACCCATTGACCGTTTATCGTGTCGGGATGCATATGCTCATCTGTCGGAACACGGTTTTGTTCGATATCAAAGGCAAGAACTCCAATGCCGCCTTTGTAAGCAAGTGCGGTTATCTCTGCGGCAGACATATCTGTTTTTATCATCGGAAAAACGCTTTGCATTGTTGAGATTAATTTTTCGATTCCCGCTGATTTGGCTTGTCCGATGAGAGCTGATATCACCTTTCTCTGGCGGAATGTTCTCATATAGTCGGAATCAAGCTTTCGGATTCTGCAATATACAAGTGCTTCTGCTCCGTTAAGATGAACACTGTCCCCGTAATCAACTGTGTGGCGGGTTGTTCTGTTTATGAATTTTGCTTCTTTTTCCGTAACTTCAATGTTGATTCCGCCAAGTGAATCAATTATGTTTGTGAACATCTCGAAGTCAACCATAACATAGTGGTCAATATCAACGCCGAAGTTATATTCGATAGTGTCAATTACAAGCTGGGGACCGCCGTAAGTACAGGCAGCATTCAGCTTGGCTTTTTTGCCTTTTGACGGAATTTCAACCCAACTGTCACGAAGGAAAGAAGTAAGCTTGATTTTCATATGTTTATAATCAAGTGAAACAAGAATCATCGAATCGGAGCGTGATGCTGAATTTGCGCTGCCGTCAACGCCCATAAGAAGTATGTTTGAAACGAACGGACTGCTTTTTAATTCATATGAACTGACATATTCGTTTCTTTTAAGGTCATCTCTAGTGTATCCCGAAGAGGCGGCAAAAACGAAAATGAAAACAGAGGTAAATAACAGAACAAAGGCAAGAATCATTGCAATCGTTCTAATGAATCCACGCTTTTTGCGTTTCTTTTTCGGGGGAGGGTCATCATTCTGCGGCGGTTCGGGAGGCATATCAAGATCAGTAAGTTCAAAATCTGTCGAGTTTCGACGGCGTTTTGAAATGTATATATCTTCCATATAATCACCTTTCGATTTGTTTTTAACATTCTAACTCATTAAATCAACTTATACAATAGCAAAAATGTAAATATTTTTATAATATTATTTATTTTGTTTGACTTTTTTAAAAAGGTGTTTTACAATAATACGGAGCGTGTGCTGAGTGAGTCGGGCAGTCGCGGGCAGCTTTTGCTGCGTGAGGAAAGTCCGAGCTTCACAGAGCAGGATAACGGCTAACGGCCGCCGAGGGTGACCTTAGGGAAAAGTCGGATCGTAGCCATGTCGTTCTGTGAGCCAAGGAGTTGTAGCCCCTAATTGTCTTCCTAAGACCGCTTGGCCTCCGACTTGTGAGTCGGGCAGTCGCGGGCAGCTTTTGCTGCGTGAGGAAAGTCCGAGCTTCACAGAGCAGGATAACGGCTAACGGCCGCCGAGGGTGACCTT
>JAZRLY010000036.1:0-7484 GCA_045647065.1 Acutalibacteraceae bacterium
GCCGAAAATTTTATAAGCAATTCCGGGAACGTTGGGAACGCCGATAATCGAAATTCTTGCAACGTCCGTATCCTTTGTAACAAGTCGGAGGCCAAGCGGTCTTAGGAAGACAATTAGGGGCTACAACTCCTTGGCTCACAGAACGACATGGCTACGATCCGACTTGCCGAAAATTTTATAAGCAATTCCGGGAACGTTGGGAACGCCGATAATCGAAATTCTTGCAACGTCCGTATCCTTTGTAACACCTCTTACGAGCATTTTTTCCATATTAGCTACCTCCTTAACTATCGTGCCGGGTTTGCGGACAAGGCTTGAAAGCACTTCAAGCTTAACATTATATTTCTTAGCCATTTCAACCGAACGGTTGTTGAGAACCTGTGCGCCGAGAGTTGCAAGCTCAAGCATTTCATCATATGTGATTTCGTTGAGCTTCTTTGCACTCTTGATTTTTCTGGGGTCAGCTGTGTAAACGCCCTCAACGTCGGTATAAATCTGGCAACGGTCTGCGTGCATTGCGGCTGCGATTGCAACTGCGCTTGTGTCTGAACCGCCTCTGCCGAGGGTTGTTATATCGTCATATTTGTTAAGACCCTGGAAGCCTGCAACAACAACGATGTTTTTCTTTGCGAGTTCCATCTTGATACGGTCTGCGCCGACTTTCTTGATTCGTGCGGAGCCGTAAACGGAGTTGGTTGAGAATCCTGCCTGCCAGCCGAGGAGCGAGCAAGCGGGGTAGCCAAGGCTTTCGATAGCCATGGCAAGGAGCGAAATTGAAATCTGCTCGCCCGATGCGAGAAGCATATCCATTTCTCTTTTTGAAGCCTGGGGATTGATTTCCTGAGCTTTTGCGATGAGGTCGTCGGTAGTATCGCCCTGAGCGGAAACAACAACAACAACGTCGTTGCCTGCCTTGTAGGTGTCAGTGACGATTCTTGCAACGTTCATCACTCTTTCGGCATTCGCAACGGAGCTGCCGCCGAATTTCTGAACAATTAAAGCCATAATATCCTCCTGTGAGAGTAAATAATTAACGAATTAATAGTTTGTGATTCTGATAACAGATTCAACACTTGCGCCGCTGACAAGAGCAAGCTTTTCGGCAAGTTCTTTTTCGGTGATTGATTTTGTTGTGAATGCAAATTCGCCCTCGGGAGCATCCTGACGGGAAAGAAGGCTGATTTCGCCGAAAAGTTCTGTGAACTTTGCAACTGCAGCAGCTGCGTTTTCAGTTGTTGCTCTGATGTAGAAAGTGTTTTCTGTTTCAAGATAATCAGCAACATAGCCTTCCTCGCTGTCCTGCCAGCCGAAGAACTTTTTGCGCTCCATATGTCTTGCGCAGTCGATAACGTCTGCAACAACGGCGCTTGCGGTAGGCATCTTTCCTGCGCCCTTGCCATAGAATACAACATCGCCGATAGCGTCGCCGCGAACGAGGATTGCATTGAAAACATCGTCAACGGAAGCAAGCTGGCTGTGATTCTGGATGAAAGCGGGAGAAACCATAACAGAAACTCTGCCGTCCTCAAGCTTCTTTGCTTTTGCGATAAGCTTGATTACGCCGCCCCAAGCACGCGCATAGTCAACGTCTGCGAGGGTAATCTTGCGGATGCCTTCGGTATAAACGGCATCGGGATAAACGTGCTTTCCGAAGCAGAGAGCGGCGAGGATGCAGATTTTTCTGCAAGCATCAAAGCCGTCAACGTCTGCAGACGGGTCGCGCTCTGCGTAGCCGTTTTTCTGAGCGAGGAGAAGAGCCTCGTCAAAGGTCATACCGTCGGTAATCATCTTTGTAAGAATGAAGTTTGTTGTGCCGTTGAGAATGCCTGCGATTTCGTCGATATCGTTTGCGGCAAGGCACTGGCTGATGGGACGGATGATGGGAATACCGCCGCCTACGCTTGCTTCAAAGAGGAAGTTAACGTTGTTTTCGTCGGCAACCTGAAGAAGCTCACAGCCCTTTGCGGCGACGAGCTCTTTGTTTGAAGTAACAACATTCTTGCCGGCTTTGAGGCTTGCGAGAACGTATTCGTATGCGGGATGAAGACCGCCCATTGTTTCAACAACAATCTTAACCTCGTCATCCTCAACGATTTTTGAAAAATCGGTTATGAGAAGATGCTCGTAGGGGTCGCCGGGGAAGGTACGGCGGTCAAGAATATACTTGAGTTCCATTTCGCTCTGCATACTCTTTTTGACGATATGCTCGTGGTTTTTCTTGAGAAGGGTTGCAACGCCCGAACCGACCACGCCGTATCCCATTATAGCAACATACATATATAGCGCTCCTTTTATGTAAAGTGGAAAACAAAATTATTGGATTTTATTCTATCACATTATTCCGAAATAATAAAGACTTATTTTTAACTTTATTAAATTTTTGTATATTTTTTATAACATTAATTGCGTTTTATATTAAAAAGGTGTAAACTAAATCTATTATTGAACGTTATCAAGACGTTTGGGAGGGATAAAAATTGAATATAACGGAAAAGAGAAAGGATAAGTTAATAAGCATCGCGTATTTTTCGGTCATATTTCTGCTCTACTATTTGTTCCTGAAATATGCGTTCTGGATTACCGCACCGTTTATAATCGCATTTTTTGTTGCGCTGTTTCTCCAGAAGCCGATCAGAGCCATCTCGAAGAAAACGAAAATAAAAAGAAGCATTGTCGGTGCCGTATCGGTCTTTCTGATTCTTTCGCTGATTGTAACGGCGATAGTGCTTGTCGGTTACCGCCTTGTGAGCGAATTCAAAGGACTTGGCTCATATCTTTATGCAAGGCTTCACGATTTGCCCGAATTCATAAAATCAGCGGAAAGCTGGATTATCGGTCATCTTGCATTCCTGCCTGATTCGATTGAAAATTCTTTTGCGGACACAATCGGCGGATTCATTGACAATATTCTTCTCTATGTTGAGCAGGGCGGCCCCGCAGAGGGCGACGGATTCAGCATGTCGGGACTGGACCTTTCTTTGATAACAACACCGCTCGGCGGACTTCTTTCAACCGCAAAGCATATTCCCGCAATTTTAACTGCTACCCTAATAAGCATTATAGCGTGTTTCTTTGTAACGTGTGATTACGACAGCCTGACCGAGCTGATAAAAAACAATATTTCCGAAGAGCACGAAAGGATGATTATCAAAGTTAAAAGGCTTTTCGGCGATGTTATCGGAAAAATGATAAAAGCGTATGCAACGATTATTTTTGTTACTTTCTGCGAAGTGACAATCGGTCTTAATGTGCTGAAATTAATCGGCGTTTACGATGGCGGATATATTGTTGCAATCTCAATATGCACCGCACTTCTCGATATTCTGCCTGTGTTCGGAACGGGAACGGTTCTTGTTCCATGGGCAGTCGTCAGTTTCTTTAACGGCAATATCGGGCTCGGAATCGGTCTGCTTGTTCTTTACGGACTGATAACGGTTATCCGTCAGATTCTCGAACCCAGACTTGTTGCGATGAATGTCGGTCTGCCGCCTATCGTGACACTTGCGGGCATGTATCTCGGGCTCCAGATTTTCGGTGTTGTCGGTCTGTTTGCGCTCCCGATAACCTTTGTTATGGTGAAAGTTCTTAACGAAGAGGGCGTCATTCATGTCTGGACAGCAAGAAGCAAAATCAACAAAAATGACGAAGAATGCTGCGGAAATTCGCAGGATAAGCCCGAAAAAAAGTGAATTTTGTGTAAAAAACTTTGAAAAAACACTAATTTTTCATAAAAAATAACAAAAAAATGATTGAAATGGGATAACTTTTGTGATATAATCCTAATTAATATGGCGCTTTAAATCGTCAATATTAAGTTTCATGCCGCGGCGGAGTGCACCGCCACGGAAGATATAAAGGAGGAACTTATCTTGAAATCCTACAGTGCAAAAGACATCAGAAACATCGTACTTGCCGGTCACGGCGGACGAGGAAAAACAACACTTGCTGAGGCAATGCTTTATATTTCCAACGCAACTGACAGACTTGGCAGAGTTGCAGACGGCAACACCGTTCTCGACTTTGACGCTGAAGAAAAGAGAAGAAAGTGTTCAATAGCTTCCGCTATTGCTTCATTTGAATGGAAAAATACAAAGATTAATATTATAGATACTCCGGGTCTTTTTGACTTTGCAGGCGGTGTAAGCGAAGGCATGCGTGCAGCAGGTGCAGTTCTTATTGTTCTTGCATCGGGCAGCACACTTGATGTTGGTGCAGAAAAGGCTTTTAAGGCTGCTACCGACAGAGGCATCAACAAGATGTTTGCTATCACAAAGTGCGACGCTGAAAATGCTCATTTCTACAAGACTTTTGATTCACTTCAGGAAGAATACGGCAACAAGATCTGCCCCGTTGTTGTTCCTTATGTTGAAGGCGATAAGGTTATTTCATATGTTGACTTCTCAAGAAACGAAGCTTTCTCATATAAAGACGGCAAGCGTTCGGACGCTCCCATGCCCGAAAATGATGAGAGAACAAACAGAATGAAGGAAGCATTCATCGAAGCCGTTGCAAGCGCAGACGAAGAGCTTATGATGAAATTCTTCGACGGCGAGCCTCTTTCCGATGAAGAAATCGACAGAGGTCTTAAGGAAGGTATCCTTGCCGGCGATATCTGCCCCGTATTTGCTTGCTCAGGTTATCAGCTTGAAGCTGTTGACCTTATCAACAACTGCATCGTTCAGTCTGCTCCCGACGCAGCATCCGTTGCATCTGAAGCTGATGTTATCTGCGATGAAAACGCACCTCTTGCAGCTATCTGCTTCAAGACTGTTGCCGACCCCTTCGTTGGTAAGATGTCATATTTCAAGGTTATTTCGGGCAAGATTACTCCCGACACACCCGCTTATAACGAGCGTACAGGCGAAACCGAAAGAATGGGTAAACTCCTCTTCCCCAAGGGCGGCAAGCAGGAAGAAACATCGGCTATCCTTGCCGGTGATATCGGTATCATCACAAAGCTTTCAGGCTTCAAGACAGGTGACACACTCTGCGCACCCAAGTCAGATATCAAGCTTAAGGGCGTTAACTTCCCCGCACCTTGCCTTCCCATGGCTGTAAAGGCTAAGAAGAAGGGCGAAGAAGATAAGGTTGCTGCAGGTCTTAACAGACTCGCAGAAGAAGACCTTACCATCAACTACTACACAAACACAGAAACCAAGGAACAGATTATCTCCGGTCTCGGCGAGCAGCATCTTGACACTGTTGTTACAAAGCTCAAGACAAAGTTCGGCGTTGAAGTTGATCTCACAGTTCCCAAGGTTGCATACAGAGAAACAATCAGCAAGAAGGTTGCTGTTCAGGGTCGTCACAAGAAGCAGTCCGGCGGCAGCGGCCAGTTCGGTGATGTTTGGGTTGAATTCGAGCCCATCCCCACAGAGGATTTCGAGTTTGCTGAGAGAGTTGTCGGCGGTTCAGTTCCCAAGAACTTCTTCCCCGCTGTTGAAAAAGGTCTCAGAGAAGCTATCCTCAGAGGACCTCTTGCAGGCTATCCCGTTGTTGGTCTGAGAGCAACTCTTTATGACGGTTCATCACATCCCGTTGACTCAAACGAAATGGCATTCAAGATGGCTGCCATCATTGCATATAAGAACGGTATGCCCGGCGCAGCTCCCAAGCTCCTCGAGCCTTACGGCGCACTCAAGGCATATATGCCCGGCGACAACCTCGGCGATATCATGGGCGATATCACCAAGAGACGCGGCCGCGTTCTCGGTATGGGTCCCTGCGAGGATGACCCCAAGATGCAGGAACTTGTAGCTGAAGTTCCCATGGCTGAAATGGGCGACTTCGCAACCGTTCTTCGCTCCGTAACAATCGGCAGAGGCTATTTCTTCTTTGATTTTGACCACTATGAAGTAGCTCCCGAACCCGTTGCACAGAAGGTTATTGCAGAAGCTAAGGCAGACGCAGAAGATTAATAATTACATAAAAATTACCGCCTGAAGAAATTCAGGCGGTTTTTTATGTTTATTTTGTCCTTTTCCAATGGAAAAGATACTGCTGTGCTATTCCGCGAACTCCGTTTATGCATTCGGGGAGTCCGTCGGGATAATCCTCGGCAAGAATGCGTTTGACCCAAACATCAACGGGGAAAGCGTCAACTTTGCCGCAGCCGTAAAGAAGAGTGCATTGTGCAACCTTTTCGCCGACACCTTTGATTTTTATCAGTTCATCTCTGCCTTCGTCAATGCTTGTTTCAGGCAGAAGTATTTTTTCAAAATCAATTTCGCTGTTCGCAACTTTTTGAGCGGCATCGATAATATATTTTGCTCTGAATCCGGCACGGATAGGCGCAAGCCCCTCAATTCCCGCTTCGGCAACTTTTTCTGCCGTCGGAAACGCATAGTCGTCGCCGCCGAGATGCTCACCGAGAAGTCTGCAAAGGCGGTCAACAATGCCCTTGATTCGGGGGATATTATTATTCTGGGATATAATAAACGAGCAGAGGGCCTCCCACGGCTCCTGACGCAGAAGGCGGATTCCGTAGCATTCGCCGATAGCTTTTTCAAGCTGACTGTCACTTCTGAATCTTTCACAGAGGGTGTCGTAATCGCGGTCAAGGTCGAAATAGGGAACCCAGATTTTTTCGAATTCCTCTTCGGTTACCCCGATGAATTCAACGCCGTTTTCGGTTTGCCTGAGAGTGAGCGGAGCGGAGAATGCCACGCCGTGCCAGGTGCCGTCATCTTTTTTTGACCAGCGGAATGCCTGGCCGCAGTCAAGAGTCAGTCCGATGTCAAAACAAGGGGTGTCAACGACGATATTTTCGCCGTTTTTTATGTAGTTTTTTTCGGCAATCATAGGATTCTCCAATCTGTAATATTATGGTTTTTTTAATGAAAAAATGGCTATAATTTTCTCGACAAACAATGACATTTTGTAAAGAATGTACAACCTTTTGTATATTCTAATTTGGAAAAATAAAGTTATCCACGCGGTAAAACCTATATTTTCAGCCGTTTTCAATCCGAGTTATACACCTTTTCCACACGGTTATCCACATTTTTGGTTGAAAAGCCCGTTATACTGATTGTATATTCTTATTGATTTTTCGTCGGAATAAACAAGCCTTTCCGTGCCAAAAATAACAAAGAAATAAAATAAAAGGGGTTCTCGGAATTGATTAAGGGAGTTAACAGACAAGTTGTGGAAATAACGCAGACACAGTGCGAATATTTTGAAAAAGTACTGTTTTTTATCAAGCCGGAATATTCAGCCGTCAGCGAGGGTGACCTCAAAGAAAGGGCGTCAATCATCGCTCAGAGTGCGGGGATGCCTCCCGCCGCAAGGCTGAAGAAAAACAGAATCAGACTTGCATTGAGTATGAGTGCTGCTGCCTGTGCAGGCGCTGTGCTCAGCGGCACGGTTTTTCTGATAACATCATTTATTTAATGCGTGAGTACAGAATGAATTCATAACGCACCCGTCGCATTTCGGTCTGCCCGAAACACAGGTGTCTCTGCCGTGAAGCACACAGCGGTGGC
>JAZRLY010000037.1:0-18788 GCA_045647065.1 Acutalibacteraceae bacterium
AATTTTGCGTTTCTATTGTTCTAATGGCTGAATTTCAAGTTGTAAAAAATCAGTCGATTTGCAACGGTGAAAAAAGTTTGACAAAAATATGAAATAGGATTAAAATATAGATGAGTAAATGATCTTTCATAAGGAACCTCCTATCTGACAAAACTCAGAAAGGAGAAAAACTACCGGTTAGCATGGCAAAGTCCAAAAAAGAAAATGATTTCGGCACAGGAATACCCAAGGATGTTATGGAATCTTTAGCAAGAGCTTTACTTCCGGAAATCAGGGCATTCTACGAAAGCGAAGAAGGCAAAGAAGCTTTTGAAAAGTGGAAAGCCGAAAGAGAACGAAGTACAGATTAATATAAATCTTAATTCGGCGGGGATGAATTTTCATCCCCGTTTTCTCATTCTATAAGACTATAAGAAATGAAAAATCCGAACGCATCTCCTACTTTGAAGAGAGGGTTCGGATTATCATCTTTTGGTCGGAGTGCAGAGGTTCGAACTCTGGGCCTCGTGGTCCCAAACCACGCGCGCTACCAACTGCGCCACACCCCGGAATATTAAATTCTAAGAAAATGCATCAATACAGTTTGTGAAAAAAAGATCGCTTTGCGCTACCAACTATCGGTCAGAAACATTGTCGCACTGCTCGCTTGGAGCGCTTCGCATTGCTCTGTGTTTCTTCCTGCTCCGCCATTGCCTTTTTCTGCCACCGGCAGCGGCAATGCCGTAGCCGCCACACCCCGAAATGCTAAATTAAAACTGCTTATCTATTTTATGACATTCGAGCAATAAAGTCAACAGTATTTTATAAAAAACCGGCATCCTCGGAGAAGATGCCGGTCGGCTGTTTATACAACGGGAACGCTGTGGTCATAAACGGGATACCACTTTGATGAGCCGTAGTTTCTTGCTCTGAAAAGAACTTCGTCGTCATAAACTTCCATCTGGAAGCCCATACCGCCCCAAGGCACGCCGTATCTGTTGATAATCATATATGTGGGGAGATTGATGTAGTTGACGCCGTTGATGGTTTCAACGCAGGAGAAGCCGAATGCTTCTTCAACAAGGGGGCCGTTGATGCCTGTGTGAACGTGACCGCTGATGAAGAATACATTTTCGTATTTTTCAAGGATGGACTGAACTCTGTCACTGCAATCGTCGAGTCCGCCATCTTCCCAGATTTTATCCTGACCGTTAACGCCCTCAACAGGAACGTGGCAGACAACAAACATCGGAAGGCCTCTGTCTGCCGCTTCTGCAAGTGAGTCGTCAAGGAACTGATACTGCTCTTCGGCCATATCGGGATGGTCCCAGGTGTCCTCACCGTCGTCGCAAAGAACAACGAAACGGTAGCCGTTGATATCTGTTTTATAATATGCTTTTTCAATCTGCTCGCCCGCAGGGTTGAGCTCGTTGTAAAGGTCAACAAATCTCTGTCTTGCACCTTCCTGAGTGGTGTCCTCAACATGACCTACATCGTGGTTGCCCATTGCGATAACCCAGTTTTCAGCACCATAGCTGTCCGCCATAATTCTGAAGAAGCTTTCCATTGAGGGGCCGTCGCCGTAGTTGGTAAGGTCGCCCGATACGATAAGTGCATCAATTGTGTCCTTTGAGCGCTCGAGGTCGTTGAGACCGTTTGCCCAGATCCATTCGCCGATGGGCCAGTCAACGTCGATATGTACGTCGGAAACGATTGCGGCGTTCAGTCTGCAATCGTCAGCCTTTGTTGCAAGCTCAAGAGCATCGAATCCTGCGAGAAATTCGCTTGAGGGGAAAATTGTTGTAAGAAGTGAAATGATAAGTGCGATTATCTGTTTAACTGCGAGCCACATAATTTTTCTCCTTGGTTTTTATTATTCTGCAAATTTTGCTTTTTCAATCATATCGCAAACATAAACGTCAACGAGCGAGAAAACGCGTCCGCCAAGGGATGAGAGATATTCGTCGTCATCCTTGTCGCAGAGCATAGCGTAGTTTTTGCCGATGTTTTCAACAACATCTCTGTTTTTTCTGACGGTGAGATAGTAGAAAGTAAAAGATGAACCGTCGGAAATATTTGAGAAGAAGCCCGCAGCGGTTTCGCTGAGCATTGAATACATCGAATTGATTGCCTGAGATGCGAGCATTGTATGAGGAAGATATTTGTGAAGAGCAATCTGACACGCGAAAACCATCAGAGCGCGAAGCTGACGCACTTCGTTGGTGGTGAGCTTTGCGGCATCATCTGCACAGAATGTTTCGGGTGAAAGCACCGAAAGCTCTTCGCCGAGCTTTATTGCTTTTACGATGTTGCCGTTGTTGCGGTAGGTATCGACGAGCAGAGCAAGCTCCGCAAGGTCTGCGCCCGCGGCATCTGTCTTTTTCGGGTGAAAGATTTTAATATCGTCGTCGTTTGCTCTCATTTTTTATTTGCTCTCCATTGCAATTTTTTTCTTTTTCATCTTGGTTTTATAGCTCATAAGAGCCTTGACATCGGCATCGGGGGTTACAATGTCACCGATGCTGATGGTTTTCTTTGAGTACATACCCTTGAAATCGGTGCCGCCGATTGCGAGGATTCCGTTTGCACGTGCGAATTTGAGAAGCTTTGCTTCAGTCTCGGCGTCGTTTTCGGGGTGCCAGACTTCAACGCCGTCGATTTCAGCAGAGAGAAGGTCGTCAAGAATATCAAGGCAGTCCGATGCACCGGGGTGTGCAAGTACAGCAACACCGCCCGCTTCGTGGATTGCATCAATAACCTCGGCAGGCTCGGGATAATTCACTTTAACGAGAACATTTCCTTCGCTTTCGGGAGAGAAAAGCTCGTGATATATTTCGCCGTAAATCTTATCGGTTATACCGCATTCAAGAAGAGCGTGCATAATATGCTGCTCAAAAACTGCGGTTGAACCCGTTGCGCACTTGAGCACAAGCTCGGGCGAAATGGGATATTTACGGGCAACCTTGAGGGTCATAAGCTGGCTTGCCTTTTTTCTTGAAACGATGTTTCTGTGGCAAAGACCTTCAAGCCTGTCCGGGCTGTCGCAAAGGTAGCCGATGATTTCGATGTTTTTGCCCGATTTTGAATCGGTTGCCGAAATCTCAACTCCGGGAATGACTGTTATCCCTCTTCTTTCGCCGATGATTTTTGCGCGAACTGTTCCTGCCTGGCAGTCACGGTCGGTTATGGCGATTGTGGTCAATCCTTTCTTCTGAGCGAGCACGATGAGGTCGTCAATACCCATGGAGCTGTCAGAAAGTTTGGTGTGGCAATGCAAATCTGCTGGCATAATTTTTACCTCTCTCAAAAAAATCGCACAATGTCCTAATATACAATAAATTATACATCAATCGGAAAATTTGTGCAAGTATTTTTTGAATATATAAGGTAATTTTATTGATATATTTGATTTTTATATTATATGTGTTATAATATTATGTCACAAATAATCTTTATGCGAAAAATAATTCAGTTACGGAGGGAAAAGGATGAAAAAAATTGCAATCGGACTCAGCGGAGGGGTTGACAGCAGCGCTGCGGCATTGCTTCTGCTTGAGCAGGGATATGATGTCACGGGTGTTATTCTTCGTCTGAAACCCGGTAATTATGCGGATTCCGACATAGCGGATGCGCAAAAAATCGCCGATTGCCTCGGGATAGAGCTTCGAATCCTTGACCGCCGTGATTATTTCAAAAAGAATGTTATTGAGCCGTTTGTCGGCGAATATCTTGCGGCAAGGACCCCGAATCCGTGTGTTGAGTGCAACGCCGCCGTCAAATTCGGCACAATGCTTGACTATGCACTCGAAATCGGATGCGACGGAATCGCAACTGGTCATTATGCGAAAATCGAAGAAAAAGACGGCAGATTCTTGCTCAGACGCTCCGAAAGCGCAAAAGACCAGAGCTATTTCCTTTACAGACTCAGTCAGTTTCAGCTTTCAAAGGCAATTTTTCCTCTCGAGGGAATGGACAAGGAAGAAATCCGCCTGAAAGCGGAAAAAGCAGGACTTCCCGTTGCCCGAAAGAGCGACAGCCAGGAAATCTGCTTTGTTCCGAATGATGATTATATTGCTTATCTTGCTTCGCTCGGCATAACTTCGCCGAAAGGCAATTTTATTGATAAAGACGGAAATATTCTCGGTGAGCATAACGGCATTATCAATTACACAATCGGTCAGCGCAAGGGACTCGGTGCTTTTGGTAAGCCGATGTTCGTGACGGGAATGAATGCGGAGAGCAACACCGTCACAATCGGCGAAAATGGCAGTCAGTACAGCATCGGATTTGTTGCTGATAAGCTGAATTTTATTGCGTTTGACAGACCTGAAGCGCCGTTCAGAGCGAATGTAAAAATCCGTTTCAAGGCAAAGGAACAGCCCGCGCTGATTACTCCGAATGCCGACGGAACGGTGACGGTTGTTTTTGACGAACCGCAGCGCTCCGTAACTCCCGGTCAGAGCGCCGTTTTCTATGATGGCGATATCGTTATCGGCGGAGGAAGGATAATTACTTCGAAATAATCAGCAATTAAAATGATGATTCAATAATTTTATCGCTTCCCTCGGGTGAATAAACCCAGTTGTCAATATGTCCGTCACGGATGAAATATTTCGGAGTTTCAACGGGATAATCCGCATCGAAGCAATCAACGATTATGAGCTTGATTTTCATTTTTGAGGGAATGATGCTCTTGATGTAAACGCTTGCGTGACTGCCCGCTTCAACACCCTCCGAAAATTCGGCAAGACCTGCAAGATTGGGCGCAAGCTCAACGAATATGCCGTATTTTTCAACGGAACGGACAATTCCGGGCACGGTTTCGCCGACGGAAAACAGAGCGGCATTCTCTTCCCATGTGCCGAGGAGTTCTTTATGGCTGAGGGTGATTCTGCCGTTTTCGTCAATGCTTCTGACAACGGCAAAAATATTCTGCCCCGGCATAAATCTTGCGCTCGGATGGGGAATTCTCGAAACGGAGATGCTGTCAATCGGCATCAGTGCGCTTATGCCTGCACCGATGTCACAGAAAACGCCGAAGCCTTCAATGTGAGTGACTGTTGCGGGGATAACATCGCCTGCCCGAAGTGAAGAAATATATTCTCTCGAGCAGTCGTTCTGAACTCTTTTGCGGCTCAGTACGGCGAGTGTGTTGCCGCTTTCATCGGAGCGGAATCCCGTGATAACAAAAGCAACGGGTTTGTTGACTCTCGAAATCAGGGCGATGTCCCTGACCGTACCTTCCTCAATTCCGACTGCGCCCTCGTTCCTCGGAATAATGCCTTTCATACATCCCAGGTCAACATGGAGATTGTGTTCGCTGTCGCATCTTGTGACGCGCCCTTCAAGAGTTGCCTCGGAATAAAATGCATCGCGCAGGGTGAATCGATTTGAAAGAAAGCGCTTGTTTTCTTCTGTTGTTATAATTTGCCCCTCGGGTTTGAATATTCTCATTTCTGACCACCATTCCGCCTTACGGCTGTTTATCGATAGTTTAGTATATGGCTGCTTGGGGAAGATAATTCCAAAAAAATTTACATATTGCATATACTTTAATTGATAAGTATGATATACTTTTTTGAAACGGAGAGATAATTATGGATGTAAGAGTAGGCGACGTTCTTCTGATGAAAAAAAAGCATCCCTGCGGCGAAGAGAAATTTGCCGTTCTGCGCGTCGGCGCGGATTTCCGTATCAGATGTGTCGGATGCGGCAGAGAGGTTATGCTTGAAAGAGTCAAGGTCGAAAAAAATATCAAAAAAATAATCCGTGACGAGGAATAATATATGCTTGATAAATTGGTAAAGGTCGAAGAACGCTTCGATTTTATAAACGAAAAGCTCTGCGAATCCGATGTTGTTTCGGATATGGCGCAGTATAAAAAGTTTATGCAGGAGCTTAAGGTTTTAACCCCGATTGTTGAAAAATACCGCCAGCTCAAAGCCGCTCAGGCAACCTTGCAGGAAGCAAGGGAAATGCTTGATGCGGGCGGAATGGAAAAGGATTTCCGCGAGATGGTTCAGGAAGAATATGAGCAGGCGGGCGAGCAGGTTGAAATTTTCGCCGAGGAGCTTAAAATTCTTCTTCTGCCTCGCGACCCCAACGACGATAAGAATGTTATCGTTGAAATCAGAGGCGGCGCAGGCGGTGAAGAAGCTTCGCTCTTTGCGGGCGTTCTTTTCAGAATGTATTCGATGTACGGCGAAGCAAAGGGATGGAAGAGCGAAATTCTCAACTCCAACCCCACGGAGCTCGGCGGATTCAAGGAAATCAGCTTTATGATTGAGGGTGAGGGTGCGTATTCGCGTTTCAAGTTCGAAAGCGGTGTTCACCGTGTTCAGCGTGTGCCCGAAACCGAAAGTCAGGGCAGAATCCACACTTCAACCGTCACCGTTGCCGTTCTTCCCGAGGCGGAAGAGGTTGACATTGAAATCAATCCCGCTGATTTGCAGATAGACACCTACCGTTCGGGCGGTGCAGGCGGTCAGCACGTTAACAAAACTGAAAGTGCAATCCGTATCACCCACATCCCGACAGGCACGGTTGTTGAATGTCAGGATGAACGCAGTCAGCACAAGAATAAGGACAGAGCGATGAAGATTCTCCGCTCAAAGATTCTTGAAGCCGAAAGAGAAAAACAGCACGATGCCATTGCGGGCGAGCGAAAAGCGCAGGTCGGCACGGGCGACAGAAGTGAAAGAATAAGGACATATAACTATCCGCAGGGCAGAGTAAGCGACCATCGAATTAATCTCACTCTTTATAAGATAGAAGCCATCCTCAACGGCGACCTTGATGAGATTATTGACGCTTTGATAACTGCTGATACAGCGGAAAAATTAAAAAGTGAGTAAAAATGAAAACACTTTATTTGAAATCCAACGAAAAGAATTCAATCGATAAGGCTGCCGAGATATTGAAAGACGGCGGTCTTGTTGCCATACCCACCGAAACGGTTTACGGTCTTGCGGCGAATGCGCTTGACGGCGAAGCGGTAAAGAAAATTTTTATTGCCAAGGGCAGACCGCAGGATAATCCGCTGATAGTGCACGTTGCATCGCTTGAAGAAGTTGAGCCGCTTGTTGAGAATGTTGATGAAAGGCTCTATGACCTTGCGGAGAGATATTGGCCGGGCCCGCTGACGGTGATAATGAAAAAATCATCGCTCATCCCCGATGAGGTCAGCGCGGGACTTGATACGGTTGCAATCCGTATGCCGTCCCACGAATGCGCAAGAGAAATTATCGAAAAATCGGGTCTGCCGCTTGCCGCACCGAGTGCGAATGCATCGGGTAAACCCAGTCCCACCAAGGCATCCCACGTTATCGAGGACCTTGACGGCAAGATCGATGCCGTTGTTGACGGCGGCGAAAGCGAGGTCGGCGTTGAGTCAACGGTTGTGACTCTTGCAACCAACCCTCCGACCCTTCTGCGACCCGGCGGAATTACTCCCGAGCAGCTTGAAGAAGTGCTCGGCGCAATTCAGATTTCATCCGCCGTATTTGAAAAACTGCGCGAAGGTGAAAAGGCAGAGTCGCCGGGTATGAAGTATAAGCATTATGCTCCCGCCGCTCAGGTGACGATAATCAAAGGCAGCTTTGAAAACTATAAAAAATTCCTTCTTGCTCACAAGGAAACGGTTTGTGCCGTGTGCTTTGAGGGTGAAGGAAAATATTTTGAAAAATATATTGAGTACGGCAAAGAGAATGACGATATCTCGCAGGCACACAAAATTTTTGACGCCCTGCGCGAGGTTGATGCAATCGGATGCAAAAAGGCATTCGTGCGCTGTCCCGTTTCAAGCGGAGTCGGCCTTGCAGTCTATAATAGACTTCTTCGCTCTGCCGCTTTCCGTGTTATTGACCTTGAATTCAGCATTCCCGTTTTCGGTCTGACGGGTCAGACGGGTGCGGGCAAAACCACGGTCGGAAAACTGCTTGCGGAAAACGGATGCCGCATTGTCGATACGGATATCCTCGCAAGAAAAGCCGTTGAAAATCCCGAGGTTATCTCTATGCTCTGCGAGCGATTCGGTAATGATATTATCGCAGACGGTGCGCTTGACCGTCGTGAACTTGCGAGAAGAGCGTTTGCAACCCCCGAGGGGACGGCGGCGCTCAGCGCAATCACCCATCCCGAAATAACTCGCCTTGCGATTGAAGAAATTCACATCGCCGAAAAAGACGGTGCAAAGGCGGCGGTTATTGATGCGGCGCTTCTCTACGACAGTCCGCTTGTTGCGGTCTGCGAAAAGAATATCTGCGTTGTTGCGGATGAAAAAATCCGTCTTGAAAGAATAATGAAACGCGATTCAATTTCTGAATCCGATGCGAAGCTCCGCATAAATGCACAGCCCTCTGCGGAATATTACACCGAAAAATCGGATATCATTATTAATAACAACGGTGCGGATATCGAGGCACAGATTGCAGAGCTGATGAAGGAAATTTATGACGACTAATCCCAAGATAAAATCGATTTTAATAATTATTGTTTCTGCCGCTGTTCTTTTTGCGGCATTTTCGGTAACGGGCAAAACGGTGATGAAAACGCTCTACCCGATGAAATATGCCGAATATGTCGAAAAATACAGTGACGAATATGGCGTTGACCCGAAGCTTGTCTATGCGGTGATAAAAACCGAAAGCTCGTTTAACCCTGACGCCGTTTCGTATGCGGATGCGCAGGGTCTTACCCAGATAACGCCCGAAACCTTTGAATGGCTCAAGTTGAAGCTCGGCGAAGAAAACGAGAATCTGAGCCTTTTTGACCCCGAAACATCAATAAAATACGGTGCGTTTTTTCTCAGTTATCTCATAAATGAATTCGGAAATACTGACACTGCAATTGCTGCTTATCACGCGGGCAGAGGCAGGATAATCGGATGGCTGGAGGATAAAGAAATATCGCCTGACGGAAAAACGCTGGGTGAAATTCCGATACCCGAAACGGCGCACTATGTCAGAAAAGTCAATAAAGCATTGAATATATATAACAATCTATATAAGTAAAGGATGAATGAAATGAGCGAAAAAACTCAGGCAGAAATTTTAAAAGAAGAGCTTTTTGCAAAGCAGGAGCACGCTGTTTATACCTGCGAGGAAAACGAGGTTGCCGTTGCGGATGAATTCTGCGAGGGATATAAGAAGTACCTTGATGCTTGCAAAACAGAGCGCGAAGCCGCCGCATATACAAAGGAGCTTGCAATAAAAGAGGGATATGTTGAATTTGATCCCAAGGCAAGCTACAAGGCAGGCGATAAGGTTTATTATGACATCCGTTCAAAGGCTCTTATTCTCTGCACATTCGGTAAAAAAGGACTCGAACACGGCGCAAAAATCGTTGCATCGCATATTGATTCTCCCAGACTCGACCTCAAGCCGAATCCGCTTTATGAGGATTCGGAGCTTGCATTCTTCAAGACCCATTATTACGGCGGAATCAAGAAGTATCAGTGGACTGCAATTCCTCTTTCTCTTCACGGCGTTGTTTTCAGACGCGACGGAAGCTGTGTGAATATCAGACTCGGTGAGGATGAGGGTGACCCCGTTTTTGTTGTCACCGACCTTCTTCCCCATCTCGATAAAAAGCAGGCAAACAGACCTCTTGACGAGGCAATCGAAGGTGAAAATCTCAACATTCTTGTCGGAAGCAGACCCTTTGCCGCTGACAAGGGAAGCGAAATGGTGAAGCTCAACATCATGAAGCTCATCAACGAAAAATACGGCATTGTTGAAGCGGATTTCCTTTCGGCAGAGCTTGAAATGGTGCCCGCATTCAAGGCTGCTGACATCGGCTTTGACCGCAGTATGATAGGCTCATACGGTCACGACGACAGGGTGTGTGCTTATCCTTCAATTATTGCCGCTTTTGAGGCAAAAACACCCGACTACACAAGCGTAACCGTTATCACCGACAAAGAAGAGGTCGGCTCGGACGGTAACACAGGTCTTCACTCCGCATTCCTCAAGCATTTCATTGCGGATATCGCAAAAACTCAGGGTCTTGAGGGCAGAGATGTGCTCCGAGCATCCGAGTGCCTTTCGGCAGATGTCAATGCAGGTTTTGATCCGATTTACCCTTCCGTTCACGACAAAAAGAATGCCGCATTCCTCAACAAGGGCATCGTTGTTACAAAATACACGGGTTCAAGAGGCAAGAGCAGCACTAACGACGCGAATGCAGAGTTTGTTGCAAAGATGAGAAATATCTTTGACAGCGCAAATGTTGCATGGCAGACGGGTGAGCTTGGCAAGGTTGACGAGGGCGGCGGAGGAACCGTTGCAAAGTATGTTGCAAATCTCGGTGTCGAGGTTGTTGATGTGGGTGTTCCCGTTCTTTCGATGCACGCTCCCTTTGAAGTTGTTTCAAAGCTTGATGTTTATATGGCATACAAAGGATTCAAGGCATTCCTTGAGCAGTAAGACGGGAAATAAGAAAAAAGAAGTTTGTTTACAATTTGTTAATATTTTCACAATAACGTCAACGCATTCGTACAATATTATACAAATAGGTAGCAATTTTGTATTGTTATCTTAAGGTTTGACAACTTCTTTTTTCATTTTTATTTTCTCTTTCCCCAACGTACTGCCGAATGCTGCACACATTCGGCAGTACATCTTTTTATGGAGGATTTTATGGATAAAATAAAAAATCTGAAATTACAGTTGAATGACGGCGAGGCGATTCTTGTTGTTTCGCCCGAAAACAGAAGATATTTAACCTCTTTTCCGTCGAGCGACGGATATCTTCTCATAACAAAAAACGATGCGGTTTTGTTTGCTGACAGCCGTTATATCGAAGCGGCGCAGAAGAGTGCTGTGGGATGCGATGAAATCGTGCTTCTCACCTCATCTTCGGAGCAGATACCCGAATATGCCGCAAAGCTGGGAGCAAAAACCGTTTACACAGAGGCGGAAAAGCTCTGCGTTGCAACATTTTCGGAAATTCAGAAATCACTTGATTGCGAATGTGTTGCCGAAAAGACAGATGGTATGATTAACACCCTGCGTCGCATAAAAAGCGAGGACGAAAAGAATAAAATCCTTGCCGCACAGTCGATTGCACAGGATGCATTTGACCATATCCTCGGTTTCATCAAAGAGGGCGTAACCGAGCGCGAAATTGCTTTGACCCTTGATTTCTTTATGCTGAAAAACGGTGCGGAATGCGTTTCGTTTGAAACAATTGCCGTCAGCGGCAAAAATTCTTCGATGCCCCACGGTGTTCCGAGTGACAAAAAGGTTGAAAAAGGGGATTTCATAACCCTTGATTACGGCGCAGTTGTCGGCGGATACCACAGTGATATGACAAGAACGGTCGCGGTCGGCGGAGTTTCGTCAAAGCAGACCGAGGTCTATGAAACAGTTCTTACCGCGCAGAAAAAGAGTCTTGAAATTCTCAAGGCGGGTGTTTCGTGCAAGGATGCCGATGCCGCTGCGAGAGATGTTATAAAAAATGCGGGCTACGGTCAGTTTTTCGGCCACGGAACGGGTCACGGTGTCGGAATCGAGATCCACGAAGAGCCGAGAGTGTCGCCCAAAAGCAAGAGCATTCTTCAGGTCGGCGATGTTGTAACGGTTGAACCCGGCATTTATCTCCCGTCGGAATTCGGCGTGAGAATAGAGGATATGGCGTTCATTACCGAAAATGGCTGTGAAAATCTGACAAAATCCCCGAAAAATCTTATAATTCTTTAAAAGTCAAGCGATAAATATTAAAAAAGACTTGAAAAATAAAGATGAATAGTATAAAATAATTGAGAAAACATATAAACAATTATAAGGAGAAATATTTTTATGGTATCAGCAGGCGATTTCAGAAACGGCGTAACCTTCGAAATGGAAGGTCAGGTCTATCAGATTATCGAATTCCAGCACGTTAAGCCCGGCAAAGGCGCAGCTTTCGTAAGAACAAAGATCAGAAACGTTATCGGCGGCGCTGTTGTTGAGCGTACTTTCAACCCCACAGATAAGTTCCCCACCGCTTACATCGAGCGCAAGGAAATGGAATATTCATATGAGGACGGCGGTCTTTACTACTTCATGGACCCCGAAACCTACGATATGGTTCCCATCGGTGCAGACACTCTTCCCGAGAACTTCAAGTTCGTTAAGGAAAACGAAACCTGCCGTGTTCTTTCATACAAGGGCAGCGTTTTCGGTGTTGAACCCCCCAACTCAGTTACTCTTCAGGTAACAAAGACTGATCCCGGCTTCGCAGGCAACACAGCTACCAACGCAACAAAGCCCGCAACTCTTGAAACCGGTGCAGAGGTTAAGGTTCCTCTCTTCATTGACGAGGGCGAAATGATTGTTGTTGATACTCGCACAGGCGAATATCTCAGCCGTGCATAATCAATTGCATAAAATAATTTAAACGGAGGACAAAGAAATGACCATTACTGAAAAGGTTGCATACCTCAAGGGTCTTGCAGAAGGTCTTGCTCTTGACGAAGCAAAGCCCGAAACCAAGATTATCAAGGCTATGATGGATGTTCTCGATGATATCGCTCTTTCCGTAAGCGATCTTGAGGACGGAATGGATCTCCTCAGCGAGCAGCTTGACGCTGTTGATGAGGATCTTGATGAGCTTGAAGGCTATGTTTATGAAGATCTCGACGATTGCTGCTGCGATGATTGCTGCGACGATGACGAGGAAGAATATTACGATTTTGAATGCCCCAACTGTGGCGAAGTAATCTGCGTTGACGCAGACATTCTTGAAGAAGGAAGCATCAATTGCCCCAAGTGCAATGAGCTTCTTGAGTTCGAAATCGATTGCGACTGCGATTGCTGCGACGATTGCGACGACTGATAATTAAAAATGACCGCTGTATCCGTTTTGGATACAGCGGTTTTTTTATACCAGTTTTTTCTTGCCGAGGTTAATGAATTTGCCGACAGCGATGAGACCGATGACGGTCAGAATCAGCTCAATTGCCATATATGAGCCGTTATATAAAAGCGAATAAAGCTCAACTGCCATTCCCTCGGGGCAGTAGCCTTTCCAGATAGTGACGCCGCTGATATAGTGACAGATAAATCTGATTATGCACACAATCGCACCGCCCAAAGCAAGCTCCGCAGACTGTTTTCCGCCGAATTTGCCTTTGAATATTCCACCGATACCGAGACAGCCGAATGCAACAATGTAGTCAGCAAGGGCAACGGTGAGGTAAGCGGCAAGACCTGTGACATAAACAAAATTTTTATATCCCATTATCATTTCAAATATCGCGAGGGTAAGCGAAGCGGTCAGTCCGTTTTTGATTCCGTGACGGTAAGAAACAATGATAATGGGCACCTGACCGAAAAGGCTGAAGCTTCCGCCGTAAATAAGAAACGGCCACGGAATCAGGTCCGAAACAAGAAAAATTGCAATTGAAAGAGCAACCATAATTGCGCTTTCGGCGAGTGTGTGGGTTTTTCCGATGTTTTTTTGCATACTAATCTTTCCTTTCTTTTTTTGAAAGGGGCAACAGAAATAAAAAACCCGATACGAAGATGTATCGGGTGCATTACTGCTTTGAGTCCTTTTCCTACGCCCGCATTACCGGGATCAGGTTTGAGGGTATAATCTCAGCCGAATAATCAGCACCCCTAAAGATTATTAACTTGTGGGTTCAGTATACCACTGTTATTTCTTGCTGTCAAGCTCCTTTTTGCCTTCGGGAGTGTCGCGGTAAAACTGGGTTTTGGGATTGGGATGAGCCGTTGAATTCCAGAGTTCTTCGGCAACGGGTTTCCACGCCGCCGCAAACTTATCGCATTTTGCGCAGAGAGTTTCTGCACTTTCGGGTTCGATAAGGTCGGTTGACTTTGCGCCTGTTTCGGCAATGATTTTTCTCAGACACTCAGGATTTTCAAGCATCGGGCAGGGCCTGAGATGGTTGTCGTTGAATGGCTGATTGCGGTAGTAAGCCTGGAAAAGAGGACTTTTGAGTCCTTCGATAATAGTTTTATTTCTGATATTTGAATCGGAGTAGTGAATGAAAACACAGGGCTCCATATCACCCTCGGAATTGATGTGGAAATAGTTTCTGCCGCCTGCGATGCAGCCGCCGACATATTCCGCATCATTCTGGAAATCCATAACGAACATAGGTTTTCCGCTTTTGCCGTTTCTGACTTTGCGGAGCCATTTATACATATAAACTCTCTGCTCGGGAGTGGGGATGAGGTCAACAACCGCATCTTTTCCGACGGGCATATAGTTGAAATACAGTCCGAAAATCGCACCCTTTTCGACCATAAGGTCAAGGAATTCGTCGCTTGTGACGGCGGGAATATTTTTGCTTGTGTAGCAAACGGAAATTCCGTAAAGCAGACCGTTTTTCTTGAGAAGGTCCATTGCTTCGATGGTGGTTTTGTATGCACCTTCGCCTCTGCGGTAGTCGTTGCTTTCCTCGGTGCCTTCAATGCTGAGGGCGAGGGTGAGATTTCCGACTTCCTTCATCTCGTCGCAGAAAGCCTGGTCAATGAGAGTTGCGTTTGTGTAAGCGAGGAATGCACAGTCGGGATTTTCACGGCAGAGGGTGAGAATCTCCTTTTTCTTAATCAGCGGTTCGCCGCCCGTGAGCATATAAAGGTGGGTGCCCAGCTCGGTTCCCTGATTGACGATGCTTCTCATTTCGTCGAGGCTGAGGTTGGATTTGTGACCGTATTCGGCAGACCAGCAGCCTTTGCACTTGAGGTTGCAGGCGCTCGTGGGGTCAAAAAGCATAATGAAAGGGATGTTGCATTTATATTTTTCTCTGTTTGCTCTGACCGCCTTGGTGCCGTTTACACCTGCACCCAGACCGAGAGCAAGGAGCATTTTTTTGATGACATCGCCATCGCAATTGTTGATGATATTCATTGCGAATGTATGCCACACGTTATCTTTATCGGTTATAGCTTTTCTGAAAGAATCAAAATTCTTTTCGGGGAAAGCGCCACCCATAAGCTTCTGGGCAAGGTCGATAAGCTTTATTATGTTTTCTTCAGGATTCTTTTTGACATACTTGTAAATGCCGTCAAAAGCAACCGAAGCCGCGGTACGTTCTATTTTCTCTTTCGCAGTCATCATTTGAACTATCCCTCCTTTTCAGAAACATATACTATAATAATATATCACAAGAATTAATCAATGTCTACTAAAATTTTGTAAACATATCGTTTTTTTCTTGCTTTACACCGCAGAAAATAGTATTATGGTATATATTATTGGATTTTTTTAAGGAAGGTATTCGGATGAAGGAGAAAATGCTCAGAGGTTCGCACGCAGTCGGTCTTGCGGTGAGAATTGTTGTTTCCGTAATGATTATTGCGCTTATCATCTGGAAATATGATGATTTCAAGAATATTGATATCCGTGCGCTTGTTGAGGCAAGCTCGGGAGTTGTTGCGGCGGTTGCGGCGATACTCGGAATTTATCTGCTCAAATCGTTGGTGTTTGTTGTGCCTGCGTCGCTGATTTATATTGCCGTCGGCCTTGCATTCCCGACCCATTGGGCAATTCTCATCAACGCCGTCGGAATTCTCATTGAAGTTTCCGCGACATATTTCTTCGGCATCGTTATGGGCGGACCTTACGTTGTCAACAAGCTCAAAAAGATAAAATACGGCGACAAAATCCTTGAACTTCACGGCAAAAATAAGCTTTCTGCTATTTTTGCAATCCGAGCGCTTCCTGTATTCCCGATTGACATTGTCAGCCTTTTCCTCGGTGCGGTCAGAATGAGATATCTTCCTTATCTTCTCCTCTCGCTCGGCGGAATTCTGCCCCGTGTCATTCTTTTCACCATTCTTGGCGACGGACTTTATGATTATGTGCCGATGCAGAAGCTGGCAACAATCGCGGCATTCCTTCTGCCCGTTGCACTGATTGTGTGGGTTGTAAGATATGCAATGAAGTCGAAGAAAAAAGAAGATGAATTCGGCAAACCGCCGTTTGAACCCGTTAAGGACAGCAGAAGATATGTCATTTTTGATTCGGATATCGGCCCCGACTGTGATGACGCGGGTGCGTTTGCCGTTATGGCAAAGCTTGCCGAAAAATATGACATAAAAATTCTCGGTGCGGCAAACTGTACTTCCAATAAATATGGCACAGATGCCCTTGCTGTTCTTTCAAAGCATTTCGGGCTTGATATCCCCCTCGGCGAGCATACGGGATATGAAATCCTTCCCGACGGAGATAAATATAACAAGCCACTTGCAAAAAAATATGATGTGAAGGCGAAAAATGCCCTTCCCTCTGCGGAGTTTTATAAAAAGCTTCTCTCAAAAGTTGAGGATAATTCGGTGACGGTCATCTCTGTCGGACCTCTTACCAACATCGCGGAAATCCTTGAAAAAGAGCCGAAGCTTTTCAACGCGAAGGTAAATTCAATCGTTGCCATGGCAGGCAAATTCCCTTCGGGCAAGGAATTCAATATTGAATGCGATATAAAAGCGGCGTCGTTCGTTTTTGAAAATTTCAAAAATGTTATCGTCTGCTCAGGATTTGAGGTCGGTTATGAAATGATGACGGGCTTTGCCGAAGCTCCCGAAAAGGATAACCCCGTTTACGACTGTTACAAGAACTTTCTCGGCAAAAAAGAGCCGCCGCTTCTGCGCGACAGCTGGGATTTATCCGCCGTTCAGTATGCTTTTGAGGGTAACGGAGAATTTTACTCACTTTCAAAGCCCGTTAAGATAACCGTTTCCGACGACGGGACGACATCTGCCGTCAAGGATAAATACTCCAACCGTTATTATATTATCAAAAATGCAAAAAATTCCGTGATTGAGGCTTATCTCAACGGTATCCTCAATGATGTTGACAATAAAGATGATGAATTGTATAATATTGATGCGAAAAACGCTTAAGAAAGGACTGAGTTATTTGAAAAATATAAAGAGAATAACCGCTGCAATTCTTGCACTTGTTATGCTTTTTGCTCTTGCATCGTGCGGCGAAAATCCCGAAACTCCCGTAGTTGATGAGGATATCACCGAAACAGCATCGAGCTATATCAGAGACACAAAGACAAAGATTGCCGCTGTTGACGGTGCAATCGGATTCGGCGTCACAAAATTCTCGGTTGACAGAGCCTATAATTACGAAACCGAATTCCTTGCTGATGCAAGCGAAGTTGTTTCAAGGCTCAAGGCGGGAACAGCAGATCTCGGAACTCTTCCCGTATCCGAAGCCGCAAAGCTTTACAACGAAACAAACGGCGCGGTGAAACTTCTTGCAATCACGGGTCTCGGCTTTTATTCTGTTATTGAAAACGGAGAAAAGATTCAGGATATAAGCGACCTTAAGGGCAAGACTGTTTATGCCGCATACAAGGGTACGGCTTTTGAGCAGACGATAAATTATATCTTTGCTCAGAACGGCATTGACCCTGAAAAGGATATCAATTTTGAATTCAAGGCAACTGACAAGGAAGTTGCGGAGCTTACCGCGGGCGGCGAAGCATCAATCTGCATTCTTCCCGAACCCTATGCATCAAAGGTTCTCAACAACGAAAAAACCTACAGAAAAGCACTCAGCTTCAATGCCGAGTGGGATAAAATCAGTGAAACACCGCTTGCACAGAGTGTTATCGTTGCAAGAACGGAATATATTGACGCCAATCCTGATATCATCAAAGAATTCATCGGATTTGACAAAATTTCTGTCAATTATCTTATCACCGATACCTACGGCGCTCCTGTGTTCCTCAGTGACAACGGTTTTTGTGAAACCGCAACGCTTGCGTCCGCTGTTGTTCCCTCTCTCAACCTTCGCTTTATTAACGGCGAAGATATGAAAGCGGCAGTCAGCAAAGTTCTTTCAGATGTGTATGCAATAAGCGTTGACGATACATTTTATTACGGAGTATAATCAAAAAGAAATAAAAAAAGAAGAGATGCTCGGATATGAGCATCTCTTTTCTTATACATTAATTATTAATTAGCTGAGTTCGGGGATAAATGCATTGTGGATAGCAGCAACAGCCTTGTCTGCATCATTAATATCGATGAGAACGGAAATCTTGATTTCGCTTGTTGCAATCATCTGGATGTTAACATCTGTCTCGAAGAGAGCTTCAAACATCTTTGCAGCAATGCCGGGATGTGATTCCATACCTGCGCCGACAACCGAAACCTTTGCAACATCTGTGTCACAAACGATTTCAAGACCGCTGAGAAGGTCAAGAGCCTTGAGAGTTTCAACTGTATCATTAAGATTTGCCTTTGTTGTTGTGAAAGCGATATCCTTTGTGTCGCCTCTGCCGACTGACTGAAGGATGATATCAACATTGATATTCTTTGCGGCAAGCTTGCCGAAGATTTTATAAGCGATTCCGGGAACGTTGGGAACACCGATTATTGAAACACGTGCAACATCTGTATCCTTGGTTACACCTCTGACGAGCATTTTTTCCATATCTGCTACCTCCTTGACAATTGTGCCGGGTGCACGCACAAGGCTTGAAAGCACCTCAAGCTTAACATTATATTTCTTAGCCATTTCAACCGAACGGTTGTTGAGAACCTGAGCACCGAGAGTTGCAAGCTCAAGCATTTCATCATATGTGATTTCGTTGAGCTTTACCGCACTCTTGATTTTTCTGGGGTCTGCGGTGTAAACACCTTCAACATCGGTGTAAATCTGGCAACGGTCTGCATGCATTGCTGCTGCGATTGCAACTGCGCTTGTGTCTGAACCGCCTCTGCCGAGAGTGGTTATATCGTCATATTTGTTAAGACCCTGGAAGCCTGCAACAATAACGATATTTTTCTTTGCGAGCTCCATTTTGATGCGGTCTGCGCTGACCTTCTTGATTCTTGCAG
>JAZRLY010000038.1:0-40690 GCA_045647065.1 Acutalibacteraceae bacterium
GCTTCGGAGATGAAGTCTGCGGGGAACTGCGCCTTGAAGAGATCTTCATTTTCAAAAGGATAGTGATGCTGAGCGAACGGCATAGAGCCGGAGTCGAACCAGCAGTCAATTACTTCGGGAACACGGTGCATTTCTCCGCCGCATTCGGGACACTTCAGAGTTACTGCATCAATGTAGGGACGGTGGAGCTCGATATCTTCTGGACAGTTGTCGGACATTTCCACGCTATCGGCTCTGTTGAAGAGCTTCGTTCTCTCTCTGATAACTGCCCCGAGCAGATCGAGCTTCACCGTCCCTATATCGACGCTGTAACTATCAAGTGCTCCGAGTGTGGCGGCGAAATGAAGAGAGTTCCCGAGGTTATCGACTGCTGGTTCGACTCCGGTGCAATGCCCTTCGCTCAGCATCACTATCCTTTTGAAAACAAGGACCTCTTCGAGGCTCAGTTCCCCGCAGACTTCATCTCTGAGGCTGTTGACCAGACAAGAGGCTGGTTCTATTCTCTCATGGCTATCTCGACTCTTCTCTTTGATAAGTCCCCCTATAAGAACGTCATTGTTCTCGGTCTTGTTCAGGACGAAAACGGTCAGAAGATGTCAAAATCCAAGGGTAATGCGGTTGACCCGTTCGATGCACTCGCAAAGCACGGCGCAGACGCAATCCGCTGGTATTTCTACACCAACTCCGCACCCTGGCTTCCCAACAGATTCCACGACAACGCTGTTGTTGAAGGCAAGAGAAAGTTTATGGGTACTCTCTGGAACACCTATGCTTTCTATGTTCTTTACGCAAACATTGACAAGTTCAACCCCGCAGAGCATGCTCTTGAATATGACAAGCTTTCCGTTATGGATAAGTGGCTCCTTTCAAAGCTCAACACACTCATCAACACAGTTGACGGTTATCTCGATAGCTATGCTATCCCCGAAGCTGCAAAGGCACTTCAGGCATTCGTTGACGATATGAGTAACTGGTATGTCCGCCGCGGCAGAGAGCGTTTCTGGGCACAGGGACTTGAGCAGGATAAGATTAACGCTTATATGACTCTTTACACCGCTCTTGTTACCGTTGTCAAGCTTGCTGCTCCCATGATTCCCTTCATGGCAGAGGATATTTACCGCAACCTCGTCTGCAACATCGACAAAGATGCTCCCATCAGCGTTCACCTTTGCGATTATCCTGTTGCGGATGAAAAGCTCATTGACAAGGACCTTGAAGCTTCAATGGATGAAGTTCTCAACATCGTTGTTCTCGGTCGTGCTGCAAGAAACACCGCAAACATCAAGAACAGACAGCCTCTCGGTAAGATTTACGCAACTGCCGCAAAAGCTCTTGACAAAGAATGCTGCGAAATCATCGAAGAAGAGCTCAACGTTAAGGAACTTGAATTCGTTACCGATTCATCAGGTTATGTTTCATACAGCTTCAAGCCGCAGCTCAAGACACTCGGTCCCAAGTACGGCAAGCTTCTCGGCGCAATCAGAGAAAAGCTCGCTTCGCTTGACGGTTCAGCCGCAAAGAAAGAGCTTGACGAAAAGGGTGCAATCACCTTCACCGCAGGCGATACCGAAATCGCACTTGCAGTTGAGGACCTTCTCATCGAGACAGTTCAGAAGGAAGGCTATCACGCAGAAAGCGGCAACGGCGTTACCGTTATTCTTGATACTAACCTCACTCCCGAGCTCATCGAAGAAGGTTTCGTAAGAGAGCTTATCTCAAAGATTCAGACAATGCGTAAGGACGCAGGCTTTGAGGTTATGGACACCATTAAGATTTATGTCAGCGGCAACGAAAAGATTGAAGCAATTTTCGCTTCGAACGCAGACGAAATCAAGCACGATGTTCTCGCAACCGATATCATCGCATCTGCAGGCGGTTCATACACCAAGGATTGGGATATCAACGGCGAAAAGGTAACCCTCGGCGTTGAAAAAAACTAAAATAAAATGATTAACCCCCGATGTTCAATGAACATCGGGGGTTTTGTTATAATCAGAATATCATTTTGAAGAGTACGGAAAGAACTGTTGAAAGCATCTTTGCAATGTTGTTAAAGATGTTGTAGATGCTGTCCATTACATTCTGAACATTGCCTTCAAAAGTGTAAGTGCCGTAGCCTTCGATTGTGCCGTTGTTGTCGTCAACGCCGTCATCATCAACGATGAATGCATGTACGAGAGGAGAAACAACTGCAAGAAGGAAATATTCCATCGGAGTTACGCCGCCGAAAATCTGTGTGCCGAGCTTTGTAAGGTCGGTAACGATTGAATCCGTGCCGAGGTCGGCAAGAATTGAATTTGCTGCTTCAAGGAAAACTTCATCAGTAACAGTTGAAAGGTCATCCTTGAGAAGAAGAGCAACAAGGCGGAGGAAAATTGTGATTTCGGTTGATTCAAAATGGAAATTCTCCGAGCCTTCATAGTGCGCCGCAACAAGCTCTGTTGCAACCTCCCAGCCTGTTTCATATTCGCTGTCGGGAATATCAAGGTTATATTCCTTTGCAAGCTCCTGAATGCTGCCTTCGCCGTAGAGAGGCTGCTCAAGAATCTTGCGGAGTCCGCCGACTGCGGTGTTTACGAGGTTATAGAAAATTTCGCCCTCTGCAATGCCAATCTGCTCCATCTTGAGTGAACGGGTCAGTCTCCACTGAACGCCTGCTTTGAGGAATCCCTTTGCATATGCGTTAAGACCTGTTTCCATAAGGTTGAGCTGTTCCTGAGAATAGCCTTTGACTGTTGCGGAAAGAGCATCTGTGTCAAGTGTGTCAACGGTCTGTGCCGCATACTTGATTTCCTTATCGGTAACCTCGAAAGTTCTGTACTGAAGAGGATACATAGTGAGCGAGGTGGTTGCAAAATCGTAGATTTTGTTGCCTGCGGGGCTTGTGTATGAAGTTGCGTCGCTGCAATGCTCGTGACCTGTAAACACAAGCTTAATGCCCCAATCTGCAAAGAGAGTTGCTGTTGAGTAGTGGAACTTAACAATGAAATCGTGGCTGAGAAGTCTCTGGAGAGGAAGATGGTCAAGAAGATTGTGGTGCATCATAAGGATGGGATATCTGCCGTCCTTCTTTGCCTGCTGAGCCTGCTGACGGACCCAGTCAATATCATCGGCACCCATACCGTCCTCTGTGGACTTGTCGTAATCACAGCTGTCAAGTGAAATGAGTCTGTACTTATCGCCAAGGTCAGCGGTATATGAGCAGTTATCTTCAACGGTTGTGAGAGCTTCGGCATAACCGAAATCGTGATAGATTTCCTTGAATTTATCGAATGTTGTTTCGCAGTTGAGACCTGCGTCGTGGTTACCGACGGTAACATAAATCTGCTTGCCTGTCTTTTCTTCAAAAGCCTTGAACTTTGCGGCAACATCGAGATGCTCCTGAATGACTGATTTGCCGTTATCGGCAATGTCACCGGGAATCAGCACAAAATCAACATCGTCGTTTTCAGCGCACTGATTGAGGAATTCATCAATGATAAATCCGCTTTCATTTTCCATTGCGGCACGGCGGTTGGCATACCAATAAATTTCATCATCGATTTCACCGCTTACAGTAAGCTCTTCTTCGGGTACATTGTAGTGAAGGTCAGATGCAACCGCAAACTTGAGGTCGGGTTCGTTTTCAGATGCAAAACCAACTGAAACGCACGAAACAACCATAAGAACAGAAAGTAAAATGCTGATAAACTTTTTCATAATCTATTCCTCCGTTAAATTTTCATAATTCCGAGTGCATCAAGCACTGATGAAATAAGGATAAGAACAATGCATATGGGAGCGATGTACTTGATAACAACAGTGAAAAGAGTCTTTGCCTTGAAAGGACCCGTAAGCTCTATTTCTTCGATAAGAGCCTTGGGTTTGAGCACATAACCTACGAAAATGCAGGTAAGAAGCGCAACGATAGGCATAAGAATACTGTTGCTCAGGAAGTCGGACATATCAAGGAAGGTCATTCCGCCGAGGCTGATGTTGCTCCATACACCGAAGCCGAGAGATGAGGGAAGTCCGAGAAGGATGCTGAAAACAAGAACAAGAATACAGGTCTTGTTTCTGCTCCAGCCGATTTTATCCTTTACAATCGAAACAACGGTTTCCATAAGAGAAATCGAGGATGTAAGGGCAGCAAAAAGAACGAGAAGGAAGAACAAAGCACCAACAATTGATCCGCCCTTCATGCTGTCAAAAACCTTGGGAAGGGTGATAAACATAAGTCCGGGACCTTTGCCGAGAGCTGCCTCATCTCCGCCCGAGAAAGCGAAAACGGCAGGAACAATCATAAGGCCTGCAAAGAAGGCAATGCCCGTGTCAAAAATCTCAATCTGTCTGACAGATGATTCAAGATTGACTTCCTTCTTCATATATGAACCGTAGGTAATCATAATACCCATTGCAAGCGACATTGAATAGAAAAGCTGACCCATAGCCGCAAGCACGGTTGTTGCAGAGAATTTACTGAAATCGGGTTTTATATAATAGATAAGTCCGTCAATTGCTCCGGGCATAAACAGAACATAAACCGCTACAAAAACAGTCAGCACAACAAGAACGGGCATCATAACCTTGCTGACCTTCTCAATTCCCTTTTCAACGCCGAGCAAAACAACAAGAGCCGTCAGACCGATGAAGAGAAGAAACCAACCGATGGGTTCAAACGGTTTTGCAATAAAGGTTTCAAAATATCCGTCTGCCGCCGCTTCGTGAATTCCGCCGGTTGCAAAAACTGCAAGATACTTCGTTACCCAACCGCCGATAACCGAATAATAAGGCAAGATAATAACCGGAATTATTGATGCGATGACACCAATGAATGAATATTTTTTGTTAAGTGTGCGGAAAGCACTGATTGCGCTCTGACCCGTTTTTCTGCCAATTGCAATTTCAGCACACATAAGTGCAAAGCCAAATGTAACGGCAAGAACAATGTAAACAAGAAGGAAAATACCTCCGCCGTATTTTGCCGCAAGATAAGGGAAACGCCAAATATTACCTAGACCGACTGCCGAACCTGCCGCCGCAAGCACGAAGCCGATTTTACCGGTAAAACTGCTTCTTTTTTCAGACATAGAATACCGTCCTCTCTGTGGTGAGTAAAAATAGATGATATATTATCTCATAAAAAGTAAAATAATACAAGAATAACAGATAAAAAAATTAAAAAATAATTGTTTCTATTGATATCGATGTTACATCGTGGTAAAATTTCAAAAAAGGGGGCAATAAAATGAAACTTACAGATATGCTCTGCTCAGCAGACGAGAAACCGCTTGAAAATCTTGTTATCAACGGCGGATACACTGCAATTTTCAGAAGAATCGGCGTTGTTGGCGACAGCCTTTCATCAGGCGAATTTGAAAGCGTTGACAAAAACGGCAACAAGGGTTATCACGACTATTTCGAGCACTCCTGGGGGCAATATCTTGCTCGTATGTGCGGCAGCGAATGCGTCAATCTTTCCAGAGGCGGAATGACCGCGAAGGAATACTGCGAAAGCTTTGCTGACAATATGAGATACTGGAGTCCGTCGCTCGCCTGCCATTGCTACATAATCGCGCTCGGCGTCAACGATATACACAATATGGATCAGGAAATCGGTTCTGTTGCCGACATCAAGGATGATTACACACAAAACGGAAAAACCTTTGTGGGATATTATGCTCAGATTATTCAGAGACTCAAAATAATTCAGCCTCGAGCAAAATTCTTCCTTGTGACCACACCAAAAGAAGAAAGCAGACGTGACCAGGAAAAATCAAAGGCTATCAGAAAAGTCCTCTGTGAACTTGCGGAATATTTTGACAACACTTATGTGCTTGACCTCTATGAAAACGCACCCGTTTATGATGACGAGTTCAAGAAAAGATTCTTTATGGGCGGACATATGAATCCGATGGGATATGTATTCACGGCGCATATGATCGCATCTTACATCGACTACATCATCCGCCATAATATGGACGATTTCAAAGAAGTAGGATTTATAGGAACTGACCTGAAATATAACGGATAATACCGATAATAAACAAAGCACCCCTGTGGGGTGCTTTGTTTGCTTATGTTTATTTTTTTACTGTTGTACCTTTTTCAAATGCAACAACATAATCATCGAGTTTGTTATCCGTTCTTACAGGATAATCGGTTGAAATTATGTTTGCACCGCTTGCAAATGCATCTTCACGGCGTTTGTCGGTTATCTCACCGAATTTATCCGAACGGGTTCGTACCATTATTTTCTTCTCACCCATAACATCATTCTTGATTTCAAGAAGTTCTCCGGGGACATTACAAAGGATAAACGAAGTGCAGTCGCGGTCAACATCCTCTTCTCTGAGCATAGGGAACATTGCCTGAGTTTTTACCGAACTGTCAACGGCTATGTAATCCTCGGTAACTCCGCAGTCGTGAAGAAGAACAACAACCTTTCCGAGCATATCCCTGACTTTGCACCAATCATCCGCCGCACGCATTTCTCCGAACGACTCATAATCCCTGAGCATATCCGCAGGGGTGAAAAGCTTTTCGCCGAGACCTTCTCTAAGCACATCATCAAGAGCAAGGGCATAGTCAAGACTGAAATATTTCATATCCTTAAGGGGAAGAAAAGTTTTCTTCGGCTCAATAATTATTGTTATTGGAAGATGGTCGGGGTTGTTGTCAGACCATAAAGCAATCTCTTTGAGCGCGAGCGAAAAATCATAGCACGAGGTTGACATTTCGAAATAAGGGCTGTGCATACAGGTGAATGAAATATCACCGTCACGGTCAAAAGTTTCAATGTCAAGCTCAAAGCTTCTTAATCCGCAGTTGAGCTGGTCGGTGAGGGTTTCACTTTCGAATTCGATTTTTTCTGCATTATAAATTCCGAATGTAAGATCCGAAAGACTTGTGTAAAGTTTCTTGGTTTCATCAATAGCGGTGGTCTGATAGCTGTTATGAGTGGCAATGAAGCTCATTTCGTTAAACTTTAATCCGGCTTCAAGCTCTGCATCAAGGTCGCCATCGAAAATCGTTTTTTCATCAACGGGTGCGATTTCTCCGCTTGAATAAGCCTGCACAAGCTCATCAATGCGTTTCGACTGCATCGCAACATCCTCATCAAGTCTGTCAAGGCTTGCGGGGAACACTGAAACAAAGGCAATCAAAACTGAAAAAATTGCGGGGAAGAATCGTATAATACGATTAAAAACTTCTGAAATCATTTTTTTCTCTCCTCATTCTATTTTTCAAAGCTTTTCGGCATATGCAAGAGCTTCGTCGATGTTCGGCAGGAAGTTTTCTTTGCCGAGCTCCTCATAGAAGCCTGCTTTTTTCATAACCGAAAGAGGCTGTTCGTTTGCGTGTGAAAGAATGAGTGTAATATTATTCTTTTTGCAATACTTATAGATTGCATAGAGAGATTCCATCGCTGTTGCGTCGAGTGACGGAACATTGCTCATTCTCAGGATAACGGTTTTAGTACCGTCTTTTATTGTCAAGGAACTGAATTTTTCGCTCGATGCGAAGAACATCGGTCCTTCGAATTCAAAAACCTCGGTGTGGTCAGGAATAACTTTCATTCGTTCGCTGTCTGCCGAAACATCTTCGCCGTGTAAGGACCAGGTTCTTACCCTTGCAACATCAGCCATTCTCTTCATAAAGAGCACAACCGCAATCAGCATACCGACTTCAATCGCAACAACGAGGTCAAAAACAACGGTCAGCACAAATGTCACCACAAGAACAAGAATATCACTCTTGGGTGCGGTTTTGCAGATTTTAACAAACTTGCGCCACTCGCACATATTATAAGCAACCATAAAGAGGATTGCCGCGATAACGGGCATGGGAATCCATGCGGCATAGGGCATAAGCACAACAAGGATAAGAAGCAGGACTGCGGCATGAACGATACCCGAAATCGGTGTGCGTCCGCCATTTTTAACGTTGGCGGCAGTTCTTGCGATTGCGCCTGTTGCGGGAATACCGCCGAAAAGACCCGAGCAGATGTTTCCCACACCCTGAGCGATAAGCTCGGTGTTGGAATTATGCTTGTCATTAATCATTCCATCCGAAACAACGCAAGAAAGAAGCGATTCGATACCGGCAAGAATTGCAATGGTAAATGCGCTGGGAAGAAGCTGTTTGATTGTGTTGAAGTCAAATTCAGGAAACGAGAATGAAGGCAGGTCACGGGAAATTGTGTAAAGGTCACCGACTGTGTTGACATCCATATTGAGTGCCTTTACCATCACCACGCCGACAACAACCGCAATCAGCGAGCCGGGAATTTTCTTGCTGATTTTCGGCCACACAATAAGAACTGCCATTGCAACAGCACCCACAACAAGTGCCTGCCAGTTGAATGTTGCAATTGACTTTGCAACCGCCTCAAGCTTTTCAACGGTTTCAACTGCGTGAGTGCCCTCGGGGAATGTAAGGCCGAGGAAATCCTTTATCTGACCGATAACAATCGTCAGGGCAATACCCGAGGTAAAGCCTGTTGTTATCGTTGCGGGAATATATTTGATAAGCGAACCAAATTTGAAGATACCCATTATAATAAGTATAAGACCTGCCATAATGGTTGCGATAACAAGACCGCTTGTGCCGAACTGCGCAACAATGCCTGCAACGATTGTTGCAAATGCGGCAGTCGGACCCGAAATATTGACATTGCTTCCGCCGAGGAATGCAATAACAAATCCTGCGATGATGGCGGTGTAAAGACCTTTTTCGGGCGAAACTCCCGATGCAATTGCAAGCGCAATCGAAAGCGGAAGAGCAATGATTGCAACAATGAGACCCGCAATCAAGTCGTTTGCAAATTTCTTTCCGCTGTAACCTTTAAGCGACGAGAACAGCTTCGGTTGAAATATGTTCATAGCAAAACCTCATAAAATAAAAATAAGCCGGCACAAACACAGCTTGTACCGGATTTATATTATACGCTTTTTTCGTTGATTTGCAATGATTTTCGCCAAGATTTTTATGCATTTTCTCAATTTCGGAAGATGTCACAATCACGGCAGATTTCCATTGCGGTTTGGTGGGCAGTTTTATATGCCCGACATCACATTTGCTCTAAAATGTAATTTTTTACACCTTCAAGCTTGCTCTTTTTCCATTCACCCGTTTCCGCCTTTTCGGCAAGAGGAACAAGAATGAAGAAATCAAGCGTTTCACCCGGCACTCTGCCCGTCCTGAGTGGCTCGGCAAAATGCTCCGCCCACTCTTCTTCGGTTGCATCCTTGAAGCGTGCGGGGTTGAGATAGGTCATCTGTCTCTTTGTTGCGGCAATGTGCATCTTTGCAGAAAGCGGTGAAAGAAGATTGAATTCATCCTCCTGCACATCGACAAAAATCCTCGGCAATTCCGCTTTCACGATGTGTTCCTCGCCTCTGATAATTTCAAGTCCCATCGGCTCCCACGAAAATTCGGTTTCGGTAAAATTCAGCTTTACAAGCAGACCGAGTTCCGTATTGAATTGTGAGCGCTGATAATCCGTGTCGAAAATGAAATTACCGAGCGAATAGAATATCACTTTATCCCCTACCGTTTCATAATTCATCGGCACATGAGGATGATGACCGATAACGATATCCGCTCCCATTTCAAGATATAAGCGGTAACGCTCTCTTGTGTAGGGTGACGGAAGCGGAGTGAATTCCTCGCCCGCGTGTGCAACAACCACACACCATCGGCAGGTCTTTTTAATTTCGTTTATTGTATTCTGAATTTCGTCAAGGTCGCTCCAGCTGTAGCATCCTGCCTTGTTTTCATCGGCTTTTCTGCACGCGCGCTGATATCCGACGCCGAACATTCCGATTCCTCCCGCTTCATCAAGAATAACGGGTTTTCTCGCTTCGTGAATATCCATTCCCGCACCGATAGTCTTAACTCCGTTTTCAGCGGCGATTTCAAGAGTTGTTCTGATGCCGTATTCGCCAGCATCCATTATATGATTGTTGCAGATGTTCCAGATATCGGCATTCATCTTTTTGAAAACCTTTACGGCTTCGGGATCGATTGTATGGAGAAGCTGCTGAACACCGTCTTTGGTTGTGTTCTGCTCAACGGGTGCAACAGGACCCTCAACATTCGCAATAACATGGTCGGCACTATGAAGAAATTCAAGCACTTCATCGGAAATAAGCTCGCTATCGTCCCACTTGCCGTACATATATCTGTCAAAACCGATATCACCTGTAAATACCAGGGTTGATTTGTTTTTTTTCATTTCTACACCTCAAAAAATAAGGAAAAAGCAAACCAATCCCAGATTTACGGGGATTGGTTTGTCTGGCCCGCCCGAAGGGATTCGAACCCCCGTTCTTCAGAATCGGAATCTGCTGCGTTATCCTGCTGCGCCACGGGCGGAAATATTATTTGCAAGGGTCGGCGTTGAGTCGGCCCTTGCATTTTTATTTATTTAATCTTTTCAATAACCTCGCCCGAAGTGGGTTTGATATTATCGATGAATTCCTGAACAGCTTCTGCAGAAGGCATTGCCGCCGAGCAGCTGTGTGCTGAAACAAGCATCGAAGCGGATGCGGTTGCGAATTCAAGCGCATCGGGAATGCTCTTTCCGTTAAGGAGAGAATAGATAAATGCCGAGGCATAGCCATCACCGCCGCCGAAACCTTTAAGCATCTTTACGGGGAAGGGCTTGACCTTATAAGCCGAACCGTCGTTGAGATAAGCAACGGAGCCTTCCTTACCGTGCTTGATAATGACAATCTTGTTGCCGTAGGAGAACCAACGAGCCGCCGATTCTTCGTCACTTGCGCAAACGCCTTCAACTGCCTCAGTAAGGTCGAATTCTTCTCTTGAGCCGAGAACGATATCACTGTTCTTTGCGGCTATTGAATAATAGAGCGAAATTTCGTCCTTGTTTTTCCAGGTGTAGCTTCTGTAGTCGATATCAAAGATAACAACAACGCCGTTTTTCTTTGCAAGGAAAGGAGTTTTGAGTGCCGCTTCTCTCGAGGGACTTGCACAGAGTGCGGTGCCCGAAATAACAACAGCCTTTGCGCTCTTGATATATTCTTCGTCAACATCGTCAACGCATACCTGAAGATCAGCAACACCTTCGCGGTACATAAGAATACTGCTCTGGGTGGGACTGAGAATTTCTGTAAACGTAAGACCGAGATTCTCACCGTTTTCGCATCTGAAAACGTGGGAAACATCGATACCGTCGTTTTTGAAATAATTCTCAACATAATCGCCGAACTGGTCATCAGATACTCTTGCGATGAAGCCACACTTTGCGCCGAGTCTTGCAAGACCGACAGCGATATTTGCGGGTGAACCGCCGACATACTTATTGAAATTACTGCTTTCGGAAAGCGGCATATTCATATCGGTGGGGTTAAAGTCGATTGCGATTCGACCGATAGGGATTACATCAAGGGGCTTTGACTTATCAAATTCAATATAGCTCATTTTATTCATCCTTTCACGCTTTGCCTGAGCATCCGAATATTTCTATATGCTTCATTGCATTTTTATATGCACCGTCAACCTCAGCAGTCTGCAAATCGTAGTAGCCTTTGATTTCTGCGTTTTCATACGCCGTTCTTACGCTCTGCTCAACCGAGTCAAAGGTTGCGGTTGCAATATTTATTTTATTTATTCCGAGTGAGATGCACTTTTTAAAATCTTCGGGAAGAATTCCCGTGCCGCCGTGAAGAACAAGCGGTGCACTGACAAGCGATGCCGTCTGCTCAAGAATGTCAAAGCGGAGCTTTGGAGTCTGCTTGTAGTTTCCGTGTGCGTTGCCGATTGCAACGGCAAGTGCATCAACATTTGTTTTCTCATAAAATTCAAGTGCCTGAGCGGGGGATGTGCAGTTGATTGCAATGTCCTCGCTTCCGTCCTCGCTTCCGCCGACACAACCGATTTCGCCTTCGCAGTCCGCACCGTATTCAGCGGCAAGCTTTTTCACTTCTGCTGTTACGCGTACGTTCTCTTCAAACGGAAGATGCGAACCGTCAAACATAACGCTCGTGAATCCGATATCAAGCGCCTGCTTTATTTTTCCGGTTGTTTTGCCGTGGTCAAAATGAACCGCAACGGGCACCGAAGCATTCTTTGCCGCGGCAACCATAAGAGGCCCGATAATTTCAAGCGGTGAATGGTTGAGCCTTACCTCGGCAATCTGAAGGATTGCGGGACTTTTTGTCTCTTCAACCGCTTTCAGCACTCCGAGCACCATTTCCATATTCGAAACGCTGAAGCTTCCGACGGCATATCCGCTCTCTCTTGCTTTTAAAAGAAGGGTTGACATGTTAACGAGGGGCATATTTATTTTCTCCCTTCATATAAATCATTGCGCATACGGCACTGGTCAGAGGCAGGGTCAGGAGCATACCCATACTGCCCGCAAGCGCCTGAAGAATTTCGGCAACTATCATTTCTTTGTTGACAACCTGTTCAATGCCCGCATTATATGCAACAAGCAAAAGCACACTTGTCAGCGAGCTTCCGATATAAGCAAGAACAAGGGTGTTTGCCATTGTTCCCATCATATCTCTGCCGATGGTGAAGCCCGATTTCATCAGTTCTTTCGGCGCAATGTCGGGGGATTTTGTTTTCAGCTCGTAGAGAGATGATGAAATGGACATCGAAACGTCCATAACCGCACCGACCGCACCAACGATAATCATTGCGAAAATAATCGCTTTGAGGTTTATGGGATTATCGGGGTAAAGCTGGATAAGATAGACCGACTCCTCCTCCAGCAGACCCGTCATATTGAGGAATTTATCCGTAACAAGCACAATCAGTCCCGAGCAAAGCACGCCGCATACGCATCCGATGCCCGCACAAAGAGATTTGACATTGAAGCCGCTGATTATGCACAACGTCATCACCGTTATAAATACACAAACGGCAATTGACCAGAAATAGATATTGTGTCCGTTAAGAATTGCGGGAATAAGTACAACGAAAACGGAAAGGCAAGTGAATCCGAGCGAAATTATCGTTTTCAGACCTTGCATCCGCGAAAACACAATCACAAGGACACAAAAAATAACAAGCAACCACAAAAGCGGGGTTATGCGAACAAAATCGCCGAAATAATAAAGCATTTCGCCGTCCTGTGTATAACCTTCAACAAGGATTGTGTCGCCCTGTTCAACCTGCTTTGGACTGAAAGCATATGTTTTGTCAATCTCCTGCACAACATCAAGAGTTTTACCTCTCAATGCAGTGTTAAGAGCCTGCGCTCTGAAACTGACTGTCACAAATTCGTTTTCGCCGCTGACATTCTGAACATTGACATCGGTAACGCGGATTACTCTGCACTTTATCGTTTCGCCTTCCATAGTGCCTTTGAATATCGTGCCGTCACCGACTATTCCAAGGTAGGCAAGAAAAATAAGCAATGCCGAAACAACCACGGCAACTATCTGATAAACAGTTTGCTTATTTTTCATTATGCCACCTCTTTTTTGAAATTATTTTGAAGCTTTTCTTGCTTCGATTTCAGCAACCATCTGAGCCTGCTTCTTCTCTGTGATTGTGTAGAAGAACATGGGAACTGCGCAAGCAAACATACTTACAACGCCCGAAATGATGAGAACATCCCAGAGAGCGTCGGGATTTGCAACTTCATATGTTCTTGCGTTGATGCCTGCGATGCTCATTGAGAGAACACCGATGAATGCGCCGACTGCCATACCGATTTTGTTGATGAGAGTCTGCATAGCAAAGCAGATGCCTTCGCCTCTTTCGCCTGTTTTCCACTCAAGGTAGTCAACGGTATCACCGATCATAGCGTAAGTGATGATGTTGTTAACACCCTGAGGAATGCCGAGAAGAACAAGACCGATAGCACAGATTGCCATCTTCCAGGGAGCATCATAGCCTACGAAGTACATAACAGCCATAACTACGCCGCCGAAAAGGTGAACTGCGATATATGACCATTTCTTTGTGAATTTCTTTGACATCCAGGGAACAAGGATTGATGCAACAAGGCCGCCGGGAACAACAAGAAGAGTGATGATACCGTAAAGGCCTTCATTCTGAAGAATATACTTTGCAAAGTAAAGACCGCCTGTGTAAGAATAAACCATTCTTGCGCCACCGAGAATACCCGAAAGAACGATGAGAAGAAGCTCTTTGTTCTTGAAGAGGAGCTTGAGGTTATGACCGAATGAGGGAGGATTCTCGTCTGATGTGAAGCGTTCTGTTGTGTTCTTGAAACCATAGAAGAACATGGGAATAGCAGCAACAACAAGAACAACAGCTGCTACGAAATAAACCCACTTGAGTGTGTCTGCGTTTGCAATTTCCATACCGTTTCTTACTGTACCGACAAATGTCATAGCTGCTTCTTCAGCGGTTACGCCCTGATTTGCAACCATATTGGCAACTGCTTCTGCCTTGTCAATAAGAATCTGAGCGATGTCATCCTGAGTGTACTTGAACTTGGATGTGAGAGCACCGGTAATCATAGGAATGAAAACGGTAACGATACCTGCACCGACTGTGCAGAACATACGGGCAACGGTAAGGATGTTACCTCTTGTTACCGTGTTGTTTGTAAGGCAGGTTGAAAGACCCCAGTAGGGAACGTCTGCGATTGTGTAGAAAACAGACCAGAGAACATAAATAACACCTATTACTGCGAATGCAAGCGATGTCTGTGTTCCGTTATAAACTGCTTCTGCGCTGAAAACAGGAAGGAAGCAGAGAATGGTCATAATACCGATGGGAATTGCCATCCACTTGAGATAGGGGCGGCATTTACCCCACTTTGTGCGGGTTTTGTCAACAACAGAGCCCATGATGGGGTCGTTGAAAGCATCAAAAATACGTGCGCCGAGCATAAGAATAGCAACAGCGGTTGCGCCCTTTAAGCTGCCGACCATAACACCGTCAGCACCAAAAAGAAGAGCATCTGTCATAAATACGGTTATGTAGGAGCCAATGATGGTACAGATAAAATTCTGACCGAAACCGGCTACGCTGTAGGCAATAGCCTCTTTGGGCTGTACGCCCTTGCCCGGAGTTGTTCCGAACAGCTTGTGTAAGAATCCGTCGAGTTTCATTTTGGTTTTCCTTTCGTCTTAAAATAAAGATTTATAAAATTCAAGCGTTTTGAATCTTTTGCCCGTCTGTGCAAGCAGAAACTTTTCACAGACATCGGCAAAACGCTTTTCATCCTCTGCAGGTAGAGAAAAAGAATAAATTTTCTCTATCGGGTTTGCGCAGACATGGCGCATCGCGGCAAGCACAGTGGAATTTATCCTTTCACCGCCGCCACATCCTTTGCAATGAATACAGCCGTCATATATATTGAAAAAAATCTCGCCCGAAGGCTCGTTGCCGCAATTTGAACAACATGTGAGGTCGGGCATAAATCCCGAGAACGCCATAAATTTAAGCTCCGTTACGGCTTTTAAAAAATTGTTTGAACGCCTTTGCTTTTCAAGCAGATGCATAGAATTGAGGATTACCCTCAGATATTCCCTCGCGGGCTCCATTTCGGGCACAAGCTCTGCCGCAAGTGCGCAGAAATACTGCGAAAGCGCAAGCTTCTCAATATCCTCACGCAGTCCGAAAAAAACTTCCTTTGCAACAGCATCGTCGATTATGTAGCTGTCTCTGCTTTTGTAGACTGAAAAATCCCCGTAGCAGAAAGACTGCGTTGCGCCGTGCATACGGCTGTTTATTTTTTTGGCTCTGTTTGCAAAAGCTCTGAGGACTCCGTATTCCGAAGTGAGAAGAGTGACAAGACGGTCACTTTCCCCCGTGTCCGTTACCCTGAGCACCAGAGCGTCGGTATTCATTCTCATTCTGTTTGGCTCCCGAAGTAACGTTTGATACGCAGTTACGGAATTCAAGATAATCCGCAACCGCGCCGGTTTTTGAAAATCTGCGCCACGCCTGTTCTTTTTCCATATTCACCATCTCCCGTTAATAAGTTAACCCTTTTTAACAGGATTAAAAGCGGGAAATTATGAAAAGTTCAGAGTGCAGAACGCAGAGTTCAAAACGAAGGGCCTGCGACGCGTTTTATATTGCAATGCCAAAACTGAAGCTTAATCCAATCCGAAGTTATGAATAAGACCTTCGCGGTTACGCCAGCCTTCTTTAACCTTTACCCAGCACTGAAGGTTGATTTTACACTGGAAGAAATTCTCCATATCGGCTCTTGCTCTGGTTGAAATCTTTTTGAGCATATCGCCCTTTTTGCCGATGATGATGCCCTTGTGGCTTTCTCTTTCGCAATAGATAGTTGCTTCAACATCCATAATGTTGCTTCCGTCAGAGCGCTCACGCATTTTTTCGATGCTTACTGCAACGCCGTGAGGAACTTCCTTGTCAAGAAGAAGAAGCATTTTTTCTCTGATAATCTCACCTGCAAGCACTCTTTCGGGCTGGTCGGTAAGAGTATCGTCAGGGAAAAAGTGAACCGATTCATAAGTCAGCTTGTTAAGCTCTTCGATAATGAGATCAACATTCTCATTTTTCAGTGCACTGACAGGAACAACCGCCTCAAAATCAAATTCATTTGTGAATTTAACGATTTTTTCCATAATCGCTTCTTTTTGTTTGACTGTATCAATCTTGTTGATCGCAAGAACAACGGGTGCTTTCTCCGATTTGAGACGCTTGAGAAGCTCAAGCTCAGCCTCACGGATATCGCCCTCGGGTTCTGTTACGAAAAGGCAGGCGTCAACGCCGTTTATGCCGTCGCCGACTGCTTTGATCATCTTTTCGCCGAGCTTGGTTTTGGGTCGGTGATAACCCGGTGTGTCGGTAAACACAAGCTGGGTTTCGCCTTCGGTCAGAACACCCATAATTCTCGTTCTTGTTGTCTGCGGTTTCTGGGTAACGATTGCCACCTTCTGACCAAGCATTCTGTTAAGAAGCGAGGATTTGCCGACATTGGGGCATCCGACTATTGCAACAAATGCTGTTTTTGTCATATGCAACTCCTTATTTAACATGTTTTCTGAAAAATTTCTTTATTCCGTACGGACCTGCAAAAACGAATATCACGCTTGCAATGAAGCTGATGATAAATCCGATTAGTACAGGGATGTTTTCTTTGTAAAATTCAAACATTTTCGCAAATGCTTCGGGCTGATAAAGGATTGAAATTCCGACTGCAACGGAACCGATTGCCGCAATAAGCACCGCACCTGCCGCCGCATCCTTTGAAATTTTTGCAAGCGGATTAATCTCTTTTGTTGCGAGATCAACCGCCTTTTCGATTGCGGTATTGACCGCTTCAAGAGCCAAAACCATACCGCTGACGGCAAAGAGCAGAGCAAACTGTGTTCTGCTCACTTCAAAAAAATCGTGAACAGTCAGGAATCCGAACATATATGCCGTGAAGCACAGATGAATACGCATATTGCGTTCGTGCGCTATGCAGTATGTAATTCCCCTGAAAGCATAAACAAAGCTTTTAAGCAGATTTTTCATACGTTTTCATCATCCATATAATAACTTGAATTTCGCTTGAGGCCGAGCTTTGTGAGAACAGTTTCTTCTTTCTCGCGCATTCTCACGCTCTCCATTCCGCCGTTGACGTGGTCATAACCAAGCAGATGAAGCATTGAATGAACGGTAAGAAAACCGATTTCACGCTGAAGAGTGTGACCGTATCTGTCCGCCTGGTCAATTGCGTGGGGAATGGAAATAACTATATCGCCCAGCATCTTTGCACCTGTGTCGTGATTGATGTCGTAAACACCGTTTTCACCCAACGGGAAAGACAGAACATCGGTTGATCTGTCAATATTTCTGAACTGCTTGTTGAGCTTGTGAATTTCTTCGTCATCAACAAAAGTAACACTTACCTCTGCCGCTCCGTCGAATTCTTCCTGAACAAGAACAGCCGTGCAGCAACGGCGCACGAGCATTCTGACACCGGTGGGAATACGGACTTCGCTCTGGTCGTTTGAAATAGCAACCTTAACCTTTCCTGTCATTTCTTTTACGCTCCTCTTCTTGCTTTTCGTAAGCCTTTATGATATCCTGCACCAGTCTGTGGCGCACAACGTCCTTTTCGCTGAATCTTACGGTGCCGATATCCTCAACATTCTTGAGAATTCTGACCGCTTCTTTGAGTCCCGAGCGCTTGCCGTCGGGAAGGTCAATCTGGGTAACGTCACCGGTAACAACCATTTTGGAATTGAATCCGAGACGGGTAAGGAACATTTTCATCTGCTCCGCCGTGGTATTCTGTGCTTCGTCAAGAATGATGAAACTGTCGTCAAGAGTGCGTCCTCTCATATAAGCAAGGGGCGCAACCTCAATGTCTCCCCTCTCCTGATGCTTCTGAAAATTCTCTGCACCGAGCATATCAAAAAGAGCATCGTAAAGTGGTCTTAAATACGGGTCAACCTTCGACTGCAGATCACCGGGGAGGAAACCGAGCTTTTCGCCCGCTTCAACGGCAGGTCGGGTCAGCACAATGCGGTTGATTTCCTTTGCTCTGAAAGCTGTTACCGCCATTGCAACGGCAAGGTAAGTTTTTCCTGTGCCCGCAGGTCCGATGCCGAAGGTGATTGTGTTGTTACGGATTGTTTCGATATATTTTTTCTGACCGAGGGTCTTGGGTTTTACAGGCTTACCCTTTGAGGTTATGCACACGCAGTCCGCCGCCATATGAACAAGCTTATCCTCGTTGCCGTCATTGACAAGAGAAAGAACATAGCGTACATTCTGGTCGCTGAGCGATTCGCCTCTGTTGATGAGAGTGAGAAGTCCGTTGATTGCGCGCACGCCTTTCTGCACATTCTCGGCTTCGCCCGCAACCTTAAGCTCGGAGCCGCGGCTGATAACCGACACGCCGAATTCCTTTTCGATAAGCTTCACATTTTCGTCAAAGCTTCCGAAAAGGCTCACCGCCTGCTCCATTCTGTCAACATTGATAATCTGCTCAAACATAGATTCACCCCGTCGGTTTATAACAATACAGTTTAGTATAACACAATACTTTATAAAAGTCACTATAATAATTAAATAATTTTTAAAAAAGCAAGGTTGATATTATCTCACCGATGTGATATACTAATTGTGTATTTCAACAAACGAAAGGATGTTTTTATCATGACAGAAATCACAAAAGATATGAAAATCGGCGAAATCCTCGATGCTAACCGCGAAGTTGCTCCCTTCTTCCTTGAGATGGGTATGCACTGCCTCGGCTGCCCTTCAGCAAGAAACGAAAGCGTTGCTCAGGCATGCATGGTTCACGGCGTTAACGCTGACGAACTCATTGCAAAAATCAACGCATTTCTTGCAAAATAATGATTAACCTCAGCGAAAGAATGCTAATGGCGGCAAGGATGGTCAGAAACGGCAATGCCGTTGCCGATATCGGCACAGACCACGCCTATCTGCCCGCTTATCTGATTCTCCGCGGCATTTCTCCGAAGGCTCTTGCGTGCGATGTGCGCAAGGGTCCGCTTGAGAATGCAAAAAAGACGGTTGAAGCTTACTCAATTGAAGAAAAAATAACACTCAGGCTTTCGGACGGCTTCGATGAAATAGAACCGTTTGAGGCCGATGATTTTATTATGTGCGGAATGGGCGGCACTCTTATGGAACAGCTTGTTTCACGCACATACTGGCTTAAGGACAAGAGAAAAAGAATTATCGTTCAGCCGCAGTCGCACGCAGAGGATATCCGAAGATTTTTCGTTGAAAACGGATTTGAGATTCTTTTTGAGGATGCGTGTATTGACTCGGGCAAGCTTTACTGCGCTATGGCGGCGGAATACACGGGAGAAATCAAAGAGAAACCGATTTCCTACATATATTCGGGCGAGCTTTCAAAATGTAAAAAGAAAGAAGCAAAACTTTTTCTTAAAAACATAAACTCTCGCCTGAAAAAGAAACTTGAAGCCGAAAAAATTCACGGCACTTCCGAAAACGCGGAATATCTTGAAAAAGTAACAAACGAGCTGGAGGAAACAATCAATGGAATGCAGACCGACAGTTAAAAATATTTACGATTTCATCGACTCAATCGCGCCCTTTGAAAAACAATGCGAATGGGATAACAGCGGACTTCTTATCGGAAATCCCTGCCGTGAAATTCCAAAAATCGGCGTTGTGCTTGACATCACCGCCGATGCGGTAAAATATGCGACCGAAAGAGGAATTGAGCTGATAGTCAGCCATCATCCCGTCATCTTCAGACCGGTCAAAAGCTTTCTTGACGGTGATGTTTCATATATGCTTGCTGCAAACGGCATATCAGCAATATGCGCGCACACCTCGCTTGACTGCGCAAGCGGCGGAGTCAACGATGTGCTTGCAGAAACTCTCGGATTCAAAAATCCCGTACCGCTTTCTGATTCAGGCGAAACCGCAATGATACGAAAGGTTGTTATTGACGAAACCGAAGCTGACGCTCTCGCAATGCTTGTTGCGGACAGGCTTTCAACAGGCGTTCAGGTTGCAGACTGCGGTAAAACAATTGACACCGTTGCTCTCTGCGGCGGTGCAGGCGGAGATTTTCTCCATGCCGTTGCAGAAAGCGGATGTGATGCTTATATCACGGGTGAAGCGAAGCACCACGAATTCCTTGCAGCATATGAGCTGGGAATAACGCTTATTGCGGCAGGTCATTTCGAAACGGAAAATCCCGTTGTCGCCGTGCTTGCAAACAGAATCAAAGAAAATTTTGAATGCGAAGTCGAAATCATTCCGCAGAAATCACCGGTTGAATACTATTAACAGAGGATAAAACTATGCCCCTTGACGGAATTACTATAAATCTTTTAAAACAAGAGCTTTCCCGATTTATCGTCGGAAGCCGTATAGAAAAAATACACCAGCCATCAAAAGACGAGCTGGTGTTTCATCTGCGTTCAAGAGAGGGAGCTTACCGTCTGCTTGTGTCAGCATCAGCAAACAGTCCGAGGCTTCACCTGACGGCAAGAGCACCCGAAAACCCCGCAACTCCTCCTATGCTCTGTATGCTTTTCAGAAAGCATCTGACGGGCGCAACGATAACAAACATCCGTCAGCTCGGACTTGACCGCGTTGTTTTTATCGACCTTGCGGGCACAAACGAAATCGGAGATGCCGTCACCTTCACCCTTTGCGTGGAAATCATGGCAAAACACAGCAACATCATCCTTGTCAATTCCGACGGAACAATTGTGGATTCCGTAAAGCGTGTTGACTTTACACAATCGTCGGTAAGACAGATTCTGCCGACATTCAGATATGAGTTTCCGCCTCGTCAGAACAAGCTGAATTTGGCTGAAACAGACATTAATTTCGCTGTTTCATCAATAAAAAACTGTGTCGGAAAGCGTCTTTCGGGCGCAATTCTTGAAACTCTTGAGGGAGTTTCTCCCTTGATAAGCCGTGAAATCGCTTCATTTGCGTGCGGCGGCGACATCGGCACATCGGAAATGAACGAAATAAACGAACAGCGCCTTGCGTCAAAGCTTTCGGTAATCAAAGAATTCCTGATTTCGGGCAAGGCTTCTCCGACAATGCTGATGCGTGAAAATGTAAAGCCATATGACTTTACATTCACCGATATCACGCAATACGGATTTACCGTCACTGCAAGACCATTTGAGAGTTTTTCGGAGCTTCTCGACGACTTTTATTACGAAAAAGACCGCTTTGAAAGAACCCGTCAGCGCAGTCAGTCGCTTCTCAAACTGCTCAACAACGCTGCCGCAAGAGCCGCAAGAAAACTGCAGAGCAGACAGGCCGAACTCGAAGCCTGCGCGGACCGCGACACTCTGCGAGTCAACGCGGAACTCATTCTTGCAAACCAGTACAGGCTCGAAAAAGGCTCGCTTTTCTACGACCTTGAAAACTATTACAATAATAATGAAATCACCCGCATTGCCGCCGACCCTGCACTTTCTCCTGCGGCAAATGCACAGAAATATTTCAAGGAATACCGCAAAGCCAAAACCGCCGAAAGCATGCTCGGAGAGCTGATTGAGCAGAGTGAGCAGGAGCTTGCCTACCTTGAATCGGTTATCGACTCCGTCAACCGCGCAGACGGCTACACAGAGCTTGCAGAAATCCGCAACGAGCTTTATGAGCAGGGATATCTGAAGCGTGCAAAGAACGATAAAACAAAAAAGGCAAAGCCGATGCCTCCGATGGAATATGTTTCCGATGACGGCTATACTATACTTGTCGGCAGAAACAATGTTCAGAATGACCTTCTGACATTCAAAACCGCTGCAAAGGACGATTCCTGGTTCCATACCCAGAAAATTCCCGGTTCCCACGTTGTTGTTATCGGCAACGGCGATATAATCCCCGAACTGACTTGCCGTCAGGCGGCGATACTTGCTGCATATCACAGCGGAGGACGCGAATCATCGCAGGTTGCGGTTGACTACACGGAAGTCCGTATGCTCAAAAAACCGACAGGTGCAAAACCGGGCAAAGTTATTTATCACACATATAACACAATGTGGGTAACTCCTGACAGAGAGCTTTGCGAAAGACTTAAGAAGAAATAAAAAAAGCCGCCGACTTTAAAAGTCGACAGCTTTCGTTTTACTGAATATCGTCTGTGCCTGTTTCGACAAGGCTTTCGGTGTCTCTGAAAAGAAGTGACACGCACCAGACACCTGCGAGGGCAATAAGCGTGTAGACAATTCTGCTGAGAATTGCGCCCTGACCGCCGAAAATCCATGCAACAAGGTCAAACTGAAACAGACCGATGCTGCCCCAGTTAAGTGCACCGACGATTACAAGGGCCAGTGAAATTTTATCAAGCATTCGTTTCAACTCCTTAATGACTTTCTCGAAGTTATTATGAGTTAAAACGGGTGCTTTATTCTTTGTTTTATCGGAAATTTTTAGAATTCAAAATCAACGTCACTGTCTTTGAAAAGCGGTGCGTTTTTATCTTTTTCGGAAAGAACAGGGTCTGTTATTCCCCACTCAACACCGATTTCGGCATCATCAAAACGAATGCTTCTGTCGTTTTCAGGCGAATAAAATTCATCAACCTTATACGCGATTTCAACATCGTCCGTCAAAGTGACAAAACCATGGAGACAGCCTTTGGGAATAAAAAGCATTTTTTTGTTTTCTGCACTCAACTCAACCGCAACCCATTTCATATATGTGGGCGAGCCTTTACGGATATCAACCGCAACATCGAGAATCGCACCCTTGATGCACGAAACGAGTTTCGCCTGCGCCATAGGATTTTTCTGGCAATGCAGTCCTCTGAGAGTTCCTTTTTTCGCAGAAAAAGAACGGTTATCCTGAACAAAGTCGGCTTTTATGCCGACTTTTTCAAACTCTTTTTTTGAATATGTTTCGCAAAACCAACCGCGGTTATCACCGAAAACCTGGGGCTCGGCTTCAAAAACGCCGCTGATTGCGGTTTCATTCAGTTTCATTTTTTGCCTCCGTACCCCAGCAAGGCCTTTCACCGGGTTTAGTGGTGGAATAAAGAATCCTGCCTTCAGCAACAGACCTGAGATGCTGGCCGTAGGATGATTTTCCGTATTTTTCAGCTGAACGGAGCAGAGCTTCTCTGCTTATCCAGCGCATATTGTATGCAATCTCTTCAGGCGCAGAAATCTTGATGCCCTGAAGTCTTTCGACTGTTCTGATAAAGTTCGCCGCATCCATAAGATTTTCAACGGTACCCGTATCAAGCCACGCAAAGCCTCTGCCCATAAGCTTGATATCAAGGTCGCCGTTCTGAAGATACATCTGGTTGATATCGGTTATTTCAAGCTCACCGCGTTTTGACGGCTTGAGCGATTTTGCATACTCAACAACTCTGTTATCGTAAAAATAAAGACCTGTTACCGCATAGTTCGACTTTGGAACTGCAGGCTTTTCTTCAATTGAAACGGGAACTCCGTTTTCATCGAATTCAACAACGCCGAACGCCTGCGGATTGTCAACATAATATCCGAAAATGGTTGCTCTGTTTTTATTTTTCACCGCTTGTCTGAGCATATGACCCAAACCGTTGCCGTAAAAAATATTATCGCCGAGAATCATCGCAACATCATCGTCACCGATAAATTCTTCACCGATGATAAATGCCTGGGCAAGACCGTCGGGGCTTTGCTGAACCGCATACGAAAGATTAAGACCGAACTGCCTTCCGTTTCCGAGAAGTTCGCGGAATTTGGGAGTATCCGTCGGGGTTGAAATAATAAGAATTTCTCTGATACCTGCAAGCATAAGCGTTGACAGGGGATAATATATCATAGGTTTGTCATAAACGGGCAGAAGCTGCTTACTGGTCACCATAGTCAGAGGGTAAAGCCTAGTACCTGAACCGCCCGCAAGAATGATACCTTTCAATTGATTCACTCCGTTTCAATGAAGATGTATTTGCCGAAACATCTTTAAGATATAATATCACTATTTGTAGAAATTGTCAACAAACAAAGCCGTGCAATGACACCCGTTTATGAAAAATGTTATAAAGATAAAATAAATTAAAAATAACAGTTTACATTTAAAAATAAATATGATATAATTAAATGAACATTTGTTCATAGTTTTGACGGGAGAATATTTATGGATAAATTCAAGCTTCATTCAAAATTTAAGCCGACGGGCGACCAACCTCAGGCAATTGCACAGCTTGTTGACGGTATCAACAAAGGATACGGCGAGCAGACTCTTCTGGGCGTTACCGGCTCGGGCAAGACTTTCACGATGGCAAACATCATTGAGAAGGTCAACCGACCCACGCTTATTCTTGCTCACAACAAAACTCTTGCCGCCCAGCTTTGCTCGGAATTCCGTGAATTTTTCCCCGAAAATGCAGTTGAATATTTTGTGTCATACTATGATTATTATCAACCCGAAGCATATATTCCCACAACGGATACTTATATCGAAAAAGACTCCGCCGTCAACGATGAAATTGATAAACTCCGCCACTCCGCAACCTCCGCGCTTTCGGAAAGACGCGATGTAATCATCGTTGCCAGCGTTTCGTGCATATACACTCTCGGTGACCCCATTGACTACCGAAGTATGGTTATTTCTCTTCGCACGGGAATGGAGAAAAGCCGCGATGAGCTGATAGAAAAGCTTGTTTCGATTCAGTACGAAAGAAATGATATTGATTTCAGCCGTAACAAATTCCGCGTCAGAGGCGATGTTGTTGAAATTTTCCCTGTTTATTCAAACGAAAACGGAATAAGAGTTGAATTTTTCGGCGATGAAATTGACCGCATAAGCGAAATAAATGCGCTCACGGGTCAGGTCAAAAGTGTGCTTTCACACGCGGCGATTTATCCCGCATCCCACTATGTTATCGCTCCCGAAAAAATGGAGCGTTCAATAACACAAATTCACGGTGAAATGCTTGACAGAGTCAAGTTTTTTGAAGAAAACGGCAAACTTCTCGAAGCACAGAGAATCCGTCAGCGCACCGAATATGATATCGAAATGCTGCGTGAAACAGGATTCTGCAAGGGTATTGAAAACTATTCAAGAATTATGTCGGGCAGACCCGCAGGCTCATCCCCTTTCACTCTTCTCAACTATTTCCCCGACGATTATCTTCTTTTTGTTGACGAATCTCATGTCACACTGCCGCAGGTAAGAGCGATGTACGGCGGCGACAGAGCGAGAAAAGAAAGTCTGATTGAATTCGGATTCCGCCTGCCCTCGGCCTACGATAACAGACCGCTGACTTTTGATGAATTCTATGAAAGAACGGGACAGAAAGTTTTTGTCAGCGCAACTCCGGGCGAATTCGAAAAAGAAAAGAGCGCACAGATTGCCGAACAGGTCATAAGGCCAACAGGTCTGCTTGATCCCGAAATATCCGTCAGACCCACCGAAGGTCAGATTGACGACCTTGTTTCGGAAATCAATGCAAGAACCGCAAAGGGAGAACGAGTGCTCGTTACAACGCTCACAAAGCGTATGGCGGAAGACCTGACAGATTACCTTGAGAATCTTGATATCAAGGTCCGCTATATGCACCACGATATAGACACGATTGAACGAATGGAAATCATCCGCGGTCTGCGTCTGGGCGACTTTGATGTTCTTATCGGTATCAACCTTCTGCGCGAGGGTCTTGATATCCCCGAGGTTTCGCTCGTTGCAATTCTCGATGCGGATAAAGAAGGCTTTTTGCGATCCGAAACATCTCTTATCCAGACCATAGGCAGAGCGGCGCGTAACGCCGAAGGCACGGTTATAATGTATGCGGATAATGTTACTCCGTCAATGGAAAGAGCAATAACCGAAACCGTGCGACGCCGCGAAAAGCAGATGAAATATAATGAAGAACACGGCATCACACCGAAAACAATCGTCAAGGATGTTCACGAAATAATCGAAATATCTGCCAAGGGAGACGAAGAAAAAGCAATCTCAAAGATGAGCCGCAAAGAGCGCGAAGCAATGATTCTCAAGCTCACAGCAGAAATGAAAGCGGCGGCAAAAATCCTTGAATTTGAACACGCTGCTTATCTTCGCGACCGTATTGAAAAACTCAGACGAGGTAAATAATAAATGGCTGTAAAAAATTTAACCGTTAAGGGTGCGAAAGAGCACAACCTTAAAAATGTTGATATAACAATACCCCGTGACAAACTCGTCGTTTTCACGGGTCTTTCGGGCTCGGGAAAATCCTCTCTCGCCTTTGACACAATTTATGCTGAGGGTCAGAGAAGATATGTCGAATCCCTCTCGTCATACGCAAGACAGTTCCTTGGTCAGATGGAAAAGCCCAATGTCGAAAGCATTGAGGGTCTCTCCCCTGCTATCTCTATCGACCAGAAAACAACTTCGAAGAATCCCCGTTCAACCGTCGGCACGGTCACGGAAATTTATGACTATCTTCGTCTGCTTTATGCCAGAATCGGCATACCCCACTGCCCCGAATGCGGCAGAGAAATCAGCAGACAGACAGTTGACGACATCACCGTTCAGGTGCTTTCGCTCGACGAAGGCACAAAAATTCAGGTTATGGCGCCCATTGCAAGAGGCAAGAAGGGCGAATATGTAAAAGAGCTTGACTCAATCCGTAAAAGCGGTTTCGCAAGAGTACGCATTGACGGCATAACCTATGATTTATCCGAAGAAATAAAGCTTGAAAAGAATATAAAGCACAACATTGAAGTTATCGTTGACCGACTCGTCATCAAAGACGGAATCCGTTCAAGGCTTGCCGATTCAATCGAAACGGCAACAAACCTTACCGACGGTCTGCTTCTGATTGACGTCATCGGCGGAGAAGAAATGCTCTATTCACTCAACTATGCATGTCCCGAACACGGTGTGAGCATTGAAGAGCTTGAACCCCGCTCGTTTTCATTCAATAACCCGTTCGGTGCTTGCCCGAATTGCTCGGGATTGAGCGTGCTTATGAAAGTTGACCCGAAAATGGTTGTGCCCGACGACTCACTTTCCATTCGTGAGGGTGCAATCAAAGCGAGCGGTTGGTCAACAAGCGACGGCGGCACAATTGCACAGATGTATTACGAAGGCGTCGCAAACGCTTATGATTTTTCACTCGACACTCCGTTCAGAGATCTTTCAAAAAAAGCAAAGGATGTTGTTTTTTACGGCACTGGCGGTAAAAAAATCAAACTTGAACGCAAGAGCGAATACGGCAGCGGCACATATATGACCGATTTTGAGGGCGTTATCAACAACCTCGAACGCCGTTACAGAGAAACCACCAGCGAGTGGTCAAGAGCCGAAATCGAAGGCTATATGTCAACCGTGAAATGTCCCGAATGCGGCGGTGCAAGGCTTCGCAAGGAATCACTCGGTGTTACCGTCGGCGGCATTAACATTGACGAATTTGTCAACAAATCCATCGACGAAGAAATTGAATTTCTCGACAGTCTGAATCTCAGTGAAAGAGACAAGATGATTGCGGAACAGATTATAAAAGAAATAAGAAGCAGGCTCAATTTTCTTTCAAGTGTTGGCTTAAATTACCTTACCCTCGCTCGCTCATCCGCTACTCTTTCGGGCGGTGAGGCACAGAGAATCCGCCTTGCAACGCAAATCGGTTCATCTCTTATGGGCGTTCTTTATATACTCGACGAGCCGAGCATAGGTCTGCATCAGCGCGACAATTCAAAACTTCTCAAAACCTTGCAGGAACTTCGCGACCTCGGCAACACTCTTATTGTAGTCGAGCACGACGAGGAGACAATGCGCTCTGCCGATTACATTGTTGACGTCGGACCCGGCGCGGGCATTCACGGCGGCGAAATTGTCTGCTGCGGTGATATAAACGACATCATTAACTGCGAGAATTCAATAACCGGTCAGTATCTGAGCGGCAAGAAATATATTCCTCTGCCCGAAAAGCGCAGAGAAGGCAACGGCAAATCGCTTGTTGTATACGGCGCTAAAGAAAATAACCTCAAAAATATTGATGTTGAATTCCCCCTCGGAAAATTCATCAGCGTGACGGGCGTTTCAGGCTCGGGTAAATCCTCGCTCATCAATGAAATTCTCAACAAACACCTCGCAACCGAGCTCAACGGCGCAAAGAAAAATCCGGGTGACCATGACAGAATCACGGGCGCAGAGCATCTTGATAAGGTTATCAATATTGACCAATCTCCCATCGGACGCACTCCGCGTTCAAACCCCGCAACCTATACGGGAGTTTTTAACGACATCCGCGAGCTTTTCGCCTCAACAGTTGACTCAAAGAAAAAAGGCTATAAATCGAGCAGGTTTTCATTCAATGTAAAAGGCGGCAGATGTGAAGCTTGTCAGGGCGATGGAATAGTCAAAATTGAAATGCACTTTATGAGCGATATCTATGTGCCGTGTGAGGTCTGCGGCGGAAAAAGATATAACAGAGAAACTCTTGAAGTCAAGTACAAAGGTAAGACCATCCACGATGTTCTTGAAATGACAGTTGAAGAGGGAATGAATTTCTTCGAAAGCATTCCGAAAATACACCGTAAAATCAAGACTCTTTACGATGTCGGTCTGGGTTATATCAAAATCGGTCAGCCCGCAACAACTCTTTCGGGCGGCGAGGCACAGAGAGTGAAGCTTGCAACCGAGCTTTCCAAAATCTCAACGGGCAGAACGGTTTATATCCTTGACGAGCCGACAACGGGACTTCACACTGCCGATGTGCACAGACTTATTGAAGTTCTTCAGAGATTTGCTGATAAAGGTAACACCGTTATCGTTATTGAGCATAATCTCGATGTCATAAAAGTATCTGACCATATCATCGACCTCGGACCCGAGGGTGGAAGCGGCGGCGGAAAAATTGTTGCTCAGGGCACACCCGAAGAGGTTGCGAAGTGCAAGAAATCATATACCGGTATGTATCTGAAAGAGGTTTTGTAAAAATCTGTGTCTGTTGAGAAAGAAAGTTGAATGGCGTTTTCTTCGACCGAAGTCGTACAAAGGTACGTCGATGGGAGAAAAAACGTCATTCAGCGACTTTATCGACAGACAAAAAGGACACAGTCGATTGACTGTGTCCTTTATCATTTTCAGTAATTACTGCTCAACAGCGTAAACGCTTACCTTCTTGCGGTCCTTACCCATACGCTCGAACTTAACTGTTCCGTCGATGAGTGCGAAGAGAGTATCATCTGAACCTCTGCCAACGTTGTTGCCGGGATGGATGTGAGTACCTCTCTGCTTTACAAGGATGTTACCTGCAAGAACAAACTGACCGTCAGCTCTCTTAGCGCCGAGTCTCTTTGACTCTGAATCACGGCCGTTACGGGTTGAACCCATACCTTTCTTATGAGCGAAAAGCTGTACATTTATCTTAAGCATTACTTTACACCTCCGTAGATTATTTTGATGTTTTCGGGATATTGCTTTGAAAGCTCCGTCAAATGAAGCTCCAGACCTCTGAGCACCGTTTCCGTCTGCTCATCCGACTGACCGAGGGTTACGCGCATCATTCCGTCCTGAGCGCTTGCATCGGCATTTGCACCGATGATTTCGGTTATCGTGTTCGCCGCCATAAAAGCCGCCGAAGAAACCGCTGCGCACACAACGTCGCTGCCGCTTTCGGCAAACATCGCGTGACCTTTTATTTCAAAGCCTGTGAGTTGTTTGTTACCGATTAAGAATTTAACCCTAATCATTTTGAGAAATTCTTATGCGTTGATAGCAGAGATTTCAACCTTGGTGTAAGGCTGTCTGTGGCCCATCTTTCTCTTTGAGTTCTTCTTGGGCTTGTAAGTCATAACGGTGATTTTCTTTGCCTTGCCGTTCTTGACAATCTTTGCTGAAACGCTTGCACCTGCTACATAGGGTGCACCAACGGTGATACCGTCGTCGGTTCCAACTGCGATAACCTTGTCAAAGGTGTACTCGCTTGCTTCTTCTGCGCCAAGCTTTTCGATGAAAATTACATCGCCGGCTTCAACCTTATACTGCTTGCCGCCTGTTTCGATAATTGCGTACATCGGATTTTCATTCCTTTTCTTTAAGACTCGCTATTCTGTAACTCTTATAAGTGGGTTACCGGAGGCACAGATTATATCTGTTTTTGGGCATAAGTCACCCGCCCCGAATATGCGGCATATGAGATTATAGCACAACATTCAAGCGTTGTCAAATGTTTTTTTGAGAATTTTTCGCTTATTCCTGCTCTTCGTCGCAGGGAGTATAATTTGCCTGCTGATAATCGGTATTTTCAGGCTCTTCCGGAATAATCAGAGCTGCAATAAGATAAATGATTATCGGGCAACCGAGAACAAAAAGCGAGAGAAGAACATAAATGATTCTGAGCACGGTTGCATCAATATTGAAATATTTTGCAAATCCGCCAAGCACGCCGAGGAGTTTTCTGTCTGTTTTGCTTCTGTAAATCTTTTTCATATCTTTCCATCCTTTCTTTTTGTTATATATAACGTTATTTATTCTGAATTTTCGCAGCAGTAAGCGTATTTCTCATTAACATTGCGATTGTCATCGGTCCGACACCGCCGGGCACGGGAGTTATCATCGATGACTTATCCTTGACTTCATCGAAATCAACGTCGCCGCAGAGCTTGCCGTTTTCATCTCTGTCCATACCGACATCGAGAACGATTGCGCCCTCCTTAACCATATCCGCCTTAACAAACTTCGCAATGCCGACAGCTGCAACAAGGATATCCGCCTGCTTTGTTATTTCGGCAAGATTCTGTGTTTTTGAATGGCAGATTGTGACCGTTGCGTTTCTTGCAAGCATAAGCATTGCCATAGGCTTGCCGACGATGTCGCTTCTGCCGATGATTACGCAGTGCTTGCCTGTGGGGTCAATGCCTTCGTATTCGAGCATTTTGACCATTCCCATCGGAGTGCAGGGCACAAGTTCGCCGTTGCCGATGCAGAGTCTGCCGACATTTTCGGGGTGGAAGCAATCAACATCCTTTTCAGGCAAAATTCTTTCAAGAACAAGATTCTTGTTGATATGTTTGGGAACGGGAAGCTGACAGAGAATACCGTTGACGGATTTATCCGCATTCAGCTTATCGATAAGTTCAAGAAGCTCTTCGGTTGTTGTTTCCTCGGGAAGAGCATATTCAAGCGAACGCATACCCGTTCTTTCGCATGCCGCTTTTTTGTTGTTAACGTAAATTCTTGAAGCGGGGTCGTTGCCGACAATGATAACCGCAAGTGTCGGGAGGATTCCGTTTGCTTTAAGTTCCTCAACCTGCTCCGAAATCTTTTCAAGATTATATTCTCTTATTGCTTTACCGTCAATTATTTTGCACATCGGATTCAACCTCCTCATTTTCAGTTGTTTCTGTTTCTTCAACTGTTTCAATTGCAATTTTCTTTGCTTCAGCCTCAGCTTTAAGCTGCTCTTCAAGGAAGAAATCTACTCCGTCGATGGGCTTGGGATTCTTAATATATTTACGCAAAAGAACAACCAGCAATACGGCACATATCACAACAAGAGCCGCCGAAATTGCCTGCGAAACTCTGATTGTTGTGCCTGCGATATAAAGGCTGTCCGTACGCAATCCTTCAACAATTGTTCTTTCAAGTCCGTACCAGATTCCGTAGCACAACGCAATCTGTCCGCTGAATTTTCTTGCCTTGCAGCAGATAAAATAAAGAACAAAGAAACCGAGGAGACACCAGATTGATTCGTAAAGGAATGTCGGATGAACAGGAAGCATCGGGTCAACTTCAAAGCCTTTTGAAGCATAAAGTTCCTGATTTCTCATGACATCTGCGGCAACCTTTTCACTCCACATACCCCAGGGAAGGTCTGTGTTGACGCCGAAAGCTTCCTGGTTTGTGAAGTTGCCCCATCTGCCGATACCCTGACCGATGAGAAGACTCATCGTTGCCATATCAAGCAGATTGAAATAATTCATCTTTCTGACTTTGCACACAAAATATGCCGCAACAAGTCCGCCGATGATTCCGCCGTAAATAGCAAGTCCGCCTTCCCAGATTTGGGGTATTTCGGAAAGATGCGTACCGTAATAATCCCATTTTGAGAATACATAATAAAGCCTTGCGCCGATGATAGCGGCGATTGTTCCGTAGATAAGAACATCAACCATCTTATCAAGGCTCATTTTCCATTTGTAAGCCATTCTGCCGCCGAAAAGCACGGCAAGCAAAAAGCCGAAAGCGATAATCGCTCCGTAAAATTTGATTTCAATGTCAATTCCGAATATCGAAAAATCGGCGAGCACGCTCGGCACGCTGAAACCGCGTTTGATACCCGTGAAATAAACAACTGCATAATCCGACATTTTCAAATTCCTTCTTTCCTTTTATGCAATCGGACTTATAACCGAAAGAGCGCTGTTTTCCGCTTTGAGAACATTCAACCTTTCCTGCGCTTTTTCAATTGTAAGATTCTTGCAGGCTTCAAGTTCTGCAAACGGTTCATAATCGTTGAAATAAAGATTCATCATCATATTGGCTATATCGTCAATATCGTTATAGCACATAACATAGCGTCCGTAGAACTTGCGCTTTGCTCTTTCGAAAGCTACGGGATCAATTCCGTCTGCCTGTGCCTTAGCGATTTCTGCCTTGATGATTTCCGCGGTCTTTTCGGGGTCGGCACTTGTTCCGCCAAGCATAACGCACGAGAATCCGAATCCGTTGAACATTTCCGATCCAAATCCCATATCAATCAGCTCTTCGTCAAGCAGACGCTTGAACAGAGGAGATGATTTTCCGCAAAGCGCTTCAAGCACAATTTCGGATGCGATTTCATCCTCAAGGCTGAGAAGAGGCTCATCAAGTTCTTCCTTGAATCCGAGAAGGAACTGCTTCTGAGCAACGGAAAGCTGTTCCTCAATATATGCCTGAACGGGTTTTCCGCTTTCTTTTTCGAATTTCCTTTCTGCCGGCTTTGCATCAGCTTCTTTTATGCATCTGTCAACGATGTCAAAGACCTCCTGAGGTTCGATAGCACCGGCAACACAAAGCACCATATTTGCAGGATTATAGAAATTCTTATAAAGTCTGTAAAGCAGGTCGGCATCAATTTTGGCAATTGATTCCTGTGTGCCCGCGATATCTATTCTGACGGGATGAGAGCTGTAAAGCGCACGGAGAAGGTTGAACATAACCTGCCAGTCGGGCAAATCCTGATACATACGGATTTCCTGACCGATAATGCCCTGCTCTTTCTCAACGGTCTGCTGAGTGAAATAGGGATTCTGAACAAAGTCAAGAAGGATTTCAAGGGATTCTCCGATATTCTCCGAGCCTTTGAAAAGATATGCCGTTTTTTCGAAACTTGTGTAAGCATTTGCACTCGCGCCCGTTTTGGCAAAGCGCTCAAATGCATTTAAATCTTCACTCTCAAAAAGTTTGTGCTCAAGAAAATGAGCCGTACCTTCGGGAATCATCTCGAATTCGCCGTTTTCATTCTTTACGGCGGTATCGATTGAGCCGTACTTTACACCGAAAACAGCATATGCCGATGAATAGCCCGCTTTGGGCATAACTCTTATTTCAAGACCCGATTCGTGGCGGGCACAGAAAACGCTCTCACCGAGCTTTTCGTTTGTTATCTGCTTAATCTGCATTCTCTTCGCCCTCCCCCGATTCAGCCGAAAGCATAAATATTGTGTCAATCGAAAGCTTCTTTGCAGCTTCGCAAACCTGCTCCATAGTCACCTTTTCGATTTCTTCATTAAGACTTTCGGGTGTCAGTATTTCATTCTCAAGCACCTGTGAAGCGTACCATGCGCAGATTCCCTCCGGAGTTGTGAATGTGTGTCTCTCTTTGAGTGAACGCTTTGAAGAATCAAGCACTTCGGGGTCGGTTTTGCCGTTTCTCAAATCCGAAAGCTGAGCGAGAATTTCGGCAGAAACCTTCTTTTCCTTATCGGTATCGATTCCGCCTTCAACAAGCACAAGACCCTTGCTTGCAATCAGTCTTGACCAACAATAATAAGCAAGGCTGAGCTTTTCACGGACATTCATAAACAGCTTGGAATAGGTTCCCATTCCGAAAATATCGTTCATAACCGTCACTGCCGCAAGATTATCCCGGCTGTTGGTCATACCCGACCTGAAGCCGATAACGAGCTTACCCTGATTGACGGGGAACTTCTCCTCGAATCTGTTAAAATGACCGCCTCTCTTGTAGAAAACGGTTTCGGGTTTCGCGGGAGTTCTTTCGATTTTTTCGAATTTCTTTGCAAAAATATCGGCTACATCGTCCGCACTGCTGCTGCCGACAACGGTAATCTGGAAAACTGCAGTTGAAAGAAGGTTTTTCCATGCAGAATAAACATCTGCCATTTTTACTTTTTCGATTTCTTCGATTGTGCCGTATTTATCTTTACCGTATGCTTCGTTTGCACACATATAGCTTATGCATCGGTTGAAAGCATAGGTTCGTTTGTCATTAAGTTCTTCTTCGATGCGCTGGATAAGAAGTCTCTTTTCAGCGGCAAGATTTTCTGCGCCGAAGCTGCTGTTTTTGCAGTTGGGAGAGAAAATCATACTTGCAAGAAGCTTTGCGCACTGCTCTGCGATGCTTTCATCGGTAAGCGCAAAACGGTCATCAAGAAATGTCAGCGAAAGGCTCAGCACCTGCGATTCGCCCGACTTCATAACCGACGCAGAAAGACTCGCGCCGTAAAGCTCGTCGAGTTTGCCGTTAAGAAGCGAAAAATCCGGATATTCCTTGCACGAACGCTTCAGAAGGAATATCAGCAGCGAATTTGCCGCCATTTTATCATCCATAGGTAATGCCATAGAAACCGAAATGCGTCCGGTTTTGAATCTGTCCGTCTGCTCGGAAACAAGACGCACGCTGTCGGCTATCATTCTGACAAGTGGCATTGTAACACTTCCTTTTACAAAATCAGATATCGTTTGCAGTTATCTGTTCATAGGTTTCTCTCTTGACAACAACTCTTGCCTCGCCGTCCTTAACCATAACAACTGCAGGTCTGGGAATACGGTTATAGTTTGATGCCATTGAGTAGTTATATGCACCGGTTGAAAGAACAGCGAGTGTATCCCCCGCCTTGACCGGCTGAAGTTTTGTGTTTTCCTGAATAAGGTCGCCGCTTTCACAGCATTTACCCGCAACGGTGACAATCTCCGTTCTGTCCTCTTCGGCTCTGTCAGCGCAGACAATTTCGTAATCTGACTTATAAAGAGCATATCTCGGGTTATCTGTCATACCACCATCAACGGAAACAAAGGTTCTTACATCGGGAATATTCTTGACATTGCCGACTGTATAGAGTGTAACACCCGCTACACCGACTACTGAACGGCCAGGTTCAATAAGAATAAAGGGTGTTTTGATTCCGAGTTCGTGAGAAAACGAAGCGACAACCGCCGCAACATTCTTCATATATTCGCCGTAAGGCTGATGGCTGTCGCTCTTGAGATATTTGATTCCGAAACCGCCGCCAAGGTTGAGTTCATCAAATTCCTTGCCTGTTTCGAGTTTGATATCTCTGTAAAATTCAAGCATAATCTTTGCTGCAAGTTCAAACGGGTCAACATCGAAAATCTGCGAACCGATGTGGCAATGCAGACCTCTGAGATTGACATTCTCCATTGCAATTGCAGTTTTGACCGCATTCATTGCTTCGCCCGTTTCAAGAGCAAAGCCAAATTTTGAATCAATCTGACCCGTCTTGATGAAATCGTGGGTATGAGCATCAACGCCGGGCTTGATTCTGAGCATAATTCCCGCAACCTTACCGAGCTCTTTTGCAATCGAATCGAGCAATTTAAGCTCTGTCAGATTGTCAACAATGATTCTGCCGACACCGCTTTCGACTGCATCAACAAGTTCCTGACGGGTTTTGTTGTTGCCGTGAAAAACAATTTTTTCTGCGGGGAATCCGACAGAAAGAGCGGTGTAAAGCTCGCCGCCCGAAACAACGTCGATGCCGATATTTTCCTGCATACAGATGCGGTACATTTCCTTGCAGCTGAATGCCTTGCTTGCGTAAACAACCATTCCGTTACCGTTATAGTATTTGTTGACAGAAAGAATAAACTCTCTTATTTTCTGCCTGATTTTGCTTTCGCTGTAAACATACAGAGGCGTACCGAAACGCTCGGCAAGCTCAAGCGCATCCGCACCCTCGATTGTCAGATGCCCTTTTTCGTTTGTCGAAACACACTTTGTTACAAGCATTTTTATTCTCCCTTCGAAGCACTGATAATTTCAGCCTTCACTTCTTCAACACCCGTTCCCTTTATGGAAGAGAACTCGATTCTTTTTATCTCCGAATAATCTGCAAGCTCTTCTTCAAGCTCCGCTCTGCGTTTTTCGGTTTCTGTTTTATTAAGCTTATCACACTTGGTCAAAGCAATAATAAACGGAATTCCGCTTTCGCGCAGGAAGTTGAGCATCGTCATATCATCTGCCGACGGTGCGTGACGCATATCGATAAGCTGAATGACAAGCTTTATGTTTCTGCCGGACTGAAAATAGCCTTCCATAAGCTCTGCCCAGCGCTTTTTCTCGCTCTGCTCACGCTTCGCATAGCCGTAACCGGGCAGGTCAACGAAGTAAACACCGTCACCCTTGAAGAAATTGACGGTAATCGTCTTTCCGGGCACCGAGCTTACTCTCGCAAGGTTTTTGCGGTTGAAAACTTTATTTATCAGTGATGATTTGCCGACATTTGAGCGTCCCGAGAAAACAATTTCCGTTTCTTTTGAAGGCGGAAGCTGCTTCGATGTGCCGTAAGCGGCAGTAAATTCTATTTTATCAAATCTCATATTTTTAGTCCTTATTGTGTTATTGATGCTCGTGAAGATTTGCTGACATTCACGGGCTGAACCGATGTCTCTTCGGATTTTGCAGTCTTTTCAAGAGCAATGTCCCACACAGCCTCAACTGTCTTGACAGGTTTGAAGGCAACCGCCTCTTTGACTACGGGATCAACCTCATCAAGGTCGGAAATGTTGTCATAAGGAATAACAACGGTTTTGATTCCCGCTCTGTAAGCCGCCATAGACTTTTCTTTGAGTCCTCCGATGGGAAGCACTCTGCCTCTGAGTGTAATTTCACCCGTCATAGCAACATCCTTGCGCACCTTGATTCCCGAAAGAGCAGAAACAAGCGAGGTTGCAATCGTAACGCCCGCCGAAGGGCCGTCCTTGGGAGTTGCGCCTTCGGGCACATGAATATGAATATCGTTTTCCTTATAGAAATCTCCGTTTATTGCAAGAGAATCCGCCTTCGAACGGATATAGCTGACCGCCGCCTTTGCACTCTCCTGCATAACATCGCCGAGAGAACCCGTCAGTTCAAGCTTGCCCGTGCCCTTAAGCACTGCGGTTTCAATCTCAAGCATATCGCCGCCGACACTTGTCCACGCAAGTCCGTTGACAACCCCGACTTCGTTTTCACGCACGATTGAATCGTTTTTATATTTTCTCGTACCGAGATATTCCTCAACATTTTCGGGTTTTACCGAAACTTTTTCAGCGCTGCCCTCAACTATCGCCATCGCAGACTTTCTGCACACAGCGGCAATTCTCTGCTCAAGATTTCTCACGCCCGCCTCACGGGTATAGCCTTCAATGATGAGTCTGAGTGCCTTGTCGGTTATTCTGAGTTGTTTCGGAGCGAGTCCGTGCTGCTTTATCTGTTTGGGGATAAGATGCTTCTTTGCAATATTGAACTTTTCTTCCGCTGTGTAACTGCCGAGCTCAATAATCTCCATTCTGTCACGCAGAGGGTCGGGAATATTCGATTCAACATTCGCCGTTGTGATAAACACAACCTTGCTCAAATCAAACGGAAGCTCAATATAGTGGTCTCTGAACGCTGAATTCTGCTCGGGGTCGAGCACTTCGAGAAGGGCCGATGTCGGGTCGCCTTTGTAATCCGACGAAAGCTTATCCACTTCATCAAGAAGAACAAGCGGATTGCTTGTGCCCGCCTGCTGCATGGCATTTATGATTCTGCCCGGCATAGAGCCGATATATGTTTTTCTGTGTCCTCTGATTTCTGCTTCGTCCTTGACGCCGCCGAGCGAAATTCTTACATATTCTCTGCCCGTTGCAGATGCAATAGAGCGTGCGATTGAAGTTTTGCCGACTCCCGGAGGACCTGCAAGGCAGATAATCTGACCTTTGATATCGGGTGCAAGCACACGCACGGCAAGATATTCGAGAATTCTCTTTTTTATTTTATCGAGTCCGTAATGGTCACGTTCGAGAATTTTTCTTGATTTTTCAATGTCGGTATTTTCATCCGAAAATTTATTCCACGGAAGCGAAAGGCAGGTTTCGATATAGTTTCTGCTGACTGCCGCTTCGGGCGACTGCGGTGAATATTTTTCAAGTCTGTCGCATTCCTTGAAAAGCTTTTCCTTGACTTCATCGGGCGCTTTCATAAAGAAAATGGTTTCTCTGAATCTGTCAAGCTCCTCTTCCTGCGAAACTCCGCCGCCAAGCTCCTGAGAAATAACCTTCATCTGCTCGCGAAGATAATATTCACGCTGATTCTTGTCAATAGCATCCTGCACCTTGTCGCCGATATCGGCTTCAATTGCAAGAAGATTGCTTTCGTTTGTAAGAAGAACACAAAGCTCCTCAAGCCTTCTTATCGGATTGATAACGGAAAGAATGCTCTGTCTGTCCTCATATTCAAGCATAATGTTACCCGCAATATAATCCGCAAGTTCGCCCGCTTTTGTTTTCTGAAGAACGCTCGTAACAAGGTCGGCGGGCATCTGCGGAGCACAGTCCGAATAATCCGCAAAAATATCCTTTGTATGTCTTACAAGAGCCTTTTCGTAGTCAATGTTGTCTTTCTTTACAGCAGGCTCTTCAATCGGGAAAATCATCGCTTTAAGATGATTGCTTTTTTCACTGTCAAAGCCCTGAACAAGTCTTGCTCTGTAGAGACCTTCAACCGCAACGCGCACATTGCCGCTCTTTCCGGGAAGCTTGAGCACCTGCTTTACACTTGCAACAACGCCGATCTCATAAAGGTCGTTGTAATCGGGGTCATCAATGCTGATATCTTTTTGTGTAACAAGAAAAATCTCCTGATCGGTATCCATAGCTTTTTTGAGGGCGTTTATCGACTTATCTCTGCCCACATCAAAGTGAATAAACATATCGGGAAAAACAACCAGACCGCGCAAAGCCACGGTCGGCATTACCCTTATCTTTTCTTCTTTCGTCATATAAAAACTCCTTCTCACCGCACCATCCGTCTGCGGCTGAAACGACTTTGAAATTTAAAAATATACTATCTTAGTGTAATATTATATATTATAAATGTAAATCCGTCAACACCGCCATGTGAACAAAAATTATGCAAAATGAAAAATAACTGTAAACAAAAAACAAAGAGCCGCCGCGAAACGCGACAGCTCCCGTCAAACCGAAGTTTACTTATTTCATACCGTTTTCATAGGCTTCGATCATCTTCTTGACCATCTGGCCGCCGACTGAACCTGCTTCCTTGGAAGTGAGGTCGCCGTTGTAACCCTGCTTAAGGTTAACACCAACTTCTCTTGCAGCTTCCATCTTGAACTGATCAAGAGCAGCTCTTGCCTGAGGTACTACTGCGTTGTTCTTTGACATTTCTGTTACACCCCTTCAAATTCAATTTGCGTTTGCTCTATTATTTTTGCAATCCATTCGGGGTTTATTAATGTTAATTTTTTGATTATTTTGAAAGTTTTGAAACAAAGACTACGTGAAATAAATATAGATTTTTTATTATATTTATGTTATTATTTAAATTAGATTATTATGAGAGGAGGCGGAATATGATCAAGACACAGAAAAAAACTCTGATTTATCTTGTCTGTGCTATGGTTCTTGCAATGGCAGGCATACTCTATAACGGCATCAACTTTCCGCTTACCAACTCGTTTTCAGGAAACACGTTTACAATTCTGCCTCACATAATTTTTGTTGCGCTGTCGTTCGGCTGGGTTATTTCCGTGCGGCGCAGAATTCTTGATAAACGAATCCGAACCTATCTGATTTCCGTCGGTCTGCTTATGTCATTCTGGCTTGCAGAAAGAACAACGAAATGGTTTTTTGTTTCCGAATTCTCCGACCTTTGCAGATATATGTGGTATGCTTTTTACATTCCGATGATTCTCATTCCGCTTCTCGGAGTGTTTATCACAACCTATATCGGAAAACCCGAAACATACAAAATGCCGTGGTGGCTCAATCTTCTTTACATCCCCGCTTTCGCACTCATTCTTTTTGTATTTACAAACGATTTTCATAATCTTGTGTTTGAATTCCCGAACGGAATTTACTATTTCAATGAACAATACGAATACGGTTTCGG
>JAZRLY010000039.1:0-1933 GCA_045647065.1 Acutalibacteraceae bacterium
TCCGTCGGGCAGTTTTGCTTCAATCGCCTCTCCCGAATACAAAGTTTGCGGTGTAACTTTCAGTTTTTCTTCAACTCCGTAAGACTTCAGAATTTTATAAATTTCTGTTTCATCTTTTGTTGAATAAAATGTTTTTCTTTGCGGAAATCGTTTTATCCATTCCGATAAAAGTTTAAAATCATCCGTCATAATTTCAAGATAACTTTTACCGTTTCCGTTGTCACCGATTCCGATAAAACCGTTTTCAAAATTACCGTTCGGTGCGGCGATTTCAAAACCGCAATATTTGATTGTTGTGCAAAAGTAACCATATCGCTTTGCATCTTTTTCAAGAAGATAATCAATAACGATATCGGAATCAACAAGTTGAAAATCGGGGTTGCTGTGAATGAAACGGGAAGCAACAGTTTTGTCTGTTATCTCACCAAGATACATTATCTGATTTTTTGTTTTGGAACGGTACTCGCTCGGAGTAACTCCGTATTTTTTCTTAAATGCTTTTGTAAAGCCTTCGTGAGAATCGTAACCGAATTCAAGAGCAATTTCCAAAACGGATTTGTCTGTGGTACGAAGCAATTTTGTTGCATTTTTTAAACGGACATAATTCATATACGCTGTCACGGTAAATCCCGTGTGAGTGAGAAATATGCGATTGAAATAATCAATGGATAAGCCTGCGTTTGCCGCAACATCTTCAACGGATATTTCATTGTCGGCTGCATTTTGTTTTGCAAATTCAACAGCTTTAAATATGAGTTCTGTGTTCTCCATAATACATTCTCCTGTGTTCAGATTGATTGTAAAAATCGATTTCTACAACACAATTATATCTGCAAACGAAAATGTTTTCTTGAACAAATACGATTTGTTTTTTGTTATCATATACTGAAATTATATATCTGATTCACCATCAATTCAAGTGTTGCAAAAATTGCTGATGAGCATTATAATAAAACCGAAAAATAAAATTTGTTTAAATGTTTTTTGTGTACTCAGATCAACCTATCTAAGGAGAATAAAAATGATTTTTGTTGCACCGCAGAGCCGTAAAGAATTAGTTTTAAACAAGAAAACTCTTGTTACAACAGATGGTAAAGAAATCTATCCTATAATCAAAAACGTTCCGATTTTGTTGCCCGAGAAAACGAATCCGGATTGGTGCCGTGAACTTCTCGAAATAATTTTTTGGGAACATCCCGAAGAGATAGATAAGATTTTCAGCGAAATGGAAGCAGGCATTATCGATGATTGGAACGAGATTTATGTTGAACACATAAAAAAGATATACGGCACAAAAGAAAATATTTTAAAAGCTTTTGATTCATACAAGCAAAGAGAAACAAGCGAGTGGATTGTTGGCGATAAAAGCGGAAACATCAGTAAAAAACAGCTTAAAGATTTCAAAAAACTCAGTAAAAAGCGTATCGGCAGAAAAAGAACAATAACAAAAATCAAGGGTACTGGAGTGTTTTGGGACAGATATCGTTATTTTGCTGAAGTTGTATGCAAAGAAAAAGCAGATAGAATATTGGAATTAGCAACAGGTGCTGGCGGCGGTACAGCTTCGGTTGCATTATATATGCCGAAAGACTGCGAGCTTTATACTGTAGATATTGGCTTCGATTGTCTCGGAAATGCTTTGGGTATTGCTAAATATCAGAAAAAGAAAATCATTCCCGTTTGTGCGAATTTTTGGTATCTGCCTTTCAAAGATAAAACATTTGATACTGTTTGTACTTATTGCGGATTGGACGAATCCAGAGAAATTATTGAAACTCTGAAAGAGGTTTCAAGAGTTCTGACAGATAACGGCAGATTTATTGTCACTTCAAGAAACAATGCGTTTATGCGTCAGCACAGAGTTTTAAAGCCTTTCGGATTTACGGAAAAAGAAACACTTGAAATTCTTGAAGACTGCAGAATGTATAGCGAT
>JAZRLY010000040.1:0-58622 GCA_045647065.1 Acutalibacteraceae bacterium
ATCAAACCGTTTCACTTTCAGTGAAGCGGTTTTCTTATGCCCAAAATAGAAAGGAGACGTGAATATGAAATATGTTAAAAACACAGCAAAATAAAAGCCTGAAATATGCGGATAATCCCGAAGGACGCACTTCTATACATATCCTTGCGGAATGTATATGTGCGTAGCTCCGCTAATGAAAAATCAAAGATTTTAAACAAGGGTTTTACCCTTGCGCTGCATTGCAGCTATCCCAACAAATTATCCCGTTGTTTCATCTGAAGCAACGGGATTTTTGTATCCAAAAACAGAAAAGGAGAATTTATGAGTAAATCAAAAGAAGAATTAATTGAAGAAAAAATAAAAAACGAAAAGGAAATTGAAATCCTTGAACATCAGAAACAGCGACTTGAGAATCGCATTGAGTATCTTACCAAAGGAGACAGAGCAAAACGTACGCACCGTCTTTGTGAAAAAGGCGGTGCGATTGAAAGTATCCGCCCCGAAACAAAGGATATGACTTCTGCAGATTTTTATCAACTTGCCGAATTCGTTTTCGATCTGCCCGAAGTGAAAGAGTATATCGAAAGGTTGATGCCGTAATGTCACTTTTTCATTTCCATGTAACCCAAATAAAACGGAGTGCCGGGCAAAGCGCCATTGCTTGTGTTGCTTACCGTGCAGGCGAAAAATTGAGGAGCGAATATTACGGTGAAGTCAGCGATTACACACGTAAAGGCGGAGTTGTTGAATCTGGAATTATGTTGCCTGAGTATGTTCCGCAAAATCTTTCCGACAGAGAAACTCTATGGAACGAGGTTGAGAAAATCGAAAAAGGAAAAAAGGCTCAGCTTGCTTACAGCTTTGATTTTGCTTTGCAAAATGAATTTACAATGGAAGAAAATATTTCTCTCGCAAAGAAATTCATACGTGAGCAGTTTGTTGAAAGAGGAATGATTGCAGACTTTGCAATTCATTCTCCCGAAACAAACGGCATAGCAAATCCGCACGTTCATGTGATGTGTCCGATAAGACCGATTGATGAAAACGGTGAATGGGGCAACAAACAAAAACGTGTTTATGAGCTTGACAAAAACGGTGACAGAGCAACCGACCATAACGGAAATTACATATTCTCTGCCGTACCGACAACCGACTGGGGTAAACCCGAAACTCTTGAACATTGGCGTTCTGAATGGGCAAGAATGTGCAACGAAAAGTTTGAAGAAAAACAACTTGCAGAAAGAATTGATTACCGCAGTTATGAGCGACAAGGCATTGATAAAATCCCGACAGTTCACGAAGGAGTTGCAGTCCGTCAGATGGAAAGCAAAGGCATAAAAACCGATAAGGGTGATAAGAACAGATTGATAAAATCTACAAATGCTCTGCTTACCGAAATCAAAGAAAAAATCAAAATCTTTAAAAGCTGGATAGAAGAAATAAAAGCGGAACTTGAAAAATTCAACCAACCCGAAACGACGCTTATTGATATTCTGAATTCATATCTCGATATGAGAAAAGAAGGCAGAAGCGATTGGAATAAATCTGCACAGACAAAAGGTGCTGTTGCAGACTTAAAGAAAATATCGCAGGCAATTATAATTCTGCAAAACCGAAATATCTGCACTTTTGATGAACTGAATGAAATTCTGAAACCGATTGATGAAACAAGAAAATCAATCAAGGCAGATGAAAAGAAAATCAAACGTCTGAAACAGCACATTTCAAAGATTGAAGATTATGAAAAATACAAAGCTATTTATGATAAATACAAATCAATCCGATTTGAAAAACTGAAGGCAAAGTATTATTCGGAACACGAATCCGAAATCGAGAAATACAAAACCGCTGTCCGATATATGAAAGCGAATCCCGAATGTAAACCGAGTGCAAAAGCAGAAATGAAATCTGAAATATCTGCATTAACGGAACATCAGAAATCATTAACCGCCAACCTATCCACCCATCAAACAGAACTCCGTGAACTTGAAGAAATCAGATACATAGTAACCCAAGCTATGGAACATAAAGAAAACGAAAAGCCGTCTGTTCTCAAACGCCTTGAAGAAGCGAAGAAACTGACGGCTCAATCCAACCGTTCTGTTTACAAAAAGCAGGAACAGAATATTGAATAATGAAAGGAAGATTTTTATGAAAGAAATAATTTATGACTATATTGATTTATATATGCGTCACAACAGCAACAGACAGGAGGCAAACCGTTATAGAGTATCACAGAGATGAATGGAGCGGCTTTGCCGATTTACTTACAAACTTAATAGAAAAATATGCGGCGGTTCTGGATATTGATAATCTTCCGGATCCGCCGATTTGTTTGGAAGATGCGCTTAAACTGGTCGAAAACAATTCCAAACTTTCAGCAGAACCTATTGAAAAATCGGACACAGCGTGATATAATCATCGTGTGAGATGTGTCCAAACTTGCTCTGAAAACAATTCAGATGCAAAAATACATAACGATGCCACAGACAGTGGCACGAATGAGGATAACAATATGACAAAAGACAAAATAAAAGTATATCTTTACACGAGAGTATCCACTACAATGCAGATAGACGGATATTCTCTTGAAGCTCAGAAAAACAGAATGAAAGCATATGCCGAGTTCAATAATTTTGAAATTGTCGGTGAATACGAAGATGCCGGTAAATCGGGCAAATCCATTGAGGGCAGAATAGAATTCAGCCGAATGATGGATGACATCAAATCCGGCAAAGACGGCGTTTCATATGTTCTTGTGTTCAAGCTCTCCCGTTTCGGCAGAAACGCAGCGGATGTACTGTCCACCTTACAAGTCATGCAGGATTTCGGAGTCAATCTGATTTGCGTTGAGGATGGAATTGATTCATCCAAAGATGCAGGAAAACTGATGATTTCCGTCTTGTCTGCAGTTGCCGAAATCGAGCGTGAAAATATCCGTGTTCAGACAATGGAAGGCAGAATTCAGAAAGCCCGTGAAGGTAAATGGAACGGCGGTTTTGCCCCCTACGGATACACGCTCGAAAAAGGCGAACTGATAATTAATGAAGAAGAAGCCGAAGCTATCCGCATTATCTTTGATAAATATGTTAATACCGATATGGGTTGCACGGGAATTGCCAAATATCTCGACAATCACGGCATTGAAAAAAAGCAACGACAAAACGGTCAGAATCCCTTGTTTGTTGCAACTCTTATACGCAGAATTTTAAAGAATCCCGTTTACTGCGGCAAAATTGCTTACGGCAGACGAAAAACAGAAAAAATACACGGCACCCGCAACGATTATCATCTTGTTGAACAGGACGATTATCTGTTGGTTGACGGTCTGCACGAACCTATCGTATCTGAAGAACTCTGGAACGATGCGCAGGTAAAACTTCTTGCAATGGCAAAGAAATATGAGAAAACCAACAGCGGCAAAGGTAATAAAGTTCATTTGCTGACAGGTTTGCTTAAATGTCCGATTTGCGGAGCAGGTATGTACGGAAACAAAAGCATTAAGCATAAAGCAGACGGTACAAAATACAAAGATTTCTACTACTACGGCTGTAAGCATCGTAACAGAACCCGTGGTCACAAGTGCGATTACAAAAAACAAATCCACGAAGAACTGCTTGATAATACCGTTGCAGAAGTTATCAGCAAATTAGTCAACAACCCCAAATTTGCAGCTTTGATGCAACAGAAAATAACGATGAAGGTTGACACATCTGCCATTGAGCAGGAAATTGCCAACTATGAAAAACAACTCCGTCACAGCTATTCTGTCAAGTCCAGATTGATAGAAGAAATCGACACTCTTGACCCCGACGATAAACACTATATAAAACGTAAAGCAGACCTTGACGATCGACTTTACAAGATGTATGATAAGATAGAAGATACAGAGAATCTGTTGATTGCAGCAAGGGCAAAGAAAACGGCAATCGAAGCCGAAAAGCTGACTGCCGACAACATCTACAAAGTGTTGATTTACTTTGACAAGCTGTACGCCGTTATGGATGAATATGAACGACGTAAATTTATGGAATCTCTTGTTTCCGAAGTCCATGTCTATGAAGAACGTAAGCCAAACGGTCAGTGGCTGAAATCCATAAAATTCAAACTCCCTATCATAGAAGAAGATATGGAGATTTGTTTGGACAACGAAACACACGTCGAGACGGTTGCACTGTTATCCAAACAATAAAAGGAGTGAATAAAAAATGCCAAACGGAATGACACGAAGAGAGCGTGAAATAACGGATATCAATGAAATAATCAAAATTCTTGACACCGCAAAGGTGCTTCATCTCGGCCTTGTTGACGGCGACGAGCCCTATGTTGTGCCGATGAATTACGGCTACGTTATGGAAAACGGAAAACTGACCGTCTACCTTCACGGCGCAAAAAGAGGCAGAAAAATCGATGTTATGCAGGCAAATCCGAAGGTATTCTTCGAAGCAGAATGCGGTATTCAACCTTTTGAGGGCGATATCGCCTGCCGTTACGGAATAACCTATTCTTCGATTATGGGCAAGGGCATTGCAACAATAGTTGAGGATGTTGAAGAAAAGAAAAAAGCTCTGTCCATCCTTATGAAAACCCAGACAGAAAAAGATTTTGAGTTTGAGGACAAAATGGTTGCGTTCGTCAGTGTTATCCGCATTGATGTTTCGGAATACACAGCAAAATACAGACCGATGCCGAAATAAATATATAATGTATTATTGACATATACAAAAAAATTTGGTTAAATACTTTTATAAACTTAAGGAGGTCAACAAAAATGAAAACTTTCAGAAAGACCCTGAGCATTATCCTTTGTGCGATTCTTGTTGCACAGCTCGGAATCTGCGCTTTTGCTAGCTCAGATTACACAATCGTCAACCCCTATAAGGATGTCATCTGGAGCGGCGACAACGCCTGGGGCGCATACAAAGGCTCTCTCCATTCACACACAACTTACAGCGACGCAGACGACACTCTTCCCGTTATGGTCAAGGAAGCATATAACCAGGATTACGATTTTCTTGCAATTTCCGACCACGGCATAACCGGCGTTGACTGGAACAAGGCTCCCGAAACACAGCCCCTTTATCTTTATCAGTATCTCATCGACAACCCCTATGAGCATCTCACCGATGAAGAATACGAGCAGATTAAAGCAGGTACATATCCCCTTTATGACGGAACAATCCGCAATAAGAAGATGGTTCCTGTTCTCGGCGCAAACGAATTCAATCACTTCTCACTCACCAAAAACCACGTCAACGGATTCTGGCTTGAAGGCAATACCGGAAGCGGTTTCGTTGGCCTTGAAAACGAATACGGTTTTGAGAGAGCAATAAAGTTCATTGACGAAAACGGCGGTCTTTCCCACATCGACCATCCCGGCGACTGGCTTGACAGCAACTCAAATCCCGATGTTGTAAACGATCCCGAAAAAATCAAATTCTTTGGCGACCTTATTCTCAAATATGATTCCTGCCTCGGCATTGAAACTCTCAACGAGAGAAACGGCACAACAGGCTATGACAGAATTCTCTGGGATAACCTTCTTATGTACTGCCTTCCCTATGGCAAAAATGTTCTCGGTTTCAGCAACACCGACGCTCACCACACAGGCACCGTTGATACATCGTATATGTACTTTATGATGGAAGAAAACACTATTGAAAATATCAAAAAGACAATGCAGAACGGCGCATTCTTCAGCATCACAAAGAAGCTCCGTCCGAACGATAAAATCGGTCCTTCCGCAGAAATCGATGTTGCAAACGAAGGCATTCCCGAGCCTATGTTCACAAGCATCAGCGTTGACGGTCACAAGGTTACCGTTACCGCAAAGAACAGCACCACTCTTCAGTGGATTGCAAACGGCAATGTTATCTACAAAACTGAAATCGGTACAAATCCCGTAACAATCGACCTTGACACAATCGCAGGCGCAAAAGATTTCCAGTATATCCGTGCAGAGCTTTTCGGTGAAGGCGGTCTTTGCCACAGCCAGGCATTCGTAATTGACGACGGAAGCGAACCTCTCAAATTTGAAGCTGAAGAAGTATCTCTCATCGATAAGTTCATTTCATTCTTCAAAGGAACAATGATCTGGTCAATCATCGGCGAAATCGTTAAGGCAATCGGATAATATAATATTTAAAAAAACACTTGATATTTTCAATATTATGTGTTAAAATACGAACAGTAGGATTAAGAAACAAGAGAGTGGGGCAACCCGCTCTTTTGTTTGTGCAAAAATTAAATTTCACAAAAAGAAATATAAAGGAGAATTGACCTATGGCTAAAGGAAAAGGCGGCAACACCGTAGCCGCTGTGTGGGAAATCGCAGAGCCTATCGCAAAAGAACTCGGGCTTGAAATCTGGGATATCCGCTTTGTCAAGGAAGGCACAGACTGGTTTCTGCGCATAATAATCGATAAAGACGGCGGTGTCGGCATTACCGACTGCGAAAATATGAGCCGTGCAATCGACAAGCCTCTCGACGAGGCTGACCCCATTGAGCAGAGCTATTGCCTTGAGGTTTCCTCACCCGGTCTTGAAAGAGATTTAACAAGAGAAACCCATTTCGAAGCCTGCAAAGGTGAAAAAATAAAGGTCAAGATGATAAGAGCCGTTGAAGGCGTCCGCGAATTCTCGGGCATTCTTGAGGATTTTGACGGTAAGCTTATCACTCTCCGCCTTGAAGACGGCAACGCAATGTGCTTTGAAAAGAAAGAAACAAGCTATATAAAACTCGATGACTTTGACATATAATTGAAAGGAAGTATTTGGAAAAATGAATAACAGCGAATTTTTTGAGGCAGTCAGACTCCTCAGCAAGGAAAAGAAAATTTCAGAGGACGGTCTGCTTGAGGGAATCCAGAGAGCAATCGTAACAGCAGTTAAAAGAGATTATAATAATAAGGATATCGTATTCTGCGAAATCGACCGCGAAAACGCAAGCATCAGAGTTTTTGTGCGCAAAAATGTCGTTACAGAAATTCTTGATCCCGATGAAGATATGACAGTTGATCAGGCAAAGAGATTCAAGAAGAACGCTCTTGCTGGCGACATCATTGAAATCGAGCTTGAAACCAAAGAAGTCAGCCGTATTGCTGCTGAAAAAGGCAAGCACATTCTCCGCCAGGCAATCAGAGAAGCCGAGCACGGTCAGATGAAAGAAGAATTCCAGAGCAAGAATCAGGAAATCGTCACCGCCAAAATCACAAAGATTGACCCTGTTACTCTTGACGCATTCGTTGAAATCGGCAAGCTTACAGAAAGACTTCTCAGAAGCGAGCAGCTTCCTACAGATAAATTTACAGAGGGCGACCTCGTTAAAGTTTTTGTTGCAGACATCAAAGATGCAACAAGGGGTCCCAAGGCAACTATTTCAAGAACCCATCCCGGTCTTGTAAGACGCTTGCTTGAAAGCGAAGTTCCCGAAATCTTCGACGGCACCGTTGAAATCAAGTCTGTTTCCCGCGAAGCAGGTTCAAGAAGCAAGATTGCTGTTTACAGCGCAGACGAAAATGTTGATCCCGTAGGCGCTTGCATCGGTCAGAGAGGCGCAAGAATCAATAAGATTGTTGACCAGCTCGGCGGTGAAAAACTCGATGTTGTCCGTTACAGCGAAAACCCCGCAGAATATGTTGCGGCTGCTCTTGCTCCGGCAGATGTTATCTCCGTAACGGTTGAAAACGAAGAGGAACGCGCATGCAAGGTTGTTGTTCCCAACGGTCAGCTTTCACTCGCTATCGGCAACAAGGGTCAGAATGCCCGACTTGCTGCAAAGCTCACAGGCTGGAAAATCGACATCAATCCCGAAACAGAAGAACCTGTTATCAATTTTGATGAATAATATCGAAAATATATTTTAAGAGGTAGAACCTATGCAAACACGTCGGACTCCAATGAGAAAATGCACGGGATGCAATGAAATGAAACCTAAAAAAGAGCTTGTAAGGGTTGTCAGAAGCCCTGAGGGCGAAATATCGCTTGACTTGACGGGCAAGAAACCGGGCAGAGGCGCATATGTATGCCGCGATGCCGAATGCCTTGCAAAGGCAAGAAAAGCAAAAAGGCTCGAGAAAGCATTTTCCTGCGAGATTCCCGACGGAGTCTACGAGAGAATGGAGGAAGAGCTTAAAAATGACAGATAATCCGAAGCTCCTCTCTCTTCTCGGTATGTGCCGCAGAGCAGGTAAGCTCAGCTGCGGTCACGATGCGGCAATCGGTTCAATCAGAAGCAAAAGCGCAAAGCTTTGCCTGCTGAGCAGCGATTCTTCTCAGCGACTGAGAAAAGAGATTGAGCGTGAGGCGGTTTTCGAAGGGCGCAATATCCCGGTCGGAACACTGTTCTCAACTATAGATGAAATAGGATGGGCAACGGGTCTTAAATCCGCCGTGCTCACAGTCAATGATGAAGGCTTTGCAAAAACAATGCTTGGGCTTCTGAACACAACAGGGGAGGTTAATCTATGATAAATAAATACAGAGTACACGAAGTTGCCAAAGACTTTGATATCAAAAGCAACATAGTTGTTGATTTGCTTCAGGCGCATTTCGACGGCCAGAAAAAGCATATGACGGTCCTTGAAGACGATGAACTTGACCTCATATTTGAAACATTCACCAAAGAAAACGAGGTAGCTGACCTCAACGAATATTTCGAGTTTATGCCCTCTGCAAAGAAGACAAAGGAAAATAAGGAAAATGCTGCTGAAGCTGCTCCTGAAGTTTCCGAAGAAAAGAAGGCTGAACCCGAAGTGAAGGCAGAAAAGCCTGAAAAGAAAGCTGAAAAGAAGGCAGAGGAAAAGAAACCCGCTCCCGCTGAAAAGAAAGAGCAGAAGCAGGATAAGAAACCCGAAAAGAAACCCGAGCAGAAGTCAGAGCAGAAAAACGCTCAGCCTGCAAAGCCCGGTAAGCTTCCTCCGATGCCTCAGAAAAAGCAGCCTAAACCCGAAGAAACCAAGGAAAACAAGCCCATGCAGTCCAGAACAAAGGGCGAAATGCGTACTATCGACACACGTGCCGATAACGTCGACCTTGAAAAATATAACGAGAGATATGAAAATATCGCTCCCGAAAACAAGACAAAGCAGCATGAGGGCGCTGTCAAGAAGCAGAAACTCAAGCAGAAGAGCCAGCAGTACAGAAAGCAGGGTGGTATGCGCTCTTCAAGACGCGAAACCGAAGCTGAAAGACTCAAGAGAATTGCCGCAGAAAGAGCAAAGAAGCCTCAGATGCTTCTCAAGCTTCCTGAAGAAATCACTGTCGGCGAACTTGCCGCAATGCTCAAGATGACCGCTGCAGAGGTTATCAAAAAGCTGTTTACTCTCGGTCAGATGGCAACAGTAAACGAAGTTCTCGACTACGAAACAGCCGCTATTGTTGCGGAAGAACTCGGCGCAAAGGTTGAGAAGGAAGTTGTTATCACCATTGAGGACAGAATCATCGACGACCACGTTGATGACGAAAGCGAACTCATTTCAAGAGACCCCGTTGTTGTTGTTATGGGTCACGTTGACCACGGTAAGACATCACTTCTTGACGCAATCAGAAACACATCCGTTACAGCAACCGAAGCAGGCGGTATCACTCAGCATATCGGTGCTTACAGAGTTGATCTCAACGGTCAGAAGATTACATTCCTTGACACTCCCGGCCACGCCGCATTCACATCGATGCGTCTGAGAGGCGCAATGGCAACGGATATCGCTATCCTTGTTGTTGCCGCTGACGACGGTATTATGCCCCAGACAATTGAAGCTATCAACCACGCAAAGGCAGCAGGTGTTCAGATTATCGTTGCCATCAACAAGATGGATAAACCCGCCGCTAACCCCGACAGAGTTCTTCAGCAGCTCACAGAGCACGAGCTTGTTCCCGAAGAATGGGGCGGCGAAACAATCTGCGTTCCCGTTTCGGCACACACAAGAATGGGTATCGATTCACTTCTCGAATCAGTCCTTCTCGTTGCTGAAATGCAGGAACTCAAGGCTAATCCCAACCGCTCGGCAAAGGGCGTTGTTATCGAAGCAAAGCTTGATAAGGGCAGAGGCCCCGTTTCAACCCTTCTTGTTCAGAACGGTACTCTCAAATCGGGCGACATCATCGTTGCAGGTACTTCCGTCGGCCGTGTAAGAGTTATGATTGACGACAAGGGCAGAAAGGTTAACGAAGCAGGCCCCTCCGTTCCCGTTGAGATTATGGGTCTTGCAGAAGTTCCTCAGGCAGGTGACGGCTTTGACGCTGTTAACGACGAACGCCTTGCAAGAGAACTCGTTGAACAGAGAAAGAACAAAGCAAAAGAAGAGCAGTTCAAGGAATTCCAGAAGGTTACTCTTGACAACCTCTTCGCTTCAATTCAGGAAGGTCAGCTCAAAGACCTCAATATCATCATCAAGGCGGACGTTCAGGGTTCAGCAGAAGCTGTTAAGCAGAATCTTACCAAGCTTTCCAACGAAGAAGTCCGTGTTAAGGTTATCCACAGCGGCGTAGGCGCAATCGTTGAAAGCGACGTTATGCTTGCAAACGCATCAAATGCTATCATCGTCGGCTTCAACGTAAGACCCGACAACGTTGCTGCCGAAATTGCAGAGCGTGACGGCGTTGAAGTCAGAACTTACAGAGTTATTTACGAATGCATCGAAGAAGTTGAAGCTGCTATCAAGGGTATGCTCGCACCCAAGTTCAGAGATGTTGATATCGGTAAAGCAGAAGTACGTCAGGTTGTTAAGATTTCATCAGTCGGCAACATCGCAGGCTGCCACGTTATCAACGGCAAAATCACCAGAGGTGCAAAAATCAGAGTTGTCCGCGACGGCTTTGTTATTGCCGAGGACGAAATGGCTTCACTCCGCAGATTTAAGGACGATGTTAAGGAAGTTGCTACAGGCTTCGACTGCGGTATCGGTCTTAACAAGTTCAACGATATCAAGGAAGGCGATATCTTTGAAGCCTTCATCACAGAGGAGTACAGAGATTAATGGCAGGATACAGAATTGACAGAGTGTCCGAAGATATAAGAAGAGAAATCGCCGCAATTATGCGTGAGCTCAAGGACCCGAGAATTCAGGGAATGCTCACGGTTGTCAATGTTGAGGTCAGCTCCGATGCTTCCTTTGCGAAGGTTTATGTCAGCGCAATGGAAGGCATCGAGACCGCAAAGCTTGCAGTCAAGGGTCTGACCAGTGCAACCGGCTATATCCGCAGAGAAGTCGGCAAAAGACTTCATCTGCGCAAGACTCCCGAGCTTAAATTCGTTGCCGATGACTCAATCGAAAAGGGTATGGGCATCGCAAGAATGATCGGGGATATTACAACGGACAGTAATGAATAATTGTAAGGAGCGTCAATTATGAGAATTGACCTGCGCAAAACCGCAAAAATGCTTCAGAGCTATGATAAAATCCTTCTTTTGTGCCATTCACATCCCGACGGTGACACTCTCGGCAGCGCAACCGCGCTTGCCCACGCGCTTTCGGCGAAAGGCAAAAAGATAAGGGTTGAATGCTCTGACCCCATTCCCAAGGACTTCGGTTTTATGTTTGAAGGTCTTGCAAACGACGAATTTGAACCCGAGCTTATTGCCGCAATAGATGTTGCGGATATCAAACTTCTCGGCAGAGATTCCGAGGGTAAATATCAGGGCAAAATCGGTCTTTGCATCGACCATCACGGCTCAAATATGATGTATGCGGACAAAATCTGCCTTGAACCCGATTCGGCATCAACGGCAGAGATGATGTTTCTTCTGCTCAAAGAGCTTGATGCGGAAATCACTCCGCAGATTGCATCGTGCCTTTTCACGGGCGTAACAACCGACACGGGATGTATGCGTTTCTCAAACACAACACCGAGAACCTTTGAGATTGCGGCTGAGCTTGCAAAGCTTGGTGCAGACACATATAATATCATTCAGGTTTTCTTCGAAACAAAAACAAGAACCTATGCGGCGCTCGAGCGTCTTGCTCTTGAAGGAATGCGATTCTATTTCTCAGACCGCTGCGCAGTTATCTGCGTAACGCAGGATATGTATAAAAGAAGCGGTTCTGACGAAAGCGAAACAGACCGCCTTGCAAATCTGCCCCGTCAGATTGAGGGCGTGCTTGTCGGCGTTTCGATGAGAGAACTCAAAGACGGAAGCTTCAAGGCATCCGTGCGCACTCACGGAGATATCGATGCATCCGCTATTTGTAAAAGACTCGGCGGCGGCGGTCATATGGGTGCGGCAGGCTGTACGCTTTACGGCTCAAAACAGCAGGCAATCAATTCCCTGCTCAAGGAAATTCAGGCGGAAATTGATGCTTTTACAATCGATTGAAGAATTCGGGCAACTTTCTGAGTTGCCCGTTTTTAATGAAGAAAGAAGGAACTGCTATGACAGGAATAATTCTTCTCGACAAACCCAAGGATATAACATCGTTTGGTGCCGTTGCAAGGGTGCGCCGCATATGTGGCGAGAAAAAATGCGGTCACACAGGCACTCTTGATCCGATGGCAACCGGCGTTTTAACAATAATGCTCGGCGGTGCAACGCGCTTTTGCGAGCTTTTGCCGAGCCATAACAAGGCATATGTTGCTTCGTTCCGCCTCGGCACAACAACCGACACTCTCGACATCACGGGAAAAGTTCTTGAAACAAGACCCGTTAATGCAGCGGCGGCTGATGTCAGAGAAAAACTCAAGGATTTTGAGGGCGAAATCAGCCAGCTTCCGCCGATGTACTCGGCTGTTTCGGTTGACGGTCAAAGGCTTTATGACCTTGCACGCAAAGGAATTGAAGTTGAGCGTAAGGCAAGGCAGGTAACAATTTTTTCGGTTGAAATGCTTTCCGAAAACGAAGAGAACGGCGAATACACCATTGCTGTTGAGTGTTCTTCGGGCACTTATATACGCACTCTCATAGCCGACCTCGGCGAAGCACTCGGATGCGGTGCGGTTATGACCGAACTTCGCCGCACAAAAGCAAACGGATTTTCAATAGAAAATGCCGTCACCCTTGAACAGCTTTCGGCTGCTGCGGATAACGGCAGTTTGAACGATATTATAATTTCGGTTGATAAGGCATTGGAGGAATATCCCGTTATTAAGGTCAGTGCCGCTCAGGCAAAGCGCTTTTCAAACGGCGGCGAGCTTGACCTTCAGAGACTTAAATATCCCCGCATGCTCGGATTTTTCAGAATTTACGACCCCGATGATAAATTCATCGGACTCGGTGAAATCGGCACGGGCGACAGTCTGACTGTCAAAAGAGTTTTTGTGGGGTAATTTATACATTAATCCCCTTTTCAGCCATCGCATTTTTGAGGATTTCAAGATCGCCGTGGTAATAGCAATGGCCGTCCATTCCCGTTGCTTTTGCTCCGTCGATATTCACCTGAACATCATCGATAAAATAACATTCCTCGGGGTTGAGCGAAAACTTTTCGTAAAGAGCAAAATATATTTCTTTTTCAGGTTTGAGAAGCTTGTAATCGGCGGAAATAAGATAGCCGTCGAAAAGTGAGAGAGCGGGTATTCCGCTTATTCTCTCATAAAAATCACCCGATGCGTTTGAAAGAAGATAGATTCCGTAACCGTTTTCTTTAAGACCCTTTATGAAGTCATACATCTTTTCAAACGGCGGCATATACGGATAGAAATTTTGCACCATTTCGCTTGTTTTTTCAAAAATTTCAGGCGGAATGGCGTTTTTCTTTTGCTCCATAATGTCCTCGGGGAAGATGATTCCCCTGTCCTTATCCGCCCAGATGGGATTTCTGAAAATCTCTTTGAGAAGAATGTCGGCAGTTTCTCTGTCAAACATCGAATAAAGCGTTTTTTCGGGGTTATAGTCAATCAACACCCCGCCCATATCAAAAATTATGTTTTTTATCATATTATCACCAAATCAAACCGCCCTGCAAAACACAGGGCGGAAATTTTATTATGCCATTTTAACAATGTGCTGGCAGTACACATAAACATTCTGGATTTTCTTTGCCTCGGTATCATATTTTGTTTTAATAACGGGCTGGGTTTCCGAAGGAGTGATATAAACCTTGAACACGATTGCGTGCTGACCGGGTCGCATATTGGTTATCTTCTTATACTCAAAATGCTGACCCTGGATGTCAAGATATTTGAAGATGATTTCCTCAAGCAGGTCGCCCGTGAAGCAACGGATAATATCGTCGTTTTCATACATTTCGATGATGGCTTTTGTTTCTTCAAATGTCATCATCTCGCTTTTGAATTCGCCCTCGTTGATAACGGTGCTCATCGAGGAATTGTCAAGCAGCAATAACGGTAAATTATTGTTTTTCATAATCTCGGCCTCCTTGGTTAATTGTTGGATTTATTATACCATATGAATGCACATCTGTCAACAACTTGCAGAATTCGCGCAACTTTTCTGCTGTTTGCACAAATTTTGCAAGAACAATATGTTAAACTTGCAGAATCATTCGGTTTTTTCATCCATATAATCAAGCACACGTTCGATGAGATTAAGCCTGTTTTCGCCTTTAAGCAAGCGTACTGCAATATGCGGCTTTCCGTTACCTGCACTGACAACGAATCTGCCTTTGAAATGCGCCGATACCTTTGCAATGTTTTCCATATCAAGCTGGCTGATTCTGAAAATTATGCGGTCGCTCTGCATCGTGATTTCATAAACATCGTGCCTTGCCGCTTTGCCTCTGAGGAGTGCAATTTTGATAAGACCCTCGACGCTTTCGGGCGGATCGCCGAAACGGTCGCAAAGCTCATCAATAACATCCGAGGCATCCTCGTTTGTCTTGATATCCGCAATTCTGCGGTAAATCTGGAGTCGCTGCGGAACGCTTTCGATATATTCATCAGGAATGTGTGCATCAATCGGCAGATCAATAACACAATCCTTTTCGGGTTCGGCGGATTTCTCTCCTTTTTCCTCGCTGATTGCTTGCTCAAGAAGCTTCACATACATCTCATAACCGACCGATTCCATATGACCGTGCTGATTCGAACCAAGAACATTGCCCGCACCTCGGAGTTCAAGGTCACGCATTGCAATATGGAATCCCGAGCCGAATTCGGTGAATTCTCTTATTGAATCCAGCCTTCTTGTTGCGATTTCGCTGAGCTGTTTGCCTCTTGTGAAGGTAAAATATGCGCTCGCTCTTCTTGATGAGCGTCCGACTCTGCCTCTTATCTGGTGAAGCTGGGCAAGACCCATTCTGTCCGCGTTTTCAATGATGAGAGTGTTGGCATTAGGCACGTCAACACCCGTTTCAATAATCGTTGTGCAGACGAGAATATCAATTTCGCCCTCCAGAAGTCTGCGCCAGACCTCGCTGAGCTCATCCTCGCTCATCTTGCCGTGACCGATTCCGATATTCGCATCGGGCAACATCGCCTTGATTTCTGCCGCTTTTTTCTCAATATCCTCAACGCGGTTGTAAAGGTAATAGACCTGACCGCCTCTGCGAAGTTCCTGCTCCATCGCCTGAACAAGAACGGGCATGTTATGCTCGATAACATAAGTCTGAACGGGCTGTCTGTCCTGCGGTGCTTCTTCAAGCACGGACATATCCCTGATTCCCGTCATCGCCATATTGAGCGTTCGGGGAATGGGAGTTGCCGTCAGAGTGAGAACGTCAACTGCGGGAAAAAGGGTTTTGAGTTTTTCTTTCTGCGCAACGCCGAAACGCTGCTCTTCGTCAATGATAATCAGTCCGAGGTCACGGAACTGAACGTCCTTTGAAATAACACGGTGTGTGCCGACGACAACATCAACCGAGCCGCGGCGCAGACCGTTGATTGTTTTATCAATTTCTTTTTTTGTGCAGAATCTCGAAAGCATTCCCGCTTCAATCGGGAAGCCTTCAAAACGCTTAAGAATCGTCTGATAATGCTGGAGCGCAAGGATGGTTGTGGGGACCATTATTGCACACTGCTTTCCGTCTGCAATGCACTTGAAAACAGCTCGCAGCGCAACCTCTGTTTTGCCGAAGCCGACATCACCGCAGAGCAATCTGTCCATCGGATACGGCTTTTCCATATCCTTTTTGATTTCGTGGATGCAGCGGAGCTGGTCGTCCGTTTCAACAAATTCAAAACGGCGTTCAAAATCATTCTGCATATCGATATCCTGCGAGAACGAGTGACCCTGAACCTTGATTCTCTTTGAATAAAGTTCGATAAGCTCCTTCGCCATATCCTTGACGGCGCTCTTGACCCTTGAACGTGTTTTCTGCCAATCTTTGCCGCCGAGTTTGCTGAGTTTCAGCGGCTTGTCATCGCTCTTGGGGCCGATATATTTTGAAACCTGATCAAGCTGGGTGACGGGCACATAAAGATTATCGCCCTTGTCATACTGAATTTTGATATAGTCCTTGGTGTTACCGGAAGCATCAAGAGTTGTTATTCCCTCAAAAATACCGATACCGTGGGTTGCGTGAACAACATATTCGCCTCTGTGAAGCTCATCAAGATTGTTAAATGCATTCTTAACTTTTTTCGATGAAACAACCTTATTTTTTGATACCGTTCTGCTGCGGTAGGTTATAACCGTGAATCTTGCCGACGGATATTCAAAGCCGTAAGAAAAACCGCCGGGAAGAACGCAAACCATCTTTCTCGGAAACTCCGACGGCGGAACGGGGCAGAAAAGAGCAGGGATTCCCTCCGCTTCAAGGTCATCGGTGAGGGTTTTTGCCGCTTTGTCCGTACCTGCAAGAACTGCGCACGCATTGCCTTGCCTGCGTATTGCATCAAGGTCGTCAATGAGCGCAGTAAGAGTTCCGTTCCACGGCGCAATCTGTTTGGCGGTAAATGTAATCAGTTCCTTTACGGGAGTATCAAAGCTGCCCCTCGGAAGGTTGTCAAGGTAAACCGCGCCCATCTTTTCATAATATGCAAAAAGCTCGTGGGTACGGATTGTATATCTGTCAAGACCCTTGCAGAGTGTACCGTCCTGAAAAAGGCCCTTGACCGTTTCGATCATCAGCTGAGTGGATGCCTCAAATTTATCCTTGACCGAAAAACTTTCGCAAACAAAAAGCATGCTTCCGTTTGCATAGTCAAAGATACTTGCACTGTCAGGATAAATCAGCGGCATATATTTATCGAAAGATGATAGGCGGATTCCGTCGTCGAGGCAGTTTAAGTCCTCTTCAAGTTTTTTGAGCGCATCGCCTTTGATTTTTTTGTCGGAAATGTGGCGTTCGATAAGAGCTTTGAGCATTTCGTCGGTGCAGAGAATTTCTCTTGCGGGAGTTATGCGGATTTCATCCGTCATATCTGTCCTTCGCTGGCTTTCAAGCTCAAAAAACGAAATGCTGTCAACCGCATCTCCCCAGAATTCAACTCGACACGGCAGTTTCGAATCGGGAGGGAAGAAATCGAGAATTCCGCCGCGCAGCGCAAACTGACCGGGACCGTCAACCTGCTCACTTCGGGTATATCCGCATCGGATAAGGCTGAGAAGAAGCTCGTCAATCTCGTATTCCTCGCCGACGGCAACGGCAAAGCTGTTATTCATCAGCATTGCAGGCGGCACGGTAAGCTGGGTTGCTGCTTCGGCAGAAAGAACAACCGCATCATAATCGCCCGAAAGCATTTTGTCCAGCACCTTCAGTCTTGCGTGCTCATATTCTCTTGAAACGGTTTCGTGGGTACGGAATGTAAAATCCCTTGCGGGGTAAAGAAGCGCGTTTATTCCGAACGACTCCATATCCTGCCTGAGCCTTGTTGCCTGAGCTTCGTCGGGTGTTATAACAATCGCTTTTTTCAGCAATGCCATACACATCGAAGCGATAACATGCGCCTTATGGACATGCGAAAGCCCCGTCACGCCGCTTGGCAGACGGTTTTTTTGAATCACCGAAGCAAGATTAAGAAACTCCGGCGTTAACTTTGCAATTTCCGTGTAACAGTTCATAAACATTTCTTTCATAAATAGTTTTATATGGAATATAATACAATTTATTCCGATTTGAGTCAAGGAAGAATAAAATTTTAATTTTCTGTTCAAAAAGTATTTGAATAAACACTATAAAATATATTAATATACTGTTGAAATTATATAAATTATATGTTAATATAAGGTGTAAATTTGACGAACAGTCAAAAAAGGAGAGTGTTTAAAAATGAAAAACAGAATCAAAAGAGTAATTGCTCTTATTCTGTGCGCTGCTATGCTCGTTTCCGTTGGCGCGGTAGGTGCATCTGCAGCAACAAAAACCGAATGCGGCGGAGACTGCGACAGATCACCCGTTGTTATCCTCCCCGGCATCAACCATTCACCTACATACCTTTACAATGAAGATAATACCCCTTATCTCGATGCTGACGGCAACGAGGTCGGCGGTACTCTTCTCATCCTTGAGCTCAGCAAGCTCTGGGGTACTCTTCCCAAGCTCATCGCAAGCCTTCTTGCAACTCTCACTCTTCAGCTCCCCATCGGTCTTGAAGATGCTGCATACGATGCTGCAAGCGCTGCTTTCTGGGTTCAGAAGTGCGATGACGACGGTAACCACATCAATAACCTTCAGACAAAGAGATGGAATCATCCCATTTCCGAAATGACTGAAGACGACAAGGATTGGCTCTACACAATGATTCCTCTTCAGGCTGTTGAAAAGGAAATCGGCGGCGACCACATCTATATGTTCACTTTCAACCTCGTAGGCGACCCCATGCAGTCAGCAGCAGAGCTTGATGAATACATCGATATGGTTATGGAGCAGACAGGCCACGACAAGGTTACTCTTCTCCCCGTTTCACTCGGCGGCACAATCCTCACCGCTTATCTTGACGAATACGGCCACGACAAGGTTGACGAAATCGTTAACGCTGTTGCTTGCCTTGACGGTACAGACATCGTTGCAGATATGCTCGAAAGAAAGTGGAACCTCGCAGACGAATTCCTCTATCACGAGTTTGTTCCCCCCATTCTCGGTGACGACGCAACCCTCGGCTATCTCATCAACTGCGTTCTTCACATCATCCCCCGCGCAGGCGTTGAAGCAATTCTCACGGGCGCTATCAGCGGCGTTCTTGATTCAATGATGATCAACTGCCCCCAGATCTGGGCGATGATTCCTTCATACAGATATGATGCTATTGCAGAAAAATATCTCAACAACGCACCCGAAAAAGCAAAGCTCAAGGAAAAGACAGACCGTTTCCAGACTGCTAGACTCAACCTTAAGGAAAACATCCTCGATGCTGTTGCAGACGGCGTTAAGGTTAACACCATTGCAGGCGCAAACCTTTCATTCGGCGAGCAGGATTACACCTTCTTCGGCATCGTAGCATCCGCTCACGACTATAACACAGACGGTATCATCAATCTTTCCTCAACAACCCTCGGCGCAACAGGCGCACCCGCAGGCAAGACCCTTGACGATATCAGCTACGAAAAGAACTCATACTGTAAGAACGCTGGCCACAACCACATTTCACCCGACAATAAGGTTGATGTTTCAACATCAATCCTTCCCGAAAACACATGGATTTTCCTTGACCAGCATCACGAAGTAGGCAACAACGACGTTGTTCTCAATCTTGTCAAGGCTATCCTTGTTGGCGATGTTTCAAGCGTTAACGACGCCCCCGAAACATATCCTCAGTTCAACTACAGCTGCAAGACAAAGTATATCCGCCGCTGGAGAATTCCCGATGCAAAGGATCTCCTTGAAAAGGATGCAAAGGGCGAAATCACACTTCCCGCAGAGGATAAGAAAGAGCTTGAAGAAGCAATCGCTCAGGGCGAAGCTGTTATCAACGCAACAGTTGCTGACCAGGCAAAGGTTACAGCTGCTGAGGACAGACTCAATGCTATCCTTGCAAAATATGACCTTTACACATATCCCGAAGAGCCCACAGGATTTGATATCTTCCTTGACAACGCAATGGAAAGCGCAAGCAAGTTCCTCGTTGACTGGCTCGGCGGCGGCAACCTCATCGACTGGGTTTTCTCACCCATCACAAAGCTTTTCAAATAATTAAACAGGGGTTGAATATTAATGAAAAAGGCAGTTTCAATTTTACTTGCTCTTTCAATGATTTTCTCTGTTTTTGCAATCTGTGCTTCAGCATCAGAGGTTAAAACGGAGTGTGGCGGCAACTGCGACACCTGCCCTTCAATCGTTGTTCCCGGCATCGGTCAGTCCAATGTATGGGCACTTGACGAAAACGGCGACTACATTCTCGACGACGAAGGTAACAGAGTCACTTGCTTCCCCGCAATTTTCGATATCGGCTACATCATCAAGAGAGCCATCCTTCCTGTTCTTCTCACTCTTCTGACTCAGCGCGATATGGGTCTTTCCGATGCTCTTTCGGATGTTATCCTTGACAGCTTTGCAGTCAATATGTGCGACAATAACGGCAAGAACACCGGCAATCTTGAAGTTGAAAAGTATCCCTACTCGGTTGCAGAATGCAGCGAATACGAAAAGGAGCAGATTTATAACAATGTTCCTCTTCTTGATTTCGCAAAGCAGGCTGGCGAAGACCATCTCTATTACTTCGCTTACAACTCATTCGGCAATCATCTTGAAATCGTAAACGAGCTTTATGACTTCATCCAGATGGTCAAGAGAGAAACAGGCCACGATAAGGTCAACATCGTACCCATCAGCATGGGCGGCTCTGTTGCCAACGGTCTTCTCGAGTACTATCCCGAGGTTATGGACGACCTCAACAAGGTTGTTTACATCGTTCCCGCTCTTGACGGCTCAACAATCGTCGGCGACCTCCTTTCAAAGGACCTCACCTTCCTTGATAAGGATTTCCTCTTCAACGGTTTCCTTGAAACTCTTATGGATGAAGAAGAGGCAAGAATGATTGAAGTTATCGCAAGAATCATTCCCGACAACGTGCTTCTCAAGGGCCTTAATGCAGCGGTTGACACTCTTGTTGACGAAGTTGCATGCAACATCACAACTCTCTGGGCACTCAGCCCCTCATCATACTACCCCGAGCTTGCAAAAGAGCTTCTTTCAGACCCCTCAAAGGCTAAAATCAAAGAGGAAACTGAGATGTACTACAACGCACAGCTCAATTCAGACAAGAATATCCAGACTCTTGTTGACAAGGGTGTTCAGGTTTTCAACATTGTTGACTACGATGTACCTCTCTACTGCATCGGTAACACCTGGAATGACGACAACGCAGACGGCGTTATCCATCTTGATTCAACATCGATGGGCGTCAAGAGTGCGAAGGTCGGCGAAACTCTTCCCGCAGATTATGTTCAGGCAAACACATATTGCTCAAACCCCGAGCATAATCACATCTCACCCGACAGAGTTGTTGACGCATCAACAGGTCTTCTCCCCGACACAACATTCTATTTTGATGCACAGAATCACGAAAAGACCGCAAGAAATGATATCATAATTGCTCTTGCAACCCGTATTCTTGCAACAGACGATATCAAGGATGTTTACTCAACACCCGACTTCCCGCAGTTCAACGGTGCAAGAGACCCGAGAGGTCTTAAGAACAAGCACATTCCCGCAGCAAAAGCTGTTGACACTTCGGTACTTTCACCCGAGGTTGCTGCAGAGCTTGAAACTGCTCTTGCAGAAGCAGAAGCTTTTGTGAACGGAACAGTTTGCTATGCAGGTCAGCAGAAAGAAGTTGAAGCAGAGCTTATCAATGCTCTTGTAAAAGCAGGCGTTTACACTGCAGAAGAAGAGGAAGAACCCTCCGATTTCTTCTCAAAGCTCAGCCTCTGGATTTATGACAATTACGGCACAGCAGGCTTCTCACAGATGCCTCCCATCACCATAAATCTCATTGCAAAGGCTTTCTTCTCTCTCTTCAACGATTTATTTGCATCGGTTCTTTAATTAAACAAACAACGACCCTCGCCGCACAGCGAGGGTCGTTTTACATTAATAATGATTTTTTACACAACTGCGGCTGCGTCCTCTTTCAAAAGAAGAACGCCCGTTGCAACCGAAAGTGTTATCACAATAATTCCGAATACTGTCATTTTTGGTTCCTCCCTTTATTATACTATCTATCCTGATCAATCAATGGGTTTCGCCCTGCAGATTGCCGCAACAGATAAGGCTGTTGTTGTTGCAAAAAATGCTCCCGTGATAATTAATGCCGTCATATTATTATGCCTCCCGTTCAGAAAAGATTTACCGCACACGCCGCGGCAACCGAAAATCCTGCCGCCGCAAGAATCGAGTATAAGATGATTATTGCATCCATTTTTTGTCCGCCCCGTTTTATACAATTAATTTTGTCCCTTTGTTATATTAGTGTCCGAAAACGCGAAAATTGTTGCAATAAAATTAAAAAAATTTTGATTTTTATAAAAATTGTGTTACAATGGTTGAGGAAATTTTGAAAAACAGGTGAAAACAATGAAGCACGATTTTACAAGCATCCCTGACCGCAGCCGTTTCGGCTCGTCGAAATGGGAAATAGCAAAAAATGCGTCAACAGAATTCGTTCCTCTTTCGGTTGCGGATATGGAATTCCCGACTGCAAGACCGATAATTGAATCAATAAAAAAGCTTGTCGAAGAAGCAATTCTCGGCTACACCAACCCCACTGCTGACTATTACGACGCAGTTATCTCGTGGATGAAACGCAGACACGATTTTGATATAAAAAAGGAATGGCTTCTCCAGACTCCGGGCATCATCAACGCTCTTTCAATGCTTATCGAAACCGTAACAAAACCCGGCGACGGCGTTATCGTTATGCCGCCCGTCTATTATCCGTTTGATATGACAATTATCGCAACGGGCAGACGCAGCGTTTTCTGTCCGCTGATTGAAAATGGCGGCAGATATGAAATTAACTATGCCCTTCTTGAAGAATTGGCAAAGGACGAAAACAATACCGCCGTCATTTTCTGCAACCCGCATAACCCAGTAGGCAGAGTATGGTCAGCGGATGAACTGAAAAAGACGGCAGAGATATGCTGTAATAATAATGTATTTATAATAGACGACGAAATCCATAACGATCTGATTATGCCCGGCTATGAGCATACTGTTATGGCAAATGTAAGCGAAGAAGCAAAAAATAATATCGCAGTCTGCACCGCACCGAGCAAGACATTCAATCTTGCGGGCGTGCAGTGCTCGAACATCATCATTCCGAATGATGAAATCCGAGCAAAAGCGGTAATCCGTAACAAGATGAATATGCAGATGCACCTGAATGTTTTCGCCTACACAATCTGCACCGCTGCTTATAACGAGTGCGAGGACTGGCTCGAAGAACTTCTGGGTGTTATTGCAGAAAACGCAAAGTGCGTTGAGGATTTTATGGCGGAGAACTTCCCCGAAATCAAGGTTTATCCGCTTGAGGGCACTTATCTTCAGTGGCTCGATGTGCGTGCGCTCGGTATGACCCATATTGAAGTGCGTGAAATGCTCGAGGATGCAAACATCTATCTTGACAACGGCGAGATGTTCGGCGCACTCGGCAGAGGATATCAGCGAATCAACCTCGCCTGCGCAAAATCTACGCTTGAGAAAGCTCTTGCACGCTTCAAGACTGCTGTTGAAAAGGCAAGAGTAAAAGATAAAGAATATCACAAAGCACTTGAAATCGGCGACACATTTGAAGAAATCAATGCGGGCAAAACAACTCTCGTTGTTTTCGGCAGAAAAAGCGAATGCAAACTGACCGCAGATATGCTTGATGAACTCAAAGAAAAATATGCGGAATTCGAATCGGCAAATCTTGATGTTAAATTCATCGTGCCGTCAGCAAAGGTCAGCGGAGATTATCCGTTTGAAATCATCGAAGACCCGGAAGCTGTATTATATAAAAAGTATAACGTTTTTGAGGCGGACAGTGCAGTCTATGCCGTCGCAGGCGATAAAATGTTTGAGGAAAAGGTCGGCGGAGATTCCGTTAAAATTATGGAATCAAAGGTCTTTGCACCCACAGACGATAATGCTTTCCGACCGCTCCAGCTTTTTGCATTTGTCGGTGTTGATAAGGATAAAAAGGTTACTTATTCTTATTACTCAAAGACAATCGGTGATTTTCCCGATATGAACGAAATTATTGAGATTCTGAAGGATTAAATTATGGAAAAGAAATTTTTTGACAAAATCATTCACGGCGGCGACTATAACCCTGACCAGTGGATTAACACTCCCGAAATCTGGGATGAAGATATGCGCCTTATGAACCTCGCTCACGTCAACAGTGCAACAATCAGCATCTTTTCGTGGTCTCTGCTTGAACCCGAAGAGGGTGTTTACAACTTCGGCTGGCTTGACGAAATTATGGATAAGCTTCACGCAAACGGAAAAGAGGTTATCCTCGCCACTCCGTCGGGCGCAAGACCCCCGTGGCTTGCACAGAAATATCCCGAAGTGCTTCGTGTTGAAGAAAACGGAATCCGCAATGAATTCGGTGTGCGCCACAATCATTGCCTGACCTCCCCCGTTTACAGAGAAAAGGTCCGCAACATCAACCGTATGCTTGCCGAAAGATACAAGGACCACCCCGCCCTCAAAATGTGGCACATCTCCAACGAATACTGCGGCGAATGCCATTGCGAGCTTTGTCAGCAGGCTTTCAGAGATTGGGTGAAAGAATATTATCACAACGACATCGAAGAGCTTAACGAAAAGTGGTGGAACGGTTTCTGGAGCCACCGTATGAACGACTGGTCGCAGATTAATTCACCCAAGAACCGCGGCGAAAACCACGTTTCCGCAATGAAGCTTTGCTGGAACAGATTTGTTTCCGATAGTCACATTTCATTCTATGAAAACGAGATTGCTCCTCTTCGCGAAATCACGCCCGATATCCCCATAACCACCAACTTCATGCGTATGTATGACGGCATCGACTATCAGAAATTCGCAAAGAAGATGGACCTTGTTTCGTGGGACAACTACCCCGCGTGGGATAAAGGCAGAAACGCCGACGAGGCTCTCGAAACAGCATTTGTTCACGATGCTTTCCGCTCAATGAAAGACGGTCAGCCTTTCTTTATGATGGAAAGCACACCCTCTCTCGTCAACTGGCACGATGTCAACAAGCTTCCGAAACCCGGTATGCAAGAGCTTTCGTCAATTCATGCGGTTGCTCACGGTGCAGACAGCGTTCAATATTTTCAGTGGAGAAAGAGCAAGGGCGGCCACGAAAAATATCACGGCGCAGTTGTTGACCACGTCGGTCACGAAAACACAAGAGTTTTCAGGGATGTTGCCCGTCTTGGAGAAGTGCTCGAAAAGCTTTCGGGAGTTGTGGGCAAGGAAAGCGACAGCAAGGTTGCCGTTATCTATGACTGGGAGAATTCCTGGGCAGTCAAACATTTCTGCGGATTCAACAACATAAACCGCAACTATCTTGCCGAGTGCATCAAATGGTACGCACCGTTCAGAAAAAGAGGGATTTCGGTTGACATTATCCCGATGGATGCCGATTTTTCGAAATATAACACCGTTATCGCACCTTTCCTTTATATGCTCAAGGACGGCACGGGCGAAAGAATAAAGACCTATGTTGAAAACGGAGGCAACTTCGTTGCAGGCTATCTCACCGGATTCGTTGATAAGAACGATATGTGCTATCTCGGCGGTTTCCCCGGCGACGGTCTTATGGATGTTTTCGGCATCTGGTGCGAAGAAACCGATTCTCTGCCCGAGGGAATGAAAAACTCCGCTTCTTTCGGCGGCAAGGAATACGATGTTGTTCACATATGCGATATCATTCACTCAAAGGGCGCAAAAGTGCTTGGCGAATACAAGAGCGATTTCTATGCGGGTATGCCCGCAGTAACCGAAAACCGCTTCGGTAACGGTAAGGCTTATTATGCCGCATTCAGAAATGATGCTGATTTTGCCGATGATTTCTGCAAAATGCTGATTGATAAAAACTCAATTGCCGCTGATTGCGGCATCACCGCAGATGACGGAATCGAAATCCGCAAAAGAGGAAACCATATTTTCGTTATGAATTTCACTGACAGTGAAAAGAAGATTGTTCTTGACAAGGAATACACAAATGTTGTCAGCGGCGAAAAGGTAAGCGGTGAGCTTGTTCTTGATTCGTGCAAATATATTATAGTTGTATAAGAAAAAGTCCGTACTCTCAGGAGTACGGACTTTCTTACATTGTTACGGTATCAGTTGCGGGGTTTGATGTGTTGATATCGGTTTCGGGTGCGTTTGTGAACATCTCCGAAATATCGGTCATCATATCCTGCACTCCCGTCATTGCTTCGGAAAGGTCCTGACGGTTGTCGGTTATCTTGCCGCCATCTGCACCTTTACAGCCTGCAAAGACACACGCGATAAGGATAAATGCCGCAATAACTGAAACTGCTGTTTTTTTCATAAAATATGCCGCTCCTTTTCCTTTTGCAAATATTTTTGCACGGAGAGAGCGGCATTATTCATTAATGTTTTTAAAAATATTATTTTATTGTGTATTTTTCCTTGATAAGCTCAAGATCCTGCGCATAGGTGCCGTGATAAGCATCGCCCGACCAATAAGAAATGTATCTTTTTTCTTCGGAAATTTCCGTCACTTCGGATTTTCCTTCCATTTTCTTTTTTGCGGCGTTGAATGCATTATCGTTTGTGTAGAACATATGGGTCGCTTCGTCTTTTCTGACTCCGTTTTCATAGTAAACAACAACATATTTGACATAGTCGCTCACACACTCATAGGCAACAATGCGGCTATCCTGCTGAGTTATGCCGAGACTGTTGATGATATCGGTCTGAGCCTTTTCAACGGGTGAAGGCTCAACATCGCCCGGCTTCGGTGCGGGTTGTTGGCACGAAGCGAACGATAAAAGCATAACAAGAGCTGAAATCAAGGCAAATATCTTTTTCATTGGATTGCTCCTAAACTTATTTTTTATAGCTTGCGATACCACCCTTTGAATCATAAAGCTCTGCGCACTCTTTACAAATCTTGAGTGAAAGCTCAATACATTCGGGGCTGATGTTATCCCATCTGTCCTCACGGGTGTGATAATACTTCTTGGGGTTGTGGTTAACGCCGCAGAAACCTGCTGCTTCAAGACCTTCCTGAGTGAAAGCGTCGGAGTCGATAGCGCCGGGATAAAGCTCTGCTCTGGGCATATCGATGCCACACTTAAGACCTGCTTCGCGGATAAGGTCGCCGACTGCCTTACTGGAATGTACCGAACCTGTGCAGCCGATGTTATAAATCTGAAGCTGGTCAATTTCGCGCATGGTATCCATAGCGATGAAAATCGTTTCTGTTTCAAGGAATTCTTTCTTATGTTTTCTTGCGAAAGCTCTTGCACCTCTGAGACCTGCTTCTTCCGAGCCGGAAAGAAGGCAACCTACTTCTGTGTTTTCAAATCTTTCGTCTGCATCAAACATATCCTTGATAACTGCCATTGCAATATAGTTTGCAGAAAGATTGTCGTTTGCACCGTCAACAATAACCTTCCAGTTGATAAAGAAGAGAATGAGAATAAAGAACGGAATGAGGCAAAGCATAACAATGCCGATAACTTTCCATGCGCCCTCGATTTCGGGAGCAGCAAAACCGTTCATAAGAATTTTTACTGTCCAGATGATGCTGATGATTGCAACCGCAAACATACCGATGATAGCGCCTGCCATAACGGGAGCGAGAGCCTTGATGCCGCCGTGATATGTATAAGTCCATTCCTGAGCAGCGTCGGTATGACCGCCGAAGATGATGCGGCGCTTAACTTCGCCCTTGGGCTTTCTGACAGCATAAACATTTCTTGAAACAGCCTTGGGGAAAAGCTTGTCAACAAAGGGTCTGTAAAAAAGGAATTCGATAATAAACATAAGAAGGTCGGCAATCATAAGCACACTTGCAACGATTGAAAGCCAGGGTGCGTACGGAGTAAGCCAGAAGAAGATTACGGAAATAATTCCGAAAATACCCGCAACGGGAATGAATCCCATAAATGCCTTGGGATGAAGATCGAAGTCTTCCATGATAACTTCGTCCGAATACTTTTCAAGCTCTTTTTTGAGATAAGCCTGAGCATCTCTTTCTGACTGTGTGCCGGGTGCTCTGTCCTTGAACTTTTCACAGATTTCGCGAATGCCGTCGGTCATGTACTTGAGTGTCTCTTTAGAAACAGTCTTTGCCATAATAAAACCTCTTTCTGTATTTTATTTTTCTCTGGTTAATTCCCTAATGCGGTTTATCAGTGCTTATTGTTTTTGATTTTTTCTTCTTTAGGTTCGCCGATTTCGATGACATAGTAGCATGCTGTCCATACAAGAAGGAAAACAAAAAGGAAAATCAGTCCGTTCTGGAAACCTGCAAGAGAAATCGCTTCAATCTTGACAAGGCTTCCGAGAATCGAGGTCAGAAGACCGCTTGAAATAACATCTTTAACGCCGATAACGCCGGTTGTGATTACCGATGCAGCGGACTTGAAGCAAGCAATCATAATGATTGTCGAAACGAGACCGGAAGCGCTTGCAACAATAACGGGAATTCTCTTGTTGCTGCAGATTGACCAGACAATGATAAAAATTGCGGCAACAATAACAAGCGCAAGGCACACGCCCGATGTGATAAGTCTGCCGTTGATAAGGTCAAATGCTTCAGGCCAGGTGAAGCTTGAGGATTTGACACCATCGTAAATGAACGAGAAATAATGCTCGCCGCGAACAATATTAATCATATCCATAATTGAAAGTGTTTCATGAAGTCCCGCTTCAACAACGGTTGTGCCTATCCTGAAATAGATGAAATCCATAAGAAGAATAATGGGGAACACAACAGCCGCAAGCAAAGCGTTGACAATTCTGTATAAAGCATTCATATGATTATTATTCCTTTCTTATTTCCACGATGATTTGAGGTCAACCGTTCTGTTGAAAACAAGTTTGCCGTCGGTTGAAGTTTTATCAACGCAGAAATAACCCTGTCTCATAAACTGGAAGGCATCGCCACATTTTGCATTGCCGATTCCGCCTTCAATGAGACAGCCATTGAGAACTTCGAGAGAGTTGGGGTTAAGGTAGTTAAGATAATTTTCCTTGCCGTCTGCCATAGGATTCTCTGCGCTGAAAAGACGGTCGTAAAGACGGATTTCACAGGGAACGCTGTCTGCAGCGCTGACCCAATGAATTGTGCCCTTGACCTTTCTTCCGTCGGGAGCGTCGCCGCCTCTGGTTTCGGGGTCATAAGTGCAGTGAAGGCAGGTGATTTCTCCGTTTTCGTCGGTTTCATAGCTGTTGCAGGTTACGAGATATGCACTCTTGAAGCGTACTTCGTTGCCGGGGAAAAGTCTGAAATACTTCTTGGGAGGCTCAACCATAAAGTCATCACGCTCAACAAAGAGTTCTCTTGAGAAATGAACGGTTCTTGTGCCGAGTTCGGGTTTAAGGGGATTGATTTCAACCTCGATTGCTTCGCTCTGTCCTTCGGGATAGTTATCGATAACAACCTTGAGAGGACGGAGAACAGCCATTGCTCTGGGAGCGTTTTCATTGAGATTATCTCTTACGCAAGCTTCAAGCAGACCGTAATCAACAACGCTGTCTGCCTTTGAAACACCGATACGGTTTATGAAATCACGAACGGCAGCTGCGGGATAGCCTCTTCTTCGCATACCGCTGAGAGTAATCATTCTGGGGTCGTCCCATCCGTCAACAATGCCGTCCTGAACCATTGCAAGGTTATATCTCTTGCTGGTTACGCAGTAGTTGAGGTTAAGGCGTGCGAATTCAATCTGTCTGGGAGGCTCTTCAAAACCGATTTCCTTGATGAACCAGTCATAAAGAGGTCTGTGGTTTTCAAATTCAAGAGAGCAGAGCGAATAAGTTACGCCTTCTCTTGCATCCGAAAGAGGATGAGCAAAGTCATACATCGGATATACGCACCACTTGTCACCCGTCTGATGATGGGTAACATGAGCAATTCTGTAAATGACAGGGTCACGCATATTGATGTTGGGCGAAGCCATATCAATCTTTGCTCTGAGAGTTCTTTCGCCGTCGGCAAATTCGCCGTCGGTCATTCTCTTGAAGAGTTCAAGGTTTTCTTCAACCGAACGGTCACGGTAAGGGCTGTTCTTGCCGGGCTCGGTGAGAGTGCCTCTGTATTCTCTGATTTCATCGGCAGAAAGATCACAGACATATGCCTTGCCGTTCTTAATGAGCTTGATTGCGCATTCATAGATGAAATCGAAATAGCTTGATGCATAAAGCACCTTGTTCCACTTGAAGCCGAGCCATTCGATATCTGCTTTTATCGCATCAACATATTCAACATCCTCTTTTGAGGGGTTGGTGTCGTCAAGGCGGAGATTGCATTCGCCGTTATATTTTTCGGCTGTGGTGAAGTCAATGCAGATAGCCTTTGCGTGGCCGATGTGGAGATATCCGTTGGGTTCGGGCGGGAAACGGGTCTGAATTCTGGTGTTGACTCCGTTGGCGAGGTCCTCGTCGATAAAGTCATATATAAAATTTGACGGTGTGGTATTGAGTTCGTCCATTATGGGTACTTCCTTTCAGGTTAAGCTTTTGAGTGTTGCGGCAAGTCTTGCCTTGATTTCATCCTCGCCGAGAAGATTCATAATTGAATAAAGGTCGGGAGTGTTCTTTCTTGAGGTCAGAGCGATACGGATAACCGTTGAAACATCGCCGACGTGACCCTTGAATGCTTCGGGATTCTTCTTAAATTCCTTAACGTTAGGTGTGAAGCCGAGGGGCTCACACATATCCTTGATTCTTGCAAACCACTGATCTTTATCATCTGCAAGAGAGAATTCGCCGAGATATTTCTCGATTATCGCCGCAGCATCCTCGTTTGAGATGTTTTCGGGCATTGTGTAATCGGGAGTATAAAGCTCGTTGTAAAGATATGAGAAATAGTCCTTGACCTCGTTCCATTTTGCAATGTCTTTTCTGGGCTTGGGATTTTCTCTGTCAATGTTAACAGCGGCAGTTGAGAATTCAGGGTCTGCCGTGAAAATATTATAAAATTCGGGGTCATAGACCTTTGACCAGGCAGCAACATTTTCGTATACCTGCTGAGCAGTCATAACCGAGATAACATTTTTGCTTACGTCGTTGAGCTTGACAAGGTCAAACAGGCATCCGCTTGAACTCATCTTTTTGAGGTTGAAGGGGAACTTTGAAATATCTTCTTTCGGATTTGCTCTGCGCCAATCCTCGAAGTTTGAGTTGAGAAGAGTGAGCAGATATTCAAGCACGCTTTCCTTCGGGAAACCTTTTTCAACAAAGTAGCTGACCGCCGCTTCGGGATCCTTTCTCTTTGAAAGCTTACGCTTGTCGCCCGTTTCTTCGTCTATCTTAAGCACCTGCGGAGTATGTGCAAACTTGGGAAGCCTGAAGCCGCAGGCTCTGAAAAGTTCGATGTGCTTGGGAACGGATGAAATCCATTCTTCGCCGCGGATGACATGAGTTGTTCTCATAAAATGGTCATCGCAAGCGTGTGCGAAATGATAGGTGGGAATTCCGTCGGATTTGAGAAGAACCTCATCGATTATGTTTTCGGGCATCTCAATTTTGCCGCGGATAACATCGTCAAACATTATCTTCTTATCATCGCTGCCGCTTGAGCGGAGACGAAGAACCCAGCTTTTGCCCTCTGCAAGATTTTTTTCAATATCTTCAAGACTGAGATCGCGGCACTTTGCCCATTTTCCGAAGTAACCCCAGATAAGAGCATCGCCCTGTTCCTGCTCCTTGCGAAGCTCAGCAAGCTCGTCCGCCGTACAGAAGCAGGGATATGCAAGACCCTTTTCAACAAGACTCTTTGCAACCGTCTGATAAATTTCAGCACGCTGACTCTGGGTATAGGGACCGTATGCGCCTTTTTCTGTGCCGAAACCTGTTACACCTTCTGTAAATTCAACTCCGAAATAATCGAAGCCGTTGATGATTGCCGAAACACCGTCATCAATCTCACGCTTTTTATCGGTATCCTCGATTCTAAGGAACGAAACGCCGTTTGTTGCCTGAGCGGTAAGAACATCAACAAGTGCGCCGAAAAGTCCGCCGATGTGAAGATATCCTGTGGGGGAAGGAGCAAAACGGGTTACCCTTGCGCCCTCGGCAAGACCTCTTTCGGGGTAGAGCTCCTCATAATAATCGGGAGTTTTGTCGATATGAGGAAAAAGAAGCTCCGCCAATTTTTTATTATCCAAAATATACACCTCTGCTTTAATATAAAAACTTATACTCTATTATTATTACAGAAAATACCGCAACTATCAAGATATATTTTTAATTTTTTTCATTATTACAGGTGTTTTTTTCGGATTTCTTTGCCGATTGGAATAATTGCTGCCCGCAATGCCAAAAATATGGGTGAAAAACAATAAGCGAAAGAGGTTTTACTATGAAAAAAATGATAAAAAAATATCCCAATATCTATCTTGCGCTTTTCATCTGCCTGATTGCGGTGGGCATCGGCTCGGTTATCGGTCTGGCGGGCAAAAATCCGTCCGATGAAACAACAGATTTCAGCCGCATAACCGTCAGTTGGAGCATCGAAAACGAACAGCCGCTGACGGATGAAGCAAACATCGGCATCAGCGGCATTGCGGACGAGCGTATCTACACCGTACCCGAAACAACAGAAAAAATTGAGAATAACAAGCCTTTTTCGGGCAACTTCGCTCTTCCGATGGGCACGGATATCATCAAGGATTTCAGCAACGGAGAGATGGTGCTGTCAAAAACGATGGGCGACTGGCGTGTGCATAACGGAGTTGACTTCGGCGGAAGTGCAGGCAACGAGGTTGTTGCGGTTGCAGACGGCACGGTGACATCGGTTTACGATGACAGTTTCTGGGGTACCGTGGTTGAAATCGACCACGGTAACGGAATGACCGCTCGCTACTGCGGGCTGAAAAGCGGAAGCTGCCTGCCCGAAGGAAGCGAAGTCAGAAAATATGATAAAATCGGCTCACTCGGTCACATTCCCGTTGAAATCAGCGACGAGGACCATCTTCACCTCGAAATTCTTATTGACGGAGAAAATGTTGACCCGCTCAAGGCACTGAACAAGGTCAGAGAAAATTAATCTATGGTTATGGCGGCTGCCATATGTCACCCGGCTCCCCACGGATGCTGTTACACACCACCGTTTAACGGCAGCCGCCTTGTTTTTGAGAGCATATACCCTCAATCCATTCTATGCCGGCGTTTCGAAATGGGCATAAAATATTTTTCAAAAAAGGTCTTTACTTTTTGAATCCATTGTGATATAATCCCATTTGCACATGCCCGATTCTCGGGTTGCGGAGTAAACCTCACCGAGGTGTTCACCTGCCGCATTCTGGGTTCCGTGGCAAATAATATTAATGAGGTGAAAGAAAATGACACAGGCAGAAAAGACCGCAATCATGCAGGAATTTGCTCTTCACGAGGGCGACACAGGTTCACCCGAAGTTCAGATCGCTGTTCTCACAAAGAGAATCAACGACCTCACAGAGCATCTCAAGGTTCACAAGAAGGACCATCACTCAAGAAGAGGCCTTCTTATGATGGTTGGTCACAGAAGAAACCTTCTTGCATACCTTCAGAAGGTTGACATTGAGCGTTACCGTTCAATCATCGCAAGACTCGGCATCCGTAAATAATTTAAGCATTGAAGCAGGCAGGAACATAATATCTTGCCTGCTTTGTGTCGTTTTTAAAGGCAGATTAATCTGCTAAAACATTACCCTGATATCACTTTAAATCGCATCTTTCAGGCGGCTGTTTCTCAGGTTTTAGCGGTAAATCGAGCGTTTGAATTCATTGGATCAAATGTTGGATTTATTGCTAAACCCAAACCTGCCGCCTGTGGAAATAAAAATTTTTACAGAGAGGTAAAAGATTATGTTTTTTGAAGCTTTCAAGAAGTACGAAACAGAAATCGCAGGCAGACCTTTTGTTGTTGAAGTAGGCAAAATGGCTCAGCTTGCAGGCGGCGCATGCCTTGTTCGCTACGGCGAAACAAACGTGCTCTGCACAGCCACAATGGCTGCAAAACCCAGAGAGGGCGTTGATTTCTTCCCCCTTTCGGTTGACTACGAAGAGAAACTCTATTCAGTAGGCCGTATCCCCGGCTCATTCCAGAGACGCGAAGGCAAGGCAAGCGAAAAGGCTACTCTTGCATCACGCGTTATTGACAGACCCATCCGTCCTCTTTTCCCCAAGGATATGAGAAACGATGTCGGCGTTGTTGCAACCGTTATGTCAGTTGACCCCGACTGCCAGCCCGAAATCGCTGCTATGCTCGGCGTTTCAATCGCTATCTCAATTTCAGAAATCCCCTGGGACGGCCCCGTTTCAAGCGTTGTAGTAGGCCTTGTTGACGGTCAGTATGTTATCAACCCCACTCTCGAGCAGAGAGCAAAGAGCGATATGTATGTTACCGTTGCTTCAACAAGCGAGCTTGTTGCAATGATTGAAGCAGGTGCAAACGAAGTTTCCAACGACGATATGTACGACGGCATTATGTTTGCACACAAGGAAAATCAGAGAATCGTTGAATTCATCAACCAGATCAAGGCTGAATGCGGCAAGGAGAAGGTTGACTTCCCCTCAAACGATCCCGATCCCGAAATGTACGAAGCAATCAAGGATTTCGCAATCGAAGATATCCGCTTTGCTCTTGATACAGACGATAAGAGAATCCGTGACGAGCGCCTTAAGCCCGTTTATGAGAAGGTTCACGAGAAGTTCGACGAAATCTATCCCGATATGGAAGTTAAGATTGAAGAATGCCTCTACAAGGTTCAGAAGTATGTTGTTCGCCGCTGGCTTCTTGACGACGGCAAGCGTGTTGACGGCAGAGGAATCAACGAAATCCGTCCTCTTAACGCACAGGTTGACCTTCTTGACAGAGTTCACGGCTCAGGTATGTTCACCAGAGGTCAGACTCAGGTTCTTTCAATCACAACTCTCGGACCTATGAGCGATGCTCAGCTTCTTGACGGTCTTGACGAAGAAGAGTCCAAGAGATATATGCACCACTACAATTTCCCCTCATACTCAGTCGGTGAAACAAAGCCCTCAAGAGGCCCCGGCAGAAGAGAAATCGGCCACGGTGCACTCGCAGAGCGTTCACTCATCCCCGTTCTTCCCTCAGTTGAGGAATTCCCCTACACAATCCGTGTTGTTTCCGAAGTTCTTTCATCAAACGGCTCAACCTCACAGGGTTCAGTCTGCGGTTCAACACTTGCTCTTATGGCAGCAGGCGTTCCCATCAAGGCTCCCGTTGCAGGTATCTCCTGCGGTCTTATCACAGAAGGCGACCGCTTCATGACAATGGTTGATATTCAGGGTCTTGAAGACTTCTTCGGCGATATGGACTTCAAGGTTGCAGGTACAAAGAAGGGTATCACTTCAATCCAGATGGACCTCAAGGTTCACGGTCTTACTCCCGCAATCATCAGAGAAGCTCTCGACAAGACTTACACCGCAAGATGCTACATTCTTGACGAAATTATGCTTCCCGTTATTTCAGAACCCAGAGCAGAGCTTTCAAAGTGGGCTCCCAAGATGCTTACAACAAAGATTGATCCCGAAAAGATCGGCGACGTTATCGGCAAGCAGGGCAAGGTTATCCAGAAGATCTGCGCTGAATGCAACTGTAAGATTGACGTTCAGGAAGACGGTAACATCTTTGTTTCATCAACAGACATCGACGATGCAAGAAGAGCAATCTCAATCGTTGAAACAATCGCTAACGATCCCGAAGTCGGCGCAATCTATAAGGGCATCGTAACCCGCCTTATGAGCTTCGGCGCATTCGTTGAAATCGCTCCCGGCAAAGAAGGCATGGTTCACATCAGCCAGCTCGACGTTAAGAGAACAGAGAAGGTTGAAGACGCTGTTACAGTCGGCGACGAAGTTATCGTTAAGGTTCTTCCCAAGGATGATCAGGGCAGACTCAACTTCTCACGCCGCGAGGCTCTCATCGAAGTTGAAGGTCTTGTTCCCGAAAACACTGTTTCCGACGCTCCCAGAAAGCCCAGAAGAGATTTCAAGGGTGACAGAGGCGGCCGTCAGAGAAGAGAAAACAACAACGACTAATATAAATCAACACCGCGGATTCATTGCGAATCTGCGGTGTTTTTTTGTTAAATTTTGTTTGACACTTCTGTTTATATTTGATAAAATAGATTAAATTGAGAAAAGGAGTGTTTTTTAATGGCACAGATTGTATCATTTATTATGTCCCTTGTTATCGCTTTCACTTCGGCACTGGGTCTTGTTTTTGTAGCACCCGCCGAAGAAGCTGCTGAAATTGATAATGTAATTATTATGATTGGCGACGGTATGGGTTGGAATCACCTTTACTCAACCCAGAATAAACACAACGTAAAGCTCGAAATGCTCGAAAGAACCGAATATCACGGCTTTTCAAGAACCCGTTCCGCAAGCGCTCTTGTTACTGACTCCGCTGCTGGCGGTACCGCTCTTTCAACAGGCGGCAGAACAATTAACGGCTACATCGGCGTCTATCCCACCGATCCTCTTGAAGTGCTCGGTACTCCCGCTTCGATTACCGAAGTTGCAATGACCCGCGGTATGAGCACAGGCGTTGTTACAAGTGATGAAGTTACGGGCGCAACTCCCACTGCTTTCTCCGCTCACGAGAGAGACAGAGGTATGGCCGAAGAACTTTTCAACGATCAGGTTACTTCCGACATCGACCTTATCTGGGGTGCAATCGACCAAGACACCGTAACAAAAGAAGCTTGTGCGGCTAACAACAAAGAATATGTTTCAACTCTCAGCGAGGTTAAGGCTCTTGAAGCAGGCCAGAAATCAATCGGTCAGTTTGACTGCGACACAATGTGGCAGGGACTTGACAACGGCGACCAGCCCACACTCTCCGAGCTTACCGTTGAAGCACTTGACATTCTTGATGATGACGAAGACGGTTTCTTCCTTATGGTTGAAGGCGCTCACATCGATAAACGTTCACACGACAAGGATGGCGACGGAGCAATGACCGCTGTGCTTGAATTCGACAGAGCAATAAGCAAGGCTATTGACTTTGCCGAAAAGGATGGTCACACTCTTGTTGTTATCACTGCTGACCACGAAACAGGTGCAGTTACTCCCAACAGTGACGGCACATACACCTGGACTTCAGGCAGCCACTCGGCAGCCGATGTTCCCGTGCTTGTTTACGGCTGTGACTCCTTTATTGAGGACGGCGCAACAATCGACAACATTGACATTCCTACAAGAGCTGCTGCATTTATGACAAACAACGAAGTTTACTTCCCCGTTGTTCAGGCATATCTCTTTGACGAAGAATAATATATAGACTAAAGGCGGGGTTATTCACCCCGCCTTTGCTTTTGTCTGTTGATTGTTGAAAATCAAAAACCCACTCTCGGTTGAGAGTGGGTCTTTCTTTTTGTAAGATTTAATTATTTAAACTTACGCTTACGAGCAGCCTCTGACTTCTTCTTTCTCTTTACCGAAGGCTTCTCATAGTGTTCTCTTTTGCGAACCTCCTGGATAACGCCGTCTCTTGAAGTCTGTCTTTTGAATCTTCTGAGAGCGTTCTCGAGTGACTCGCCTTCCTTAACTTTTACCTGACTCAATGTATTCCCTCCCCTCGTCTAAATACAGGGACTAATTTTCATAGCTTGTCAACTATTATACAATAACTGACACCTGCTTGTCAACATTAAAAATATGAATTTTCTTTATATTTTACGGACGAACAACGATATTTACGAGTCTGCCCTTAACATAAAGCTCTTTCACAATTGTCATACCGTTGATAGCTTCGGCAATCTTATCGAGTGCCTTTGCAGCGGCAAGAGCCTCTTCCTGGGTTGCTTCTGCGGCAATAACAAGCTTTTCTCTGACCTTGCCGTTAATCTGAACAGCAATTTCGATTTCGTTATCAACGCACTTTGCTTCCTCATATGAAGGCCATTCAGTCTGATTGAGCATGCCGTCAAGGCCAAGCTTTTCCCAGATTTCCTCGGTGATATGAGGAGCAAAAGGATTAAGAAGAACTGCGAATGTTTTAAGCTCTGCCTTGTTTATTGCGCCCTTTGCATAAATCTCGTTGGTGAGAGTCATAAGAGCGGCAATCGCGGTGTTATACTTAAGGTTTTCGATGTCGCTCGAAACCTTCTTGATTGTCTTGTGGAATGAGCTTTCAAGCTCTTTTGAGTAGCTGTCGCCGTCGGCAACGAAATCAAGCATACCCCATACTCTGTCGATGAATCTCTTACAACCCTTAACAGCAGTTTCGCTCCAAGGAGCAGCCTTTTCGTAGTCACCCATAAAGAGGACGTAGGTTCTCAGAACGTCTGCGCCAAGCTCATCAACAACGGTGTTGGGGTCAACAACATTACCCTTTGACTTTGACATCTTTTCGCCGTCGGGTCCGAGGATAAGACCCTGAGCGGTTCTCTTTGCGTAAGGCTCTGAAACGGGAACTTCGCCGAGATCATAGAGGAATTTATACCAGAATCTTGAATAGATAAGGTGTCTTGTAACGTGCTCCATACCGCCGTTATACCAGTCAACGGGCATCCAGTATTTAAGCTTTTCCTTATCTGCAAATGTTTCGTTGTTGTGGGGGTCAATGTAGCGAAGGAAATACCACGATGAACCTGCCCACTGAGGCATTGTATCTGTTTCGCGCTTTGCAGCCTGTCCGCACTTGGGGCAGGTGCAGTTTACATAAGAATCAATCTTTGCAAGGGGGCTTTCGCCGTCTGTGCCGGGCTCGAAATTCTCAACTGCGGGAAGTCTGAGCGGAAGCTCTTCATAGGGAACGGGAACGATTCCGCAGTGGGGGCAATGAACGATGGGGATGGGCTCGCCCCAATATCTCTGGCGGTTGAATGCCCAGTCATTCATCTTATACTGAACGCCCTTTTCTCCGATGCCTTTTTCCTGAAGGAATTCAGCCATCTTTTCGATTGAATCCTTCTTGTTGGTCATACCGTTGAGGAAACCGGAGTTAACCATTTCACCGTCACCGGTGTAAGCTTCAACTTCAATGTCGCCGCCCTTGATGACTTCGATGATATCGATGCCGAACTTCTTTGCAAATTCGTAGTCACGCTGGTCGTGTGCGGGAACAGCCATAATAGCGCCCGTGCCGTAGCCCATCATAACATAGTCGGAAATATAAATGGGAACTTCCTTGCCGTTAACGGGATTAATTGCGCTGAAGCCGCTGAGCTTAACGCCTGTCTTTTCCTTGACAAGCTGAGTTCTCTCAAATGCGGACTTCTTGCTGCACATATCTCTGTAAGCCTCAACCTCATCCATATTGCCGATCATAGCGGCATACTTATCGATAAGGGGATGCTCGGGAGCCATAACCATAAAGGTTACGCCGAAGAGAGTGTCGGGTCTTGTTGTGTAAATCTTGAGCATTTCATCGGTACCGTTAACCGCGAAGTTAACGAATGCACCGGTTGACTTGCCGATCCAATTTTCCTGCTGGAGCTTTATGTTGGGAAGATAGTCAACTTCCTTAAGGCCTTCAAGGAGCTTGTCCGCATATTCAGTAATGCGGAGATACCATACATCCTTTGACTTCTGAACGATATCGCTGTGGCAGATATCGCACTTGCCGCCCTGCGAGTCTTCGTTTGAAAGAACAACCTTACAGTGGGGGCAATAGTTAACGAGAGTCTTATCTCTGAAAACAAGGTTATTTTCGAACATCTTGAGGAAAATCCACTGTGTCCACTTATAGTAGTCCTCCTGAGTGGTGTCAACAACCTTTGACCAATCAAACGAGAAACCTACTTTGCGAAGCTGGTCGGTGAATCTTTCGATGTTGTTATCGGTAACCTGTCTGGGGTGAGTGTTGGTTTTGATAGCATAGTTTTCGGTGGGAAGACCGAAAGCGTCAAAGCCGATGGGGAAAAGAACATTGTAGCCTTCAAGTCTTCTCTTTCTTGAAACAACTTCAAGACCCGAATAAGCCTTGATGTGACCGACGTGCATACCTGCACCGCTCGGATAGGGGAATTCAACAAGGGCATAGAACTTGGGCTTTGAATAATCCTCTGTGCATTCAAAGGTCTTGTTCTTATCCCATATATCCTGCCACTTTTTTTCTACATTTTTAAAATCATACTGAGCCATTTTGATTCAGCTTCCTTTCAAATTCAACCTTATATTAACTGAAATTTATTCCGGTGTAATAACATCGCTCAAGTCGAGCTGCTTTGCATCCGCCCAGAGTCTTTCGAGATTGTAATATTCTCTGTCCTGATGCTGGAATACATGGACAATAACGGTGCCGTAGTCAAGAAGAATCCAGCCCGTTGCCCTGCCCTCGATGTGCTCGGGTGAAACGTCAAGACGCTGCTTGATTTCGTATTCAACGTCATCTGCGAGCGACTTTGTGTGGGTATTTGATGTGCCCGAAGCGATAACAAAATAATCCGAAACGATTGTTACCTCTTCTGTTTTGATGGCGACGATATCCATCGCCTTTTTTTCGTCAAGTACTTTTGCAATTTCCAAAACGAGTTTTTCGGAATCCATCACAAAACATTATCCTTTCTGTGTATTAAAATGAAATAGCATATCATTATAGCAATCGATTGTTGCGGGATGAATCGGCAAATCCGCCGAAACAAGCTTTCCGACCGTGTACCGTGAAGTGTACAGAATAGCGTCCTCAAGGCTTTTTTCAGCAAGCTTTCGGACAACATTCACATCGGGATACTCTCTGTCAGCGGAAATGAAATCCGCAACATAAACAATTTTTTCGAGAAGGGTCATCCCCGCCCTGCCCGTCGTGTGCCATCTGACGGCACCGAGAATTTCTTCATCGGTCACAATTCCGCTTTCTCCGAGGAATGCCGCACCCGAAATCTGATGCCACACCTTGGGATTGATAAGCTCAACGCGTGAAAGCGGCTCACCCGATTTTTCAATTATTTCAAGCTGGTCTGCCTTCGAAGTGTTTTTTGTGACATCGTGAAGCAGTCCTGCAAGACGCGCTTTTTCAACATCCGCACCGTATTTTTCGGCAAGCACGGCGGCACATTCGCTCACGCACTCGCTGTGGTGCATTCTGTAATCATCAAGTCTTTCGGAAAGCAGTTTTCTGTAGTCTGAAAGTCCGTCGTCGTAAAGTCTGTTTTCGCGGATATATTCCGCAACCTTGGGACTGACGAGGGCGGGATTCTGCTCCCCTTTTGCTATTATTACCCGAATTTCAGTTGAGCTTACTTCAAACGGCTCAACATCGAGCAAAATGATTCTTTCTTTCTGCTCATCGGTGAAAACAGATAAATCAGGAACAAACCCTTTTTCTCTTGATGCTGCGCAGATATATGCCAGCGAAAGTATTTCCTCCCAGAGATACCAGCCCGTCAGGGTTTCGAGCATATCCGAGCCGATGATGAAATAAAGCTCATCGTCGGGATAAATCTTTTTCAGGTCACGAAGCGTTTCCACCGTGTAGCTCTTGCTGCCTCTGTCAAGCTCAATTGAGGATATTTCAAATCGTTCATCCTCAAATGCAAGGCGGCACATCTGAAGTCTGTCCTCGCCGCTTGCAAGCTTGCCCGGCAATTTGTGGGGCGGAATGCAGGAAGGAATAATCAGCATCTTTTCAAATCCGAGCCTGTCCGCCGCTTCCTTTGCGAGCCTGACGTGACCCGAATGCGGAGGATTGAATGTTCCTCCGAAAATTCCGATTTTAATAAGAACCTCTCCTTATTTAAGATTAACCTTCTTATGCATAATATAAGATGTCACAAAGAACATAATGATATCGAGAACAAGGAAGGAAAATCCGGGAGTTACTTCCATACCGAGCTGATTGCCCAGAAGATATTCGTTGGGACTGAGTACGCCAAAACTGAGTGTCTTATCGTCATTGAACACCATAACAAAGTTGACAATATCCGTCATCTTGAATGAAATCCAGAGGAAAACAAGCGCTGTGACAAAGAAGATAAGGATTGAAGCAATAATTGAATGCTTCTGAAGAAGTCTGACGTGTGAAACTGTTATTGAGAAATAAACAATCGAAACAAAGCTCAGGAAAATAACAAAGAACATCAGAGCAACATAAACAGCGTATGCAATCATCTGTGTCATCGAGGGCATATCACCCAGCATCGCAAAAAGCGACTCGGCGAGCGAAATTTTATCCTGACCGATAACCTGATCTGCCGTGTAGTTAAGAAGATAGCCGCTTATGAACATAAATGTTGCAAAGCTGAGAACCATCCATCCGCCGTAAACGATAACCTTAGAGCCGAGAAGCTGGTTGCTCGAAACGGGAAGAGTAAAGCTCAGATAACCCTGAGGGCTGAACAGCGATTTGAAGAAATCGTAAACAACAAAGAAGAATGTTACGAAAATCAGCAGGAATGAAACGATAATCGAAATCGCAATCGAAACGTTTCTTGCGGTCATAAGTTTTTTTGCTGTTTCTGCGGCAAGTGATTCGTTGCCGTAAAGCGCAGCACAAACAAAAAATACACCGAGAAGAAGAATTATTGCGATATAAAACAGACTGATGACTCTTGCGCTTGCAAGGAAGTCGTTTTTGAGGAGCATCAGAAATTTGTTTTTAGCCTTAGAAGTTCCAGTCAACGCTGAACACCTCCTTGAAAATATCATTGATTGTCTTTCCGCTCTTTGTGATGTTGGCAACGGAATCCTTCATAAGAAGCGAGCCTCTGCCAATCATAAGGATTGAATCGAAAATCTCTTCAACATCCTGAATAAGATGGGTTGACATCAGAATTGTTGAACCCTCGGGTCGGTTTTTGAGAATGGTTTCAAGAATGAAATCTCTAGCCGCGGGGTCAACACCGCCCATAGGCTCGTCAAGAATATAGAGCTTTGCGTTTCTGCACATTACAAGCAGAAGCTGAAGCTTTTCCTGCATACCCTTTGACATAGTCTTGACCTTCTGCTTATGAGGAAGCTGGAACACATCCATCATATGCATAGCCTTTGCCTTGTCGAAATCATCGTAGAAATCCGCAATGTAGTTGACCGCGTCGTCAGAGGTCATCCAGCTTGCGAGATAGGTTTTTTCAGGCAGAAAAGCAACCATTGATTTGCTTATTTTGCCGGGTTTGTTGCCGTCGATAAGCACTTCTCCCGAATAGTCGTTAATAAGACCTGTCAGAATTTTAATCAGCGAGGTTTTACCGCTGCCGTTAGGGCCGAGAAGTCCGATAATCTGACCGCCCTCAAAATCAAATGAAACGTCGGACAAAACCTGATGGCTGCCATAGGATTTGCTTAAGTTTCTTACGGAAATAATCTGAGACATTTTAATCCTCCCGTTTTAGGAATACCTTTCCATAATTAGAATATATTATATCACTTTTAATTATAAAATAAAAGACTTATTTTATTATTTTTTTAATAATAGTTAAACATTTTGTGAAGGTTGAAAATGAAAATACCCCGCTCAGTCCGAGCGGGGTGAAGTAATTCTGCATATTATGCTGCGTCTGCGGGTGTTGCGGGAGCAGTTCTGTCGATTGTGTATTCAACAGTATTGCTGTAACGGAGAGTTACGGGAACTGTTCCGATATCTGCAAGTGAACCCTGACCTGTTACGTTAGTCTTAACATCAATATTCTTTACATATTTGATGGTATGTACTTCGTCAGTTTCAACATTTGCAACGATGATGATCTGGCAGTCCTTATATTCAAGAACAGGCTTATCAACTGTGAGGTACTTCTCGGCCTTCTGGAACTCTGCCATAACCTCGTCAACGTTACCCATATCGTATGCCTTCTCGATTGTTGCGGGAAGTGTGGGGGACTTGAGAGTGAGAGTGATTGTTCTCTGAGTCTCGTTATCAACGCAAGTTGCGCTCTCGATATCTTCGAGAGTAAGTGCGCTGACATAGCTTGCGCCCTTAACAGGCATAAATGCAACCATATCTTCGCCGTATGCAAGCTCTGCACCGTCGTTGTGAAGCATATAGCTGTCGAGTGAAGTGATTGCAGCGTTGATATAAGCGTTATCGCTCATAGGAATGTCGTTGCCTTCAGCATCCTTTGCCTTGCCGATGCTCTTATTCTGGCTCATATTAACAGCAGCCTTTACGCCCTTAATCTCATTAACATGAAGATTGAAGTACTCAAAGATTGTTGCAGTGTTAGCCTTGAGCTGGTCGGGAGTATAGGTTGTGTCGGTAATAACCTGACTCTCTTCGTCAATGCTTGTTGTGATATCGGTGGGAAGAGGAGTTTTAACAAAGATTGTTGTGGTTGTTGTTGTTTCTTCTTCACCTGTTGAGCTGCAGCCTGCAAAAGAGAATACAAACGCAAACACAAGAAGCATACTTACTGCTGCCAAAATTTTCTTATTCATTAGGTTAATCTCCTTTCGCAAACGAAAAAATTCCGTTTTTTGCGATATTAATAGAGTAATTATATCACAAATAAATATAAATTACATCCGATTTTTACGAAATAAAAATTTTTGTTGAAAGTGGAAAAATTTTTCGGTTTGGTTTGTTAAATATGCATAACCAAAAACATCAGACATCCAGACCCTTTTCGTCGAAGAGGAAGAGGGTTTCAAGGCAGATATCCATACCTGCTTCAATTGTCTTAAGGTCAAGATTCTCGTGATTGTCAAGTCTTGTGTGGTAATATCTTGCGGGAGCGGGATCCATAGCCGCAAAAGCAGCCGCCTTGATTCCCGTGCCGCTCTTTGAAACTGCGGCAGCATCTGTTGCGCCGAGAGAAACGGTTGCATAGGGTACATCATAGCCTGCAATTTTTGCGCCCTCTTTGACAAGCTTGCAAGCTTCAGCGCTGTTGGTGACAGTGCCTGTCATATCCTTGTTATAGATAGCGAGGAAGTCGAAATCGTGAACTGTGTCGATGGCAACAAAAACGGTTTCAACATCACTGAATTCCTTGCCGTGCTTTTCGCAGAAATCCTTTGCGCCGCGAAGTCCGATTTCCTCCGAACCTGTGCAGAGTGCAACAACTTCTGTATTTTCAAAGCGGATGTTATTATCCTGAAGGAACTTGAGAATGCCGATTGATGAGAAGCAACCTGTGAGGTCATCGTTTGCGCCTTCAACAATACGCTTTTTATCATAGAAAAGTGATGCTGCAAGGAAAAACACAATAAATCCGAGAGCAACATAGCTTAGGATATCCATTGCGGTTGAGCCGATGAATTCGGGCTTCACAAAATTCATCACGATTGCAACAACGCTGACAACAGTAACATAAAGAACACCGATAAGTGCGCCGCCGATAACGGGGATAAGGAGCTTGGGTCCGCCGTAATAGGTAAAGCGCCATTCCATTGATGAGTCAGCGTGACCGGCGAAGATTATACGGCGCTTTGTTTCGCCGCTTGCCTTACGCACGCCGTAGGCATTATAAGAAGTCTTTTTGGGAAGAAACGGGTCGAGCGTTTCTTTATAGAAAAGGAACTCGGTGATGATAAAGAAGAAGCAGACAACTGCAAGCGCAACCGAAACGAAGAAAAGAGGTGCGATTGCAAAAAACTGACCGAGAAAGAAAAGTACTGCTGCGATTGTCATAAGCACAACCGAGAGAGGAATCCAACCGAGGAATGCCTTGGGATGAACGGTGAATGAATCTGTTTTTACCTCATCACAGCAGGTTTTAAGCTCTTCTGCCATAAACTCTACGCCTTTTTTCTCTGCCTCCGAGCCTGCAAATCGGGGACCGATTTCCTTACAGACCTTTTTGATTGCCCTTGCAGCATAATTGGTATACATTCTGCGCTCGGACTGATAATTTTTTACACTTTCGCTTGCTTTCACAGCAAACAACTCCTTTCAGAATATGTGTTATCGGGTTCTGCACGACCCATTATTTGAAAACTAATTATTAACATTTTCCGTCTTTGTTTGACAAGAATGCTTTTTGCAGTTAATATATAAGTCGGATAAACTCTACGGAGGATGGTATGTTATGAAAAAATTACTTATACCGCTTATTGTGGCGGCTCTTGCGATTGCCGTTATATGCGTAATACTTTCGGGCAAATCAAGCAAAGACGATTCCGATTTAACAACTGCGGTCACATCCGCTTCATCCGATGAAACGACAAACCTTGCCGACAAAATTGCTTCGATTTTCGAAAAAACAACGGAAGCAACCACTCTGCCCGCTGTCAAAATCGAGGATTATGAATATGCCTATGCGGGATTTGAGCCTGTTTATGCGAACATTGACATCGACGACTGGAAGATGATTCTGGTCAACAGAGACTACATTCTCCCCGACGGCTATGAGCCTGAACTTGCTCCGAGCATAACCGATGATCCCGACAGCATGAAACTTGACTACCGCGTTGCTCCGCATTACAATGAAATGTACCTTGCGGCGCTTGAGGACGGCATTGAGCTTACTCCTGTTTCGGGCTACCGCTCGGTTGACAGACAGCACCGCAACTTTGAAAATAAAATTCAGAAATATATCGACGAAGGCTACAGTAAAACCGAAGCCACTCAGATGGCGGCAACAATCATCCTGCCTCCCGGCACAAGCGAGCACAACGCAGGGCTTGCTATGGATATCTGCAGTCTTTACCAGAGTTTCGAAGAAACTTACGAATTCAGATGGCTGAGCGAAAATGCCGCCGATTACGGATTCATTCTGCGTTACCCCGAGGATAAGCAGGATATCACAAAAATCATTTATGAACCCTGGCACTGGAGATATGTCGGCGTTGAAGCCGCAAAAGAAATGAAGGCAAGCGGTCAGTGCCTTGAAGAATATCTGGGGGTTGTGAATAATTAAACCTTGCGTTTATTCTTCGGCTCTCCGCCCTCGGAAATATTCTCTCTTTTAAGTACAACCATAACGGTTTTAAACATAATTTTAATATCGAGACCAATGCTCTGTTTGTCAACGTATTCCTTGTCAAACAGGGCTTTTTCTTCGTCCGAAAGCATATCTCTGCCGTTGACCTGTGCAAGACCCGTGATGCCCGGTCTTACGGAATAAACGTTATACTCTTTTCTTATTAAGCGGATTTCCTTTTCTTCGGGTATAAGAGGTCTCGGGCCGACAAAGCTCATATCGCCGATGAGCACGTTGAAAAGCTGGGGAAGCTCATCAAGGCTTGTTTTACGAAGAATTTTGCCGCTTCTTGTTATGCATTCATCCGCTTCCGTAAGCTCACTCGTAGCGGCAAGACGGGTGTTATTTTTCATCGTACGGAATTTATAGATATAAAACAGCTTATTATCTTTACCGACTCTGTACTGCTTATAAATAACGGGATTGCCCGCATCAATGGCAATGATTATGCCGATGAGCAGGAATATCGGTGAAAGCAGTATAATGAGCAAAAGGCTCACCGTGAAATCAAATACACGCTTCATTTTCACACCTCATTTATGGGCGTTTCGACCAGAAAACATAGTCCTCTATCAGAACCGCTCTTGCGGGCGCTCCTTCAATTCCCTCGCATCTGACGGGAGGAGCAAATAGAAAATAATTGCCGGGTTTTACTTCCGAAAGGTCAAGACCCTCGAGAATTGCAACGGAATTAAGTAAAAACGCTTTGTGCGGACCGACCTGATTGCCTTTGCATCCGACGGAGTTTGAATCCGTGCCGATGAGGATGAGTCCTCTGTCTGCAAGCTCCTGAGCGGAAGAATCCATAAAGAATGCCCGTCCGCCGCCTTTAATCAGCAGTCTTTCGCACTTTTTCGGAAAGAATCTGTCAACATATTCGCCCGTAATAACTCCCTGCGGCACTTCGATGACAGTGCAAGGGCCGACAAACGGCTCAAGCGGAAGCTCATCTATCGTCTTTCCGTCGGGAACAAAATGCAGGGGCGAATCAACATGGGTTGCCGTATGGGCGCACGCGTGGATAACCGAAAGATTGCACTCGGAGTTCTCACCTATAACGGAAATCTGCTCCGCATAAGGCTCGGGATCTCCGGGATAAACCTCGGATGAGAAAAACTTTCTTGAAATGTCAATCAGTTTCATAGCGTCACCCTTGTTTAATAAGAATTAAAAAATTATTTCGCCGAATCCTTCAGTGATTCCATTTTAAGATATGCATTGATGAAGCCGTCGATATCGCCGTCCATAACAGCGTTGATGTTACCTGCTTCAAAGCCTGTTCTGTGGTCTTTTACAAGAGTATAGGGCATAAAGACATAGGAACGGATCTGGCTGCCCCATGCGATTTCTCTCTGCTCGCCCTTGATATCGTCAATCTTGTCGAGATGCTCTCTCTCCTTGATTTCGATAAGCTTTGATTTGAGCATCTTCATCGCAACGTCGCGGTTCTGATGCTGGCTTCTTTCAACCTGGCAAGCGCAGACAATGCCTGTGGGAATATGTGTGATACGAACGGCTGACGAGGTTTTGTTAACCTTCTGACCGCCTGCACCACTCGAACGGTAATAGTCTATGCGAAGATCGTCGGGATTGATTTCAACCTCAACGGTGTCATCGATTTCAGGCATAACTTCAAGCGACGCAAAGGAAGTATGTCTTCTTCCCGAAGCATCAAACGGGGAAACACGGACAAGTCTGTGAACACCCATTTCGCCCTTGAGATAGCCGTAAGCATTCTCACCCTCAAAAAGAATAACTGCGGATTTGAGACCTGCTTCATCGCCGTCAAGGAAGTCAATCATGCTGACCTTGAAGCCGTGCTTTTCGCCCCAGTGCTGATACATTCTGACAAGCATCTGGTTCCAGTCCTGAGCCTCGGTGCCGCCTGCACCTGCGTGGAATGTGAGAATAGCGTTCTTTGAGTCGTATTCACCTGAAAGAAGAGTGCTGAGAGTCATTGCTTCAAGCTTTTCAACAAAGCCGTCAACTGCTGTTTTGCACTCATCAAACATATCGAGGTCTTCCTCTTCATTGGAAAGCTCGATAAGAACAAGCGCATCGTTATATTCGTTTTCAAGTGAGTTATATGCGCCGACCTTATTCTTAAGCTGGCTGATTCTCTGCTGAACCTTCTGCGAATTTGCAAGGTCATTCCAGAAACCGTCCTGAGCGGTCTGCTCTTCAAGCTCCGCAATTTCCTTTGTCATATCGTCAAGGCCGAGAGCCTCGCGGAGCTGACCAAGCTTTTCTTCATATTCAAGCAGTGAAAGTCTTAATTCTTCAAACTGAACCATAAAAATTCTCCTGATACATAATTAATCAGCATATATTATAACGGAAATTTCCGCACTTGTAAAGAATTTCTCTTTATTTTTTATTTTTAACATTGCCGTCATAATTATTTTAAAAATTATCGTTGCATTTTTTGACATAATTATGTAGAATATAATGTATATGTAAATCACGAAAGAGAGAGAATCACATTGAAATACGATAACCACCCCTGCCCTTATTGCGGAAAGCCTTTGAAGGCAGAGGATGATGTTGTTGTTTGCCCTGTGTGCGCAACCCCTCAGCACCGAGAATGCTGGATGGAAAACGGGCGCTGTGCGAACGATGACCTTCACGCTTCCGGTTACATCTGGAACCCTGAAAGCAAAAAATCTGAACCCGTTGTTGAGGAAACGCCCGAAACTCCGTCGGATGCAAGAATATGCCACATCTGCGGCAGCGAAAATCCCGAGGATGTGCTTCATTGCGGCAACTGCGGTGCACTTTTCGGCGAATCGGAGCAAGCCGATAACGGCAACAAAACCTGCGCTTTCTGCGGTAAAGAAAACGACAGCGACGCGCTTCACTGCAAATACTGCGGCGCACCCGTCGGCGTAAACAATCCTTATGTCAACGATAATCCCTACCTTGCAGGCACGGGAATCGCTCCCGACGAGCTTCTCGGCGGATTCAAGGCGAGCGATGTTGCGATTTACACCCAGGCAGCATCAAAAAGATATCTGCCAAAATTCAGGAAGTTTGCCAAAGGAAAAAAGCTTGCATTCAATTTTGCCGCATTCTTCTTTGCACCGTATTGGTTCTTTTACAGAAAAATGTATAAGGTGGGAATTTTCTTCATCGCCTTGTTTGTAACATCAACGCTGATGCTTTCGGGCTTCTCAACAGAGCTTATGAAATACTCGGATGAATATCTTGATGTTATGTACGGCATCGATTACGAAACTGCAACGGATGAAGAACTCGCTCTGCACGCAAAAGAGCTCGAAAAAGCAAGCGCCGAATTTGCGACAAAGGCTAAAAAACCTCTGCTGATAGTCACGGCTGTTGATACCGTTCTTCACCTTGTCTGTGCTCTTGCCGCTGACAGACTGTATTACAGTAAACTTTTAAGAGATCTGAAACTGATTGACGAAAGCGTCAAAGAGCCGAATATGCGCCGACTTCTGATTGCACGCAAAGGCGGTCTCGCTCCGCTTTCTTTTGCAGCAAGCCTTTTCGGCTACAATATGCTCGTTCAATTCCTTGTAACGGGCGCTGATATGATAATGAACAGCTTTAATTAATATTTACGGAGGATATATTTATGAAAGTCAGAAAAGCCATAATCCCCGCGGCGGGTCTCGGCACAAGAGTTCTCCCCGCTTCAAAATCCGTTCCCAAGGAAATGCTCAACATCGTTGACAAACCCGCAATCCAGTACATCGTTGAAGAGGCTGTTGCTGCCGGCATCGAAGATATTCTTATCATCACAAACAGAGGCAAGGGCGCAATTGAGGACCATTTTGACCATTCATTTGAACTTGAAGCAGGTCTTAAGGGAAACCCCTCAAAAGAAAAGCTTTACGAAGATGTGAAAGCTGTTGCAAACCTTGCAAACATATATTTCATCCGCCAGAAAGAAACAAAGGGTCTTGCCCACGCTCTTCTCTGCGGTAAATCATTCGTAGGCAACGAGCCTTTTGCAGTGCTTTACGGCGACGATGTTATCATTTCCGAAGACCCCGTAACCGCACAGCTCACACGCTGCTATGAAAAATATAATAAGGGTGTTGTCGGCGTCAACGAAGTAAGTGAAGAGCTTATCAGACTCTACTGCACGCTCGACGTTTCACCTATCGAGGGCGAAGACAGAGCAATGACCTGCAGAAGAATCATCGAAAAACCCGCACCCGACCAGATTCTTTCACTCTTTGCGATTCTCGGAAGAGTTGTTCTTCCTCCCGAGACTTTTGAGCTTATCGAAAAGGGTCTCGCAAACACTCCCGAAGGCGAAGAATTCTATCTCACCGACGTATTCACAGAGCTTGGCATGAACGACAAACTTCTTGCTTACGACTTCGACGGCAAGAGATATGATATGGGCAACAAACTCGGTATTATGAAAGCTAACTGCGAGGTTGCAATGAACCATCCCGAAATCGGCGAAGGCTTCAAGGAATATCTCAAAGAGCTTGTAAAAACATTCTGATAAACATAAAACCTCAGTTCAAAAAAGAACTGAGGTTTTTTATTTTTATAAATATTTTACAGAATACACACGCTCTGCACTTAATATGTATGGTCGCAGATTTCCTTGATTTTACGCTGAAGTGCAAGGAAGTCCTCAAGTGCATCGGGCTTCTGATTGGGGTTTCTCAAGAGTGCGGCAGGATGGAATGTGCCCATAAAGAGTATTCCGCCCTTTTCGATGAACTGACCGTGCTGCTGAGTGACCTTGAAATCCTTTGAAATAAGTCTCTGCGCCGAAATTCTGCCGAGACAGACGATGATTTTCGGCTTGATGAGCCTTGTCTGCTCACGGAGCCAGTCGATGCACATATCCTGCTCTTCAGGGAGCGGGTCTCTGTTTTTGGGAGGACGGCATTTCACCATATTCGCAATGTAGATGTTCTTTCTACGGTCAAGGTCAATCGCATCAAGGAATTTATCAAGAAGCTTTCCGCCTCTGCCGACAAAGGGTTCACCCTGCAAATCCTCGTTTTCACCGGGTCCCTCGCCGATAAACATAACCTCGGCATTCTCATTGCCTACGCCGAAAACAAGGTTTGTTCTCGTTTCGCAAAGAGCGCACTTTCTGCACTGCATACAGTCCGCCTTAAGCTGTTCCCAATTTTCATACATCGCTCTGTTCACCTCTGTTTCTGAATATTTCTTCGGACTTTACGGCATCCGCATTAATCCGAGCCGAAAGCTCATCAATTGAATCAAATTTTATTTCGTCGCGCAGATATTCAAGAAGTTTTACCTCGATTTCCTGACCGTAAAGGTTGCCGCTGAAACCGAGAATACAGGTTTCGCTGCGAAAATCCTCATTCTCAAATGACGGACGCAGACCGATATTCGTAACTGACGGATATTCCTTGCCGTCAACGACGGTAACGGATGCATACACACCCTTTTTCGGCTTGACAAAGCCGTCCTCGAACCGCTGGTTTATGGTCGGAGCGCCGATAAGTCTGCCTCTGTGCTGACCGTCAACAACAGTGAGTTTATAGCGGAATTCTCTGCCGAGCATTGCATTGGCAAGAGCAATCTCGCCGCCTTCGACAGCTTGCCTTATTCGCGTTGAGCTGACGGGACTGCCACCGAAATCAACGGGAGGAGTTACCTTAAGCATCAGTCCGAATTCGTCACAGAGCGCTTTCAGCTCTTCTATGCCGCCCTCGTTGTTTCTGCCGAAGCGGTAATTCCATCCGCAGCAGACACCGCCTGCGTTGAGCTTGCCGATGAGTATTTTTTCAAAAAACTCACGGCACGACATATCGTGCACTTCCCTGAAGGGTACGATTCTTTTGCCCGCGCCCGTTTCCGCAATCAGTTCGTCACGAAGCGACGGCTGAAGAATCATATCGGGTGCCTTTCCCGAAATGGTAAGCATCGGGTGTCTGTCAAAAAGAAGCACCAAAGGCAGAAGCCCGTGCTTTTTCTGCATTTCGAAAGCACAGGCGATAACCGCAATATGTCCTTTGTGGAGTCCGTCAAAGCTGCCAAGCGTGACGGCGGTTTTTGTTTCTGTCATATTATTTCTTCTTGAACTGCTGTTTCATACGGAGTTCTTTTGAAAGTATACGTTTGCGGAGACGGAGCGAATCAGGTGTTACTTCGAGAAGCTCGTCATCCTTTATGAATTCCATGCACTGCTCAAGGCTGAGCACGCTGTGAGGCACAAGCCTGAGCGCATCATCTGAGCCTGAAGCACGGGTGTTTGTGAGATGCTTTGTCTTACATACATTGCAGACTATATCTTCATTCTTTGCACATTCGCCGACAATCATACCCTCATAAACATCAACGCCTGCGGGAATGAAGAGACGGCCTCTGTCCTGAGTGTTGAAAAGTCCGTAAGCGGTGCTCATTCCTGTTTCGTGAACAACGATTGAGCCTCTTTCACGGGTTGTGATATCGCCCTTATAGGGTGCATAGCCGTCGAAAAGCTGATTCATAATTCCGTTGCCGTTGGTATCGGTGAGGAATTCGGCACGGTAGCCGATAAGACCTCTTGACGGAATCTTGAATTCAAGGTGGGTTGAACCGCCTTCGCGGGCACCCATATTTTCAAGCTCACCTTTGCGCGAGCCGAGTTTTTCGATAACTGCGCCAACATACTGCTCGGGCACTTCAACGATAAGAAGCTCCATCGGCTCCATAAGCTGACCGTCAATTTCCTTGAAGATAACCTTGGGTCTTGAAACCTGGAATTCATAGCCCTGACGGCGCATTGTTTCAATGAGAATCGAAAGATGTAGCTCGCCTCTGCCCGAAACCTTGAAAGTATCGGTTGATTCGGTTTCCTCAACTCTCATACTTACGTTGGTTTCAACCTCTTTGAAGAGTCTGTCACGGATGTTTCTTGTTGTGACAAACTTACCTTCTTTGCCTGCAAACGGGCTGTCGTTAACGATGAAATTCATTGAAATGGTGGGCTCGTCAATCTTGATGAAGGGCAGAGCCTCAACATTGTCGGGATGGCAGGCAGTTTCGCCGATATTGATACCTTCAATACCCGAAACGCATATGATATCGCCTGCTTCAGCTTCTTCGCATTCAACTCTTGCAAGTCCTTCATACTGATAAAGACGGGAAACCTTTACATTCTGGGTTGTGCCGTCTGCTTTGCAGAGAGTAATCTGCTGATTTTTCTTTATGCGGCCTCTTTCAACTCTGCCGACACCGATTCTGCCGACATAATCGTCATAGTCAAGGCTCGAGAAAAGAACCTGTAAGGGTTCGTCGGGGTCGCCCGCGGGAGGATCGATGTTCTCGAGAATTGCATCAAAGAGAGGCTGCATATTGCCGCTTCGTGCATTGGGGTCAAGGCTCGAATAACCGTCTCTGCCGCTGGCATAAACAACGGGAAATTCAAGCTGGTCCTCATCTGCGCCGAGGTCGATGAACAAGTCAAGAACTTCGTCAACAACCTCGTAGGGGCGGGCATTGGGACGGTCAATCTTATTGATAACAACAAGAACCTTCTTCTTGAGACCGAGAGCCTTTTTGAGAACGAATCTTGTCTGCGGCATACAGCCTTCGAATGCATCAACAAGGAGAAGAACGCCGTCAACCATCATCAGAATGCGTTCAACCTCGCCGCCGAAATCAGCGTGACCCGGAGTATCGACAACATTGATTTTTGTATTTTTATAGTGAACGGAAGTGTTCTTTGAGAGGATTGTGATACCTCTTTCACGCTCAAGGTCGTTGGAGTCCATAACGCGGTCAGCGACCTGCTCGTTTTCACGGAAAGTACCGCTCTGCTTGAGCATTTCGTCAACAAGAGTGGTTTTGCCGTGGTCAACGTGAGCGATGATAGCTATATTTCTTAAATCTTTTTTATTGGACAAGGGTGTCACCTGTTTTCATTTTATTTTATTCAACAACCGCAAAGCCTTCTGCTTCTCTCTTTGTCTTGAGGTCAGCAAGCATTTTTTCCTTGTTCTTGCCTGAAATCTTATAGAAGAACATCGGGATTGAGCAAAGAAGCATACTGATACCGGGAAGAAGTGAAACGAGGGTAAACATTGCAAATCTCTGACCGGGGTCAACATCGGTTGCCGCCATAATTGCTTCCTTTGAAAGCATTGCAGCGGGGTCCATATCAATCGCCATATAAAGCACGATGATGCCGCATGTTGAGAATGCATTGCCGATTTTGTTGATAAATCCCTGGCAAGCAGAGCCGAGACCGTTTTCTCTCACGCCTGTTGTAAGCTCCATATAGTCAAGGCTGTCGCAAATCATTGCGTAGGAGATAACATTGATAACGCCGAGGGGAATTGACTGAATCATAATGAACGGAGCAAGAACATAGATGCTTGCAAGACCCGTTGCATATCCGATAACGGTTGTTACAACACTAGCCGCAAAGCCTGCAAGGCAGGTTGTGATAACGATTTTTTTATAGTCAAACTTCTTCATAAGTATGGGCATAACAAGAGTTGTACCGAACATACCTACGATTGTGCAGACCTGGAAAATAGTCTTTACAAGGCTGATGCTGTTGAGGATATCGGCCTGAGTGGGGTTTTCGGGGCCGATATAGAAGGAATAACGTGCAACGTGGATTGCCGCCGCCTGAACAAGGTATCTGCCGCTTGAAAGAATGCCCATCATAACAACAAGCATAAGGGGCTTGCAATGGAAGATTCTTGAAAGGCTGCCCGGCTGACCGGGAACCTTCTTTTTGTTGGGAAGAGTTACTCTTTCCTTGATATGGAAGTAGCAGTTGACATACATTATTCCGCCGATAACAACGGCAAAAAGTGCGATGAGGAAATATTTTTTCTTCTCAAAGTCGAGAGGATTGGGAGCATTGCCCGAACTTGCATAGACTGCATTGAGAATAAGCGGAATTGCAAGGAAAAGCACCTCGGGAAGCGCCGAGCCGATGCTGTTGATAATCTTTGTGAACGAAATAACGTCGCTTCTCTCTTTTGAGTTGGGAGTGAGCACGTTGGGAAGAGTCCAGAAAGGAACATCCGCCATAGTGTATGCCATACCCCAGAGAATGTAGATAACAGCCGAGAAAATCATCAGCGGCATCTGCTCCATATTGGGGCTGAGATACATAAGAAGAGTCAGAACAGAGATAACGGGAGTTGCCATAATGATATAAGGCTTCATTCTGCCGTTTTTCATTGTTCTTCTGTCAACAATCATACCCATCATCGGGTCGTTGATTGCGTCCCATACTCTTGCGCCGAGCATAAGTATAAGTACAAACATAAGAGGAAGCTGAAGAACATTGACATAATAGTCGCTGATGTAACTTGACATCATGGCGTAAATCATACCCTGTCCGCCTGCACCGAGAGCATACATCCAGCGCTCTTTATTGCCGACATACTTTTTGTTTTCCATAAAAAGCTCTCCTTTTTATTTATCTTCAGAGATTTTCTTTGCCCATTCTTCTTCGAATTTCTTTTTGATTCCTTCGTAAGTTTCGGCAGGAATATCGGGATTGCCCTTTGAATATCCGGGAACGAGCATATCACCCGCAACCTTCGGGTCGGTGCATTCGGTATCGTTTCTCCACTTTTCTCTTTCTTCGGGGTTGCGGAGATCGGGAATATCAAGGGGAATACCGCCCTTGAGAACCGAACGGTAAGCAAACATACCGGGAAGGAACATATCCATTGCTTCATAAACATCGATGATGTCCATATTTTCTCTGCCTCTGACGGTTTCAACAACATTGTGCATTACATACCAGTCCGAACCGCCGTGACCTGAGGGAGCAGCAAGGCGGGAGAATGCGTCGCCTGTTGATCTTTCTCTGGGTTTGTTTGCATTCTCACCCTCATATTCATCGAGGTTAACATAAAGCTTATTAACATGGTCGCTCTCACAAGCATCCTCACGGGCACATTCCATTCTGCCCTTTGAACCGTAGATGCTGTACCATACGGAGTTTCTTGAAGGACCAACGCCGTGGATGCTCTTGAGAACAGCGCCGTTTTCAAGAGTAATCATTTCGATGCCGATGGGGCCTGCCTTTGCACCCATTCTTGCCATTCTTGCGTTGAAGGGAAGCTCAAAACCTGTTACCTTCACGGGCTTAAGACCTGTGATATGAACAAGAGGACCGATTGAGTGTGTGCAGTAATAGCAAGCGTGCATCAGATTGCGCCAATGGTCGGGATCGCCGAAGGTGATGTTATGCCAGATGCTCTCGCAGTTGTGCATATATTCGCCTTCGCCGTATTCGAATTCGCCGAGTTCACCGTCAAGGTAAAGCTCTCTCATCTTCTTGGGAGCGCCCATATAGCAATAGTTCTCTGCGTAGAAATATTTTTTACCTGTTCTTTCAACAGCTTCGATAAGCTCAACTGCTTCCTTCATTGTCTGAACGGGAAGCACTTCGCTGAGAACGTGGAAGCCTTTTTCGAGTGCCTTAACAGCAAAAGGTGCGTGCTCTGTTGCAAAGTTTGCAAGAACAACAACATCCATATCGTGATTGAGGAAGTCCTCATAATTGTCATAGAAAGTGATATCTCTGTCGGCATAGTCTTTCTTTGCCTTATCGAGCAGGATATCGTAATTGTCGCAGATTGCAACGGTCTTTGCGCCCTTGACATTGTCGCAGTGGTTAATCATTGTTCTGCCTCTGCCGACACCGACAACACCAATTCTGACAACGGGTGCTTTTTCGAGCTTTCTGCAGAAAGTACGGTCTTCATAGACCATGTCAACGCTGTCAACACCGAGTTCGCAGAGCATCCACTCCCAACGGCCTTTCATATCCTCGCCTTCGGCATATTCAACGGGAATGAAGCCTTCGGAAAGATAGCTCTTGACCGCGCCCTTGCGCCATTCGTCGGTTGTGAGATACATATAATCTGCATCCTGGGCAGCAAGCTTTTTAACGGCGATATTGTTAAGATATTTGCCGAGACCCTTGCCTCTGAATTCGGTCTTGATGCCAACCATATGCACCTGACCTTCCTTCTCTTCGGGATGGAAGATAGCCGATACGGTGCCGATATGCTCGCCCTCATAGTCAAGGAAGAAAACGTCTTTTTCGGGAACGCAGTCGTCAACATCAGCGACACATTCATCGAAGAATTCGGGGACGCAATCATCGCCGACAAGACCGTTCTTGCAGCATTCAACCCAAGCTGCTTTATCTTCGATACAGTCTTTATAGTTTACTAATGAATATCCTTCGGGAAGTTCAAGGTCTCTGACGGGAGTTCCTTTAAGCCAATACATTTTAAGCTGTGACATAAAAATTACCTCTTTTCACTCAAAAAGGGGCTGTTTTAAACAGCCCCGTATGTTTAATTATTCGCCCTTCATTTCAAGGAGCTTGACTGTTCCGTCATAGGAAGCCTGGCTTACCTTGATTGAATCTGTGATAGCTGCTTTGATATCGTCCTCTGTTGCACCGAGTTCTACAGAATACTTTCTGTCGATGAAGAGGTTGAGAGCCATAATATCTGCAAGTCCGTCAACATCTATGCCGCTTTCGATACCCTTTTCGGCATATTCCTTCTTAACCTTGCCGAGACCCATTCTCATCATCCATGCGGGAACGCTGAGAATCTTTCTGTTTTCGCCCATGCCTCTTGCAGCATAAACAATCTTAAGGAATTCCTTCCATGTCTGGTTATACATGCTGATAGGCCATGCCTTTGCGCCCTTTGACTTTTCAGGTGCACCAACGATAACTTCACCAACCTGAGGGACTGTGAGCATAGCTGTGCCGCCGCCGGGATACATTGTGAGAGGAAGCTTATCCATCATCTTGATCTGCTCAATAAGGATAACCCATACAGGCTTTCTGCCCGGCTGTGTGCCGAAAATGTACGGAAGCTCAAGAACAGCAACATCGAAGTTTTCGTCAGCAAATGAGAAAGCAACCTCTTCCTGA
>JAZRLY010000041.1:0-9523 GCA_045647065.1 Acutalibacteraceae bacterium
GTAATCTGCAAGCTTAACCATATTTTCAGGCGAAGGTGTTGCCGAGCCGTTTTCATATCGGTTGATGCTCGACTGCTTCATTCCCGAAATCTGAGCAAGTTTGTTCTGAGAAAGACCCACACTTTCACGGAGCGCTTTCAGTCTTTTGCTGATGATTTCCATCGTTTCACCTCCCATATTATATTGTGTAATTATTGTAGCACAAACAAATATAGTTGTCAACTACATTTTTGCATAAGCGCCAAAAAGGATTTATTCAAAAAAAATATCCTCCGACGGATTAACCGCCGAAGGAATTGTTGTTTACAGCAGAGAAAGTATCTTCCTTTTATATTCCAGAAATTCTGCTGTCAGGTTGAAATCTTCACGGCGGGGCTTCGGTTCTTTGATAATGATTTCCCCCGCTATTTCTCCCGGCAAACCCGACAGCAGATAGATTCGGTCTGAAATAAGGATTGCTTCATCAATATCGTGGGTGATGAAAAGTGTTGACAGTTGAATTTGCTCCATAACATTCAGATACCATTTATGCATTGCACTCTTTGTCAGAGTATCCAATGCGGAGAAAGGTTCATCCAGGAGAGCAACATCCCTTGAGAACATATATGTCCGCAGGAGTGCCGCACGTTGGCGCATACCACCCGAAAGCTGAGCAGGATATTTCTTTTGTGTTCCCTCAAGTCCGAATTGTTCAAAAAGTGGTGACACTTGCTTACGTGCTCCTTTTTTCTTTTCACCTTTCAGTAAAAGCGGCAAAACGGCATTATCCTCAATCGTTCTGTAAGGCAGCAGCAAATCCTTCTGCAACATATAGCTTATGTGTCCCGACTGATTTGTGATATCTTCACCGTCAAGCAATATCTGTCCGCTATCGGGACTCAGAAGACCCGAAATGATGTTGAACAATGTTGTTTTTCCGCCACCGCTGACACCAAGCAAACATACCAATTCGCCTTTATTCAGTTCAATGGAAATACCCTTCAGAACGTCATTGTCGCCAAAACTTTTGCTTACATTTTTTACTTCTAATTTTTTCATATTATTGGGGTAGATAGTCATTTGTAAAGCCAAAATAAGATTCGATTTTATCTTCAAGAAGATTCTTTTCATTCAGCCAATTATAGAAAGCCGCCCAACGTTCAGGGTCAAATTCGCCCCATTTTGAAGCATCAGCTATATATTCGGATGCAAGATATTCCTGACTTGCATATACAAGCTCGCTGTTTGATTTGAGTTCAGGTGCGGCATCCATCAGAATGTCTGCGGCATCCTTGGGATTCTCAACCGCATATGTATATCCTTTTGAAAGTGCTTCAAGGAATGCTTTGGCAGTTTCGGGATTTTTATCAAGCCAAGCATTGTTACCGATAATAACGGGTGTGTAATAATCAAATACGGGATTTATGTCTGCAAATTCAAAGTAATCTGTTTCAAGTCCCGCTGTCTGACAAGCTATACCTGCCCAAGCATAGAAAATCCATATTGCATCGACAGAACCGCTTTTGAGAGCCGATACTTCATCGGTAACTGTTGACGGAATCAGCTCAACGAGGTCAAAATTACCGCCGTCAGCTTTCATTACATCTCGGATTGTTTCTTTTTCAACATCCAAATCCCAAGTTGCATATTTCTTACCTTCAAGTCCCTTCGGTGTGTCCATTCCTTCGCCTTTGCGCGAAATAATGCCCGAAGTGTTATGCTGAATAACAGCGGCAACCGCAGTAACGGGTACAGCATTATCTCCTACAAAAGCAGGTGCCAGAGAATCCTGAAATGAAACGCCGAACTGTGCTTTGCCTGATGCCACCAAGGCTTCTGCACCGCCTTCGGGAGGCTGAACAATTTCAACATTCAGACCTGCTTCTTCAAAATAACCGTTAGCCTGAGCAACAAATATTCCCGTATGATTGGTGTTCGGTGTCCAGTCAAGAACAATTGTTATTTTCTCATTTTCCGTTTTGCCGCAAGCCGACAAACAGAAAACAATTGAAACCGACAGCAATAAAGCAATTATTTTTTTCATACTTTTTCTCCTTTTTTATCCGTGTTACGATAAGGCATAAATTTTTTCTCTGCAAATCCGACCAATGCCATAAGTGCCAGAGAAATTGCCGATATAAGAAAAATAACGGCAAACATTTTGTCAAAAGCAAAGGCTTTTTTCACTCGTGTCATATAAACACCCAGACCGCCGAAGCCCCCGAGCCATTCGCTTATAACCGCTCCGACAACGCTGTATGCTGCGGCTATCCTTAGACCTGAAAACAGTTGCGGTAATGACGAGGGAAATTTGATATAACGGAAAATCTGTGTGCGGTTTGCACCCATAGAACGCAGTAACTCTATTGAATCTTTATCCGCACTTCTGAATCCGTCAAGAAGTCCGACTGTTACGGGGAAGAATGTTGATATAACTATCAGAACAATCTTCGGTGTCATTTCATAACCGAACCAAAGCACAAGAAGCGGTGCGATGGCAACGGAAGGGATTGTTTGCGTGATGATGAGTAACGGATAAAATGCTTTATACAAAGTTTCAAATGTATCCATTAACACAGCCACAAAAAATCCTACGATCACCCCGAGAATCAATCCGATAAATGCTTCTTGCAGGGTAATAACGGAATTCTCAACAAGCAATGAGAAATCGCTCACAAAAGCTTTGACTACTTCTATGGGTGACGGCAACATATAAGACGGTATAAGTCCCGTTGAGCAGACTGACTGCCATATAATCAGCAATGCGGCAACAGCGGTAACCGACGGAATATTACGCTTCAGCATGCTTTTTTATCTTCTTGTCAATGGTCAGTATTTCGCCTTCGGGTCTGTAAACAATCTTTACGTAAGCCGAAACATTTTCTGCGCCTGCTCTGATCGCAACGTGCTGACACTCTTTGACAATGTCCATCAGCTGGTCATAGTCTTCACCTTCGATTGTGGTTTCAAACGGACCTACGTGGCAGTGCAAACCGCTGCTTTTGATGAATGCGATAACCGCATCCACAATGCGGATAAGATCATCTGTGTCTTTTGCTTTGGGAAGAACCTGGATTGCGATACTTGCTTTCATAAATTTACCTCCAAAAAATAAAATTACCTCCGCCGGAAATGGGCGAAGGTACTGAAGATACGCTTTGTTTACTGCAGATTCACAATGCACACTTCCTACGCCGGCATTATCCGGATCAGGTTTACGGGTCGCAGGTTCACCTGCCTCTCAGCCATTCATAATGGCTCCCCGGGATTTGAAATATGAAATAAAAAACAGGAGACAGCCTTTCGGATGCCTCCTGTAAAAAATCCTTGTGTATGACTTCCTACGGCGGCATTATCCGCATCAGGTTATAGGGTCGAAGTTTGATTACTTCCTCTCAGCCTGCAAACACAAGCTCCCCTGTATTTATTTCGTTTGTATTATACATCCGCTTTTCTGAAAAATCAAGACCGTTTTTTGAAACAGCAGAAATTTTTATCGCTTTTCGCCCTTTCGAATTCCGCCTCAAATCATAACCACGTCCTTTCGGGCGTGGTTATGATTTAAGCCTTGGAAATATGGAAAATAAATTTCCCACATTACCACGGCACTGCTGCTATTGAAATATTGCAATGATTATGATAGGATAAGATATAATTTGCAGAGGAAGGGACATAATGATGAAAAAAATTATCTCGTTGGCAATATCACTCATAATGATTTTTAATTTTGTAGCTTTTGCAAGTGCTGACGAAGCATCTGCTCTTGAATTTAACCAGAGCGGAAAATTCAGAATTATGCTTATCAACGATACCCACGATGATAAAACAACTGACAGCCGTCTGATTAAAGGTCTTGAAGCTGCACTTGAAAACGAGAAACCTGACCTTGTTGTTTTTAACGGTGATATCTTCTACGAAAGATTTATAAATCCCACAAAAGAAACTCTTTTTGAATCAATGCACGGGATTTTCACCGTTGTTGAAAATGCAAAAGTTCCGTTTGCTCTGACCTTCGGAAATCACGATACCCAGTACGGTGTGTCTGCCGATGAACTGATGGGTTACTGCATAGAAAACTTTGATTACTGCGTTGCCGACGAGAACGGATGCGATGCAGGAACATATAATCTTCCTGTATATTCTGCTGACGGAGATTTGATTTTTAACGTTTACCTTATGGACACTCATTCAAAAGATGCGAACGGTGATTATGACGGCGTAAGCAAAGAACAAATCAAGTGGTATGAAGCAAAGAGTGATGAACTCAAAGCTCTCAACGGCGGAGTTCCCGTTCCGTCTTATGTGTTTGAACATATCCCCGTAAGACAGATTAATTCGATTCTGAAAGAAGTTCCGTTCGGAACCGAAAATGCAACTTTCACTCCCGACGGTTACAAAGTTGTTGACCCTGATAAACATATGGGCGGAAAATTTTATGAGTATCCGAATCCCACCGGTGACGAAACCAACAGACAATATGAAAGCTGGGTAGAAAAGGGTGACATTGTTGCGGCGTTTTTCGGTCACGACCACACCAACAGTTTCTACGGAAAAACTGATGACGGAATTATTCTCGGTTACAATGCTTCGTTCGGTTGGAAAGCATACGGAATGGGCGGTGCAACAAGACACATTAAAATGATTGTCGTTGATGAAGATGACCCGACAAATCCCGAAATCTATTCAAAAACCTACACAGAACTCACGGGAGAAAAAGGCGGATACGGTCCGATTGATTTCATATCACCCTGGACATACAACGTAATTATCAATAACACAATCGGCAAAATAGTTGCTTTGATTTCAAAAATATTCGGGTAACAAAAATGAAAAAGCTAAAAATAATTTTTTCAATTTTTCTTGTACTTGTAATCGCTGCGGGAGGTTATGTCGGTAATATGCTTGGAGTTTTTAATGAAGGCAACTACGGTGAATATTCTCTGAAAAATACAGAAGCAATTTCCGACAGTCCCATAAGCGGAAAAACAATTATTTTCCTCGGTAGTTCCGTCACCGCAGGCTACGGTTCACTGGGTGTAAGCTTTGCAGATTTTCTTGAAAAGACTGACGGGATAACCGCAATCAAAGAAGCTGTTTCGGGAACAACTCTTGTTGATGTAAAAAAATAATTCTTATGTTTCACGAATGAAAACGATTGATAAAAATTTCAAAGCCGATGCATTTGTTTGTCAGCTTTCAACCAACGATGCAACAAAAGAAATGCCGCTCGGCGAAATATCCGACAGCTTCGATATTAATAGCTTCAATACACAGACCGTTGCAGGCGCAATCGAATACATAATTGCTTATGCAAAAGAAATATGGAACTGCCCTGTTATTTTTTACACTCAGTCAAAATATGATAGTGAGCATTATGCAAAAATGGTTGATCTGCTTTTGAAAATCCAGATGAAATGGAACATAACCGTAATTGATTTCTGGAACGATGCAGAGATAAATTCAATCACCGAAGAACAAAGAAATCTTTATCTCGTTGACCATATCCACCCGACAAAAGCAGGCTATAAAGAATGGTGGCTCCCGAAATTTCAGGAGTGCCTTTACGAAGTCCTGAAATAAAACAGCAAACAAAAAAATCATCGAACAGTAGTTTTTACTGTATCGGTGATTTTTGTCTTTCGAACTACTGATTCGCTTAATATATAAGGCTTTTCATTCTTTGGCAAGCAGTGCGAACTTACGTAGGATTTGCATTTCCTGCTTTGCCAATTACAACGATTTTCGCCTATTACTAAATTGGCAAGCAAGGCAAATGTGGATACACCTTGCCAAAATCAGCTTGCAAATAGTTCCGGTTTTCACCCGTTCACATTCTTTGCAAGCAGGGCAAGTGTATACACACTCTCGCAAATCCTGCTCGCAAAATCGTTCCCGTTTTCACCGTTCACTATCTTTGCAAGCAGGGCGAGTGGATACCCACTTTTGCAAAAACCTCATTTTCAAATTATGCCGATTTACAATTCGTTCATAATTTTTCTCGTCGGTTTTTTACCGCTTGTTGGTGAATTTCTTCCCCAAACCCCTAACAAAAATCGGAGAGAAAATTTAAAAATCTTCTCTCCGAGCCGCGCTTCTCCGAAGCTTATGTTTTTATCAAAAATAAAACTCTCTATTTTATAAAAAGAACAATTGTACAACTGAGTTTATAATATATTTTTCAAAATTTTTGTCAAGATGTGTTAGTAAAAATTTCTAAGATCTTTCTTCTAAGGATACTAATTTATTATCAAAAAAATAATCCGTCCAATAAAATTCAGACGGATTATTTTGCTTTTATTCTTTCTTGTTCATATAGATTAGAAACACACAAAAACCATTATGATTATTATGAATCAGAAGATTCTACAATATCTTCTTTTGAAATCCTATGCTCTTGCAGAATAAATCCCGGAATACCAAAAGTATTCATCAAATTGTTAGTTAAGGTTTGTAAATATGGAAAGAGTTTGTTTGCCGCTAATACATGGATGTCTTTTTTGTCCATTTTTTTGCAATCGTTGAACAAACCCGATATCACGATTTCAACCCCAAAATCAACATCGGAATTTCGCGGTATAATTTTCAAAATATAGGTACAAATACAACTGTTATCATCATCAGAATAGTTAACTCGTGTAGAAAAAGAAGTTCCAATTTCAAACTGATTCTCTTTATTATCAAGTTCGTTAATATATTCAACTTTATCAATTTTATAACCCATTAACTTCATATCGCTCATTCTATATTACCTCCTATTATTGAACAATCGGCGAGAAAAACACCACTGATTCTATAGTTGCATTGCTTGAATCGTGTGAAGTGCTTGATTCTTGAGCATTGTTTAAATCTTGTAACAAAGGAGCAAGGGTCTGCAAATTTTGAATAATAGAGTCATATTCATATTTTGTTATTTGATTTAATGGTTCAGTATCAAGATTAAGTTCTCGCTTAAGCGAGTTTTGCAACACTTGTGAAAAGTTGATATTTGCTCTCTCCGCTAAAGTGTTAAGCCATTGAGGTATAGTAAGTGTTTTTTTAATAGCTTTATTACTATATTGTTTTGCATAACTATCCATATCTAAAAGTACATGGTTTATCAAAACAGCGTCTTCAAAATCTCCAAGTTGTAAATTGGATGATGGTTTAGGAAGATCTTCTCCATCTTCTATAGATGTAAAAATCCATCCAGATGCAGCATCAGCGGCCATTTCTAATGCTTCTTCAAAAGATTCTCCTTGTGTAATACAACCTGACAAATCGGGAAATTCTACAACATAACCCTCTCCGCATTCACAGGGATAAAATACAGCGGGATAAACCAACTTCATATAAATTCCTCCAATCATTTATATGCAAATTAATCTATTTGTGCTTGCTTGCGTATACTTTTTTCTGTTCTTGGATCTAATTCTTTTCCTTTGTGAAAAGGAATTGTAACTTTTCCTTCTTTTGTATTATGCTTATAATGACGGTGGCTACCTGTTTGGTGAACAACAAACCAACCGTCCGCTTTAATTATCCTTTCCATTTCTGCAGGTTTTAAAGGCATAAAAACCTCCTTTTCACGATACGTGTCATACGTGTTAGTATATTATAGATTGAATTTTCGTGTTTGTCAATACTTACAAGTTCCTTTTAAAAACAATTTATTCGGATGGCTACAGCGTAGCGCAAGGCTCGCCTTGTCTGATGAAATCAGTGGAACAGTGTTCCGAAAATTTTAAAAAACGCAATGACACCGAAGCGGTGTATAATTGCGCACTTTTACAAAGTGATTCATCTTCGTCACATCCCCATTGACATTTATTCCGTTTGCAACTAAAATTATATTATCTTAACGAAAGGAACATTTGCTATGCTTAATATTGCTGTGTGCGATGATGAACTGATTGAAATTGAATATCTGACATCGCTCACGCAGGAGTGGGCGAAGGCAACCAAAATCGACGTTAACATTTCGGGTTTTACGAGTGCGGAAGCGTTTCTTTTCAAGTATGAGGAAGATAAAAACTTTGATATTCTTCTGCTCGATATTCAGATGAAGGCAATGGACGGCATTGAGCTTGCAGAGAAAATCCGTGAAACGAACAGCAGTATGCAGATTGTTTTTATAACTGGTTTTCCCGATTATATTTCCCGTGGATACGATGTTTCGGCGCTTCATTATCTGATTAAACCCGTTGAGAAAGAAAAGCTTTTTGTGGTTCTTTCAAAGGCTTGCGATAATCTGAAAAAAGAAGAAAAATTCGTTCTGCTTTCCGTTGATAACGAGAGCTATAAAATCAATCTGAAAGATATAATTTATGTTGAAGCCTTCGGGCATTCCAGTTGTGTTGTTTGCGAAAACGGTGAACACAAAGTTAAGCTCCCGATTTCGGATATTGCAAAAATGCTTGACGAAAGTTTTGTTCAATGCCACCGTTCATACATAGCAAATCTTCAGCACATTTCAAGAATCACCAAAACGGATGTAGTCTTTGATAACGGCAAAAGCATTCCCGTTTCAAGGCGAATGTATAACGATGTCAATATGGCTTTTATCAATTTTTACAGAGGTATCAGTCAATGAATTATTGGATTATTGCCGCAGCGGTTGCAGGCGTTTTACTTGCAATAGTTTTGGCGGTTGTTTTCACAAGAAGGTATATCCGCAACTTTACGGACAAGCGTATCGCCGAATATCAGAACGACCTTATCACAAAGCATTGCGAGGAAGTTCAGAATATTTACAAAACAATGCGTGGCTGGCGTCACGATTACAAAAATCACATTCAAGTTATGCGAGCTTCTCTTGAAATGGGCAACCTTACTGAGCTTGGCAACTATCTCGGTGAACTTACGGTTGACCTCAACACCGTTGATACGGTTGTAAAAACGGGAAATGTTATGGCTGATGCCATTCTTAACAGTAAGCTGGCACTTTGCAAAGCAAGAAATATCCCCTATGAGGTTACTGCGACCATCCCCGAAGAATGCAGTGTAAACGATGTTGAACTTTGCGTTATCATCGGCAATTTACTTGACAATGCAATGGAAGCCTGCGAAAAAATCGAGGACAAAACACAGAGATTTATCCGTGTTTATATCGGGCTTTTTAAACAACAGCTTTACATAAATGTGACTAACTCTATGATTGGCACTCCTGCTAAAAAGGGCAAGGTATATAAATCTTCAAAGGGTGAAAATCACGGCTTCGGACTTATGAGAGTTGACAGAATCGCCGATAAATACAACGGCTTTGTCAACCGTCAGTTTGAAGACGGAGTGTTTGGTACAGAAATAATGTTACCATTCGTGCAAAAGAAATAACCGTTCGTGCAAAAGCAACCTTTTCGGGTTGCTTTTTTGGTATGTTAATGATGGGTGATAAATATGAGTAAATCTAAAAAGAAGAAACGGTATAATCTGTTTCAAAATTTAAAATTTGTATTCAGGCACATTCATTCGTGGGATAAATGGGCTTTACCCGTTTATTTTGCCAAAACTCCTTTGGATATTATTTACTCCTTGGGAACAGCATATTTTGCTCCGATTGTTATTGCAC
>JAZRLY010000042.1:0-4503 GCA_045647065.1 Acutalibacteraceae bacterium
TGGAATGGCGTTGCCTTACCCATTGAAAGAAATTCGTTACTGTCAATTTTATATTCGTCGCTTAAATTCCAGATAGTAAGAGAACCATTATCTTTTATACCGAAACGGTTTCTTGGATTATCTGTAAGCATTTTTATAACTAATTCAAGTGGCAATATGCCGGTTTTTACAAGCTTTGTATAAACTACTGGGAATGCGGTTTCAATACCTGTTATTCCCATAAGACTTTTTTCAAGTCCCTTTGATTTTTCTTCATAAGAATGTGGTGCGTGGTCAGTTGCAAGCATATCGATTGTACCGTCAAGCACACCTTCTATTAAAGCAAGTCTGTCACTTTCCTCTCGGATAGGCGGATTCATTTTAAATCTTCCGTCTTCCTGCAACATCATATCATTTAAAACTAAATAATGCGGTGCAGTTTCGCAGGTAACATCTACACCCTCTTTTTTAGCTTGTCTTATAATTTCAACACTTTCCTTTGTTGAAATGTGGCAGACGTGATATTTACAGCCTGTTTCCTTTGCCAATTTCAAATCTCGTTTAATTGGCCCCCATTCACTTTCGCTACAAATTCCTCGATGGTTATTTTTTAAAGCGTATTCGCCTTTGTGGATATAACCACCCTCTAAAAGTGAATTATCTTCACAGTGTGCCGAAATTATTTTATTTAAAGCCTTTGCCTTTTCCATAGCAGAACGCATTAAGCTCTCACTCTGCACACCCCTGCCATCATCTGAATAACCGATTGATATCGGTGCAAGGTTTTCAATATCTGAAAGTGTTTCACCTTTTTCATCTACTGTAAGTGAAGCAAAAGGATGAACACCGATTACCGCATCACGCTTTATAATCTCCCTTTGAAGATTCATATTATCAACATTGTGTGGTACCGGATTTAAGTTAGGCATTGAAAGAACATCGGTGTAACCGCCTCTTGCAGAAGCCTGAGTACCGGATTTTATAGTCTCTTTATAAGAAAAACCCGGCTCTCTGAGATGAACATGAACATCAACAAAGCCGGGAAAAACAGCACAATTATCAAATTCAAAAACAGTATCGTAGGCACCGCCAATGACGCCGCCTGAAACACTTATATCAACAGGATTGCCCTGTCCGTTTATTTTACAGTTTTTAACGGTAAAATTCATCGTCTGACCCTTTCATTAGTTACTCTATACAGTATACCATATTAATAAAAAAAGTCAACCTGTAAATATAAAATCTTGAATTAAAATTTAATAATGATATAATTAAATAAAGATAAAAAGAAAGAGGAACAGCAATGAATAACGATTTTGAAATACGCTTTGCAACCGAAAAAGATACCGAAAAAATTCTTGATTTTATAAAAGCTCTTGCTGAATATGAGCATATGTACGACGAGGTTGTTGCAACGCCCGAAATTCTCAAAAAATGGATATTCGAAAAGAAAAAAGCGGAAGTCATTTTTGCCGTTGAAAACGGAAAAGAGGTCGGCTTCGCACTCTTCTTCCATAATTTTTCAACATTTCTCGGCAGAGCGGGAATTTATCTTGAAGATTTGTTTGTTCTTCCCGAGCACAGAGGCAAGGGTTACGGCAAAGCACTTTTGAAATTCCTTGCAAAAACTACGGTTGAAAGAGACTGCGCCAGACTCGAATGGTGCTGCCTCGACTGGAATAAACCAAGCATAGACTTCTATCTCTCCGTCGGTGCAAAGCCAATGGATGATTGGACAATCTACCGTATGACAGGTGATGAACTCAAAAAATTCGCAGAATAAAAGGTGATAAAATGAAAAAAATATGTTTTCTTTTTGCGGCACTTGCGATTATCTTATCCGATATCATGTGTGCGGTTGTTGCGTTCAACTATCGTGATTTGCTCTGCGGCATCGAACACGCAGGATTCAGCGCACCTGCAAACATCTCGTTTCTTTATGCCATCCCCTTTGCAGCAGGTATAATCATCTGTGCCGTTACGGCATACATATTTTATAGAAAATCATAACAGTCAGAACTTCAGCTTTGAATTCAATTTTTTACTTGTTGCTTTAACTATAAAGTAGACAGTAAACCAAACAACAAAATATATTACAGCAAATATCGCCGTGAAAACTCCGATAACTCCCCATTCAAACGGAATCCACGAATTAAGAACATAGCACAAAACGTAGACTGCATAGAGTGAACCAAAATGGCAGAGAAGTGATTTCGGCGTCGACCAATGCTCAATCTGATTGAACACGGTCGCACCCGCCTGAACGAAAGCAAGAATGTAAGTCGAAATTATTCCGAGAAGAATCTGTCCTCCGCTGACATAAAAATCATCAAGCGTTTTCGAAATAACAAAGAATATTATTCCCAGCACTATCGGTCCGAAACCCGCAAAAATCAAACCTCTGTGAAAAAATTCCTTTAAATACTTATTCATTATTTAACACCTAACCTTTCTTTGACTGTTTTTATATTCCGCCTTGAAACATAATCGCTGTAACCGTTTTTGAAGATAACTTTCAGAGTTCCCGAAATCGAAGTATCAAACTTTTTTATTTCATTTATATTTGCTATACAAGATTGATTGATTTTGATAAATCCGTCGCCGAGTATTTCTTCAAGCTGATAAAGTCTCATTTTAATCTGAAGTTTTTCTTTTTCGGTAATTGCATATACTTTATTGTTTTCAACAACAAAGCAGGTTATCTGCGCCGGGTTGAGCTTATACGCACCCCCATCTGTATACCCGATAATTTCTTTTTTATAATCACCCACAAGGCGCTCAATCTCATCAATGAGTTTCGTGCGTTCGTGCGCAAACACAAGAACTTCTTCTTCGCGGTTACGGTCAATTGTTATCTTTAGTTTCATAATCGGTTCTCCTTTGTAAGCTTACAATCAAATGATATTATTATTGTCTGTATTTTTCAACTGTTTTGACGTATTCGGAGTTTTCAAAAAACTATTCGGTAAAAATCAGAATAACAAATGTAAACCGGAGTTTACGTAAATGCAAAGCAGAATTGATTGACACTACATATCACAAATGCTATAGTTTTTATAAAGGAGGTAATTTAAATGGAAAAATTAGAAGAACTGCTTTTCATAATTCTTGTTGTCGGTGCTGCGGGGCCTGTATTTGTTATCTGTTTTCTCGTGGCTGTTGTCGGAATGGGACTTTATGCTCTTCCGTCATTTTTTGACCCTGAGTTTTATACAGAAATGTTTGACTATATATCAAGTCTTGATCTCGGTGAGATGCTTGAACTATTGAAAGAATATATATATGCTCATATGGAAATGTATTAATCATATAAAAAAACTGTGTCGTTTTCACGGCACAGTTTTATTTTTTTGCAACATAAAGCACAAGCAGAAAAGTTTTTTAAAAAATTCAAAAAAAGTATTGACAAAACGCAATTCCGCTGATATGATAATGATAACGATTATCGTTAGCGAAAGGAGAGAGCCAAATGGTAAGACACAGCAAACAGCGTGACGCCATATTTGACAACCTCTGTTCACGCTATGACCACCCCACAGCAGAGGATATTTATTTTTCCTTAAAACCAAAGATACCGGCGCTCAGTCTTGCAACGGTTTACAGAAATCTTTCGCAGCTTGAAGGCGACGGAAAGATAATCAGGATTGAATCGGCAGGTACAGCACGGTATGACGGCAATGTTAATCTCCATTATCACCTCTCGTGCTTAAACTGCGGCGGCGTTTTCGATGTGTTTATGGATAACGACTGCGGTATCTGCAAAAAGGCTTCGGAGATTTTTGAAGGAAAAATCACAGGTCATTCGGTTTTATTTACAGGCTACTGTTCCGCTTGTAACAAACAGGTCGGATAAGTAAATAAATTAGTCAAAAAAATTTTTTAAAACTATATTTTGGAGGAAAATTATTATGAAAAAGTTTGTATGTTCAGTTTGCGGTTATGTTCACGAAGGCGACTCAGCTCCCGAATTCTGCCCCCAGTGCAAGGTTCCTGCAGAAAAATTCAACGAGCAGAAGAGCGGCGAAATGTCATGGGCAGCAGAGCACGTCGTAGGCGTTGCAAAGGGCGTAAACCAGGAAATCATCGACGGTCTCAGAGCTAACTTTGAAGGCGAATGCTCGGAAGTAGGTATGTACCTTGCAATGGCAAGAGTTGCTCACCGCGAAGGCTATCCCGAAATCGGTCTTTACTGGGAAAAGGCAGCATATGAAGAGGCTGAACACGCAGCAAAATTTGCAGAACTTCTCGGAGAAGTTATCACCGACAGCACAAAGAAGAATCTCGAAATGAGAGTTGATGCTGAAAACGGCGCAACTGCAGGTAAGTTTGAACTTGCAAAGATGGCTAAAGAGCAGGGTCTCGACGCTATCCACGACACCGTTCACGAAATGGCTCGCGACGAAGCAAGACACGGCAAGGCATTTGCAGGTCTTCTTCAGAGATATTTCGGCTAATTAAATCAGCGCTTGGCGACAAATTGCCGCCCACTGTTAACAACAATAACGGGCGGATGAAAACAACATC
>JAZRLY010000043.1:0-1734 GCA_045647065.1 Acutalibacteraceae bacterium
GGTACAGGCTTTGTTCTGCTGTGTGCCTTTGGAAAGTGAGTTGAGATAAAGATTCAAACACTGTATGGCATCACAGCTATACAGTGTTTTTTATTACTTATTTGGAGGTTTATTAAAATGAAATTAGTAACAGAATTATTATCGAATGTTTTTATGACCGCATTTTCTGAATGCGGATATGATGAAGCTTTTGGGCAAGTTGTTGTGTCAAACAGACTTGATCTATGTCAGTTTCAATGCAACGGAGCATTGTCGGGAGCAAAGCAATACAGAAAATCACCTTTGTTGATTGCAAAAGAAGTTACAGCTCACATTCCTGAAAATGAAATGATTGGTTCCTTGGAAGTAGTTGCTCCGGGATTCATTAACATTTCTCTTAAAGATGAGTTTTTGATGAAATACGTACAGGAAGTATATTCTGATAAATATATGGGTGTTCCCCAAGCAGAGAAAGAGGAAACCATTGTACTTGATTATGGAAATCCGAATGTTGCAAAGCCACTTCATGTAGGGCACCTGCGTTCCGCAATCATAGGCGAAGCTCTCAAACGTATCATAACCGCAACAGGCAGAAAAGCTATTGGCGACGTGCATTTGGGTGATTGGGGATTGCCTATGGGTTTGGTTCTCGCGGAACTTGAAGAAAGATATGGGAATGATCTGCCTATCTTGACAACAGATCTTTTGAATGAGATATACCCGTATGCAAGCAAAAAAAGCAAAGAGAATTCTGTATTTCTTGAAAAGGCAAGAAATATTACTGCCAAATTGCAAAAGGGCGACCCTGCTTATAAAGCAACCTGGAAAACAATGACAGCTCTTTCTATCGAAGATATTAAGAAAACCTTTACGCGCCTTGGAGCTACCTTTGATTATTGGTACGGAGAGAGTAACTCAAGCAAATATGTCTCCGAGCTGATTGAAATATTAAAGGCCAAGAATATTCTTGTTGAGAGCGAGGGAGCACAGGTCGTTGAGGTCGCTAAAGAGGATGATAAACAACCCATGCCACCTACTATCGTTATAAAATCCAACGGTTCGGAAGGATATGCGACTACGGATATTGCTACCGTCATACAGAGGCAAAAGGATTTTGCTCCCGATAAGATATGGTATGTGGTTGATTTCAGACAAAATCTGCACTTCACGCAAGTGTTCCGTACTGCTCAAAAAGCCGAGCTGATTCCGAGCACAACCGAACTCACTCATTTGTGCTTCGGAACTGTGAATGGAAAAGACGGTAAGCCTTTCAAAACCCGTGACGGCGGAGTTATGCAATTATCTGATTTGCTTGATACCGTAGTAGAATGTGCATATGAAAAATTAAGATGCTCCGATAATGTAGAAGAATCCGTGAAGAAAGAAACTGCAGAAAAAATCGGTATTGCAGCAATCAAGTTTGGTGATCTTATAAACCATTATTCAAAAGATTGCATATTTGATATAGATAAGTTTATGGCTTCCGAAGGAAAGACGGGTGTTTATCTGCTTTATGTTGTTGCAAGGATCAATTCTATTATGAGAAAGAACCAAGATAACTGCAACATAAAGTTAAACGGTGTTTATTCCGAAGGCGAAAGGGATCTTTTGCTAAAACTCGCTCTCAGCGGAAATGCGTTCTTGGGAGCATACAACGAAAAATCTCCTAACATCCTCTGCGAAAATGCCTATCAGATTGCAGTAGCATTTTCAAAGTTCTACCACGATAATCATATTATCAGCGAAACAGACGCA
>JAZRLY010000044.1:0-5285 GCA_045647065.1 Acutalibacteraceae bacterium
GTGCATTTTAAGGGCGACAGAAGAAAATATCCGAAATTTGAAATCGATGATAAGCGTATTCCGCTTGAATACAGTGAAAACGATGATGAAATAACCGTTAAATCGGGCAACACAAAGCTTGTAATCGGCAGAAAAACGCCTTGCAGCTTTGCCTATTATTACGAAGACAGAAAACTTACCGAAATCGGCAGACGCTACGGCACATCAATGCTCAGCTATATTACCTCTCCCGAAGGTAACTTTATGCGAGGTCAGCTTCAGGTTGATGTGGGCGAAAAAATCTACGGTTTCGGCGAGAGATTCACACCGTTTGTACGCAACGGTCAGGTAGTTGACTGCTGGAATGAGGACGGCGGAACTTCAACCGAAATCAGCTATAAAAATATTCCGTTTTACATAAGCAACCGCAACTACGGTGTGTTTGTTAACGAATCGGGCCCCGTTTCCTTTGAAGTTTGCTCGGAAGCTGTCACAAAGGTGCAGTTCAGCATACCGGGCGAAAGGCTTGATTTTATCGTTATCGGCGCACCCGACCGCAAGGGTGTTTTGTCCCGCTATACAGCACTCACGGGCAGACCCGCACTTCCGCCTGCGTGGACTTTCGGCTTATGGCTGTCATCTTCTTTCACAACTTCTTATGATGAAGAAACCGTCAACCGATTCGTTGACGGAATGGCTGAAAGGGATATTCCGTTAAGCGTATTCCACTTTGATTGCTACTGGATGAAAGAAAATGAATGGTGCGGCTTTGAATGGGACAAAGATGTGTTCCCCGATGTTGAGGGAATGCTTGCCCGAATGCACAAAAAGGGACTTAAAATCTGCGTTTGGATAAATCCGTATCTCGGTCAGAAAAGTGCGGCTTTTGATGAGGCGGCAGAAAAAGGTTATCTGCTCAGAAAACCCAACGGCGATATATGGCAATGGGATTTGTGGCAGGCGGGTCTGGGCGTTGTGGATTTCACAAATCCCGATGCGGTTGAATGGTATAAAAACCATCTCCGCAGACTTATGAAACAGGGCGTTGACTGCTTCAAAACCGATTTCGGCGAGCGCATTCCGACAGATGTTGTCTATTATGACGGCAGCGACCCCGAATGGATGCATAACTATTACGCATATCTCTATAACAAAGTTGTTTTTGAAGTAATTCAGGAGGTCAGGGGCGAAAAAGAAGCCTGTGTATTCGCAAGAAGTGCAACCGTCGGCGGACAGAAATATCCCGTTCATTGGGGCGGTGACTGTGACTCAACCTATGTTTCGATGTCCGAATCGCTCAGAGGCGGTCTGAGCCTTTGCCTTTCGGGTTTCGGCTTCTGGAGCCACGATATCGGCGGCTTTGAAGGCACTGCTCCTGCCGATATTTATAAACGCTGGCTTGCCTTCGGGCTTTTAAGCTCCCATTCAAGGCTTCACGGCTCGGATTCCTACCGTGTGCCCTGGCTTTTCGGCGATGAAGCTGTTGATGTTTGCCGCCATTTCACCAAGCTCAAAAACAGGCTTATGCCGTATCTTTATGCCCACGCTGTTGAGGCTCACAAAATCGGTATTCCGATGATGAGAGCGATGATGCTTGAATTTGACGAACTCGGCTGTGAGGACTGCGACCGCCAATATATGCTTGGCAACAGCATTCTCGTTGCTCCCGTTATGAGCAGGGACGGCACGGTTGATTATTACTTGCCGAAGGGTAAGTGGGCACATCTGCTTACGGGCGAATCAGTTGACGGCGGCTCGTGGCACAGAGATACTTATGATTTCTTCTCATTGCCTGTGTTTGTACGGGAGAATACAATTCTGCCAATCGGCGGCTGTGACGACAAAACCGATTATGACTACACCGAAAATCTGACATTACGCATCTGTAACCTTGCTGACGGCGCTGAAGCTCTGCGCACGGTTTGTGACACCGACGGTAATGTCATTCTCACGGCGAGTGCAGTCCGAAACGGTAATATAATAACCGTAAAATTAAACGGCGAATCATCATCCGTTAAGATTGAACAAATCGGAACGGACTGCAAAATTTCAGTAATTCAGCAAAACTGAACCGATTTCCAATAACTGACTTTTATGTTTTTCAGCTGATTTCTTCATTTCCCACGCTCCGCCGAAGTTGCTTGGCATAAACAGAAAAAACACCGCAGTTGATACTTTTCGTACCGACTGCGGTATTTTTATTGAAATAAATTATTTGTCAGAACTCGCCATAGCGTCCTTGGCTGCATAAAACGCAGGTTTGGGTTCTCCGTTGATATGTATCAGGTTTTGCCCAGCCCTTTCCCCAATTCAAGCATAGCGGAAATGTAATTTTCAGACTGTGTCAATGTTGTCTGTAACGGACACTTTATATATATGGTGCGGCGGATTGTCTTTGGAATAACGACGCTGCCGAGATTGCCAATTCTTCTCACAATACATGTGGCTTTCATTTATATCTTTCTCCTTTTTCTGACAAATCCTGATACTGATTTACATTTTCTGCTTATTGTGATATAATGAGAAAAAAGTGTCGGGAGGATACATTATGGATTTTTTTGATGCCGTAACCTTAATCATATCTGTTGCCAGTCTGGCAGGATTAATATATCAGAGCATTAATCTTAAGCAAACCATAAACAGCCAGATATATCAGAATTTTGTGGCAAACTCGTTAGAAATAGACCGGATTCTGATAGAAAAACCCGAATTGAGAAAATATGTATATTACGGCGAGCCGATTGATGAAAACACTGAAAATCTTGATCAGATTCTGTCGTTTATTGAGTTGGTTGTGGATATTTCCGAAAATATTGAGGTTTATAAAAAATATATCCCAAAATCAAGAAAAGATGGTTGGTTTGCTTTTGTCAATGACTTAAAAAAAACTCCAGCATATGAATTTTATATGACAAAACATAAAGAATGGTATAAAGAAACATAAAATATAAAAGGAATACAGAAAATGGCAAAATTAATTTGTAAATTAGAAGGTGTCCGCGGACGCGAAATGAAATTATACGACACAAAGTGCGTTATCAACACCAAAAAAACTGTCGGAAGTTTTATTTCCAAAAATTTCACCGACGGTGAAAAACTCTGTTTTTATGCGATGTAATCGGTGTTCAGTTTAAAAAAAGCGGAGCTTTGATCGGTTATCTGCAATTTGAAACTCCGTCAATGCAGATGAACAACAAAAGCGACAATATGTTTTCGGAAAACACTTTCACATTTGAAGCAGGAAAAAACGGAATCACAAACGAATTGATGGAAGCAATTTATAATTATGTTACCGACAGAATCGAAGAACTGAAATACGGAACTGAAATAATTAAGAAAATTCCGGATTTTGAATCAATGAAAGTATTTCAGACCGATGACGGGAATAATCAGGTCAACAATGAGTCAACTGACACATCGCAGACTTTCTTTTGCCCGAATTGCAAAGCTCCAATTGTTTTCGGAGCTGCTGCCTGCAATAATTGCGGACAGACTTTTGATTGGTCAAAAGTGTAAATTCTGTTTTTAATATTTTTTTGATTACAATATTTATAAATCAATATAATTCCAAACACAAAAGCCGTCCGTTATCGGACGGCTCATTTTATTGCACATCACGGTTTTTTTACGGAAACATTGAGTCCGAGAGCGCAGACGGCAAGAATCAGCAGCATTGTGAACGGTGCAGTGTAACTGCCGTTCTGTGCGAGCAGAGTATTTGCGAATTTTGCTATAAATGCGGCAACTATCAGATTGAAGTTCGTAAGGCTGTAGTTAACCGAGAAATACTTCTGTCCGTAGAATGACGATGTGAATGCTGAGGTCAGCGTCGGGCAAGAGCCATATGAAAGTCCTGTAAGGCAAAGACCGACAATGCATATCGGCAGTGAGCCAAACTGCACCGCCAGAAGCGTTATGCCTGCCGCAACGATTGTGAGAATATTTGCCGAAATCATTGTTGTGCGGCGTCCGAGAGCGTCATAAAGCGCACCCGTGAGGATTCTGCCGATTCCGTTGCACACGGAAAGAACGCCTACAAGCGTAACGGCAAGAGTTTCTGCGGCATTGACTGAAATCGCAAGGTCTCTGGCAAAGCTGATTACCGAATTTCCCACGGCGGTAATAAACGCCATGCACGCAAAAGCTCTCCAGAAAGTGAAGCTCTTAAGCATTTCAGCCGTTGTGAAATCGCGGCTCTCAAATGCTTCTTTTTTAACATTTTTTCCCGCTTTGGGCGAGGGAAGTTTGTCATCTGCCGAAGGTTTGCGGAGTATGATTCCTGCAAGAATCAGAACAACAGCAAGAATAACGCCGAGCAGAATATAAGTTTTGCTCATACCGAAAGCGGGCTGAGCAAAAAGAATGCTGATAGCGTTGCCCATAAGCAGAGTGCTTATTCCGAATCCCATCATAAGACAGCCCGAGCAAAAACCCTTTCTGTCGGGAAACCACGAGCAAACGGTTGAAACAACAACATTATATGAAATGCCGATACCTGTACCCGCAAGAATCGCATATGTTATGTAAAGCAGCCACGGATAAGACTGCGCGGTAAGCATACCCGTCGAAACAAAGCCTGCGCCGACAAGCAGACCCGCTATGATGAGAGTTATCTTTACCCCGATTTTCTTGCAGATAAGACTGCCAAAGAATGCGCCGAGGCAGAAGAAACACATTGTAAGCGTGAAATTGAGCGAAAGAACATCCTCACCAAATCCGAAATCCTCTTTGAACGGAACCTTGAGGATTGACCACGCATAAAGCACACCCGAAAAAAGCATCGCAAAAACACCTGCGGCGAGGTAAAGCCAACGCTTTTTCAGGCTATTCTGAGTTGACATAAAATCTCTCCTTAAAAAAAGTTGAATTATTATACCATTGTTCTGCAGGATTTTCAATAATACGCGAGAAATATCGGAAAAATATACAGAAACAATCTCGTTTTTGAATTCAGGTTTTTTTCTGACAAATCTCAATATCTTTATTTGTATAAACAAAAATTACTCTGCAGTTATTAATAATCAAATAATATAAATAACACAATAATCATTCAGATGTCGCAACGCAGCCGCAAATTCACCCGCAACGTCATTCGCGTGGTGACACTCACAGCGCAAAAATATGTTTTAATATTATCACAACACGATCTTTGAAAATTTAATCTAAAAGGAGTAACAAATCATGAAGAAACTCAACACAACAGAAGCAATGGAAATCAACGGCGGCAAGGCTATGAACTGCAAGGTCTGCGGCAAGAGAGTGAACGGCAATTTCTGGAAACAGTATGCTCACTGCCTCAAGCACTC
>JAZRLY010000045.1:0-31175 GCA_045647065.1 Acutalibacteraceae bacterium
CTTTAAATCATTAAATCTTTGCAGGAGGCACATTATGGCTGAATTTTTTAACTTCCAGAAAATGGACAGCAATACCATTCAGATTCTCATTGCCATGATAGTTTATATGGCGGCGGTTATCGGCATCGGTATTGCTTTTGCAAAAAAAGCAAACACTAACTCGGAAAACTATTTCCTTGGCGGCAGAAGCCTCGGCCCGTGGGTAACGGCAATGAGCGCTGAAGCTTCCGATATGAGCGGCTGGCTTCTTATGGGTCTGCCCGGCGTTGCATATTGGTGCGGTCTTGCCGATGCGGCGTGGACAGCAATCGGTCTTGCAATCGGTACATATTTCAACTGGCTCATCGTTTCAAAGCGTCTTCGCAGATACAGCATCAGAGCCAACAACGCAATCACTCTTCCCGAATTTTTCTCAAACAGATTCCGTGAAAACAAGAAGCTCATTATGACTCTTTCGGCTCTCTTCATTCTTGTTTTCTTCACAGTTTATGCGGCAAGCTGCCTTAAGACCTGCGGTCAGCTTTTCTCAACACTTTTCGGCGCATCCTATCAGAGCATGCTCATCGTCGGTGCGATTTTCGTTCTTGTTTATACTATCCTTGGCGGTTTCCTTGCTGAAAGTGCATCCGACTTTATGCAGGCAATCGTTATGATTGTTGCTCTTACGGTTGTTGTTGTTCTCGGAACAATCAAGGCAGGCGGCATCGGTGCAATCATTGATAATGCACAGGCTATCCCCGGTTTCCTTGAATTCTTCGGCATTGCAGCTCCCGCACTCGGCGAAGACGGCGCACAGCTTGTTGAAGCAGGTAAGCCCTTATTCGGCGAAGCAGGCAAATACACAATTCTTTCCGTATGTTCCTGCATGGCTTGGGGTCTCGGCTACTTCGGTATGCCTCAGGTTCTTCTCCGCTTCATGGCTATCCGCAAGGAAGAAGAGCTCAAGAGCTCAAGAAGAATCGCTATGGTCTGGGTTGTTATTTCACTTGCAGTTGCAGTATTCATCGGTATTATGGGCAGAATGCTCTTCCCCGTTGAACACCTTACATCCGTTGATGCAGAAAGCATCTTCATCACTCTTTCAACAAGCTTCCTTCCTCCGCTTATTGCAGGCTTTGTTATGGCAGGTATTCTTGCAGCTACAATCAGCTCGTCAGACTCCTACCTTCTCATCGCTGCATCGGCAGTTTCAAAGAACGTTTTCCAGGGCATTTTCAAGAAGAATGCAACAGACAAGCAGGTTATGACTGTTTCAAGAATCACTCTTCTTGCAATCACCGTTATTGCTACCGTTATTGCTTTTGACCAGAACAGCACAATCTTCAACGTTGTTTCGTTTGCATGGGCAGGTTTCGGCGCAACATTCGGACCTCTTATGGTATTCTCACTCTTCTGGAAGAGAATCAACAGACCCGGCGCAATCGCAGGTATGGTCAGCGGTGCAGCAATGGTATTCATCTGGAAACTTGCAATCAAACCCATCGGCGGAGTTTTCGGCATCTACGAGCTTCTCCCTGCATTTATCATTTCAAGCCTTGTAATCGTTGTTGTTTCACTCCTCACAAAGGCTCCTTCAAAGGAAATCGAAGAGGATTTCGAAGCAGTCAAGGCAGGCAAATAAGAAATTATATGAACCGTTTCGCTTTCGGGCGGAACGGTTCTTTTTATTTGCAATTCTGTTTAATATATGTTATAATAAACTATATATTGCTTAAAGGAGCAGAGTTATGGAAAAATATCTTATCAATCCCAATCAGAAGCTTTCAAAAATCAATAAGGATATTTACGGCCATTTTTCCGAGCATCTCGGAAGATGCATATATGAGGGACTTTATGTCGGCGAGGATTCCGAAATCCCCAATGTCAACGGTATGAGAACAGACGTTGTTGATGCTCTCAAGGATATGGGCATTCCCGTGCTTCGCTGGCCGGGCGGATGCTTTGCCGATGAATACCATTGGAAGGACGGCATCGGTCCCAAAGAAACAAGAAAAAGAATGATCAACACCCATTGGGGCGGCGTTGTTGAGGATAACAGCTTCGGCACTCACGAATATTTTGAGCTTTGCCGCCAGCTCGGATGCGATACATATATCAACGGCAATGTCGGTTCGGGCACTGTTCAGGAGATGAGCGAATGGGTTGAATATATGACCCTTGACGGCACATCGCCTATGGCTGACCTGCGCAAGGCAAACGGCCGTGAAGAGCCTTGGGATGTCAAGTATTTCGGCGTCGGCAACGAAAGCTGGGGCTGCGGCGGCCATATGCTTCCCGAGGCATATGCCAACGAATTCAGACGCTACGAAACTTTTGTCCGTGACTACGACAACAACAAGCACATTTACCGCATTGCCTGCGGTGCAAATACCTTTGACTATCATTGGACAGAGGTTCTTCTTCAGAAGGCGTGCAGCAGAATGAACGGTCTGTCGCTTCATTATTACACTATTCCCCACGACTGGGACCACAAGGGAAGTGCGCTCGAATTCACAAAGGACGAGTATAACCTCACCATCGAAAGAGCATATAAAATGGATGAGCTTGTGCGCCGTCACGGGGATATTATGAATCAGCACGACCCCGATAAGAGAGTCGGACTCATCGTTGATGAATGGGGCACTTGGTATGATGTTGAACCCGGCACAAATCCCGGATTCCTCTATCAGCAGAACACAATGCGCGACGCAATGGTTGCCGCGCTGACCCTCAATATTTTCAATAAGCATTCCGACAGAGTGAAGATGGCAAACATCGCCCAGACTGTCAACGTGCTTCAGTCCGTTGCGCTCACCGACGGCGATGAAATGCTTCTCACTCCGACTTATTATGTCTTTAAAATGTACAAAGACCATCAGGAAAACACCCTGCTCGGCTCATACATCACAACACCTGACCTCGAAGCCGAAAGCGGAAAATTCCCGCAGCTCATCGAGAGCGCATCGGTTGACGAAAACGGCGTTATTTATGCAACAATAGCCAACACCTCGGCGGATGAAGCGGCTGAAATCAAGTGCCAGATTGCGGATTCCGAGGTTAAGGAAATCAAAGCGGAAATTCTCGGCGGAAGTCCGTGGGACTATAATTCATTCGAAGAAAAGAACGCTGTAAAGACAGCAGAATTCACCGATTTCACCGTCACAACCGACGGCTTTATCGCAACTCTTCCGCCTTGCAGCGTTGTTAAATTCGTGATTAAGTAATGGAACAGATTTGCAAACGCTGTTTTCTCCTTGAAAGCGGCAGAGAGGATACTCTCAAAAGCATAAAAGAGCATATTGACAGGCTGCCCGAAAAAGATAAATGTACGGGCGGGGAATACCGCAGGCGGCTTGAAGTCTGCGGAGAATGCGAGTTTCTCTCGGGCGGAGTCTGTCTTAAATGCGGATGCTATCCCGAATTCAGGGCGGCATTCATAAAGCAGAAATGTCCTTATAAAAAGTGGTAAAAAGAGAGGAGCAGAGCTATGTATAACATTCTTATATGTGACGACGAAGCCGATATCCGTTCAGCGCTGAAAATTTATCTCGCAGGCGGGGATTATAACATAATCGAAGCCGAAAACGGCGCGCAGGCGCTCGAAATCATCGAAAAAGATGAAATCCATCTTCTTCTTATGGACATTATGATGCCCGTTATGGACGGCATTGCCGCGCTTGCAAAGCTCAGAGAAGAGAATAACAACATTCCCGTTATTCTTCTTTCGGCAAAAAGCCGCGATACCGACAAGATTCACGGTCTCAACGAGGGCGCAGATGATTACATAACAAAGCCGTTCAATCCCGTTGAGGTTATTGCGAGGGTCAAGTCGCAGATTCGCCGCTATACCCGTTTCGGCGGGTCGGACGCCTCTTCACCCAAAAAGGATGCTCCCGGTATTTTCCGCAACGGAAGCCTTGAGCTTGACGATAACACAAAAACTCTCACCCGTGACGGTGAGCCCATCAGTCTCACACCGACAGAAATGATGCTCCTTCGATTTTTTATGCAGAATCCCGACAAGGTTTTTTCTCCCAAAGATCTTTACCGCAAGGTCTGGGGCGATGACCCTCTCGGCGCGGAAAACACCGTCACCGTTCATATCCGCCATCTGCGCGAAAAAATCGAAATCGACCCTGCAAACCCCGAGTATATCAAGGTTTCGTGGGGCCACGGCTACAAGATGGTGAGCATAAAGGTTCCCGAAGCGATTTAAACAGGAGTTGGTTTTATGACGAAAAAGAAACCCCGTTCTTCCGCTGACAGTTCTGCGCTTTCGATTATCATAATCGGACTGACGATTGTCATTGTCGGTTGTTTTCTCGGAATAACTTATCTTTTTGAATATGATTTTTACGATAAAGACAACAACGGCGAAACCGCAAAATCGGTAGCGGTTCAGATTTATTCGCTTGACGACTGCGAAAAGGCGAAGGATTTCTATAAATGCACTCTGGTTGACAAGCCTCACAGAGACGAATACAGGCTCAATTATTACAGCGACTATTTCTCATCCGCCGAGTCGAATTTCATCTTCGCGGTTTACAATATGAACGGCGAGCTTCAGTTTGAAGGGCAGAACGGCGGATATACATATGAGCTGGCGAAAGACCAGACAAAATATATCGGCGACTCGGATTTCTTCAGCATCGATGATAACGGCAATATGGTTCCGCTGAAGCTGAAATATGCCGTTATTATAAATTCAGACAGCGTGAATGACCGCTATATGAGTGCGTTTGACTGGATAGATATTGCTGACACGCTCAAATATTTTGCGTTTGTTGTTCTGTTCATTGCGCTTCTGGCGATGATTATTCTTCTTTGCATCATAACGATCAATGCGGGCGTGACCGACCCTGAAACAGGCGAAATCATTCCGGGATTCATCGATAAAATTCCGCTTGACATCTGCACGGTTGCGGTTATACTGTTCTTTGCGGTTGCAATGACGGTTATCGGTCTTACTACGGCGGCGGATGTTGATATGGTTCTCAACAACCTTGTTGTTGTTATCACTTTCGTTACCTTCGTCATGCTTCTGATGTCTTATCTGACAACGGTTTCCGTCAGATTCAAGATGGGTAAATTCCATAAAAACACGCTTGTTTATATGATTTACCGCAAATTCAAAAGAAAAACGCCCCGAAAGGTCAGAAAGGCATTCGGCGATATGTCTTTCTTCGCGAAGGTCATTCTCGGCATCTCTGCTTACATCATTTTCGAAGCCGCTATTCTGGCAATTATGGTCAGGGCGGGTATCTATGACCGCGAAGGCGCAAACGCATTCACGATATTCCTTGTTGTGTGGGGTATGACAAGGCTTCTGATTATCCCGATTTTTGTTATGGTTGCCATCAACCTTAACTATATCAGGGAAGAGGGCGAAAGGCTTGCGGACGGTATTCTGGGTACGGGTGTCACCGATAAGCTGAGCATTGCCGCTTTCAAATCCCACGCAAAAAACCTTGACCAGATAAGAAAAGAAATCAATAAGGCGATGGAGCAGGAGCTTAAAAGCGAAAGACTGCGTAATGAGCTTATCACAAATGTTTCCCACGATATCAAAACCCTGCTCACCTCAATCAAGAGCTATGTTGAGTTTCTTCAGCGTGACAACCTGACCGATGAAGAGCGTGCGGAATACCTTGAAATCGTTGCGAAGCACACCAAAAAGCTTGATGTGCTTGCGAAGAATCTTATCGAAGTTTCGCAGATAACTTCGGGAAATATTGAAGTCAAAAGTGAAAAAACAAGCCTTAATATAATCATCGAGCAGACCATCGAGGAGTTTGCTCTCAAGCTTGAGCAGAGCGAGCTGCTGCCGAGAGTCCGTATGCCCGAAGAGGAAATTTTTGTGATGGGCGACGGCGAATGGATATGGAGAATTTTCTCGAATCTGCTCAACAACGCGTGTAAATATGCGGCGGTCGGCACGGATGTTGAAATTTCTCTTGAAGAAAACAACGGAAAAGCCGCTGTGCGCATCGCGAATATTTCGAAATCCGCTCTCAACATCGAGGGCGACGAGCTGATTGAACGCTTCGTGAGGGGCGACAGCTCGAGGCATACCGAGGGCAACGGTCTCGGTCTTTCAATCGCAAGAAGCCTTGCAGAGCTTCAGGGCGGCGTGCTTGATATTTCCGTCAAGGGCGACATCTTCACTGCGGTTGTTGTTTTTGACAGTATAAAATAAAAGAATGAGTTGATAACATTGAGAAGAAAAATTATTGCGGCATCGCTTGCCGTTATTCTGGCAACGGGACTTTTTGCCTGCGGCAAAGCACCCGATAACAAGGCAACGGAGTCCGATGCGCCCGCAACCCCCGCAAATGCAGTAACGGCGAGTGTGGCGGAAACCGAAATTTCCCTGACCACTGAGGAGGAAACAACAACTTCGGCACCCACAACAACCGAAGAACCGACAACCGTTGCGACAACAGTAAAGCAGATTCTGACAACCGTCAGAAAGGTTACTACCACCAAAAAACCTGCTCCCAAAACAACAAAGGCTGAGCAGGAAACCGATATATTGGAGCGTTACGACGATTACCGCACCCGCGAAAAGACCTACAGTGTGAGTCTCAAATACGGTGTTGTTGTGAGAAGAGTGTCAATTGTTTATTATGTTGAGCTTCCCGACGGCTCCGAAGCGGTTGCAAAGGAAGAAATCCTTACCGAATATTATGACCGCACGCTCTATTCGGCAACATACAGCGACCTCTTGCCCGCCGCAAAGGAAAACAGAGAAACCTACCGCAGAGAAATAAAAGAGGTGCTTAACATTATCAACGGTTACAGAGCCGCAGGCGGACTCGAACCGCTTAAACTCAACGAGGACCTGACGATAATTGCCAACGCCAGAGCGGAGGAGATTGCGTGGTCGGGCAACCACAACCACACAAGACCCAATTTCCAGTCCTGCTTCAGCCTGATGCGTGAAAACGGCTTCAATTCAGGCCTTGCGGGCGAGAATATCGGATGGGGATTCACAACAGCGGAAGCGGTCTGCGAGGCGTGGAAGAATTCCGAAACCCACTATGAAAACATTATGAATCCCAAATTCACCGAAGCGGGAATCGGCGTTGCCGCCGACCCGAGACCCGAGGGAAATCTTTGCTGGTCTAATTACTTCTATGAATAAACAAAAACGGTTTGCAACATCGAGTTGCAAACCGTTTTTTTAATGCAAAATTCAAAATGTAAAATATTATCAAGTAAGATTTTCTGCGAAATACTGCATAACTTTATTCGAAACCGTTGATGCAACGCCCGAGCCGTAGCCGCCGTGCTCCGCAATGCAGATAACCGCAAGCGGAAGGTCATCCCTCTGTGAATATCCCGCAAACCACGAATGGCTCTTCTCGCCGTCAATCTGTGCCGTGCCCGTTTTGCCGCACATTTCGAGTCCTTTGAATTTCCAATCACCGTATTTATCGGCAACATTGGAGCGCAGAAGCTCGTGGAGCTTTGCCGCCGTTTCGGGCTTGATTGTGATAATGCTTTCAGTCATTCTGCCCACAACATTTCCGACAGAGCCGAGTGCCTTGATTCTGTCGGGGGCATAACCTGTGCCGCCGTTGGCAATCGCACCCATAATTGCAAGAAAATGCGAGGGATTTACATAGGTTGTTGACTGACCGATGCCCGCCCAGCCAAGCTCCGCTTTGCTGTTTGTTGCGGGTGAAAATCTGCTCTTTGTCAGGCGGATTTCCTTTGCGTAAAGCTGAGCGTTGAATCCCATTGATTCCGCCGTTGCCTTGAGTTTTGCGGCGCCGAGTTCAATCGAAATTTCCGCAAAGGCGCAGTTGCATGATTCGTTCATCGCCTTTTGAAAATCAACTTTTCCGTGGACTCCGTTGCAGATAACCGCGCCGTCCCCTGTTTCGTATTCGCCGTCGCATTCAAAGGTGCGGGAATATATGTCGGGGATGTTTTCGATTGCACAGGCGGCAGTCACGATTTTCATAATCGAGCCCGGTGTATAGATGCCCGAAATGACCTTGTCCAGCAGAATTCCGTCGTATTCGGGATTTGTCAGCAGGTCGTCGGGTCTGCTGTTTATGTCGTATGCGGGTTTTGAAACGCTGCAGAGAAGCTCGCCCGTTTTATAGTTATAAACAGCAACCGCGCCGTCGCAATCGCCGAGTGCTTTGTATGCGATTTTGTTTGCCTCGCTGTCGATGTTGAGCTTCACATCCGTGCCGACACCCGTCTGCTTGAGGTTATATATTCCCTCGATTTTGCTGTAACCCGAAAGCACATCACGGTAAAGATAGTGAGTGCCCGTTGAGATTCTGCCCGCAGTGTCGCCGACGATATGAAGCACTGATTTGCGCAGTGTTGAATCGTTTGCAAAAACTCTTTCGTTATCAGAGCTTTTTGCAAGCATAACGCCGTTTCTGTCAAAAATCGTGCCTGCGTTGACTATTGTGCCGCCCGAATAAATGTGGCGGTTTGCCTTGTTTGATGCCCATTCCGAGCCGTTCATCACAAGGCTTGCAACGAAGATTCCGACGCCTGCGATGAATGCGAGAATGAGTGCATAAACAACCGCCGCACGCCTTGATGTTATTCTCATGCCGCGCCTCCTTTCGGAGCTTTTGCAGGTGTTTTTGCGGGAGGTTTCTTCTTTACGCTCACATCGGGTTTCGGTGCTTCAAAGGGTGCGCCTGCCGCCCTGATATATGCGAGAAGTCCCCACGAACAAAGCATACTCGAGCCGCCGCGGCTGACGAACGGAAGAGTGACGCCCGTCAGCGGAAGCAGATCCGTTATGCCGAAAACATTGAGTGCAAGCTGGAAAAGCAGCATTCCCGCTGCTGATACCGCCGCAATCGCATAGAATGTTGATGCCGAGGATTTTGCGCTGCGGACTGCAAAAAATGCAATTCCCGCAAAGCTTAAAAGCACCGCAAGAGCAACGATAAGACCCATTTCCTCGCAGATAAGACCGAAAACGAGGTCGGTTGATGCGGCGTAAACATCGCGCAGATAGCCTTCGCCGATGCCCAGACCCATCAGTCCGCCGCTTGCCGAATAAATCAGCACTCTTGTCTGCTGATAACCCGAGGTGTCCATATAGTCCCAGACATGGCGGTAAGCTGCAAAACGGTTGGCAACATAGGGTTTGAAATAGATAATCATTACCGCGCCCATCAGCGCAACTGCACAGATAAGCACGATTGTTCTTATGTTGCCTGAGCGCATGAATGCGATAAGTATAAAGGTGAAAAAGAAGATGAGTGCGGTGCCGAAGTCTTTCATAAGGAAGAGCGCGCCGACACATCCGAGTGAAAAAATGATGTATTTTGTAAGGCTGGTCATCGACAGAAGCTTGTCGAGCGATACCGCGCCCACGAGTATAAACAGAATTTTGACAAGCTCCGACGGCTGAATCGAGAAGAAGCCGAGGTCAATCCAGTTGAGAGTGCCGTTGATGTTGCTTGCAAGCACTAGGTTGAGTGCAAGGATTCCGACTGCACCGATTGCGGCGGGATAACGGAGAGCACAAGCAAAACGCACATCCTTTATCAGCAGGAGCATAATAAGATAGACCGCGAGACCGAGTCCGATGGCGATGAGCTGTTTGAGCGCATAGGATTCGTTGAAGCTGGCGCAGACGGTCAGCCCGATTCCCGAAAGGAAAAACGCAATCGCTTCAAGCTCAAAATAGTCGTTATGGGTAATCAGCGTGCCGATGAGCATATAAATCCATTCGGCGGCGATGTAGCCGAAAAAGATGTAAACAAGGTTGATGCTCAGCTCGTCCTGACGCACGAAAACGCAGGCGGCACAGATAAGCTGGAATGTCGTCATAAGCAGCATAACCGTGACCTGCTTGAAATGCGGCTGTTTTACGGATTTTGTTTCGGACACAATCTCACCTCCGTTCTTTTATTTGGAATTATATTTTAGCATATTCATATAAATTTTTCAATTCAATTCTATCACCCGAATTTTTTAAAACTGTTAACAAATATAATCAAGTTTGTTAATTATGTCATAGTATACTTTTTGAGTGCAGAACGCAGAACGAAGGGTCACTTCGCTCCGATTACAAAATAAAAATTCTGAATTACGAAATCTTTACTGTCCGCATATAATGTTATTGCAGACCGATAATCCGTGTTTTTCCCTCCATATATTGTATATATATCTAATATATAAAAAAATATTGCAAACGGGGAGAAAATAGTGTATAATGTTTTAAATATGATTATTATAATGGGCATAGTGCCGACAGGGGGAAAGAAGCAGAATGGAAGCCTATTTTGACAACAGCGCAACCACCGCTCCGTGTTGTGAAGCGGTCAAGGCGGTCAGCGACGCAATGACGAATTGCTGGGGCAATCCGTCCTCTCTTCACCGTTCGGGCAATGCCGCAAAAGAGCTGCTCGACAGCTCAAGAGAGTCAATTGCAAAGAGCCTTTCCGTCACTCCCGAAGAGATTTTCTTCACCTCGGGCGGCACGGAAAGCAACAATCTCGCCGTTATGGGCGCCGCTTATCAGATGCGCCGTATGGGCAGAAGAATCGTTTCAACGGCGGTTGAGCATTCCAGCATCGACGAAACACTCGACAAGCTTGCCGAAGAAGGCTTTGAGGTCATAAAGCTCAAGGTTGATAATTACGGCAGAATCAACGAGCGCGAGCTTTATGCGGCAGTCAATTCAAACACGATTCTCATAACAATGATGCTCGTCAACAACGAAGTGGGCACAATAATGCCAGTTCAGGCGGCAAAGAGAGCCGCAATGGCGGCGCGTTCACCCGCTCTTATCCATTGCGATGCGGTTCAGGCATTCGGAAAAATGCCCGTCAAACCCGTTTCGCTCGGCGTTGACCTTATGACGGTCAGCTCCCACAAAATCCACGGTCCCAAGGGTGTGGGCGCACTTTATATCCGCAAGGGCGTGAAGATAAAGCCGAGAACCTTCGGCGGCGAGCAGGAAAAGAAAATCCGTCCGGGTACGGAAGCAATGCCCGCAATCGCAGGCTTTGCGGCGGCGGCAAGAGCCTTGCCCGACCCTCAGCGCGAGCTTGAGCATATCAGAATGCTCAGGGATTATATGGTTGAAAAGCTCACCGAGCTTGACGAAATCGTCATTAATTCACCGCCCGATGCACTGCCGTATGTGACTAATATTTCCGTTCTCGGAATAAAGTCCGAGCCGATGCTTAATTTCCTTTCCGAGAGAGGAATCTGTGTTTCGAGCGGTTCGGCGTGCTCAAAGGGCAAAAAGAGCCACGTTCTTATGCAGATGGGTCTTGACCGCAGAAGGCTTGACAGTCCGCTGAGAATCAGCTTTTCGAGATACACCACAATTCAGGAAGTTGACGCTCTTATTCAGGGAATTGCAGAAGGCAAAAAAGTGATAAGAGCAGTAAAATAAATAATTCGGAGTAAACAGATGAAAGAAGTTATTCTTATAAAAAACGGAGAGCTTGCCCTCAAGGGTCTTAACAGAAGAACTTTTGAGGATATGCTCGTTAAAAATATGCGCCGCAGACTCGAATCCGCGGGCAAGTTCAATTTCACCATTGCGCAGTCAACAATCGTTGCGGAGCCCGTTGATGAATTTGCGGATTTTGACGAAGCAGTCAGCAGAATCGAAAAGGTTTTCGGAATTGCGGGCTTTTCAAGAGCTGCCGCAGTTGAGAAGGATATGGAAACAATTCTGAGAAGCGCCGAAGAATACCTGGCTCCCCAGCTTCTCGGTATCAGAAGTTTCAAGGTTGAGGCAAAGCGTTCGGATAAGAAATTCCCCCTCACTTCTCCCGAAATCTGCAGGGAAACGGGCGGATATCTTCTCCGCAAATTCCCTCATCTGACGGTTGATGTTCACAATCCCGACCTTATCGTTATGGTTGAGGTCAGAGATAATTATGCTTATATCCACGGCACCCAGATTAAGGGCGCGGGCGGCATGCCTACAGGCTCTGCGGGCAGAGCGGCGGTTCTTATTTCGGGCGGTATCGACAGCCCCGTTGCCGCATATATGATGGCAAAGCGCGGTCTTGAGCTTATCGCGATTCACTTCGCATCTCCCCCGTATACCAGCGAAAGAGCCGAGCAGAAGGTTCATTCGCTTCTCAAACAGGTCAGCAAATATTCGGGCAGAATCACTCTTTATGTTGTTCCGTTCACCGAAACTCAGGAGAATATCAAAGATAATTGCCCCGAAGATATCTTTACGGTTATTATGCGCCGAATGATGATGAGAGTTTCGCAGATAATTGCGCAGAGAGAGCACGCGGGTGCGCTCATTACGGGTGAAAGCGTCGGTCAGGTTGCGAGCCAGACAATGCCCGCAATTGCCTGCACGGATGCGGTCTGCGAAATGCCCGTGTTCCGTCCGCTCATCGGTATGGACAAGGATGAGGTTGTTGCGATTTCAAGAAAAATCGACACCTTTGATATTTCGATTCTTCCCTATGAGGATTGCTGTACGGTATTCACTCCGAAGCATCCCAAAACAAAACCCACAATCGATTATGTTGAGAAGTGCGAAGAAGCACTCGAGGTTGAAAGACTCGTTAAGGAAGCGGTTGAGGGAACAAGATTTATTCATATTAACGCTTATTAAGTGCAGAGTTCAGAGTGCAGAACGCAGAATTTTGCATTACGACTGAAAGGAGTTAAGGTATGTCAGTTTGTGAGATTCTTTCCGTGGGTACGGAAATATTGCTCGGAGATATTCTCAACACAAATTCAAAATATCTTTCAACCGAGCTTGCGAAACTCGGCATATCGGTGCTCCGCCACACCACCGTCGGCGATAATCACGACAGACTTGCCGCCGCGCTTCAGACTGCGCTCAGCCGAAGCGATATCGTTATCGCAACGGGCGGTCTCGGGCCTACGGCAGATGATATAACAAGAGATGTTTGTTGCGAGGTTATGGGATTTGAGCTTGAGCTCGATGAAAAAATCGCAGACGGAATCAGAAAATATTTTGCTTCAAAGGGCTACGATATGCCCGAGAGCAATCTCCGTCAGGCTTATGTGCCCGTCGGAGGAACTGTTTTTGAAAATAACCACGGCACCGCACCGGGTCTGGGGCTGAAAAAAGACGGCAAATGCGTCGTCATTCTTCCCGGCCCGCCCTATGAAATGGCGCCGATGTATAAAGAAAGCGTCATTCCCTACCTTGCGGAATATTCCGACGGCGCGATTGTGTCCCACACGGTGAGGACTATGGGAATCGGCGAAAGCGCAATGGCTGAAATGTGCGCGGATTTGCTGGAAAAAGAAAATCCCACCGTTGCACCGTATGCGAAGAAAGGCGAAGCTCTTCTGCGAGTCACCGCCAAGGCGGATAATGAGGACGAAGCCGAAAAACTTCTTCTGCCCGTGATTGAAGAGATAAAATCAAGGCTGGGCGGTTATGTTTACGGCATCGACAGCGAAAATATCGAGCAGAGAGTGGTTGAGCTTCTCAAAGAAAGCGGACTTAAAATTGCAACCGCCGAAAGCTGCACCGCGGGATATATTCCCAAAAGAATAACGGATATCGCGGGCGCAAGCGAGGTTTTCGAATTCGGCGCAATCACTTATTCAAACGAAATGAAAAACAAGGTTCTCGGCGTAAAAACCGAAACTCTTGAGAAATACGGTGCGGTCAGCGAACAGACCGCAAGGGAAATGGCGGCAGGCATCCGCCGTGTTACGGGCGCGGATATCGGAATTTCCGTAACAGGCATTGCGGGTCCGGGCAGCGACGGCACAAATAAACCCGTCGGTCTGTGCTTCATCGCCCTTGATGCCGAAGATAAAAAGATGTGCGAAAAAATTGAAACGGGTAAGAATGACAGAGAGTATAACCGCTATGTGAATGCGTCCCGCGCGCTCAATCTTGCCCGAATTTATATAGAGGAGAAAATAGGATGAATTCAAAAAAATTAGCGGCAATTCTTTGCCCGGTTTTCGCGGTTGTTTCCGTAATTCTGATTATTCTTTCGGTTATGAATTTCACGAAAGAGCCCGATATTGAAGTTCAGATTAATCAAAAAGCGGCGGAATTTGTTGTGAATGCCGAAACCGTGACCGATGCGCTCGCAAAGTCACTTTCAACCGTTGTTTCAAACGATGTGAAGTCACAGCAGACCTTCCCCGAAGGCATCCGTGATGAGTTTAAGCAGGCATATGCCGTCAACAATAATCTCGTCGGCTGGCTTTCAATCCCCGGAACGGAGATGGATACCGCAGTCCTTCAGGGCGACGACAACAATTATTACCTCAAACGCGATTTCTATGAGCGTTACACAACCGAAACTATCAATACCAACTACGGCAACATATATCTTGACTACCGCTGCATTACCGACGGTATTTCAAAGAACACCGTTATCCACGGCCACACAACGGGCAAGTCGGACGGTATTCCCAAGCAGTCGTTCCGTTCGCTTTATGATTACAGAGATAAAAACCACTTCATAAAGAATCCGATAATCAGATACAGCACTCTTTACGGAGAGTACACATTCAAAATCTGTGCGGTTTTCCTTTCTTCAACAATGCCGAATGATGACAACGGCTATTTCTTCAACTATATTTATCCCGATATGAGCGATAACAATATGGTTGGCTACATCAATCAGGTTAAGCAGAGAATGCTTTATGATACGGGCGTTTCGCTCGAGCCGACGGATAAGGTAATCACCCTTTCCACCTGTATTTATGACTACGGCAAGAGCGTTGATACCCGCCTTGTTGTTGTCGGCAGACTTCTTCACGAGGGCGAAAGCGAGAGCATCGACCCGTCACTTGTGAAGGACAACCCCGATTATCGCAGACCTCAGGTCTGGTATAACCGCAACGGTCAGAAGAACCCTTATAAAGATACAGAAAAATGGCAGCCCAGTGCAAATTAAGGAGGGAAAACAATGCCTAATAACGATAATCAGAAAAAGCCGACCTCACTCCCCGAGGGACTCAGCTCAATCGCGGATGATGAGGCGATAACTGAAATAAATCTTACCGATTTTCTTGAGGAAAGCTCGAAGGCATCTCCGCTTTTTGAGGGATTCCACGAGGATATCGAAAAAACCGAAAAGAGCATTGAAAGTGAGCTTCAGAGTCTCTATGACGACATTATGAGCAGCGGACCCGAAACAATTGTGCCCAAGCCTATGTCGGTGCTTACCGCAACCGAAGCAGAGCCTGTAAAAATTGCTCTTTCGGATCCCGAAATTCCTGAAGAGACAGAAAATGCCGCTCTCGAATCCCTCTGGATGAATCCCGAGGAATATTTTGATGACGATATCCCCGTTGTTTCGCTTGATGAACCTGCCGAGGAAGAGGCTGTGCCTGAAATTGATGATGCAGAGCTTCCCGCAGAGGCGATTTTTGAGCCTTCCGCTGTGGACGAGCTTGCCGCAATGAAGAGCGAGGACGGAGCAAGAAGCGACATTTTCAATATGATTGACCTTCTCAAATCCGAAAGTGACAGCGAAACGGGATTTGACGAAATTCTTTCCGAAATCGAAGCAAATGCAGGAATAATGACCGTTGAGGAAGAACTCTCGGCGGCAGCAAAGCTTGTTTCGGAAACTTCGGGATATGCTGAACCCGAAGAAGAACTTTATGATGAAGAATATGAGGAAATTCAGTTCGGCGACGAAGATAATTTCTGGGATGACCTTGAATTAACCGAATCGGAGCTTGCGGAGGAGCTTCCCGAACCCGAACTTGAACCTGCAGCAGAAGAGCTTGAAGAAGAACAGCACGATCCCATGACTATTCCCGAGCTTGACGAAGAGCTGCCCATCCCCGACCTCATCGATGAGCTTCCCGCTCCCACTCCCGTGCCCGACAGTGTGCCTGCAAATTTCAGCATCGAAATCCACGAAGAAACAACAGCAGAGCCTGAAAGCGATTTCGATAAAGAGCTTGCAGAGCTTCTCGGCGAGGAAATTCCCGAGGAAAAGCATGATAATTTTATTATCAATGTTCCCGATGACGGCAACGATTACGATAAGGCGGCTTTTGCATCGGAAAAGCTCTATGAAGCGGAGCCGATGAGCAGCCAGACTATCGAGGATGACTCCGATTTCGAAATAAAGACCGATGAAGAATCCGACGGCGGCAAAAAGAAGGGCGGCACGGGCGACATAATCAGAAAAGTTGTTCTTTCCCTTTCAATTATAACAATCATCGTCAGCTGCGGAATCCTTGTGAATACTTATTTCATCGAGCCTTACAGATTCAAGGCAGATTCCGATGTTCTTGTTGAGCAGATGAGCGTCAACATTGACGCCCACGACAAGTCTGCAACCGTTAATGAGCAGATAAAGAAGGATAACCCCGACACCGTATTCCCCGAGGGTATGCTTGCAAAATATGCTCAGCTTTATGCTCAGAACGACGATTTTGCGGGTTGGGTTACCATTGAAGGCTTCGGCATCAATCTTCCCATCGCAAAGGGCGACGACAACGAATATTATCTCAAGAGAGACATTTACAAAAAGTATACAAGCTACGGTGTTCCCTTCTTCGATTACAGAATGAAGGACCTCAAAAACCTTCACAGGAACACTATGGTTTACGGCCACAATATGCGCCACGATGACTATATTTTCGGTATGCTCGAAAATTACAGAACAATCGACGGCTTTGCTCAGGCGCCCGTTATCGAGTGTAACACCATTTACGGCGACCACACCTGGTTCGTCTATGCCGTGTTCATCACAAACTCAAATCCCAAGGATGATAACGGATATTTCCTTCCCTATAACTTCATTGATGTTTCAACCGATAAATTTGCGGATTACATCAAGGAAATCGATAAGAGAAAGCTTTACACAACAGGTGTTGACATCAACGAAAACGATAAGATTCTCACTCTTCAGGCTTGCGTTTATGATTTTGACGGAGCAATGATTGTTGTTGTTGCAAGAGAGAAGAGAGAGGGCGAAAGCATCAGCGTTGACACCTCAAAGGCATATTATAATCCCAACCCCAAGTATCCTCAGAAGTGGTATGATGTAAACAAGAAGAGCAATTCTTACGCAGAGGATACCAGATGGTAAAAATTAAGAAGCAAACTGACTAAGGAACGGTGATAATTATGGAAAGAAAGGTGAGGATTTGTACGCTGTGCGCTTCAAAGGCGCAGGATGCGGCAAATCATCTTCAGCAAAGGGCATCGGCGTTTACTCCCGATGTTGCAGTGAATGACTTTGAGAGCGCCTCGGCTTTTGCCGCAGGTGTGGATTCCTGCGCCCTTGACGGCGGTGTTATCCTTGCTGCCGCACCTCTTTCCGAGTTCCTTAATGCAAAGCTTCGTTTAATCAGAACCGTTTCTCAGAAAATCGTCAGAAGCAATTCCGTCAATAATGCGCTTGCCGAAAACACATCCCTCGAGCAGAAAGAAAAGGACCTTCATTGCGCAATTCCCGAAAAATCAAAGGTTATCAGAACCGAGGACGGACTTTTCTCGGCGTTCGTCAAAGAGCACGGAAAGTCGCTCCTTGTGTTCCTTCCGCTTGATGCAGAAAAGATTGATTGTCTGTTTTCGGTGGGGCTTGCGAAGTTTCTCGGCGCAATTTTCCCCGATGCAAAGATTCCCGACGCACAGCCGTCTCCCAAAAGCGGAGTTGCGGCACTGCGCGAGAGCGTTGAAACCGTTATCAAAAACGGAAAAACCGTTGCGATTGCTCCTTGCGGATGTGCAAAGCCGCTTGTTTCCGCAATTTCGGCTGTTCCCGATTGTGAGCAGGTTTTTGTTCAGGACAGTTCCCTGAGAGACAGACTTCCCGATGAAAGCGCAGAGGATTATATCGCACAGTGCGCAAAATTATCAAAAGAAAACTCGGGCACCGACCTCGGTATCAGTGTTTCGACAATTTATAAAGATAAAACCGACGAAAGCGATTTTGTTATCGTTTGCGTTGCGGATTCTGACAGAGCAAAGGTTGCAAAGGTTTTTGCAAATCCTGGTGAGGACCACAAGCATCTCGTTGCGGCGGCGCTTATCCGTCTTTGCGCTATGCTCGGCGAGCTTTCGGGTCCCGCAGGTATGGTGAATCCCGATGCACCGTCGGCAAAGCCGAAAAAATGGGCGAAGAATTCAAAGCTCCCGATAATCATTACGGCAATCGGCATTGCCATAGCAGTTGTTATCGGTCTGATTATCGCATTTGCTCTTGGCGGAGGAGAGAAAAACGAAACCGTAGTCCCCGAAAACGGAAACTACGATTTCATTCAGCAGGAAGATTATTATGCCGACCTTGATTATCACGGCAACGGCAATGCAGACTCTTTTGATATGCAGGCGGCGGCTCTCCAGAATGAAACCACCGCATTATATACAGAAGCATCATCAACCTCAACAACCGTTCAGCAGACAAGTATCAGCACAACGGTCACAAAAATTGTGACAACACTCAAGGCTGTTGCCACAACGAAAAAACCGACCACAACGAAAGCGATCACAACAACCCTTGCCCCGACTACAACCAAACCCACAACCACCAAGGCAACAACCACTCTTAAGCCGACAACAACAGCAAAACCCACAACAACCCTTGCACCGACAACAACGGAAGCATCGGGCGGAAAGGTTGAGTCAACAACCTCTTCTTCATCGCAGACGGGTGTTTTTGTTTTTAAAACTTACGGCTACGGCCACGGAGTCGGAATGAGTCAGCACGGTGCGATGGCAATGGCGAAAAACGGCGATACATATGAAAAAATCCTTACTCACTATTATCCCGGCACAACAGTAAAGACCGACAGTTCAACCCCCGCAACAATAAAATACGGCGGAGTTGATATCCCCATTGTTGAATATCTCTGCAGAACAACAAAGCAGGAAATGGGTTACAGCAGTGCGGAAAAAGAAGCGCTCAAAGCGCAGATGGCAACGATTTATACCTTCGCAAAGCACAACGATTTTGATGTTGCGAGAAGCAAGCACGCTTATGCAGACAGTTTTGAGTATGAGGGCACAAAGATATATGAAGCCTGCCTTGAATATCTCGGAATGACCGCCGCAACGGATACTCCCGTTGCAAAATATGTTGATTATAACGGCAAAGCGGCAAACACGGTTTACTTCTCCTCTTCGGCCGGCAAAACAACATCTGCCTCAAAAGTATGGGGAGCCGACACATATCCGTATCTCAACGGCGGCGTTTCAAGCTGCGAAACCGTTGACGCATCAACCAAGGAAATAACCGCAGAAGAGATGAAAAAGCTGATTGAAGCTTACGCAAAGGATAAAGGCAAGGATATCACTCTTTCCGATAACCCTGCGGAATGGCTTGAAATCGTTTCGCATGATGCGGCGGTGAATGAAAACACAGGCTATGTCAACGAAATAAGAGTCGGAAACATCAAAGTCAGAGGTAACGAATTCCGTTGTTATGTCCTTGACTTCAAAATCCGCTCACAATGCTTTACATTTGAATATATCCCCGCATAAAACAAAAAAAGGACGCATATGCGTCCTTTTTTTATCCCCCGATGGAAAGGTTATATGGTTCAAAAAATATTTTTCCGTTACACACAAACGGAAGAATCATCCCTCAGGAGAAGAATTCCTGTTGTTACCGAAAGCGTGATTACGATTGTTGCGAATACTGTCATCTCTGATCCCTCCGTCTTTTTTATTGTGCCTATATTATATCACGCAGATTTTTAAGAAAAAAGGTGGAAAATCTCTAAGATTTTATTAAGATTTCAGAAAACCGCATTAATAAATTTCCGAATAATCCCGAAAATACTTTACAAATCAATAATTTTATTACATAATATATAATGATATATTATTGAAAGAGGAAAGAGAAAATGAAAGAAAAAGAAAGGAAAGAAAACAAGCAGAGTACAGCCAAAAGAAATGCCGAGCTTGTAAAAAGATTTTTTCCTTACCTTAAAAAGCATCTCGGTACAGAGCTTATCGTTCTTCTCTGCGCAGTAACAAGTGCCGCCTGCGAAATCATTCTTCCGCTTATTGTGCGCGTTATTACGGACCGCAATGTTGAAGATTCTTCGAGCCTTACATTAGAACTGATTGTCATAATCTGCCTTGCTTATGTTGCGATGCGCTGTGTTGACAGCTTTGCAAGCTACTGTCAGTCATATTGGGGCCACAAAATGGGCACAAAAATCGAAAACTCAATGCGTGAGGATATGTTTGACCATCTTCAGTCGCTTTCGTTTTCGTTTTTCGATAACACCAAAGTCGGCCAGCTTATGAGCCGTATGACTTCCGACCTTTTCGATGTTTCGGAATGGGCGCACCACTTCCCTGAAATGGTGTTGATGACCGCGGTTAAATTTGTTGCGAGCTTCTTCATTTTTGCAACAATGGATATCCGCTTTGCGCTGGTTATCTTCATTCTTATGCCGTTTATGATTATTCTTACGAAGAAATCAAGAACAAGAATGAGAGATACCTTCAAGGCAGGCCGCCATCAGGTCGGCGAAATCAACGCGAGAATTGAGGACAGCCTCCTCGGTGTAAGAGTTGTGCGTTCGTTCACCAACGAAAAAACCGAGCGTGAAAAATTCGCAAAGGGTAACGAGGATTATGTTGTCATCCGCAACAAGAGCCATAAATATATGTCGCAGTTCCACGCGACGGTCAAGCTCATCGACGGCGTTACATACATCGTGGTTATCGGTATGGGCGCTCTGATGATGAAAAACGGCATCACCACAGCAGGCGATTTTGCCGCAAGCCTTATGCTTATCTCAACTCTTCTCGGCTCAATCAGAACAATTGTTGATTTCAGCGAGCAGTTCAGCCGAGGCATCACGGGTGTTGAACGATTTGCGGAAATTATGGACGAAATCCCCGACATAACCGATTCGCCCGACGCGGTTGAAATCGAGAATGTTCAAGGCGAAATCGAGTTCAGAGATGTTTCGTTCAGCTATGTCAAGGGCGAAAAGGAAGTTCTCCACAATCTCAATCTCAAAATCGAAAAAGGACAGAATGTTGCGGTTGTCGGCCCCAGCGGCGGCGGAAAAACAACGCTCTGCAACCTTATCCCCAGATTCTATGAGCCCGAAAGCGGTGAAATTCTGCTTGACGGCAAGAATATAAAAGATATTACTCTTCGTTCGTTGCGTTCGAATATCGGCGTTGTTGCTCAGGATGTTTACCTTTTCTCGGGCACAATCCGCGATAACCTCATCTACGGCAAGGCGGATGCAACCGATGAAGAAATCATCGATGCAGCAAAGAAAGCGGGCGCACACGATTTCATTTCGGCTCTTCCCAACGGCTACGATACCTACGTCGGCGAAAGGGGAGTCAAGCTCTCGGGCGGTCAGAAGCAGAGAATCTCGATTGCGAGAGTTTTCCTCAAGAATCCTCCCGTGCTTCTGCTTGACGAAGCAACTTCCGCGCTTGATAACGAGAGCGAAAAGCTTGTTCAGGAATCGCTTGAACGCCTTGCACAGGGCAGAACAACTCTCACTATTGCCCACCGTCTGACAACCATCCGCAATGCGGACGAAATCATCGTTCTCACCGAGGACGGCATCGCCGAGCACGGCTCCCATAAAGAGCTGATGCAGAAAGGCGGAATTTACAGCAATATGTATAATATGTATGCTGTGATGTAAAACATTAAAAATCAAAGCAAAGAAAGGAAAAACCACTATGCTTAAAAATATTTCCCCCATCATCTCCCCCGAGCTTCTCAAGATTCTTATGGAAATGGGTCACGGCGACGAAATCGTTATCGGCGACGGCAATTTTCCCTCAGCTTCAATCGCACAGAAGCTTGTCCGTCTTGACGGCCACGGCGTAAACGAGATTCTTGAAGCAATTCTCAAGCTTATGCCCCTTGATACATATGTTGACGCTCCCGTTGCTCTTATGGATAACGGCGATGCTTCAAATCCTCCTCCCATCTGGGCAGACTACAAAGAAACAATCATCGCTGAAGAAGGCGAAAAGAATATTGAGCTTGTTGAGCGCTTTGCATTCTATGACAGAGCAAAGAAGGCATATGCCGTTATCGCAACGGGCGAAACCGCAATCTATGCCAACATCATCCTCAAAAAGGGCGTAGTTATTCAGTAAGGAGATTCCTATGGAAAAACGAGTTTTAGCCATTGACTTCGGCGCATCGAGCGGCAGAGCCATCATCGGCAAATTCGACGGCGAAAAAATTTCGCTCGAAGAAGTTCACCGCTTTTCAAACGACCCCGTAAAAGTGGGCGACACTATGTATTGGGACGTTCTGCGCCTTTTCTATAACATCAAACAGGGCATCGTCAACGCAAAGCTTGCGGGCGGATTCGACAGCATCGGTATCGACACCTGGGGTGTTGATTTCGGTCTTATCGACGAATTCGGATGCCTTCTTGAAAACCCCGTTCACTACCGTGATCTGCGTACCGCGGGTCTGATTGAGGAATGCGCAAAGACCGTTCCGAATGACGAGTTCTACGGCGCAACGGGTATTCAGTTTATGGAGCTTAACACCGTTTATCAGCTCTATGCACTCAAAAAATATCGTCCGCACATCCTCGAAAGAGCGGACAGACTCCTCTTTATGCCCGACCTTTTCGGCTATATGCTCACGGGCGAAAAGACAACCGAATATTCAATTGCAACAACTTCGCAGATGTATGACATCAACAAAAAAGGCTGGGCAACCGACATCATCGAAAAGCTCGGAATCCCCACCCGTCTGCTCGGCGAAATTGTTCCCTCGGGCACACCGCTTGGCAAGGTGCGCAAGGATATCTGCGAGGAATGCGGCATTGACGAGGTTGACGTTATCAGCGTCTGCGGTCACGACACACAGAGTGCGCTGACTGCCGTTCCCGCCGAGAGCAAGGATTTCGCTTTCATTTCGAGCGGCACCTGGTCGCTCTTCGGCACAGAACTTGCAGAACCCATCGTCAACGAAACCTCACTTAAAATGAATGTCACCAACGAAGGCGGCTACGGTTCAACCGTCGGCTTCCTCAAGAATATCATCGGTCTCTGGCTCATTCAGGAGAGCCGCCGCCATTGGAACAGACACGGCAGCGACTATTCCTATGCAGACCTCGAAAAGCTCGCTCTTGCATCAGAGCCTTTCAAGTGCTTCATCGACCCCGATTCGCCCGAATTCACTCCTCCCGGCAACATTCCACAGAGAGTGCGTGACTACTGCGAAAGAACGGGTCAGCCCGTTCCCGAAACTGTGGGCGAGGTTATGCGATGCATCTATGAGAGCCTTGCAATGAAATACCGTCAGACCCTCGATAACCTTGAAGCTTGCACGGGTAAAACCTACCCCGCAATCCACGTTATCGGCGGCGGCACAAAGGATACTCTCCTCTGTCAGATGACAGCTTCATCGTGCGCAAGAAATGTTATCGCAGGTCCGATTGAAGCAACCGTTCTGGGCAATATCGCCGTTCAGCTTCTCTCTTGCGGTGCAATCGAAAGCATCGAGCAGGCTCGCAAAATCGTTAAAGCAAGCGAAAACACTGTCGAATATTCTCCCGAAAATGCCGACGCCTGGGCAGAGGCATATGAGAGATTCAAGACGGTTACAAAATAAAAAATACATTCTACATACAGAAAGGAAGATGCTATTATGGCAAAAAGCAGACTTATCGGCGATTATCCCGTAATCGGTATTCGCCCCACTATCGACGGCAGAAGAGGCCCTCTTAACGTAAGAGGTTCACTTGAAGAGCAGACAATGAATATGGCAAAAGCAGCCAAGGCTCTCTTCGAGGAAAATCTTCGCTATTCAAACGGCGAACCCGTTAAGGTTGTTATCGCTGACACAACAATCGGCCGTGTTGCTGAAGCAGCAGCTTGCGCAGCAAAGTTCAAGAAGGAAGGCGTTGACATCACTCTTTCCGTTACTCCTTGCTGGTGCTACGGCTCCGAAACAATGGATATGGATCCCTTAACAATCAAGGGTGTCTGGGGCTTCAATGCTACCGAAAGACCCGGCGCAGTTTATCTTGCATCAGTTCTTGCAGCTCACGCACAGAAGGGTCTCCCCGCATTCGGCATCTACGGCAAGGACGTTCAGGATGCTGACGACACAACTATGCCCGACGACGTTAAGGAAAAGCTTCTCCGCTTCGCTCGTTCAGCTGTTGCAGTTGCAACAATGAGAGGCAAGAGCTATCTTCAGATCGGTTCAACCTGTATGGGTATTGCAGGCTCAGTTATCGATCCCGACTTCATCGAAGAATATCTCGGCATGAGAGTTGAATCAGTTGACGAGGTTGAAGTTATCCGCCGAATGTCCGAAGGCATCTATGACGAGGCTGAATATCAGAGGGCTCTCGCATGGACAAAGGCAAAGTGCAAGGAAGGCTTCGACAAGAACCCCGACTTTGTAAAGAAGAGCGACGAAGAGAAGGAAAAGGATTGGGAATTCGTTGTTAAGATGATGTGCATCATCAAGGACCTTATGAACGGCAACGAAAATCTTCCCGCAGGCTGTGAAGAAGAAGCAGTCGGCCACAACGCAATCGCTGCCGGCTTCCAGGGTCAGAGACAGTGGACAGACTTCTATCCCAACGCTGACTTTGCAGAAGCACTTCTCAACACTTCATTTGACTGGGAAGGCGTAAGAGAGCCTTACATCCTTGCAACAGAGAACGACGTTCTCAACGGCATCGGTATGCTCTTTATGAAATTGCTTACAAACAGACCTCAGATGTTTGCTGACGTTCGTACTCACTGGAGCGCAGCCGCTGTTAAGAGAGTAACAGGCTATGACATCGAAGGCAAGGCAAAGGATGCAGGCGGATTTATCCACCTCATCAACTCAGGCGCTTGCTGCCTTGATGCTTGCGGCGAAGTTAAGGATGAAAACGGCAACGGCATCATGAAAGAATGGTATAACGTTACCGAAGAAGATGCAGACAAGATTCTCGAGGCAACAACCTGGAACGCAGCAGATAACGGCTACTTCAGAGGCGGCGGATATTCATCACGTTTCCTCACCAGAGCTGAAATGCCCGCAACAATGATCCGTCTTAACCTCGTTAAGGGTCTCGGCCCCGTTCTTCAGATCGTTGAAGGCTGGACTGTTAACCTTCCCGACGAAGTTTCAGACACAATCTGGAAGAGAACAGACTACACATGGCCCTGCACATGGTTCGCACCCAGATGCACAGGCGAAGGCGCATTCAAGTCGGCTTACGACCTCATGAATAACTGGGGCGCAAACCACGGCGCAATCTCCTACGGCCACATCGGGGCAGATATCATCACAATGGCATCAATGCTCCGCATCCCCGTTGCTCTCCACAACGTTGACGAATCCAAGATTTTCCGTCCCGCTTGCTGGGGTGCATTCGGCACAAAGGATCTCGAAGGCGCAGACTTCAGAGCTTGCGAAACCTACGGTCCCCTTTACAAATAATTCGGAATTGACACAATAAAAATCCCCCGCAGCCGTTAATTCGGTTGCGGGGTTTCTTTATCCTTGATTATTCTGTCTGATTTTACCGCAGGCAATCATTTCGCCCGCATCGCCCGACGGCTGAGAGGTAAAATCATCTCTGCGGCGGTGAATGACAATCTCTTTTCCGATGACTTCATTTACGTTGAATCTTTCGCTCATAAATGCGCTCCACGCACAGCCCCCGTCGACAAACAGCGGCGGCATATCGCCTGCGTGATGCGGATGCTCGGTGCCCTCGGGGTTATAGTGCTTTCCTGTTTTCGGGTCGTGAATATGCATTGCGAGAATATTGCCGCTGCCGAATTCTTTTGGTGTTCCGCTGACCGAAACAACAGAAAACACTCCTGCCGAGGATTGATACAGCATCAGCGTTCCGCATACGGACGGAAACTCCTCCGTTCCGCAGATTTGAGCGATCCCGCACGGCACCGAATGCGATAAATAATCAAGAATCTTTTTCGAACGGCTGTGATAAGTATACATTTTTACTCCTCATTTCGTCGTTTTCTATCATTCTATTCATTTAACGAAAAATTGACTCAATTTACAGTATTGCCGCAAGGGTCAGCATCGGAATTGTATCATTCAGAATTTTATCAAAATCCGTGAGGGGAAGGGGGTTTTCACCCTTGCCGATTTCAACGGTAAATGCGGGGCGGTTGAAATGTTCAATGAACCAGTCCTTGTAGCCGCCGTGCGATGCAAGTCCGCTGTTTTCAACAAGCGTATAGCCGCTCGCCGCAGCAAGAAGCCGTGCAAGCCGCTCGCTTTCGGACGGTCTTTTTTCGCCGTATTCCCAGAAAATCTCCTCGCCCTGGCTGTGAAGTGCAATCGCCGTGCGCGGTTTGCGAAGTTTGGTGAAGTTAACAAGAGCAACAGTTTCGGGTTCGCTTTCGGGCATATATCCGCCGTATCTTCTTGGCGACGGCGCAACGATGCCCGAGTCGATTTCCATATTGCGAAGCTCGTTCCATCCCGCATCGAAATTATGGTTGATATCAACGCCGCGAGCGTTTGCGTTCCATTTTTCGTGTGATGAGTGCATAATTTTTCCAACGCTTTCCGCGTATTTCCATGCACCGTCGATGCCGTTTATCGCAATCTGCACCCCGTCGGGATTCACGCAGGGAATAATCACAACCTCCCGCCTGATGCAGACGGTGTCAATGCCGTAAACGGGAGTGCCGCTTGCTTTTGAACGGAGCAGAAGTTCTGCGAATCGGAGCGCAAGCAGGCTTGTCATCCATTCCTGACCGTGAAATCCCGCCGCAATCAGAAGCGGATTTTCGCTTCTGCCGATTCGGAGGCTGTAAATTCCTCTTTGGCAGAGCGACCTGCCGATGAGATGCACTCCGAGGTGCGGATATGTTCTTTTTAAAGAAAAAATCATTTTTCTTTGATTTTCGGCTATCATTTCGCAAGGCTTTGTGATATAATCCATATTAATATCCCCTATACATTATAATAATAGTAATACCATTTATATTCATAACCACGGAGGAGTATTATGGAACTTTTCGAAAAAACCGCCGAGAAAAATTATATCTACAACGGAAAAATCATCAATGTGCGCCGCGATGTCGCTGAATTGCCCGACGGAAAACACAGCATCCGCGAGGTTGTTGAGCATAACGGAGGAGTTTGTGTTGCTGCATTGACGGAGAATGGCGAGCTGATGTTTGTGCGCCAGTTCAGATATCCCTATGCAGAGGTTATTCTTGAACTTCCTGCGGGCAAGCTTGAAAAAGGCGAGGACCCGTTTGAGGCGGGTAAGCGCGAGCTTGAAGAGGAAACAGGCTGTGTTGCTGCGAAATATCACACACTCGGCAAGTTTTATCCGACTCCCGGTTACTGCGGTGAGATTATCTATCTTTATGTCGCTGAAAATCTGACTGAAACCCATATGCACCTCGACGATGACGAATATCTTGAGGTTGAAAGAATTCCTCTTGAAAAAGCTGTGGATATGGTGCTCTCGGGCGAAATAAAGGACGGCAAGACTCAGGCGCTCGTTATGCGCGTTGCCGAAATGAAGCGCAGAGGTATCATCGGATGAAGAAAATAATTCTCGCATCATCTTCGCCCCGCCGCAGGGAGCTTCTCACAACAGCGGGTCTGGAGTTTGAAATTATCGTCAGGGAAGTTGATGAAAGCATTCCCGAGGGGACTCTTCCCGTTGAAGCAGCAAAAATGACGGCAAAGAAAAAAGCACTTGCCGTTGCAGAGGATTACGCCGACTGCATCGTTATAGGTGCGGATACAATTGTTGTTGCGGGCGATAAGATTCTCGGGAAACCCGCTGATAAAGCTGATGCGTGCCGTGTGCTGCGTATGCTTTCGGGCGTTGAACACGAGGTTATAACGGGCGTGTGCATTGCTTGCGGAAATGAAATTGATAACTTTGCGGTTACAAGCAAGGTTAAGTTTTACGACCTGACCGATGAAGAAATCGAAGCCTATGTTGCCACGGGTGAGCCGATGGATAAAGCTGGCTCATACGGAATTCAGGGCAGGGGATGTACCCTTGTTGAGCGTATTGAGGGCGATTATTTCAATATTGTCGGTCTACCCGTTGCCGAAGTTGCAAGGAAAATTAATAATTTAAACTGAACCGCGTGTGCCGTAAAATTCGTAAAAAAGAAAAAATATTCTTCGTCACCCTCAACAAACTTTTCAAATCAATTTTGTTGAAAACGCAGAATTTGTGTTGAATGTTAATCCCACCACAAGATAATGTGGTGGGATTGCGCTATATATATATACATTTTATATATGTGTTTTTGCGGCGCATTTCGTTTCACTGCGTTAAAGCGCCGAAACCCTTGATATCATTGGGATTCAGGGTTTTAAAAAAGTTGAAAAAAATTCAAAAAAAGTATTGACACAGTATATATGTTATGTTATTATAGTCAAGCACGGGTTTCGGACAAAGGGGTAATTATGCCCGAAATTCACTGAAATCTGTGTTGATATGCGTTGAGGCAGGAGGTGGCCGCTCTCAGAAGCGGGAAATTTCTGCGGAGTATGTCCGATTTTAAACCGGGCGAATTGTGTCCTTGCTTAAGGTCTGCCATTCCCGGGCAGCCTTGTTGCGGGATACCTATGTGCAAATAGCGTAAATGCTGACCCGGAAATATGTGTTTTCCGGTTTTTAAATCGGAATGGGTTGAAACACCCGGGACGGTTTTCACGAATTTGCAATTCACAGCCCGCCAATTACTTAAGGAGGCGTTACCATGGCAGTTAAGGGAAAAATCAGAATCAGACTCAAGGGTTTCGATCACAGCCTTGTTGACAAGGCATCAGAGAAGATCGTAGAAACAGCTAAGAGAACAGGCGCTCAGGTTTCGGGTCCCGTTCCCCTTCCCACAGAGAAGGAAGTTGTTACAATCCTTCGTGCTGTTCACAAGTACAAGGACAGCAGAGAGCAGTTTGAGCAGAGAACACACAAAAGGCTTATCGACATCATCAGACCCTCAGCTAAGACAGTTGAAGCTCTGACAGGTCTTGAGCTTCCCGCAGGCGTTGAAATCGAAATCAAGCTTTAATTTCAACAAATGCAGGTCATGTTGGCTTGAAAGAGTCAACCAATAACCTAACAGGAGGAAAGCAATATGCAGAAAGCACTCATCGGCAAGAAGATCGGTATGACACAGATCTTCGACGAAAAGGGAAACGTAGTTCCCGTAACAGTAGTTGAAGCAGGCCCCTGCACAGTCGTTATGAAGAAGACAATCGAAAACGACGGTTATGAAGCAGTTCAGCTCGGCTTCGGCGATGTAAAAGTTCAGCGCGTGAATAAACCCATGATGGGCCACTTCAAGAAGGCTGACGTCGCTCCCAAGAAGACACTCAAAGAGTTCAAGCTCGAGGGTGACCTCAATGTAGGCGACACAATCAAGGCAGACATCTTTGCAGCAGGCGACAAGGTAGACGTTGCAGGCACAAGCAAAGGTAAGGGTACTGCCGGCGCAATCAAGAGATGGAACTTCTCCAGACTCAAGGAATCCCACGGTACAGGTCCTGTTGCAAGACACGCAGGTTCACTCGGCGCTTGCTCCGATCCCTCAAGAGTTTATAAGGGAAAGAAGCTCGCAGGTCACCTTGGTAATGAAAAAGTTACAATCCAGAATCTTGACGTAGTTAAAGTAGACGCAGAAAACAACCTCATCGCTATCAAGGGCGCTATTCCCGGCCCCAAGGGCGGCATCGTTGTTATCCGCAATTCAGTTAAAGCATAAGGAAAGGAGTAGAGAATAATGGCTAAAGTTAAAGTTTTTGACATGGCAGGCAAGGCTCTCGCCGATATGGAACTTGCAGACAGCATTTTCGCTATCGAGCCCAGCATTCCCGCTATGCATCTTTGCGTAGTAAGCTATCTGGCAAATCAGCGCCAGGGCACACAGTCTACTCTTACCAGAGCAGAAGTAAGCGGCGGCGGAAAGAAGCCCTGGAGACAGAAGGGCACAGGCCGCGCAAGACAGGGTTCAACAAGAGCTCCCCAGTGGTATCACGGCGGTATCTCACACGGACCCAAGCCCCGCGATTACAAGAAGGACGTTAACAAGAAGGTCAGAAGACTTGCTATGAAGTCAGCTCTTTCAGCTAAGCTTGCTGACAACGAGCTCATCGTTCTTGACAGCCTTGCTCTTACAGAAATCAAGACAAAGGCAATGGTTAACGTTGTTAACGCACTTGAAACAGGCAAGAAGGTTCTCTTCGTTCTTCCCGAGAAGAATGATGTTATCTACCGCTCGGCTCGCAACATTGCCGGCGTTAAGACAACTCTTGTCAACACACTTAACGTTTACGACATCCTCAACTGCGACACAGTTGTAGTTCTCAAGGATGCAGTAAGCAAGATTGAGGAGGTTTACGCATGAGCAAGTTAGCACAGGATATCATCCTCCGCCCCATCATCACTGAAAACAGCATGGACGGCATTGCAGATCGTAAGTACACCTTCGAAGTTGCTAAGGATGCAAACAAGATTGAAATTGCTAAGGCAGTTGAAGAGCTTTTCGAAGTTAAGGTTGCTAAGGTTAACACCATCAACGTTGACGGCAAGCTCAGAAGATACGGCCGTTTCGAGGGCTTCACAGCTTCTCGCAAGAAGGCAATCGTTACTCTTACCGAAGACTCCAAGACAATCGAGTTCTTCGACGGTATGATGTAATTTAAGAAGTAAGACAAACAACCCATAAATCCGGCGATAAAGTATGGAGAATGACATTGCTCCGCAAAGTCGCTATAAGGAGAGTGTAGAAAAATGTCTATTAAGGTTTACAAACCGACAGGCAACGCAAGACGTAACATGTCGGTTACAGATTATTCCGAGCTCTCAAAGGTTGCTCCCGAAAGAAGCCTTCTTGTTTCACTCAAGAAGAACAGCGGCCGCAACAGCTACGGAAGAATCACCGTTCGTCATCGTGGCGGCGGACAGAGAAGAAAGTATCGTATCATCGATTTCAAGAGAGACAAGTTCGATATTCCTGCAACAGTAGCAAGCATCGAATACGATCCCAACCGCTCCGCTTTCATCGCACTTCTTCAGTATGAAGATGGCGAAAAGAGATACATCCTTCAGCCCGCAGGCCTGAAGGTTGGCGATACCGTTCTTGCTGGCACATCAGCTGACATCAAGCCCGGTAACGCACTTCCCCTTACCAGCATCCCCGTTGGTACAGTTGTTCACAACGTTGAGCTCTACCCCGGCAGAGGCGGCCAGCTCGCAAGAGCAGCAGGTAACTCCGCTCAGCTCATGGCTAAGGAAGGCGTTTACGCACTCCTCAGACTTCCCTC
>JAZRLY010000046.1:0-4037 GCA_045647065.1 Acutalibacteraceae bacterium
AATTATGGCACAGAAAGTTGTCGGCTTAATTAAGTTACAGATCCCCGCAGGTAAGGCCACTCCGGCTCCCCCTGTAGGTCCTGCACTCGGTCAGCACGGTGTTAACATTATGTCCTTCACAAAGGAATTCAATGAGCGCACAAAGAACGACATGGGTCTTATCATCCCTGTTGTTATCACAGTTTATGCAGACCGTACATTCAGCTTCATCACAAAGACCCCGCCCGCAGCAATCCTCATCAAGAAGGCTTGCGGTATCGAAAGCGGTTCGGGCGTTCCCAACAAGACCAAGGTTGCAACAATTTCACAGGATCAGATTCGCAAGATTGCTGAGCAGAAGATGCCCGACCTCAACGCAGCTTCAGTTGAAGCAGCTATGAGCATGATCGCAGGCACAGCTCGCAGCATGGGCGTTACTGTAACTGATTGATGCAAACTGTGGGAGGAAAAATCCGATTTAACCACATGATTGGGAGGAATTAATTAACATGAAACACGGAAAGAAATATAACGAGAGTGCAAAGCTTGTAGACAGAGCTTCACTCTATGATCCCGACGGCGCACTTGAACTCGCCGTTAAGACAGCAAGCGCAAAGTTCGACGAAACAGTAGAAGTTCACATCCGTCTTGGTGTTGACTCACGTCATGCAGACCAGCAGGTTCGTGGCGCAGTAGTTCTCCCCAACGGTACAGGCCGTACTGTAAGAGTCGCTGTTTTCGCTAAGGGCGCAGATGCAGATGCAGCAGCTGCTGCAGGTGCAGAAGTTGTCGGCGCGGAAGACCTTGTTGCAAAAATCCAGGGCGAAGGCTTTATGGATTTCGATGTATGTATCGCAACACCCAACATGATGGGTCTTGTTGGTCGTCTCGGTAAGGTTCTCGGTCCCCGCGGACTTATGCCCAGCCCCAAGGCAGGTACTGTTACTCCTGATGTTGCTAAGGCAGTTGTTGAAGCTAAGGCAGGTAAGATTGAGTACCGTCTTGACAAAACAAACATCATCCATTGCCCCATCGGCAAGGTTTCATTCGGTGCAGAGAAGCTCGCAGAGAACTTCAATACTCTCCTCGATGCTGTTATCAAGGCTAAGCCCGCAGCAGCAAAGGGTCAGTACATCCGTTCCTGCACTCTCGCAACAACAATGGGCCCCGGCGTAAGAGTAAATCCCAACAAGATTGGCTCAGCTGCCGCTGAAGCATAAAAAATGCTTGACAAGCACAAAATTTTGAGCTATCATATTTAAGCTGTTCTTTTTAAGACAGCAGGTGCTTTTCGCATAAAGGTTTTTAACCGCCTGCCGAGAGAGGAAGCATACCAGAAGTAATAAAGAATTACTATGTATGTTTATGCCCTTTCCGGTAATGCGGAAAGGGCTATTTTAATTTGTAATCATTTTCCTACGGAGGTGAAAATACATGCCCAGCGCAAAAGTTTTAGAGCAGAAGAAACAGATTGTCGCAGACCTTACCGAGCAGCTTCAGAATTCAGTTGCAGGTGTCCTCGTTGACTATAAGGGTATCAACGTTGCTGACGATACAAAGCTTCGTAAAGAGCTTCGTGAAGCAGGCATCAAGTACACAGTAGTTAAGGACACACTCCTCGGTTTCGCAGCTAAGAACGTAGGTCTTGACGATATGTGCGGCGTTCTCGAAGGCACAACAGCTATCGCTATCAGCCCCGATGATCACACCGCAGCAGCAAGAATCCTCTCAAAGTTTGCTGATACTCACAAGAATTTCTCAGTAAAGAGCGGTTATCTTGACGGCAAGGTTGTTGACACAGCAACAATCGACTCACTTGCAAAACTTCCCACAAGAGACATCCTTCTTGCAACAGTTTGCAACGCATTCAATGCACCCATCGCTTCATTCGCAAGAGCTATCCAGGCTATTGTTGATAAGGGCGGCGAAGCAGCTCCCGCAGCAGCTGAAGAAGCACCTGCAGAGGCTCCCGCAGAAGCATAATCAATTTAAATTAATTTAAAAAATCTAATTATTGGAGGAAAAATAAAATGGCATCAGAAAAGATTGCAGCAATGATTGAAACAATCAAAGAACTTACAGTACTTGAGCTTTCAGAGCTCGTTCACGCAGTAGAAGAAGAATTCGGCGTATCAGCAGCAGCAGCAGTAGCAGTAGCAGCTCCCGCAGATGCAGGCGCAGCAGCAGCTGAAGAGAAGACAGAATTCGATGTTATCCTTGCAGACGTTGGCGCAGAAAAGATCAAGGTTATCAAGGTTGTTCGTGAGCTCACAGGTCTTGGCCTTGCAGAAGCAAAGGCAGCTGTTGACAGCGCACCCAAGGCTCTTAAGGAAGGCGTTTCCAAGGAAGACGCTGAAGCAGCTAAGGCTAAGCTTGAAGAAGTTGGCGCAAAGGTTGAAATTAAATAAGTTTGATTTCATAAAAGAAAACGCTGTGCAGAAATGCACGGCGTTTTTTCACTTCAATGCAACTTTTTGGCACTTCCGTGCGTTCTTATGGTTGAGAGGGGATGATTAAATGGCTCAGTCCGACAATGCATTGTTTGAAAACCTCGTCAATATCCACTCAGATGCGGTCACCCGTGTCTGCTATATGAACCTTACCGACCGTGCTGACGCAGAGGATGCGTGGCAGAATGTTTTTATGAAGCTGTGGAAATCACCGAAAATGTGGGATAAGCCCGAATCGGAACTTCATAAATGGCTTGTGACGGTTGCGCTCAACGAGTGCCGTGACTTAAAACGCAGGCTCTTTCACCGCTCACATTTCGACATCGATGAGTTGACCGTTGAGTACACAGAGGATTTTGACAAAGAGGTTATTACCGCGGTTAAAGATTTACCCGAAAAATATTCAAGTGTGATATATCTCTATTATTTTGAGGGTTACGATATCCGTGAAATTTCATCCATACTCTCGGCAAATGAAAATACTGTCAAAACCCGCCTCAAACGGGGCAGGGAAATGCTGAAAGGAGTGCTGAAAAATGAATAAATTCAATGTAAAGACCCCTGATGAGTGGAAAGATAATCTCCTTTTGAATATCGAAAAGCCGAAAAGAAAAATAAATTATAAAGCTGTTGCGGCAATTGCGGCAGCTGTTGCCATTCTCATATCCTCAACAACAGGCTTTGCGTATTCGCAGGCACCCGAATATTTCGGTTCAATGTTATTTTCTGATTCACAAGAGAATCTGAATAGCATCTATTCTCCCAAAAACATTGCTTTTGAAAGTCCTTCAGAGGATTTTTCGCTTACTTGCAGTGGCATTGCAGGAGATAGAAGCCGTATGTTTACAGTTTTTGAACTTAAATCAAATGGTGATTTTTGCTTTGACCCCGATGAAATTTACTTTATCGGCGAATGGGGTGTTGAAACAATGCCTCTGAATCTTAACGGCTATTCGATAGGCTCATCTTCGACATATGTTGACGAAAAAACCGTATTGATTGATGTTTTCTTTAATTCGGAGACAATCAATATAATCGGCGGGATTCTTAACCTTGAACTCAGAGATATTGTTGTCGGCTTCGGCGACGACAAGGAGATAGTTATTCTCGGCGAATTCAAAGGTAAAATAAGGATTGATTATCCGAATACGGTTGTCAATCTTTCTAAAACAAAAAATATCGCAAACTCCAAAGGCGTTTTTGCAAAAGGAAAAGATGCATGGATAAGCAATCTCGGATTTGAGTTTGAGTTAAAAGTAACGGACGGCGCGCAAACCGTCACTTCACTTGCAGACCACGATTTGGTTTTTGAAACAATGACTCTGAATTACGCTGACGGCACGTCAGAGGAATTCAATTTAAGTTTACCGTCAAGGTCGGAAAATGATGCGAGCATCGGAATGGTTTCAAAAAATGAATATTCAATAAGGTTTGAAGGTAAATTCCCGAGAATTATAAATTCATCCGAGGTTATTTCGATTGCATTTAACGACAGCGTACTGTTTGTAGCATAACAAAAAAAACGGAGCCGATGCCAATGCATCAGCTCCGTTTCTGGCGGAGAAGGGGAGACTCTCCCCCTCAGAAACATAAGTCGGAGGCCAAGCG
>JAZRLY010000047.1:0-21296 GCA_045647065.1 Acutalibacteraceae bacterium
TGCCGAAAATACTTGGCTGGAAGCGGCCCGGGAAGATAGGTCGACGCCGACACTTTTTTAATTTTGCCTTAATAGCTCAGTCGGTAGAGCACGCGGCTGTTAACCGCGGTGTCACAGGTTCGAGTCCTGTTTGAGGCGCCAGTAAAAAACGACATGTTTCGACATGTCGTTTTTTTGCTTGATTTTAAGTAATTTTATTTATATAATTAGTCTGATAGTTTAATCTTGTCCTAAATGTCTTGTTATTTATAAAATAAATAAGAATTTGTGTAGCAGACATAAAAGGAGAAAAATATGACACAAATTATTTCTTTTTTACTATCAGTTGTATTTGTAATTGATATGTTTTTCGTTGGATTGTTCCCTGAAAAACAGCTTGTTATCACGCAAACGGATACCGGAACCGAATTCTACATAAACGACGAAAGTGAAAGTTTGCGTTTCGGTGTTGTTGGTGGTGTAAATCTGTTTGAGCCTGACGATGAAATTAAGGTTGTTATTGAATGCTTTGACGAATCCTTTGACGGAACAAGAGCAAAAATCTCCGTAACTAGTGAGCAGACTGGATTTGACAAGCGAGGTTGTGTCACTCTGAACTCTGATTTGCCGTATAATACCTTTACTTTTTCTTCTGATAAAAACGGAATTCTCACTGTCGCAATCAAGCTTACCAATGCAACAGAGTACAGCTTTGACATCGGTGTACTTCCGAAAAATGTTCAGGCAGGTGACAGCTTTTACTACGGCATTCAGCCGTATATAACACGTGCTTACACATGGGGAGATGGCTTTCAGCTTCCAAACTTCACCGCAGAAGAATCTGTTGACAAAGTCCTCGATAATGCTCAGTATCTCGGTGTAAATCTTGTTCGTGAGGACAGTGTTGGTTGGGGTGCAATGCAGAGTGAAGCTTACGGCGATGTTGATTTCTCCGTACAGGATTTGCTTGTCACCAAAGTCAACGATCGAGGTATGAAATACAACTGGCTTCTCGGCTTTAACGCAGGCAAATGGTCTGCAGCAGATAAATACAAAGAGAATTACGATGAATCAACAGGTTGGACTTATCCTCCTGATGAAAATATATGGTCTGATTTTGCTGTCAAGGTTGCAGGGCATTATGCCAATAACACCGACATTCTGTGGGAAATATGGAACGAGCCAAACTGGTACTTCTTCGCAGGCACTCCAGATGAATATTTTTCACTTCTTGAAAAAACTGCAACTATAATTAAAGCTGAAAATCCGTCAGCATATCTTTATTCAGGCGGACTCGCTGTTGCAGAAAAAGAAATTAATCTTGTTTTTTATCAGAAATTTGCAGAACTGATTAAAAAAAATCTACTTGATAATTTTGGCTATCACAACCACGATTATCTTGATAATTACTATTATTATATGGGTAAAATGTTCGCGCTTACAAAATTAGCAGGACTTTCCAACGGCGGTTTCAACAGCGAAAGCGGAGTAAGCGGTACAGATGCGGCAACAATCGCTTGTAAAGCACTTTACACGCGATCAACAGGAGCAAAAGGTTTTGTTTCCTTTGCATTCAGAAAAACAGTAACCCCCGAAAATGACATAAATGACTTTGCATTTTTCAACGAATATATGCAGCCCACCGAAGCTGTGATCGCCTATGCAACGGTTATCTGTTTTCTCGGCAATGCGGATTTTGTTAAAAATATTTCAAACGAAAAGAATCTTGTGATTGACGAATACACCGCCGACTCAAAGAAAATCGAAGTGTATTACAGTCTTGGCCAAAAAACAAAAATTGCCGCACCCGAGGGCGATTACAATGCCTTCGATATTTACGGCAACGAAATAGAAATCGGCAGAAAAATGTCTGTTACCAATACACCGATTTATATTGTTTATTGATAATTTGATTTTAGCAGTTATGATGAGGACGGCAGTTTTGTGTAAATCATTAAAATAAGGAGTTTTATTATGTTCAGTCTTATTAAGAATTTATTTGTCGCATTGTTGGCATTGATTACCTTTACGGCTCCTTTCGGCGATACTCAGTTGCCTGATCGTAAATGTGCCCCCGAATTCAGCGGTACATTTCTTCAATCATGGATGAGCAGTACCTGGGACGATGAGCGTTGGGCGTCAGAGATTGAATGTATGCAGCGTGACGGCGTTAAATATCTTGTTCTGCAGGATCTTGCAAACATGGATGCGGACGGAAACTGGACTGTTTATTATAACAGTTCAATTCCTGCTTTTGACGGTGCTACCTTTGGCGGCGATGTTGTAGGGGCGGCTCTTGAAGCCTGCAAGGGTACGGATATCAAGGTTTTTCTTGGTCTGACAATGTTTGATTCGTTCTGGTTGCTTGGCAATTTTACAGGAGAATACAAGTCTGTCTGCACAATTACGGCTGATATGCTTGACGATATTTATGATGGTTACTATTCTATCAGTCCTGAAAATTTCTATGGTTGGTACTTTACCCTTGAAATCAATAATCAGATAAATTGCGGTCCGCTTATGGGCAAGATGGTTAAAGGCTTTAATACCGTACTTAACAGGGCAACTGAGGTTGACTCTGCGCTTCCGATGATGATAAGCCCTTATACTGCACATTACCTCGATCTGGGTGATGTCGCAACTTATTCTCAATGGCTCACTTTCTTCGAACGTGCTGCTTTCAGGGATGGTGACATCGTTGCACCGCAGGATGCAATAGGAGCTGATTGGATTGAGGAAAAAGATCTTGTAAAAATCTGGGAAATGTATTCCAAAGCGGCAGAAAAGGCTGATGCAGACATAAAATTGTGGGCTAATTGTGAAAATTTTGACATTGCAACGGCTCCGAGTATCCTCGGCGGAACAATTCTGCGACCCGAGACTGAAAATATTGAGTCTGTCACTGCTACGCTTGACCGCTTTGTTATGCAGTTGGATGTAGCTTCGCGTTATTGCGAGAATATCATTACTTTCTCCTATTCCCACTATTTTTCACCGAATCTTGTAAAGAGTATGTATATCGAAACATACCGTGATTATGTTGCGAACGGATATGTGCTTGAAACAGAGAAACCCTCCGCACCTGCAAATGCAACGGTTATTTCTGACGAAAACGGTGTGACATTAAGCTGGGAGCCTTCTGAGGATAACTTTGGTATTGCTTATTACCGCATTTGCAAAAACGGTGAATTTTTCACCCGTGTGGAAAATTATAAATGGGATTATCCTCTTACGTTAACAGATCCTGAGGGCACTTCGGGCGATACATATACGATTATTGCGGTTGATGCCGCAGGAAACCGATCAGACACAGAACTGTCTGTTGATTGATACTGTGTCGCGAATTATATGTTTAATTTAAATTGTTCTTGTCCCGATTGATTTGGTGATACACTTTTATGCTTATTAAAAAATTCAGTCAAGAACAAGTTGTGACCGGGGTTTGAAATGGTGTAGATATCACAACAAAAAGAATCAAATCTTTAACACCGTAACTTTAACAACCTGTCGGGGCAGTCACAGGTTAGAGTCGTGTTTGAGGACCCAATGCTTGATAATCCGAACCTTTTATTTTTATGGAATCGGTTCGGATTATTTTTATTTTGATATTAAATATTTTATTTTTAGTTATATTTGATATTTTTTTAATTACTATAATGATTGTCTTGACCTTATAATCAAAAATGTGATAAAATAATTATAAATTATATATATTTTACCTTAATTTTTAAAGGCAGGTGTTTATGATGCGTTTTACGAAAGATGAATTTGACAAAATGGTTGATGAGTTGCTTTATAAAGAACCTATTTCATTTGATATGCTGTGTCGGATTGCTGAAAAAACGCTGAAACCGACTGTTATATATTGGTGCAATAATGATGATTGTTTGCGTGGCAGAAGTTATGAAGGCGACATAATGAATGAAATTCATTTACGTTTAATGAAGACTACGGTTAACTATTTCTTGTTGCGTGATGGTATTGATGGTCCGTATAATGATAATCCCGAAGGATTTGAAGACTGGATTTTTCGCATTGCAGACAATATTAAACGTGATTTTGCCAATAAGGTCAGGAACAGAGATTTTAAGGATAAAGATATTGATGGTCCTATAGATGGCGGTGATCCCACGGATGGTTACGATGATTACAAGCTGGAAAAATTAAATAAAGCATTTTTAATTGTTTTGTCATCTGATGTGAGTGTTTATAAAGTACTGACTTGGTTAGCCCAGTTCGTTTTTATTATTAATTATGATGTTACAAAGATTAAATCCAACGATTTGATAATTAAAGCTTTTGAAAATAAAACATTATATGAGATGTATGAAATGATTCTTAATGCTTCCAAAAACATTCCGTGGATAGTTATTACAGAAGAACAAAACAAAAAAATCTTAACAGCTTTGCGAAAAAAACGAAATGATGATGTTACATATGGTGAAACAACATACAGTGATTTCTTTATGAAATATAATGGTGAAATTTCTGGTAAGAAATCTATCAGTGACTGGATGAATCGAATGAATGATTTGATAAAACGCAAGTTCGATGAGGGTGATGATTCATCAGGTAAATCAACAGAGAAAAACCAAAGCAAAAAGAAAAGCAAAAAAAGGAGGGACGGAGATGAAACATCTGACTGTTGATGAGATAATTAATTTTGTTTCTTTGACTGAGCTGAATAGTGAAGCGATAGAGCTTTCTGCTACAGTGAATGGCCATATCCGAAATTGCGAAAATTGCCTTAAACTTGTCAGTTCCTTTCAAATGATTTATGATGAGTTTATAAGACTTGAAATGAATAATGATTTCAAATGGTATCTAGATAACAACATTTCCGGTTTGTCGGCTAATAACGAAAGTACAGTTGAAAATCAATCAGTTTTGGAAGAACTTGATATGTAAAATAATAATTTTTAATTGATTGATAAAAATACGGTAGAACGATATTATGTCAGAACAAAAAAATTTGAACTTACAAAAGAAACATTCAACACTCTTTGCCGTGCTTTAGAAAAAAATAACTGGGATTACAAGAAGAATGAAGAAAAAATTATGATTGAATGCAGTGCACAAGGTGATGATTTGCCGATTATTATCTCCTTTGCCTTTCAAAATGAGCGAGGCAAAGAGTATGGAAGGGGCAATTGCTTGTTGCGCAGCTTCTTTCGGAATGGCAGATGGCAACTTTGACTATGATTTATCAGATGGTTCTATTGTGTTCAGATTGACAGCGTCGTTTATTGATAGTGTTATCGGCGATGGACTTTTGCAGTATATGATTACATCTGATTGTGCTGTGGTTGATAATTATAACGACAAATTCCTTGCGATTGATAAGGGGTTGATCAGTATTGCAGATTTTATTGCAAAAGAATCATAATTTTTTCGTATAAGCTCCGATTTATTCGGGGCTTATGCTGCACTGTTTTTCGGAGGTATATAAATGACTTTTGTTGAATTCTTTGATAAAACTGCGACTGAAAATATTGGCGCTTGTTTGACTTGTATTCCGGACAGAGTAATCTTTATCGGAGTTAATTCGAAACTTATGAAGAAACATATCTCCAACTATAATAAAGTTTTTACTGATCGCGGGTATAATATTGAATTTTTGTTTAAAACAATATCAAAAAGCAATTTGGAGAATGCTGTTGAGTTACTTTCTGAAATTGTTGAAACCTACGACGACTGCGTTTTTGATACGACCGGCGGAGATGAGATTCTTATACTAGCTTTGGGTATTGTATATTCAAAGCATCCTGAAAAAAATATTCAAATTCATAAATTTAATCTGAGAAACAACAGTGTTTATGACTTTGATAAAGACGGTATAACTATTTATAAAGAGATTCCTGAATTATCAATTGATGAAAACATCAGAATTTACAGTGGTGAGGTAGTCTATGGTGATGTCAACGATGAAAAAACATACAAATGGGATCTAACCCCCGATTTTCTGGATGATATCAATTTGATATGGACTATTTGCAAAGGTAATGTTCGATATTGGAATATGCAGATAGGCATATTTGAGGCTGCTGAAACAGTTGGCTGCGTGAGCGAGGATGCTTTGACCACGGTTGTGTCTCGTGCGGCTTTGGATCAATACTTGAATAGCCGCAAATTGAAGTATAAAAAAGCCAAGGGTATTATAGGCTTTCTTCTTAAATACGGATTGCTTACATATTTTGATGATGAAGATGAAACAACTTTATCAATATCATATAAAAATGAACAGGTGAAAAAGTGCCTGACAAAAGCAGGACAAGCTCTCGAAATGAAGGTGTATATTACCGCTAAAGAAGCTCTGGATAAAGATGGTGAAATTGTTTACACCGATTCTCTTAACGGTGTTGTTATTGACTGGGACGGAGAGTTTCATGATGAAAAATCCGAGAGTGTTTATGATACCGAAAATGAAATTGATGTGTTATTAATGCATAATACCATACCGGTTTTCATTTCTTGCAAAAATGGCGTTGTTACATCAGATGAGCTTTATAAACTTGAAACTGTAGCAGAACGTTTTGGCGGTCAGTATGCGAAAAAAGTTTTGATTGCTACTGCAGTTGATTCTATGGGAGAGTCGGGCAAGTATCTTCGTCAGCGAGCAAAGGATATGAATATAAGGTTAGTTGAGAATATTCAGAATATGGATGATTCGGAAATTTCAAAAATTATAAGAAGTCTTTGGAGCAATTGATTTAAGGTTGCAAAATGACAGGTGTTGATAAACACGCGATTGATTTAAATAATTAATTTTAAAAGCAGAGTGCAGACGCTAATAGAAGTGCATTCTGCTTTTGTCATTTAATGTGTAAATTTCTTGACAGGTTCGCAAGTGCGAAGTATAATTGATTTATCTAAATAAGAAAATCATCGGAATGTTGGATAAATTGCAGTTAATGATATAGGGAGGCAGAAAAATGAGCGTAATTAAATTCACAACAACGCTTGGTCAATTAATCGGAAAGACCAGGGAAATCGGTAACAAAAAAAATGCTCTTTTTACGGCTGAAAGATTAATAGTTGCGATAATCGACAGTTTTGTTTCTGAATCTGCTGAAAAATCTGAAGAACTCAAATCAGCTGAAAACATGGTTGAAAAAACATTGGTAGATTTAAAGCTTTCAAAGGAAATACTGATGGATTATATTTGTCAGGAAAGGTCCACATCTTTTCTGGATGATCTATATATGAAAAAGAAGCTTAATGAAGCCTCCGAAAAGGCTGCCAAATCCAATGTTTCTGAAGTTGATACTGTTGTCTTGCTGATGTGTGTGTTTGATGATCCAAGTGACATAATAAAAGATCTGATGATTTTTCCGCCGAAAAAAGATTTTCCGCCATTACGCTCGGACAGACGTGTTTCTAATTTAATGAAAGAAGAAGAGAAAGCTGAAAGAGAATTGCCTGTCGAAAAGCCCCAAAATAACAAATCGGATTCGGTAAAGTCCGATATTTCTGCACTTGTTTCAGATGTTAAGCGTATTCGTGAAGAGCTTCAAAGTTCAATTTACGGTCAGGATAATGCAATTAATGTTTTCGCAACAGGATATTTTCAGGCTAGTATGCTCTCGATGATTGATAAGTCGAGAAAACGTCCGCGTGCTACTTTCCTGTTTGCGGGTCCTCCCGGTGTCGGTAAAACTTTCCTTGCCGAAAAAGCCGCAGAAGCACTCAATCTTCCTTTTATGCGATTTGATATGAGTGAGTATGCAGACAAAGAGGCAAATTTAGAGTTTTGCGGTTCTGATAAGGTTTATAAGAATGCAAAAGCAGGCAATGTGACAAGTTTTGTTGCTGCCAATCCGAATTGTGTGCTTCTTTTTGATGAGATAGAAAAAGCTCATATTTGCGTAATCCATTTGTTTTTGCAGATGCTCGATGCAGGCAGATTACGCGATAATTTTACGGATGAGGAAGTTTCTTTTTCAAATGCAATAATCATTCTTACCACTAATGCGGGCAAACAGCTTTATGAAGAAAGTGAAAGCGGAGATTTTTCGGGCGTTTCACGAAAAGTAATTGTAAATGCTCTGCAGAAGGATGTTAAACCTGATACCGGTATTCCTTATTTCCCCAGTGCGATTTGTTCGAGATTTGCTTCAGGTAATGTTGTAATGTTTAACCATATCGGTGCACATAATCTTCGCTCAATTGCCAAGAAGGAGATTGAAAGACATACAACTAACCTTGAAAAGCAAACCGGAATAAAGTTTAAAATTGATGACCGCGTCTACACCGCTCTTTTGTTTTCCGAAGGAAGCACAGCAGATGCAAGAACCATAAGAAGCAGAGCGGAAACATTTTTTAATGATGAACTTTATGAGTTGTTAAGATTGGTTGAATCCGAAAAGGTTAAAACAAACATTGATAATATTGAGAATATAAGAATTAGCGTTGATTTAAGTAACACCAAGGCTGATATTTCCGCACGTTTCGTATCGGGCGACAGAACAAGAGTTCTTGTTTTTGCTGATGCTGATATCGTTGCTTTTTGTAAAGAACAAGTCCCCGAAATAGAGTTTGAGGGAGTTCAGAGTGTAAACGAGGCAATTGATATAATAAAGTCCGATAACATTGACTTTGTTTTGATTGATATGAAATGTGGCTCATCAAATTCAACTTCAATAAATTTAAATATTGAGGACATTGATTCTCCTGCACGTGATTTCTTTAAGTTTTTAAAAGAACAGAGAAGCAGTTTCCCGATTTATTTGATTGAAAACAGCAGAAGCGAATTGACCGAAGAAGAGAAAATTTCATTTGTTAGACAGGGTGTCAGAGGAGTTCTTCGTGTTGAAAAAATAAGAACTCTTTTGCAAATTTGCTGTATTCTGTTGCTTCAAGTTTGTATCAGCAGGCGAGTATGGCAAAACTTGCAAAAGAAAATAAGCTCATATCTTTTGAAACTGCCCAGACAATTTCGAAAAACGGAAAGAATGCCGAAATCAAACTGTTTGATTTTAAAATGGAGACTGCTGTTGATTCTGAAGATGCAAAAAATGTTCTCAGTTCCGTATCCAAACCCAATGTTCATTTTGACGATGTCATCGGTGCAGGCGATGCAAAAAAAGAGCTTACATATTTTGTTGAATATCTCAAGAATCCGAGAAAATATATAGGAACCGGTGTAAAAGCACCTAAGGGTGTTATTCTTTACGGTCCTCCCGGAACCGGTAAGACGTTACTTGCAAAAGCGATGGCTTGCGAAGCAGATGTTACTTTCATTGTTGCTGAAGGTAACCAATTTATTAAAAAGTACAGAGGCGAGGGTTCTGACAATGTTCACGAACTTTTCAAAACAGCCCGCAAATATGCTCCGTCTATACTTTTTATCGATGAAATCGATGCAATTGCAAAGGAACGCAGGGGAGGTTCAAATTCAGCCTCAAGCGATGAAGATACACTTACAGCATTTTTAACCGAGATGGATGGTTTTGTGAACGATCCGTCAAAACCTGTGTTTGTTCTTGCGGCAACTAATTTTGATGTTGAACCGGGAAGAGATAAAAGTCTTGACCCTGCGTTGATGCGAAGATTTGACAGAAGAGTATATATTGATCTGCCAAATAAAGAAGACAGAATCAGATTCCTGAAAATGAAGATCGCCAAGAACCGTGCTTTGGATATTTCTGAAGAACAGATTGAGAATATATCTGTCAGGTCAACCGGTATGAGTTTGGCGGAACTTGATTCCGTTATTGAACTTGCGCTTCGTTCATCAATAAGAGAAGGAAGCACTACTGTAAACGATGCCATTTTTGAAGAAGCATTCGAAACCTTTAACAGCGGCGATGTTAAAAAGTGGGATGCATCCCAACTTGAACGAATTGCAAGACATGAGGCAGGACACGCCTTGCTTTGCTGGCTGAGCGGAGAAACACCTTCATATCTTACCATTGTTGCTCGCGGTAATCACGGCGGTTATATGCAACATGCTGAAACAGAAGGAAAGGCAATTTATACTAAAGATGAACTGCTTGCCAGAATCAGAACCTCTTTGGGCGGCAGAGCTTCAGAGATTGTTTATTATGGTGATCGTGACGGCGTTTCAACCGGAGCGAGCGGAGATCTTGCGTCCGCAACAAACATTGCCCAACAAATTGTCTGTACTTATGGAATGGATGATGATTTCGGACTTGCTGTTGTTAACGGCGTTGCTGCTTCAAATGGCGCAATGTCGGTTGAAATCAGAACATCGATTAACCGCATTTTGAAAGAGCAAATGGATGAAGCAGTCAGAATGATTTCTGAAAATAAGGATAAGATTGATGCGTTGGTTGAGGAGTTACTTAACAAAAACAATTTGAATGGCGCTGAAATCGAAAGAGCTATTACAAAGAATAAAAATGTTGAATGATCAGGCATTACTGTTTGATATATCATTATTAATTTTTTATGGGAGTTATAAAATGAAAACAGCATTGTTAATAATATTTAGTATTATTTCCGTAATAATTTGTTTGGCGTTTTTTATTTGTTCATTATATTTTTATATAAACGGGAAAAGAAACAAGCGAGTGTTATCTTCAATACAGATATTCACAATCGGAGTTTTTTTATCGGTTCTTTTGATTTTTATTCCCATTTATTACATCGGTTATGATTTTGGAGATCCTTATGATTATATCAGACCTTTGTTTCTGGCTATCCATACCTCTCTTCGTATATTTATACTTGATGGTGATTTTGAAATTATCATTAATTCGATTCGTGATCAAACTGTAGTTTTGAGAGTTTTAATATCGTTTTATTCTGCTTTTCTTTATGTTGTTGCCCCTGTGTTAACTTTCAGCAATGTTTTGTCTTTGCTGAAGAATATTAAAGGTGAGTTTCGATATAAATGGCACAGGCTCAAAAAACATTATATAATGTCAGAACTTAATGAAAAATCAATTGTTTTGGCAAAAAGTATTCATAAAAAAAATAAGAATACAGTAATTGTTTTTACAGATGTTTTTGAACAAAACTCAGAGAATAATTATGAACTTCTGACACAAGCAAGAGATATTAATGCAATTTGTCTGAAAAAGGATATTTCACATTTAGACTTCATTTCTAAGAAAGGTGATATTGAGATTTTTCTGATAGGTGATGATGAATCGGAAAATGTAAGTCAAGCAATTAAGATAACCGATGAATTGAATCGAAAAAATATAAAGCATAATATAAAACTGTTTGTATTTTCTTCAAAACCATGTTCATCATATATAGTTGATTCGATAAAATATGACAACTTATTACAGTATGCAAGTGAAAATGAGTACGGTGAATCTTGTTTTAAACTGCGTAGAATCAATGAAAAACAACAGTTGATATGGAATACCATACCGAACATGAAATTATATGATATTGCTGAGCGTTATAACAATACACTTTCTGTAATGATTGTCGGATTTGGCAGCTATGGAATAGAATTCTTCAAAACTCTTGTTTGGTATTGTCAGTTTGAGGGATATAAACTTCAAATAAATATCATTGACAAACAAGGCGAGTTTGGTGAGGAAAAAAATTATATTAAATCTATTATTAACAGGATGTCTCCTGAATTATTAAAAAAGAACCGTTCAGAAACGGCGGGAGAATCATATTATGATATTGAAATATATTCGGGAGTAGATGTTAAAACATATGATTTTGATGAACTGTTGTTGTATGATGGTGATGAAATTGAAAAATCAGACATTGCCAAGAGATTGCAATTAACAAATCTGGCTTTTGTTTCACTGGGTGATGATGATACGAATATCGATGTTGCAATTCATTTGAGAAGTTTATTTGATCGAATTAATGGGGTGGCTGCTCAGAAAAACATCAAATGGGAAGACGAAGCAGTTGAAATCTATTCTGTTGTTTATGATGATCAAAAATCAAGAATGCTTTTTGACGATTCGGACATTGTTGGAAATTCACGACTTTTGTTTAATCATAAAGATGTTCCGTATCATATACATTTTATTGGCGGAATGTCTTCGCAGTTTGATTATTGTAACATTTATGATTCGGATTTAGAGAAAAACGCCTATGAACACCATGTCGGTTGGGTAAAGATCGAAGAAAAGATTTATAATGAATGGAAAAAAGCAAATGATCAAGTCAATCTTCAAAAACATGAATGGTATTTTCAAGGGGAGAAATCCGAGGAAGCTGCACAGAACGCCAGAAAAAAATATGAGAAATATGAGTATTACAGACTTTCATCAATCGCAAAGGAGTTATATCAACGAGAAATAAACAACAATCCGAATTTAAAATCATTGACAAGTTGTAGTAAAGATGAAAACAGACAAATTTGTGATTGTGATAATTGTTTGAGAAGAAAACGCAGTGAGCATATGCGCTGGAATGCATATACCAGAGTGTTGGGATATACATATCATCCTAATACCAGAGCAGACAGAGCGTTGTTGCATGATAATCTTTGTGAATGGTCACAATTATCAGAACTTGACAGACAGAAAGATTAATAATTTAATATGATAAAGGATGATTTGTATGTACAAACCGAATCCGATTGACACGAGTAATATTTCTTTGCCGGATGATCTCCTTGAGCTTACAGAGAAGATTGCTGAAAATGTTCATGAGAATTGGTCAGCAGGACGAATAGCCGATGGTTGGATTTACGGTGATTCTCGCGATGATAAAAAGAAAACAACTCCGTGTTTGATTCCCTATTCAGAACTCCCTGAAGAAGAAAAGGAATATGATCGCAATACGGCGCTTCAGACGTTGAAGTTGATAATTTCACTTGGTTATAAAATAGTGAAAGAATAATTTTAACTGAAAGCTATTTTTGATAAGCCTATATGATTTGGAGGGTTTAAATGGAATTTAATTATATTTCAGCTAAAGAAGCCGCAGAAAAAATCGGTGTCACCGTTCGCTGGATTCAACAACTTTGTAAGGACGGCAAGGTTGAAGGCGCAAAACGTTTTGGTGCTCAGGAGATTTGGCTTGTTCCTGTTAAATGGGTTGAAGAACGCTTGGCAGAGAAATTGAAATCAGATAGAGCAATAGTGTAAAATATTTACGGCTTGTGCTATAAAACAAATTGCATTAATTTTAAGTTGTATTGACTGCAGTTTGGTTTGGTGATATAATTAATGCCGTAAATTTTTGGATTATGGTGAAATGATATGCGAATGAGAAAGAAGAAGCATCTTGAAGAGAGGCTTGTGAATTGTAATAATGTCCTGACGCTCAGAAGTGATGATTGCAACTTTCTGACTGCTATTGAAAAGAAGGAATATATTGATACCGAAGCTCTTTTCGGTAACAGCAATCCGGTTGTGCTTGAAATAGGATGCGGAAAAGGCAATTTTGCTTGTGAACTTGCAAAGCGTGAACCCGATATCAATGTGCTTGCACTTGAAAAATGTGCCAATGTTGTTGTTATTGCAGCAGAAAACGCCCAAAATAACAACATAAACAACCTTAAATTTCTGCACGTCGGTGCGGAATATCTTGAAAAGTATCTGAAACCCGAGTCGATTGAACGCATTTATCTCAATTTTTCGTGCCCTTATCCCAAGAGAGCATATGAAAATCACAGACTGACAAATCCTCGTTTTCTTAAAAGTTATGAAGTTATTCTGAAAAAAGGTGCGGAGATTCACCAGAAAACGGATAACATGCACTTCTTTGAGTATTCAATCGAACAGCTTACAGGTTACGGCTTTGCTTTAAAAAACATATCACTCGACCTTCATAACAGCGATTTTGAGGGTAATATCGTAACCGAGTACGAGCATAGATTTTCTTCAATGGGAATGCCGATTTACAGACTTGAAGCTTATATGAAATAAACAAAACAGCCGTGGTTTTCCACGGCTGTTTATCTTTTTATATGAGTTTTGTGAACATTTCAAGGATTCGTTTGACGCAGACTTCAAGGTCAGCTCTTGTGAGTTTACCTTTATCGTAAGCGGCTTTGAGGTCGTCAGGATATCCGCAATGCATCTTCATATCGTTGCCTGCTCTGACTTCATTGACGGGGTCATTCTTAACACCCCAGTCGGTAACAACCATTCCTTTGAATCCCCATTCGCCGCGGAGGATACCTGTCAGAAGCTCGTAGCTTTCGGATGTGTGCTGACCGTTGATTCGGTTGTATGACGACATAACAGTGTAAGGGTCAGCCTCTTTGACACAGATTTCAAATCCCTTGAGATAAATTTCGCGGAGTGCTCTTTCGGAAATTCTTGCATCGATATCATATCTGTTTGCTTCCTTACTGTTGCAAGCGAAGTGCTTGATTGAAACTGCAACTTTGTTTGACTGAATACCTCTCGTTGCAGCTGCGGCACATTTACCTGCAACAAGCGGATCTTCGGAATAATACTCGAAGTTTCTTCCGCAGAGGGGATCTCTGTGTATGTTGAGTGCGGGAGCGAGCCAGATTGCAAGATTGTTCTCGCGAAGCTCTGCACCGCCTGCGGCGCCGACTTCATAGATAAGGTCGGTGTTCCAGGTGCAGGCAAGAAGAGTTGCGCAGGGCCATGCGGTTGTGGGAATTCCGGTATCGGGTTCAAGTCTGAGACCTGCGGGACCGTCAGCAGTCGGGAAATAGGGGATATCAAGGCGCTGAATTCCGCCGAATGAACCTGTGTTGCAGACACCTGTTGTTTTCTGTCCGCCCACGAAATACATAAGCTCATCGAGAGTGAACTGTGCAACGAATTCATCCATTGTTATTTTTTCGCCGACATCATCAAACTTAACAAGTTCTTTGGGGGCGGCTGCGCTTGAGGGTTCGTTTACGGCGTAGAAGTATTCTTCATTGCCGATGGGAAGTGCTTCAAATGAGCCGTCAGCAAGCATTCTCTTTTCAAGCTTGAAGGGTTTACACCAATTTTTGAGTTGCTCTGTTATTTGGTTTTCTTTTACTTCATATTCGAACGCAAGCTTTTCTGCATTTCTTACGGATGTGCCGAGATAGAATCCGTAGTTTCCTGCTTCGAGCACATATGCGGATTTTGTAATTTTACCGAGGTCGTCAAAGCTTGCCATTGCGTCAACATCAAAGCTGAGAACAACAGTTTCGCTTTCACCGGGAGTGAGAAGCTTTGTCTTTTTATATGCTGCAAGTTCTCTTCCGGGTTTGCCGAGTGCACCCTGAGGAGCGGAATAATAAAGCTGAACAACTTCTTTACCCGCAACATCACCCGTGTTTTTTACAGTAGCAACTGCAACAATTTTCCCTTCGCTTTCACAGCATACTCTGCCGCTGATTTCAAAAGTTGTATATGAAAGACCGAATCCGAAGGGATATCGTACATATTCTTTTGCACCGGGGATTGTTTCAAAATAACGGTATCCGACATAAATATCATCGGAATAGTCGATGAATTTGAAGCTTTCCCAGAATTCTTCTTTACAGGGATAATAATTATAGGATTTTGTGATGGTGTCGGTCATTTTGCCCGAGGGGTTAACATCGCCGCAAAGAATGTCGGCAATTGCCATACCGCCTTCCATACCGCCCTGCCATCCGAAAAGCACAGCCTGAACCTTATCGTTTTCTGCAAAATATTCACAGTCGATTGTAGCACCTGAATTGATAACGATAATAACCTTTTTGAAAAGTGCTGATGCTTTATCGATAAGCTCTTTTTCGATGTCGGAGAGATAGTAGTCACCGCCCTGGGGTCTGCGGTCAACGCCCTCTGCGGAGAATCTGCTGAGAGTGATGATTGCCGTGTCTGCATTTTCGGATGCGGATTTTATAAGCTCATCGGGTACCGCAGGTTCCTTGACATGCATGCTTGCAAATGTATCGTAAGTCATATCGTCACGCTTTGTGCAGAATTCCATTGCGTTAACGATATCCCAAGTTGCATTTATCTGCGCCTGAGTTGGAATGTTGACGCTTTCTTTTTCAACATAATCTTTATAGAAATCAATCAAAGGCATAAAGACAGAAACTTTGCCGTCTTTTTCCTTTGCTTTGAAGCCTTCATAAATGTTTCTGATATAGGGGCAGTGAACATCGCCGCTACCGCCGCCGCCTTTTATGTATTCAATTGTTGCCTTTCCGAAAAGAGCGATTTTCTCACCTCTTTTCAGAGGAAGAGCCTTGTTTTCGTTTTTGAGAAGAACCATACCTTCAGTTGCGGCTTTTCTTGAAAGCTGAATGTGCTTTTCGGATGCAGTTACGCAGCGACCGTCATCGCCGAGAGGGATGCACGGCTGATATCTGAATCTTGCATATTTGTTCATTTTTTATTACCTGCCTTTATATTATTTCATCAAACATTATTTTTTTTATTTTGCACGATGTAAGAGGGGATTCTGTGTTATTGGAGTGATAATATGCAACGAGTAAATAATCATCACCCTCGATTATTGCGGGATAACAGAATCCGTTTTCGGGGTCATCTTCAATAGCATAAATTCTTTTAAAACTATTTCCGTCGTCTTCACTTACGGCGCACACAAGCGGGGTGCGACCCCAGGTATTGCCGTCCGCATTGGGTCTGGTTGTATAATTTGGAATCGGATTGAAAACAGCAACTGTAAATTTACCGACCTTTTTCATAAGCAAGGGAGCATCGGGTGATGAGAAAAATCTGTTGGGTGAAGGCTGAGTCCAGGTTTCACCGTTATCATCCGAAAAGCATTCAAACTGAAATGCAAGGTCCGTTCTTGATATTGCTCGGATTCTGCCGTTTTCGTGCTGATAAAGAGCAGTTTCCTGAAGCCCCGTTTCGCTTTTATCTGAAAAAGGAATATCCTGTCTTTCGGCAATTTCACGCCAAGTTGCGCCGTCGTCGTCGGTTGCAAAAATACACTTCATTCCGTGTTGAATAATTCTCACTTCACCGTTTTCGATTACGGAATGCTGATTTGACGGCAAAAGAATTCTTCCGTTCTGTAGTTTTATCAGGTGGTCGTTTTCAATAACCCAATATTCGGATTCGCTGTCCGAAAATTTCTGCGGCTTTGAAAATGTTTTACCCTCATCGGATGAGCGTGAAAAACAGGGGATTGAGCTTTCGTTTGCTGCGGATTTTCGCAGGAATATCAAGCCGACATCACCGTTGTTCATTCTGATGAGTGATGGGCACATGTAATTTCTGGAGTTTTCGTCGTGACGAAAAATTATTCTTTCGTCGGTCCAGGTTTCACCCTCATCATATGATGTTAAAGATGCTATATCCGCCGCGCATTCATCACCCCAGTCGTTGCCCGAAAATTTTGAATAGATGAAAAGTATTGCACCGTCATTGAGTCTTAAAAAAGTTCCTTCTCCGTTTCTCGGATTACCGTCTTTGGAGGTCAGGAACAAAACTTCACGGCCGATTAATTTCATAATATCATCCTAAATTTCAAATTTTCTATTATTTTACACCATATAAATTTAAAAGTAAATAGGGGATTTGACTTGTATTTATTAATAAAATCTGTTAAAATATAAATGTATTGATTTAATTTTTCAAGGAGGAAATAAAATGACTGTTTTCAAAAAAAGTCTTGCTATGTTTCTTGCAGTATTATTGGCTTTTTCTTCATTGTCAATCAGCGTTTTTGCTGTTGATTTATGCTATTATACTGTTGAGACTTATTTTATGAATACCAGAGGTAATTACGCTGCAACGCCCGACGGCTCAGTTCATAAGTACACGACAGCCGGCTCGGAGGTTCAGATTCAGATTGAAGATGTTGAAGGTTTTACACCTGACACTTCGAAATCAGATACCGTTATCGAAGTCAACGAAGATGGTTCTTCCGTTGCAAAAGTATATTATCAGAGAAACAAATATACTCTTACATACTATTATGAGGATTTAATCGGTCCTCAGATCGAAGATTCTGAGGTTTATTTTGGCGCTGAAATTCCCGGATTTGAAGCTAATCCGAGCGGAAAACCTTCTAAACCCGGTCATAACTTCATTATGTGGTCAACCGATCCCGAGGAGAGAGTTGAAGCTCCCGCGGTTATGCCTGCAAATGATGTTGATTTGTTCCCCATTTATGAAATCAAAACATATACCTACACATTTGATGCAGGTAATGGTGGTCTGTTCCCGAATGGTGAGCAGATTGTAACATTCGATTATGTTTACGGCGATGTTCCTGAAACTCCCGATGATCCGTCAATGGATGATTATGAGTTTGTTGACTGGGATAAGGATATTCCCCTTGTCGTTGAAAGCAATATGGTTTTCAACGCTATGTATAATGAGCTTACTTACAGCGTCATTTTTATGGATGGTGATGAAGAGCTTTCATATTCAGACGGATATTATTCAGGCGATTTAATTGAAGAAATTGATGTTCCCGAAGGATATGAAGCATGGACTCTTTCAGACGGTACATATGTACAGTTTCCTTATGAAATAAAAGGAGATACATATTTTTATGCTGCAGAGGCACAGGCGGAATATACTGCAAGATTCTATTTAGATATTAATGACACCGAACCATATGCAGTTTATATCGGCGTTGAGGGAAGTGAAATCGAATTTCCTGATGACCCCGAGCTTGAAGGATATAAATTCGCAGGCTGGACATCGGATATAACCGTTATGCCCGATGAGGATATTGATTTTATTGCTGAATGGGAATTTATCGGAAATAAAATCCCTGAAGATTATCTTGGCTTAAAAACTGAATTATATACATACGACGAAACAGTCGGAGACTGGGTTGTTGCAGACCGAGTTGAGCGCGGCGAAACCGTTAAAGCACGCTTCTTTATTGAATCAGGCTTCGGTATCGGCGACGGTCAGGTGCTCTTTTTCTACAACGATGACGCATTTGAAAGTGATTACGCAGGCGCAATGCATTCCATCGTTGTTAACGAGAGTCTCACATCAACAACCGGTCAGTATTATGTAAACGGAGGTATGACAGCTCCTTCAAAAAATCATCCTTCTTTCAAAAATTTGGTTGATCACGGATATATTACAGAAGAGTTTTTGGAAAACCACACTCCTGTCACATTCTCATTTTATTTCACCGACTTTTTATGTCATACCATAAATGGTGATGAGTGGTTTGCCGAATTTGAATTGACAGCAAAAATCGATGCGGTCGGTAAGGGCGATTTCTACATTGTTCCTGCAACAATTCAGAATCCCGATGACGGATACTATGCTTATATCGATTTCGCAAAAGGCGAAGACGGTGCATCTGCTCTTGATAACACAGAAAGCCTTGCGGATTGGAATGCTTCAATTAATGTTGAAAGTTATCCTGTTTCAACCGGATACGGCAGACTTATCCTTGATGCGGGTGAAGGCACTTTTGCTGACGGTTCATCTTTGATGAAGCTCGATTTTGTTGCAGGCACACAGATTTCGGGATATTCCGAACCGAATCTTGAAGGATATATTTTTGGCGGCTTTGAGCCTGAAATTCCCGATTCTATTGATGATGAAGTTATCAGAACAAAGGCTACATGGATTCCCGCTGATGATACAGTTTATAAGATCATCGTTCATTATGTTGATTTTGAAGACGGTGAAATCTTTGAATATGAAGAAGAGTTAGAGTTTGAGGGCATAACTGATTCGGTAGTTGAAATTGTTGACGCTATGCCCGAATCACCGGAGCCCGACACTGAATATATTCTCGTTGAAGATCTGGCAATGAATGATTATAACATTGTTGATATTTCGGCAGAAAACATTATTTCAGCTGTTATTGCAGCTGACGGTTCGACAGTTCTTGAAATCTTCTTTAAGCTTGCAAGCTACGAAGTAGAGTTTTATGCAGACGAAGGCAGCTTCCCCGGCGGTTCAAATACCGTTACTAAAGAAGCTGTTTACGGAACTCCTGCATTATCAATTGTTCCTGAGGATAAACCCCGCAGAAGAGGATATATCTTTGCAGGTTGGCACGGTATTGATGAAAATGAAATTATCACCGAGGATGCCATTTATTATGCTTTATGGGAAGCTGAAAAGAGCGATTTCAATGTTTATTTCATTGCTACAGGAGATGTTCCCGAAAGCTTTACATTGCCTGTCTCTTATTCAGCAACAGAGGGTGAATTTATAATTGTTCCCGAGGAATGTTCTGCAGAGGGATATGAATTTGACGGATGGTATTATAACGGAACTCGTTACGACTGTGGTTCACAGTTCCTGATGCCTTCAGAAAATGTGACATTTATCTGCAAGTGGAAACGCATAGCTGTTGAACCTACTACTCAGCCTTCGACAACAGAACCTACCACAACGGAACCTGTTGTTACAGAACCCACAACAACTAAGCCGACTACAACAAAACCTGTTGTTACCGAGCCTACAACCAAACCTGCCGAGCCTACTACCAAGCCGCAGAAAGTTGTGTTTGAAATCAGAAAGCCTTCTGTAACAACAATCAATTATGGCGACAGCATTATTCTTCACCTTGATATCATCGAAGGAGAGCTTCCCTATGGTTCAAAGATCGTCTGGTCAGCTGATAACGGAAACTTCAAGATCGTTTCAACAGCCGAAGACGGATCAAACTGTATGATCACACCTAATTCAAAGGGTGATACCATTATCACTGTTACAATCCTTGATAAAGACGGAAAAGAAATCGGAAATGATACTCAGACTATGACCTCAAAAGCAGGTTTCTTCCAGAAACTTATTGCATTCTTCAAGAAACTGTTTGGTCTGACAAAGATTATTCCTGAAGCATTCAGACCTGTTTTTGAAAAGTAAAATCAAAAAACACGGTGTGTCCCGATTGGGATACACCGTGTTTTATTATGTTGGTTATTAGTGATGGAAAAGTCTCATGCCTGTGAAGCACATAACCATTCCGTGCTTATCGCAAGCGGAAATAACGTTATCGTCACGGATTGAGCCGCCGGGCTCTGCGATGTAAGTGACACCGCTCTTTGCTGCTCTTTCGATGTTGTCGCCGAAGGGGAAGAATGCATCGCTGCCGAGAGCAACGCCCTTGATTGTTGCAAGATATGCTTTCTGCTCAGCCTTTGTGAAGGGTTCGGGCTTCTCTGAGAAGAGAGTCTGCCAAACGCCGTCTGCAAGAACATCTTCATATTCATCGGAGATGTAAACATCGATTGTGTTATCTCTGTCGGGTCTGCCAACTGTGTCAAGGAAGGGGAGGTTGAGAACCTTTTCGTGCTGTCTGAGATGCCAGATATCAGCCTTGTTGCCTGCAAGTCTTGTGCAGTGAATTCTTGACTGCTGACCTGCACCAACGCCGATTGCCTGACCGTCAACTGCATAGCAAACCGAGTTTGACTGTGTATATTTAAGAGTGATGAGAGAAATGATAAGGTCGCGCTTTGCACTGTCGGGCATTTCCTTGTTTGCTGTAACAATGTTTGTAAGAAG
>JAZRLY010000048.1:0-48098 GCA_045647065.1 Acutalibacteraceae bacterium
AAAAGCCACAAGAACCTTAGTTCTTATGGCTTCTGGCGGAGAGCAAGGGATTCGAACCCTCGAACAGGTTATAGCCCGTTACACGATTTCCAATCGTGCTCCTTCGACCAGCTCGGACAACTCTCCGTATCTGCAAATCAAATGCTTATATATTATATATGACAAGTTATAAAAAATCAAGTGTTTTTTTACTTTTTAAAAGATTTTTTACAATAATTAGTATATAAAAACTGACGGTGGAATATAGCAGACCACCGTCAATAATTTTATTAATCAAAAAGCGGAGTTGAAAAATATCTTTCCGCAGTATCAGGAAGAACGGTTACAACCGTTTTACCCTTACCGAGTTTCTTTGCAAGTCTGAGCGCCGCCGCAACATTTGTACCGCTGCTGATACCGCACATAATGCCCTCTTTTGCTGCTAAATCCTTTGAAGTCTGAATCGCTTCTTCATCCTTTATGATGCACACATCATCATATATTTCCTGATTGAGAATCGCAGGAATAAGTCCGTCACCGATGCCCATCTGAATATGAGTGCCGATTGAACCACCTGAAAGTATAGCAGCATTTTCGGGTTCAACCGCCCAGATTGTCATATCGGGATTTGCTGATTTGAGCGTTTCTCCGATGCCTGTTATTGTACCGCCCGTACCGATTCCCGAGCAGAAACCGTGAATAGGAGCATTGACCTGTTCAAGAATTTCTCTGCCCGTACCTCTGCGCTGAATTTCAGGGTTAGCAGGATTCTCAAACTGCTGAGGAACAAAAACATTGGGATTTTCAGCTTTCATCTTTAAAGCAATATTAAGACATTCTTCAATGCAAAGTCCGATATTACCCGCATCGTGAACAAGAATAACATCTGCGCCGTAATGCTGAACAAGCTTGAGACGCTCCTCGCTGACAGAATCAGGCATAATAATTTTAACCTTATATCCTTTGACCGCACCGACAAGCGCAAGTCCGATTCCCTGATTGCCGCTTGTGGGTTCAACAATAACGGTATCGGGTCCGATAAGACCCCTTTCTTCTGCATCAAGAATCATATTCAGAGCGGTGCGCGTTTTAACCGAACCGCCAATATTAAGCCCTTCAAATTTAACAAGAATTTCCGCATCATCGGGACCCGTCATATGCTGAAGTCTGATAATCGGGGTGTTGCCCATTGCGTCCAAAATAGTATTACAAACCATCATATAAACCTTTCTCTGCCAAATTACAAATATATTATCACAATCAAAACGAAGTTTCAACCATTACTTATATAATATAAAATTTTTGGAAAAGTGTGATAAAACAGCGTTTATAATCAATGAATATTTGTAGAAAAATCAGAATTCGAAATCAGCAAATATAGGATAATGATCCGAAATTATCTCTTCAATCGTTTCTGAACGCACACAATCAAGTCCTTTATAAAATATATAATCAATTTTTATTTCGGGTGAATCGGAAGGATAAGTTGATACCATAGGATTTACGGATTTTTCATTTGTGTCTGAAAGACGTTCATACAACGGGGTCAGAACGGCATCATCGGGTGTGGTATTGAAATCACCCATCAAAACAATAGGAATTTCGATATTATCAATTATTTCGCAAAGAGTTGCAACTGCGTTTTTACGCTCGATATCCGAAAGGCCCATATGAGTTACAAGGACACACAAATCTTTTCCGTCCGCATCGATAACAGATTTGATTACACATCTTCTTTCATAATAAATCTCATTGCCGTCATCATCATATTTATATTCTTCCGACGGCTCGGGAATCAGAATTGTTTCGCAGGATTTAATCGGATATGAGGTAACAAGAGCGTTGCCGTAAGGACTTGTCCCTTTGACTTTGATGGCTTCACCGAAATATCGGTTAAAACCCAGAGCATCAGCAATTGCATTGGTCTGGTCGGTATATCCGTCAACGGGACCGTCTCCCCTGACCTCATTGAGTCCGCAAAAATCCGCATCGTAATTCTTAATCTTTGATACAAAAAGGTCAATATCAATCTTTTTATTTCTGTAATCGAGTGCGTGCTGAATATTGAATGTCATTATTCTCATTTTAAATCTCCGTTCATTCCGAGATATTTGTTAATAACGGTAAATTCTCTGAGATAAAGGCTTGCGATATCTTCTCGTTTTGATGCATAACTGCCGAAAATTTCAAGAGCTTTTTCAACATCGAGCCAGATTGGAGTAATGCCGTGCTCAATTTCAATATCGGTCAACGATTGCTCGGATTTACCGATAACTTCGCAAATAAAATAGTTGCTAACATACATTGTTTCAAAACAATACTCGTTGATAACAAGGAAATGCTTTAAAGGATTAACGATATATCCCGTTTCTTCTTTAAGTTCTCTTACACAGCATTCTTCAAGCGTTTCACCCGCTTCAAGACCTCCGCCGGGAGACATATAAACATCTGTATTCTTCTCATAAGAAAGCAGAATCTTGTTATCGCTGATAATCAGTCCCCTGCTTGCAATTCTTTCGCCTTCAGGCGGGTCGGAATATGTTTTTGCATATTGATTAATAATTTCTATCATATTACACCTTTAATAAAATCGCCTCTGAAAATTCAGAGGCAATTTCAGATTATTCAAAATAATATACTCTTGTTTCGTAAGGTCTGGTAGTGAATCCGTTATTTGTAACGGGATTATCTTTATAGCTGCAAAGCATAACCTTACCTTTGCTGAGGTCATATCCTTCGGGAGCCTTGAATTCGGCAGCTTTCTCGGAATATGAGCAGATAACAAGCAGTCGCTTGCCCTCATATGTACGCTCAAAAGCATAAAGCTCTTTGCTTGATTTGTAATACTCCTTGTAAACGCCGTAAGTTACAACGGGAGTCTCCTTGCGGAATTTAATAAGTTCCTTGTAATGATTGTAAATCGAGTCAGGATTTGCCATTTCAGCCTTGGCATTGATTCCGTCTTTATACTTGGGATTGACGGGCATCCAGGGAGTGCCTGTTGTGAAGCCTGCATTCTCGCTGTCATCCCACTGAACGGGTGTTCTTGCATTACCACGGCTTGATGTCTTGAGTCTTTCCTTAATCTTTTCTTCGGAGAAGCCGAAAAGACGGAGAGTCTTTTCATTATTGACCGCAAAAATATCCTGATAATCCTCAACATTGGGAAGATCAATATTTACCATACCGATTTCCTGACCCTGATAGATGAAGGGTGTACCTTGCTGAAGAATATATGAGTTTGCAATGGATTTCGCACTTTCGTTTCTGTATTTCTCGCTGCCGTAGCGATTGATGATTCTGGGATGGTCGTGGTTTTCCATATAAAGAGCATTCCAGCCTTTGCCGTAAAGGCCTGTCTGCCATCTTGAAAAAGCCTTCTTAAGAGTCTTGAGCTTGAACGGGAAAGAAAGACAATCCATAAACAAACAGTCAGCACCCATATGCTCAAAATGGAACATCATATCAAGCTCCTGGTCGGGACCTTCCTTGATATATTTAAGTGCCTTTTTAACTGTCATCATAGGAGCTTCACCAACTACGAAGCAGTCATACTTATTGAGCACCTGACGGAATTCGGTGAGATATTCGTGAATACGGGGACCGTCGGCATAATGCTCCATACCGCAAGCCTGAGGAATGGGGAAACCTGTGGGAAGTCCTTCACGCTTTGAAACAAAAGTGATAACATCCTCGCGGAAGCCGTCAACACCCATATCAAGCCAGAATTTCATTATATCTTTAACCTCATCACGGACAGCGGGGTTATCCATATTAAGGTCAGGCTGTTTCTTGGAAAAAAGATGGAGATAGTACTGACCGTTTTCTTCGTTATATTCCCAGGCTTTGCCTTCAAAAAGAGACGACCAGTTGTTGGGAAGCTTCTTGCCTTTTCCGTCACGCCAGAAATAATAATCGTGATACTTGCTGTTTTTATCAATACCCTTTTTGAACCATTCGTGCTCATCCGATGAATGGTTAACAACAAGGTCCATAATAACCTTCATGCCTCTTGCGTGTGCTTCGTCAAGAACTTTCTTAAAAAGTTCATTGTTGCCGTAATCGGGAGAAATGTTTCTGTAATCCGAAATATCATAACCGAAGTCCGCATTGGGTGAACAGTAAAGCGGTGAAAACCAGATACAGGTTATACCGAGATCCTTAAGATAGTCAAGCTTTGAAAGAACGCCTTCAAGGTCGCCGATTCCGTCGCCGTTACCATCGCAGAATGAACGTGGCCAGATCTGATAACAAACTGCGTTTTTATACCATTGAGTTTTTTTCATATTATAACTCCCTTCGGAATATTTTACTTTTAAATTATATCAAATCCAAAACTAACTTACAATACCAAATTTATAATTATGCATTAAGAATCGGCAATCCGTTTTCATCCCATCTGACTTTTCGGATTCTTGCACTTCTGCACGGATCATAAAGCGAATCACCGTGGGAATATCCGCATTCACCGTTAAAACAAGCCTCGTCTCTTGAATGATAAACAAATATCCAGTCACCATTTTCATCTTTCACGAATGAATTGTGACCCGGTCCGTATTCACCGATAAGATCTTCCGATGTCAGCAAAGGTTTATCAAGTTTAGTCCAGCTTTCTATATTCATCAGATCAGAACTGACATCCGCATACATAAGACCGATGCAGTATTCGGGACCCGTTGCCGAAGCAGAAAAAGCAAGATAAATTTTTTCGTTATGAATCATTGCCGCAGGTCCTTCATTAACGGGAATTCTGATTCTCTCCCAATCATATTCGGGTTTTGTGAGAAGCATTGCAGGTGATGTTGTCTGCCAAGGTTTCTCAGGATTGATTGTTGACAAATAAACATTTGAATTTCCGCCGTTCTGCGCCCACGAAAGATAATGCTTTCCGCCGCATTCAAAATATGTCATATCAAGCGAAAAACCTCTGAACGAAAACGAATCATCATCGCAAGATTCAAATTTTCCTTTATCAATCCAATTATCATTATACGGGTCATTTCCGCTGCACATAATAATATGACAGTCGATATCCCACACATTATCTGCACTGCCACTCGCAGCAAATAAAACATACCATCTGCCGCCAATCTCGTGAATCTCGGGCGCCCAGATGAAACGAAATGCCGAATCAGATTCTTTTTCGTGCCAGATTACTTTTTCCTCCGCATCAGCAAGACCTTCAATTGTTTTTGCGCGTCGCAGAATGATTCTGTCATATCCCTCAGCATCGTTTTCGCCATACATCGGATACGATGCGGTAAAATAATAGAAACCGTCAGAACCTTTTGTAACGAAAGGATCTGCTCTGTCTTTTATAAAAATTTCTGTTTTCGTGCTCATAATTTCACCATTGTTTTTTCTTTAAGTCTAACATATACAATTAATTTTTTCAATAAAAAAAGCACGTTAAAAACGTGCTCATTTTATAACAGTGCAATATTCTGTTCCGTAATACTCCAAGCATTTGATGGCGTGTTTATCAATTATTTCTCCGCTGACCGCAATCGGAACTGCGGGAGGACAACTGACATCGGAAACAGCAAGTATTCTACCCAAGCTTTCCGAAACGGGAATTTTTTCTGTCGGCAAGAATGAAGCTTCTCTGATGCCGAGAGCTTTCACAGGTTCAGCAAAGCGTGGTGGTATAATTAAAATTCGCTCTCTTTTATCAACAGAAAGAAGTGCTTTGCCGAGAATTCTCAAATCATTATCGCCGTTTTCAGGAGTCATCATAAGAACAACATAATCAGGGTCGCAGAACTCACAAACTATGTTGTTTTCCAAAAGAATATGTGAAAATTCATATCCTGTATATCCGAACTTTTTGATATCGAATGTAAGCTTCAGAGGTTCATCGCCAACAAAAGAATAGCCGTGACAAACAAGCTCATTTTTAAGCGTCTTAACTTTTGCAATAAATGACTCAAGTTTTTCGGAATAACCGTCGATTATATATTTATTAGCTGCATCAAGAGATTGCATTATTATATATGACGGGCTTGTTGAACCGAACATCGCAAGAGCATTCTTTGCAAATTCAGAAAAGAACGACGGTGCATTATCGGAAATGTGAAGATATGCTCCGCCTGTCAGCACAGGCAATGTTTTATGCGCCGAATCACAGCAGATATCCGCACCGAGGTCAATCGGATGAAGCGACTCGGGAAGAAACTTCAGATACGCTCCGTGTGCGTTGTCAACAATCAGAAGAACGCCGTGTTTTTTGCATACGGATGAAACCGACTTAATATTAACGCAATTCCCGAGATAGTCGGGATTGGTCAGATATAAAGCAACGGGTTTCACAGACATTGAATCAAATTTTTTATCAAGTATATCTGAATCAATTCCGCACGAAAGATAAGATTCATCAGGCGAAGGATAAATCCATTCAACATCAAAATCAAGCAATGCGGCTGCGCTGATAAATGTTCTGTGAGCATTTCTGCCCGCAAGAATCAATGGCTTTCTGCCTTGATTTTCAGAATAAAGAACGACAAGATAAAGCATTGCACGGATACAAAGCGAAGAACCTTCGGTTGAATAAAATGTTCTGCAGCCGAAAAGCTTACTCGCATTCTCTTCACTTTCCTTTATGATTCCGTCAGCTTCATAAAGACTGTCAGCACCGCTGAATTCCGTTATATCAACGCTTTCAATGCCAATCAGATTTTTACCTTTGTGACCCGGCATATGAAGACGCAACGATTCGGATTCGGCATATTTTTTTGCAAAATCACAAATTGGTGTATTCATAAAATTATCCTCTGAATGCACGGGCAACCGCAACCATTATTGCGCATTCCATTCTCTTGCGGAACAAATCGCAACCGTATTTATAAACACCCTTGACGCTTCCCGTCGAATGATAGGCATTCGCAGCGCATCCGCCCGAGCAATAAAGCCTTGCCCAGCAGTCGCGGCATTCGGAACGCGAATAAACATTGCATTCAAGAAATTCATTCTGAATCTGTGTATTGGAAACTCCGTTCCACACATCACCGAGTCTGAACTTTTCTTCGCCGACAAACTGATGGCAGGGATAAAGCTCTCCCGTGGGTGTAACAGCCATATATTCTGTTCCCGAACCGCAACCCGAAATGCGTTTATAAATACAAGGGCCGCCGGTAAGGTCAATCATATAATGATAGAATGTGAAAGGTTTGCCCTCTTCGTCTCTCTTGAGCATAAGCTCTGCAAGCTTTTCATACTGATCGAGAACAACAGTCTTATCTTCTTCGGTAAGCTCGGAGGGGTCACCGGGCGCACACACAACGGGTTCCATACTCAGCTCAGAAAATCCGAGGTCAAGCATCTGCTGAATGTCATTGAGGAAATCAGGGTTTGCGTGTGTGAAAGTACCGCGCATGTAATAATCTTTTCCGCCTCTTGATTCAACAAGCTTCTGAAATTTGGGAACGATATTTTCCCAGCTTCCGTTGCCGGCATAATCGACGCGGAAACGGTCGTGAATTTCTTTTCTTCCGTCAAGACTGAGGACAACATTGCTCATTTCACGGTTAGCAAAATCGATAACATCGTCATCAATAAGAATACCGTTTGTTGTGAGAGTAAAACGGAAATTCTTGTTATGCTCTTTTTCAATGCTTCTTGCATACTCAACAAGTTGCTTGACAACATCAAAATTCATCAGAGGTTCGCCGCCGAAAAAGTCAACCTCGAGATTGCGGCGTGTTCCCGAATTAGCAACAAGAAAATCAAGAGCCTGCTTACCGACTTCAAAACTCATAAGTGCGCGCTCGCCGTGATATTTACCCTGACTTGCAAAGCAATATGAGCAGTTAAGATTGCAGGTGTGCGCAATATGCAAGCACAAAGCTTTGACTACGCCCGCTGTCTTTGCTTTAAGATGACCTGCCATCGGCTCAAAGGTTTCGGGTGCAAAAAGCTTTCCGCTTTCTTTGAGAGAATTAACCTGATCATAGCATTCAGCTATATCCGATGCTGTAATATCATCTCTATGTGCATATTTTTCGTTAATTGAGTTAATAACTTCATCACGGCTTTTATCTTCAAACATTGAGATTATGTCGTATGCCACTTCGTCAACAACATGTACAGAACCCGAACAGATGTCAAGTACAATATTATAGCCGTTTAATTTATACTGATGTATCATAAATATCTCCTATAAAAAATGCCGCCTTACGGCAGCATTTTATGCTTTGCAATTACTTGCTTTCCTTTGTGTTTTCGCACTGCTGGTTAGCAATACCGCAGCTGGTCTTGCAAGCTGACTGGCATGATGTCTGGCATTCGCCGCAACCGCCGTTCTTAGCGCTTTCGCAAAGATTGCGTGTTTCAAGTGTCTTGATGTGTTCCATTACACTAAACCTCCACATAATTGATAGTAAAATAATAACACAATATAAGTATAAAGTCAACAGAAAACTTACTCTTCAGGAAGAGATTTTGCAATTGCATCAGCGATTGCCTGAGCATATGCTTCGATGTTTTCATCAAACAATTTATTATCCGTTTCACTGTTGATAAAACCAAGCTCCACAAGGCACGACGGCATATCCGTGTGGCTGTTCACATAATAATCGCCATCCCCTCTTGCATATCCCGACTTGACACCTCTGTTCTGTGAAATTCCTGCTTCATCAAGCGCATAAAGAATATTTTCCGCAAGAGTCTTATCATTTACCGTATAATCTCTGCTTATCCAGATTTCTACGCCCTTTGCACCTTCTGCGCTGTTTCTGTGAAGCGAAACAAACAAATCCGCTTTTTTGAAATTTGCAAAGCTGCAACGCTTCTCAAGACTGATTTGTTTATCCTTGTTTCTAGTCATTTCGGATTCAATACCCATTTCCGAAAGCTTTTCGTTTACAAGAAGCGCCAGTGCAAGATTATCGTCTTTTTCATATCGGTCACCATATACCGCTCCGACATCATTGCCGCCGTGACCAGGGTCAATAACTACCTGAACGGGTTTTCCGAGTACAGATGCAACAACGGCAATTGCAATTATAACCGCAATCAGACCGAGTACAGCAATTTTTATGTTTGTTTTCATCTTCACACCTCCGATGCTATAATTATATCGTCAGCATTTAAAAATATTCGGCGGAAGAAGTCCTCCGCCGAATTTAATCACATTGAGTCAATATATCTGCAAGCGGCAAGAGCGGCAACGGAGCCGTCTGCGGTTGCGGTTGTAATCTGTCTTATCTGCTTTTTACGGCAGTCACCCGCAACAAACACGCCTGCGGTTTTGGTAACACAGCTTTCGTCGGAATCGATATAACCCCAGTCATCAAGACCCGCAATATCTGCAAATGCACCGTTATTGGGAATGAGACCAATTGCGACAAAAAGTCCGTTGACCTTGAGTTCGCTTTCGGATTTATCGGATTCCTTTACAAGCTTCAGAGCTTCAAGAGTTTTGTCACCGATGAGTTCGGAAATAACCGTACCCATAATAAATTCAACATTATCCTTCTCTTTGAGCTTTTCAACAAGGCGGGCTTCGCCCGTGAAATAATCGAGATTCTGGATAACATAAACCTTTTCACAGCCTTCGGAAAGAAGAACAGCCTCCTGCAATGCGGAGTTACCGCCACCGAGCACTGCTACGGTCTGACCCTTGAAGAATGCACCGTCACAAACAGCGCAATATGAAATGCCTTCACCGACAAGTTCGTTTTCATTGGGCAAGCCAATCTGTCTGTGCTTAACACCGGTTGCTATAATAACAGCCTTTGCCTCGTGCTCACCTTCCTCCGTCACGACGGTTTTGGATGCACCGTTATCACGGATTTCGGTCACGGTTTCCATTTCGATTTCCGCACCTTGATTAAGAACCTGATCAATGAGTTTTTCGGCAAATTCATTGCCGCTCATTTTTGCAAAACCGGGATAATTTTCAATCTGCGGTGAATAGGTTATCTGACCACCGAATGTTCCTTTTTCGAGCACGAGAACGGTTTTATCGGCTCTGAGAGCATAGAGCGCTGCGGTAAGTCCCGCAGGCCCTGCTCCGATTATGATAATATCATACATTAAAATCTTCCTCAGATAGCTGCGCCTTTTGCAGCTTCAATGAATTTCTTGATTTCGGCAACGCCCGAATACTTTTCGGCAGCACCGTCAACAACTGCAACAAGTGTGGGAGCCTGTCTTACGCCAAGCTTGATTGCAAGGTCTTCATTCTCATAAGCCATAATTTCGTTAACCGAAATGCCTGCTTTGTCAAGAAGTGAAAGAGCAATCTTGCAGTTGGGGCAAGTGCTTGTCTTGAAGAGGTAAAGTCCGTCTGCAAGTACTGCAGCTTCTTCAACAACAGGTGCTTCGGCAACAGCGGCAGGAGCCTTAACGGTACCGTGCTTGCTGATATCGGAGCTTGCCATATTGTAAACCTTACGCTCTTTGTATTCCTGAGTCTTACCGTCGTTCCAGTTCTGAACGGGTCTGTAATAGCCTGTAATACGGCTGTAAACCTCTGCATTTTCACCGCATTCGGGGCAAGCGAAATGCTCGCCGGCAATATAGCCGTGGTTCTTACATACAGAATATGTGGGAGAAATTGAGTAATAAGGAAGTCTGTAGTTTTCGGAAATCTTTCTTACGAGATTTGCTGCCGACTTCCAATCGGGAAGCTTTTCACCGAGGAATGCATGGAAAACAGTACCCGATGTGTAAAGGGTGTGGAGTTCATCCTGCATATCGAGAGCTTCGAAAACATCAGCAGTATAACCAACGGGAAGGTGTGAGCTGTTGGTGTAGTAAGGTGTGCCGTCTGATGCTGTGATGATACCGGGATATCTCTTCACGTCGTGCTTTGCAAGACGGTATGAGGTTGACTCAGCGGGAGTTGCTTCGAGGTTATAGAGGTCGCCGTACATTTCCTGATAGTCTGAAAGACGGTTTCTCATATGGTTAAGAACATCCTTTGCAAACTGCTGTGTCTTTTCGGTTGTCATATTTGCTCTGAGCCAATTTGCGTTGAGACCAACTTCGTTCATACCGACAAGACCGATTGTTGAGAAGTGGTTAGCAAATGTGCCGAGATATCTCTTTGTATAAGGATAAAGACCTTCGTCAAGAAGTTTTGTGATGATTGTGCGCTTAACGTTGAGTGAACGAGCAGCAATATCCATCATCTTATCGAGTCTCTTATAGAAGTCTGCCTCATTTTCAGCAAGATATGCGATTCTGGGAAGGTTGATTGTAACAACACCAACCGAGCCTGTGCTTTCACCGCTGCCGAAGAAACCGCCGCTCTTCTTGCGAAGTTCGCGAAGGTCAAGACGAAGACGGCAGCACATCGAACGAACGTCGCTGGGCTCCATATCGCTGTTGACATAGTTTGAGAAATAGGGAGTACCGTATTTTGATGTCATTTCGAAGAGAAGCTTATTGTTCTCTGTTTCTGACCAGTCAAAATCTCTTGTGATTGAATAAGTGGGAATGGGATACTGGAAGCCTCTGCCGTTTGCATCGCCTTCAATCATAATCTCAATAAATGCCTTATTGATCATATCCATTTCGGCTTTACAATCTTTATATTTGAAATCCATTTCTTTGCCGCCGACAATAGCATTCTGCTCTGCAAGGTCAGCGGGAACAGTCCAATCAAGAGTGATATTTGAGAAAGGAGCCTGAGTACCCCAACGGCTGGGAGTATTGACACCGTATACAAAGGACTCGATGCACTTCTTAACCTGATCATAGCTGAGATTATCAACCTTTACGAAGGGTGCAAGGTAAGTATCGAATGATGAGAATGCCTGAGCACCTGCCCACTCATTCTGCATAATACCGAGGAAGTTAACCATCTGGTTGCAAAGAGTTGCAAGATGGCTTGCAGGAGCAGAGGTAATCTTACCTGTTACGCCGCCGAGACCTTCCTGAATAAGCTGCTTGAGTGACCAACCTGCGCAATAACCTGTAAGCATTGAAAGGTCGTGGATGTGGATATCAGCGTTTCTGTGAGCATTGGCGATTTCATCGTCATAAATTTCGGAAAGCCAGTAGTTAGCGGTAATCGCACCGGAGTTACTGAGAATAAGGCCACCGACTGAATAAGTAACGGTTGAATTCTCCTTAACACGCCAGTCTGTAACATTAACATAGCTGTTAACAAGCTCTTTGTAGTCGAGAATTGTTGACTTAAGATTGCGGAGCTTTTCACGCTGTCTTCTGTAAAGAATATATGCCTTTGCGATATCGGCATAGCCAGCCTGAATAAGAACTGATTCAACACTGTCCTGAATATCTTCAACAGCGATAAGACCGTTTTCGATTTTTGATTCGAAATCAGCTGTTACTTTGAGGGCAAGAAAATCAATTGTTGAGGGATGATACTTCTTTTCCTGTGATTCAAATGCTTTTTTGACTGCTTCGGCAATTTTGCTGACATCAAATTCCGCAACGCTGCCGTCTCTTTTGATTACTTTGTACATATGCTCACTTTTTTCCTTTCCGATAATTTTATATTTGAAAAATAATTAAAAACTAGATATTGTGTCGCATAAATCGCAACGATAATGATATTAACAAATTATTGTGTTTCTGTCAATGGATTTTACAATATATTGTGTACGATTTTGTAAGTTTGTGAAAACTGCACGAGATATGACATTTATTTTGTTAAAAATTCTCATATGCCCCTTATTTCGCACAAATCAACATATTCCGACATTATTTTTTGCATTGCAATCATCTCATCTTTTGGCACGGGATTGAGGTCAAAACCTATTAATTCACCCGAGTCAACAAACGCCTGGATATAGTGACGCTTTGCTCCCTTAATCAGTTTTCCGATGCCGTCAATTGTAAAAACACTGTGAAGCTCTCTGACAACGGTTGTCCTGAATTCATAATCAACATTTCCTTCAAGCAGAAATGCAATACTCTCTTTGATTTTTGAAATATCATATCCGCCGATTCCGACGGTTTCGGGATATCCTTCGGGCGTATTCTTTATATCCATCGCAACATAATCAATAAGTCCCCTGCCGACAAGCTCTTTCAGTCTTTCGGGTAATGTACCGTTTGTGTCAAGCTTGACCGAGAACCCGAGCGCTCTCACCTGCTCAATAAAAACATCAATATCTTTATGAAGCAAAGGTTCACCGCCTGTTATCGCTACTCCGTCAAGAATTCCTTGTCTTTTTTTCAGATATTCAAGAATTTCATCAACAGTAAATTCAGTTTCGGATGACGGATTTATGACAAGCCGTGAATTATGACAAAACGGGCAACGCAGATTACATCCCGAGGTAAATACGGTACAAGCCATTTTACCGGGATAATCAAGCAATGTTAATTTCTGAAATCCTTGAATAACCATTAAGATCACGTCTTTCGCAGTTCAATATTTACGGTGTGTACGAATATAATAACACAATATATAGTGTTTTGCAATATAAAAACCAGTATTTTTTTAAAATTGCAGTAAAATATAATCCGAAGCCTTAAAACGGTTTCGGATTATGATTCCGATGACGGAAGTCCGGGTAATATCGGAAATTTCATATTGTTTTGCCATACGGGAAATAAGCCCGTCATATCTCTGAACATCAAAAAGAGAGCAAATCCTGTACCGTTATTCTCTCCGCTATTTAAACGTTCTGTAATTCTTCGCGCCTTGCTTTCGACTCAGCTCTTATCACTTCAAGCTCTGCCATAATCTTTTCTTTACGCTTGCCGGTAAAGTTATCAAAGGCCATAATAATGCCGGGAAGAAGATTGCCGACAATACCGGGAATAACAACGAGAAGGAATATTCCGTGCAAAGTCTCTGCTGTCTGGACAGCCTCAACCATTTCGCCGTTAATCATCTGTGCACTCTGATAACCGATAAGCGCAAGACCGCCGTTGACAAGAAGCTCTTTCCAAAGGGCGGAAATTCTTGAAATCATAGTATTGAATGCGAAAATCATACCCTCATTACGCTGTGCAATGCCGTATTTTTTATAGCTCTTCCACTCCATATAATCTGTTGAGTCTGCAAGAAGTATTCTTCTTGCCGCGCTCATTGCCGCATTGGGAAGACCGCCGATGGCAATAAGAATACCTACAATCCAAAGATTTTTATAACCGAAAAGTAAAAGTAACAGGTAGCATATGCCTGTGTGAAGATAACCCCATACAACGATATCTCTTGACGAACGCTTTCTGCCTATAAAGGGCACGGAAAGAAGTCCTCCGTAAGATAGTGCGGAGCTGCCAATTTCAACATAAGTTTTCATGCTGTATTTATTAAGTGTCTGTTTATAAAAGAAAGGAAGCGAGTTGTAGCAAACCTGTCTGATTGAATCGATAACCTGGCTCAGGCAAAGAAGTAGCAAAGGTCTGTTAAGGAGAATAAGCTTGTAATCAATTTTGATTTTCTTTTTTGCTTCTTTGGGCGGAAGAACCATGTTGCGCTCTTTAAGCGTAAAACACGGCACGAGCATCGTGAACATTCCGAGTATGCCGAAAATCAATGCAACAGTAAAGAAAGCCCATTTTTCCTTTGCATAATCGTTGCCCTGAAGTTCAATAATAATGGGCACCATTCCGCCGGGAAGCATTGACCCCAGAGTCGATGCAAGCTGTGCAATAGTGTAAAAGTTCTTTCTGGATTTTGCATTGGGAGTCATACGAACTGAAAGTGTGGACAGCGCAACATCAAAGAATGTGTCCGCTATATTGAAAAGCAGAAACAGCAAAAAGCTCCAGATCACATTGAATGTAAGAGATGCTGAAGGTACAACAAAGAGGAGAATTGAGGAAAGGGTAAACGGAACGGCAGATGCCATCATAAATCTTCTTGCATTACCCTTCGTGGAGTGGTTGTTGTCAAGCAATGCACCTACAATGGGTGCAATAAGAATATTTACGCCCGTTGTAACAGATTTCATTGTTACAATGTGTGATGATTTCAGGCCCATATAATCATACATAAACTGATCGGTATATGTACCGACAGAGTCCTGTCCCATGCAGTTACCAAAAACACCCGAAACATAACCTACCTGCTCTTTCAAAGCGACATCGGGATTATTTTTCAATTCCTGAAACCTTTCTTTTAATTTGCCCATTTTATTTTCTCCTTAAAATTTATATTTTCATTTTATCACATACACAAAACCAATACAATCTTTTTTATTGCTTTTTTAAAACTATATATGTTATACTTTGTTTGTTATAATCCGGTTGACAGAAAAACGGAGGCTGAATATGAATATCGGTTTCACATCAACTTCATTCAGACAAATAAAAAGCATAGAAAAAATAGTAAAAATCGCCTCAGAATCAGGTGCCGACTGCATAGAGTGGGGCGGAGATATCCATATCAAAGATACAGAGACTGCAAAACGCGCAAAAAAGCTTTGCGATGATGCGGGTATAATGATATCTTCTTACGGCAGTTATTACCGTGTCGGAAGCAAAAATACCGATGAGTGGAAAAACATTTGCGAAATTGCATATGCAATGGGTGCAAAATCAATCCGTGTCTGGCTGGGTAGCCGTGACAGCGAAATAACAGACGAGAAAACATATAATCTTTTGGTTGAAGACGGGAAAAACATCTGCACTGTTGCCAAAGAATATAATCTTATTGTCTGTCCCGAATGTCACGATAACACATTCAATAACAATACCGATGCATTTCTGAAAATTCATAACGATATAGACTGTGATAATTTCGGGACATATTTTCAGTCGCGGTACAAACGCATGGAATATGACCTTGACCGTATTGATCGAACCCTTCCCTATATTGAAAGCATTCATATTTCATATTCCGAACAGTCAAGGGAACAGTTCCCGAAATTTAATCCGCGATACATAAACTCATTACTCGATAAAATTATTTCATTGGATTTTGACGGCAATATTCTTGTGGAATACACTTACCTTTTCTGTTGGGCAGGCATTCCGACATCAATGAAAAAAGATATAGCAAAAATCAAAGCGAAAGTGGGAAAAAGCAAATGAAAATAGCACTCTTCGGCACAAATCAGATTCAGTTTTCAAAAGTTTATACTCCCGAAGTTCTGAAAAAGCTCGGTGAATACGGCGAACTTTCGCAGAAAATCAACCAAAAGAATCTTGAAGAAAACTCAGAATTTCTTGCTGACTGCGAAATCGCGTTTTCAACCTGGGGAATGCCCCAGTTCACTAAAGAAGAAATCGCAAAGTATATGCCGAAGCTGAAAGCGGTATTTTATTCGGCAGGTACTGTTCAATATTTTGCCCGTCCGTTTCTTGAAAGCGGGGTAAAAGTTTTCAGCGCATTTGCGGCAAATGCCGTTCCCGTTGCTGAATACACCTTTGCACAAATCACTCTGGCAGCAAAAGGATATTTTCAATCCGCAAAATATTATCACATTCTTCCTGTCCGTTCACTTGCATTCGCAAACTCATCAACGGGTAATTTCGGATGTAAGGTGGGACTTGTAGGTCTGGGTGCAATCGGAAGAATGGTTGCCGAAAGACTCAAGGCACTTGATGTTGAAGTTTATGCGTGCGATCCGTTCATTCCCGAAGAAACGGCAAAAGAGCTTGGAGTTACTCTTGTTGATATGGAAACGCTTTTCAGCGAATGTGATATTATCAGCAACCACCTCGCAAACAAACCCGAACTTGAAAATATATTCAACAATAAGCTTTTCAAAAGAATGAAAAAGCGTTCAACATTCATTAATACAGGCAGAGGTGCACAAGTTGCAGAATATCAACTCGCGATGTCGCTTCTGCTTCATCCCTCAAGGACTTTTGTTGCGGATGTTATCAAAAACGAGTTCTTTCCTTATATCAGTCCTCTTTTCTGGTGTCCGAACGCAATTCTGACACCCCACATTGCAGGAAGTACAGGCAAAGAACCGCAGAGAATGGCTTACTATATGATGGAAGAAATGGAAAAGTTTGTCGCAGGCGAACAAACAAAATACGAAGTTACCATTGATTCTCTTGAGAGGATGGCATAAGCCATGGTTGTTTTATATATATTCTGTGCCATTGTTGCATTCTTGGTATTGCTTACGGCATTTGAGCTTGTACGATTGATAAAAATGAAACCTTTACCCGATTTGCCCGAAAAATCGGAAGCAGATAAATATTCACTCAACATCAACGGCAAAAGCTTTGAAGATTTATATTTATTCCTTTCGGGTAAACAAACGGAGCCTTCATTCAGCGAGGATGAGATTTATTCTTTGCTTTCAAAGCAGACTGAATATATGAACAACCGCTATGACTGCGCGGACTTCAGAGCACAGATGCTTTTTAAAATTTACAAAGATTGCGGTGAAAGGCTCAATGAAAAATGCAAGGAACTTATCAAAGAAACTTTTCTGAATTTCAAATATTTTATGGATGAACCCGGCGATGACAGTATGTGCTACTGGTCGGAAAACCATCAGATTCTTTTTGCGGTCAGCGAATATCTTGCAGGTCAGGAATGGCCCGATGAAATTTTCACAAACAACGGCAAATCCGGAGCGGAGCATCGCACAATAGCCGGTGAACGAATTGATGCATGGATGCAACAGCGCTTTGATTACGGTTTTTCAGAATATCTGAGCAACAACTATCTTGCAGAGGATATTGCACCGATGGCAAATTTCATCGCTTATGCCGACGATAAAAATCGGATTGAACAAATGAAAATTATTATGGATATTCTCTGGCTCGATGTTGCTCTCAACAGCGTCAACAACCGCTTTGTTGCGGTCAGCTCAAGAATGTACGGCAACAACAAGACGGCGAACTGCATCGGTAACAGCATTCAGTGTGCAATGAATATTCTTTGGGGAAATAATTTGACTGATAATCCATCCGCGTCAAAAAAGCCGAATTACATCGTGCTTTGCTTTAACGATGCGGTTGAAAAAGGGTTTTACACCTTACCCGAAGCAATAAAGGATATTGCTCTTTCAGATAAAAGCTTTGTTTCAAAAATGAGTTGCGGTCTTTCGCCCGATGATATGGTTAATGAAAACCTTATCGAACAGAGTGACGCTTGCATTATGGCCCAGACTGGTGCGGAAACCTTCACGAATCATCAGGTTATCCGCAACACTCTTGAATATCTGAAAAAAAACAACCTTTTTACCAACAAATTTCTCAGCTATTTCCGATTTCTCAATCTGACTGTTTTAAAACTTGTCAACTGGGAGAAGTTTGCTCATAAGCATAATATTATGCCTCACGGTATTGCACTCGGCAGAGGCAATGTTTATACATTTCGTAACGCATATTATTCAATGTCAACGGATATCTGCAAGGACGTAGGAGTCTGCGGCGCACAAGACCACGTATGGACCGCAAACATCGCAGAAGATCTTACTCTTTTTACAACCCATCCTGCAGGAAACGGCAACGGCAGATTCGGCGCATCACCGGGATACTGGGTCGGTAACGGCAGGCGTCCAATGAGTGTTCAGAACGAAAGTGTCAATATAACTGTCTATAAAATCCCCGAAAAAAAGCGCCTCGGAGAAAGCAACATTGCGTCAATGACACACGCATATATGCCGAAGGATTTCTATGATGAATTTGAACTTTGCGAAAACACTGTTTTCGCAAGAAAAAACGGTGTTTTCGTGGCATTGATTTCAAACGGTAAACTGGAATTCAAGCCGTTTAATCAGGATTCGGCAAACGGTGTTCTTAAGGGTAGAAAATTCCCTGATGATATAAAATTCAACAGCGAATTTGATTTATGCAGATACGGTGACGGATATCATATCTATATTGCTGAACTTTCGGATTCTGATAAAGAAACATTTGATGAATTTAAAACGCGTATCAGAAATAATTCCGTTAAATTCGCTTGTGACGGCTCTGTTGATTACACAACAGATTCCGGCATATTGTCAGTATCGTACGATGGTAAGTTTAACATAAACGGTATACCTGCCGAAAAAGAATTTGCCCGTTATGACAGTATGTTCTGCAAAGCAGGAAGAAAGTCCGACTCAATAACCGTTGTCACCGACAAAAATCGACTGGTTATTGATTTTAAAAATGCAAAAAGAAGTATCGAAAGGGTATAAAACAAGCGAAGCGATAAAAGACTTGACAAGCCTGTTCTCCCCGCTCGCACTACATTCAAAAAAAATAACCCCTCACAGCGGGATACGCCGTAAGGGGTTGTTTTTTTTGGTGCCGATGGCGGGGGTCGAACCCGCACGGTATCGCTACCAACGGATTTTGAGTCCGTCACGTCTGCCAATTCCATCACATCGGCAAATCAGCTTTTCTATTATAGCCTAACGGAATTCAAAAATCAATAGTTTTAAAAAACTTTTATTTTCTTTTTGCTTTTTTAATAAGGTAAACAGAAACAGCAATTACTAAAAAAGAAACAATGAATGAGATTAATATCTCCAGCCATTCATAACCGGTCGAAGCAATCAGAATTGATGTTGGTCCGTCTGCGCCGCCGATTATTCCGATACTTCTCGATGTGCTGACACTGAAGAGGATAATCATTATTGTATAAAAAAGGATTATAGCCGCTATAATTATAAGTGCAATCGCTGCGGCATAAAACATTACTCTTCTGCTTCTTGAATTGCGTTCCGCCATCATCGCATTCAGATTTTCAAGCTTTTGCGATATTTCGGCAAGTTCGGATTTTGTATCTTTTATTTCAACTGTTTCTCCGAGAAGACTGCTGACAGAAACTTCAAACACTTCCGCAATTTTAATCAGCATTTCGGAATCAGGCACAGACAAATTCTGTTCCCATTTTGAAACGGTCTGTCTGACAACATTAAGCTTTGCCGCAAGTTCTTCCTGCGATATTCCTTTTTCTTTTCTGAGATTCTTTATGTTTTCACTTAACATATCCATTCCTCCCTGCCGCAAATCATAGCATAAATAATCCGTTGCGGCAAGCAACGCAAATTAACATAACGGCGCTTCAACAAAGAAACGCCGTTATATAATACATTAAATATATAATTATCTGCCTGATGTTGCGGTTGTCTTGAGGGTAACGTCGTGATAACCGCCTTCAACGATGCTTGTTGCAGAAACAACGGTAAGCTTTGCGTTCTTCTGAAGATCAGGAATTGTGAGCACACCGCAGTTGCACATTGTTGACTTAACCTTGTAAAGACTCTTTGCAACGTTATCTGCAAGAGGACCTGCGTAAGTTACATATGAATCAACGCCTTCTTCAAAGCTGAGCTTTGCCTTGCCGCCGAGGTCATATCTCTGCCAGTTTCTTGCTCTGTTGGAGCCTTCGCCCCAGTATTCCTTAACATATGCGCCGTTAACCATAAGCTTGTTTGTGGGGCTTTCGTCAAAACGTGCAAAATATCTGCCGAGCATAAGGAAGTCAGCACCCATTGCAAGAGCAAGGGTCATATGATAATCGTGAACGATACCGCCGTCCGAGCAAATGGGAACATAGATACCGGTTTCTGCGTAATATTCATCTCTTGCAGCAGCAACTTCGATAAGAGCTGTAGCCTGACCTCTGCCGATACCCTTGGTTTCTCTGGTAATACAGATTGAACCGCCGCCGATACCGACCTTAACAAAGTCTGCACCTGCTTTTGCAAGGAAAAGGAAACCTTCGCGGTCAACAACATTACCTGCGCCGACCTTTACCTTGTCGCCATACTTTTCACGGATAAATGCAAGAGTCATCTCCTGCCATACGGTATAACCTTCTGATGAGTCGATGCAAAGAACATCTGCGCCTGCCTCAACAAGGGCGGGAACGCGCTTCTCATAGTCGAGAGTGTTGATACCTGCGCCTACAATATAGCTCTTGTTAGCATCAAGAAGCTCCTGAGGATTATCCTTATGCTGTGAATAGTCCTTACGGAAAACAAAATAAAGAAGATTGCCGTTCTTGTCAATAATGGGAAGAGAATTAAGCTTGTGCTCCCAGATGATGTCGTTAGCTTCCTTGAGAGTTGTTGATTCCGGAGCGGTGATAAGTTTATCAAAAGGAGTCATAAATGCAGAAACAGGTGTTTCAATGTCCATTCTGCTGACTCTGTAGTCTCTGCCGGTAACAACGCCGAGAAGCTTGCCGTTGGGTGTACCGTCATCGGTAACAGCCATTGTGCTGTGACCTGTAAGCTCAATAAGCTCAAGAACTTCAGCAAGTGTTGAATCAGGCTTGAGGTTGGAATCGCTGACAACAAAACCTGCTTTATAGCTCTTTACTCTTGCAACCATTGCAGCTTCATCTTCAATTGACTGTGAGCCGTAAATGAACGAAACGCCGCCTTCTTTAGCAAGGGCAATCGCCATTGTATCGTTTGAAACAGACTGCATAATTGCAGAAACCATAGGAATATTGAGGCTGAGAGGACACTCCTCTTCGCCTTTTCTGAATTTTACAAGAGGTGTTTTAAGGTTAACATTTGCGGGGATGCATTCCTTCGAAGTATAGCCCGGGATAAGAAGATATTCACTGAATGTTCTTGAGGGCTCCTGACAATAAATGGCCATCGTAATCACTCCTTTTGAAAATTAGGCTGCCGGAATAGTCAGCCTTGAATATAAGGTATATTTTATAACAAAAATTTTGAATTGTAAATACACAATTAGAACATAAATAAAAAGTTATCTGCAAAATTCTTGTATATAGTTGCCGATACTCTTCTCAATTATCTCGATTGCTTTATCTTTATTCTGAACTTCGTCAACAACAGTTTCTTTATCTTCAAGGTTCTTATAAACCGTGAAGAAATGAGTCATTTCATCAAAAACATGCTTCGGAAGTTCGCTGATATCTTTATAAGAATTGTAGTTCGGATCATTGAAAGGAATTGAAATAATCTTTTCGTCAAGCTTTCCGCTGTCTTTCATAGTGATAACTCCGATAGGATAACAGCGAACAATGGTCATCGGGTCGATTTTCTCGCTGCAGATAACAACAACATCAAGCGGGTCTCCGTCATCACCGTATGTTCTCGGAATAAATCCGTAGTTTGCGGGATAATGAGTTGAAGTGTAAAGAATGCGGTCAAGCATCAGCACTCCGGTTTCCTTATCAAGTTCATATTTCTTTTTACTGCCCTTTGTAATTTCGATAACTGCCATAAAATCCTCAGCAGTTATTCTTTTGGGGCTGATATCATGCCATATATTTCCCATAAATATTCTCCTTTATATTTGTTTAAAATTTTCTGCTTCCGCCGCCGTGACTGAATCCGCCTGACGAACGGTGACTGACTCCGCCTCCCGATGAACCGCCGGGTCTGTTATGATTATTGTTTCTCGGGACACGGGTTGTAATCACGTTTCTGCTTATCACGGTATCGTTTGAACCCGTTAAATTCAGAATAAGGTCATCGGCATCAAACTCATCGCCTTTACCCATATTTTTGTATGAGCTTTTTACAATGAGTATTGATATGATTCCTATTACAATCGCAATAACGATGCAGATGAAAATATTTGACAAATCAAACGAATCAGACGAATCCTGATAATAATAATCATCATTGTATCCGTCGTAATCTATCGGATAGTCTCCGTAATAATCGTCATCATAGTAGTCGCCGTAAAAATCATCAGAATTATTCTGTGAATATTCAAGTGCAGCCGAAACCATAAGAGTTATGCATTCCGAATAATTACCGTTTACAAGCTCATTATAGCCGCTGTCGATTATGAAATCAATCGCATAGGCGTAAACCGAAATACATTCACCCATAGTGGAAATGCATACTTCACGGTTATCCATATCGATAAGAAACAGGATACCTTTTTCTTCCCAACCTTCGGATATGATTAAATTATCAAAATAATCATCCGCATACTGTTGGGATGTTTTGCCCATTGCATTATCAGTTGTAAGAACAATTACGGAATATTCGCTCTGAAGTGAAAAATCAAGAATGGATTCTGAAATCAACTCTTCTTCCGATTCGGAAAACAAAGCAGCAGAGTCGTCAATTCTGGTATTGATAAATGCAAAAGAATTAAAGGTTAGCAAGCTTAAAATAATGAGAGAAACAACCATTATACTCAAAACTTTTTTCATCAGAGCAGCACCTCCGAAAGAACGGTTAATATTACGGATGCTGCGACTGTTACTCCAGCAAACAATGCTGCAAGCTTTTTATTGCAAACAGGCATTTCGCCGTAAACCTTACCTGTCTGACCGTTAAGAGCATAGATGTAATTTCTGTCCTTATGTTTATAATTAAGAACCCAGACGGGCAAAAGATTATAGCTCCATCGGATGTTACCGATTTTTATTGAGCTGTCTTTCACAATCGGATTCGGATATTCGATTGACTGAAGAAGTTTTTCGCTTGAATAAGACTTGATTTTATCTTTTACGGAACTTTCAATTTCGGCAATTTCAACATCTCTCCTTTCAGCAAAAAATCCTGAAAGATATGACATTGAAAACGGAACAAAATCAGAACTGTCAAAAGGACAGACATATTTCAGAATATCTCTGTCTTTGCTTTTCAGCGCTGCTTCCGGCATATTGCGGATTGAAAGATTGCCTTGTCTGAAATGACCTCTTACCGTTGTTTCGGTATGACGCATATCCCCTACCATCCAAGACCTTACCTGCTTTGAAGTTGCATTGATATTGCCGTCGGATTCTCCGTCGATATACCAATAAGGGAAGTAAACACCTTTGATTTCTTCAAGCCTTGATTCGGAAATAAAATTATTTGGAAGAAACTTCTTTTTTCTGCAAAGCTCCTTAAATTTTGCAATGGCTCCGTTCTTATCAATTTTAAACGGGATTATATTGTCGGGTTTCAGTTCTCCGGTCAATTTCCCTGAAAGAACGACGGGATTTGAGCAATAATAACAGGTTGTTGCGGCAGTTGTTTCATCTGTTACAACCTCTGCACCGCAACTCGGACAAATATAGAGTAGTGCATTGCTGAAATTGTCATTTTCAGATTGCTCGGGTACATCCTCTTCAAGTTTCGAGTCTTTATCAAAGAAATCCTGTTCCTTGAAAACAGAGTCACAATATTCGCATATAAAATCCTGCTTTTCGGGGTCAAAAATCAAACCTGCACCGCAATTCAGACATTTATATTGTACCGCTTCCATATCTGTCACCTCGCTTAAATTTAAAAATCAGACCGTTCGGCATAATTCCGCGGCGGTCTGATACCGGCGGAAAATCAACCGCCATTATTTGTTTTTTGAATATGTTACAAATCTGAATTCGGTGCCGTTATGCTCCATAACTTCACTTTCAGATATAACAGACCAATCCTGCATAGCGTCGAGATTCGGGAAGAATTTGTCGGCTTCCTTTGCCGAATCAACCTTTGTCACATATGCTGTATCGCAATACGGAAGAAGCTGCTCATAAACCATTGAACCGCCGATTACATAAACAGTATCCGTGTCATATCTTTCAAGCTGTTCGAAAAGCTCTTCGGAAGAATGACAGACTATAACATCGGGCGCACTCCAGTTTTTATCTGTTGTCAGAACAATATTGACTCTGTTGGGTAGTGCTTTCGGACCGGGGAAGGTCATAAAAGTCGCTCTGCCCATAACAACAACATTACCCGTCGTTGTTTCTCTGAAAAATTTCATATCTGCAGGAATATGGTTAATCAGCTTGTCGCCGAGACCGATACCCCAATTATTATCAACATTAACAATTACTTTCATTAAATACCTCTTTTAAATTGCAACGGGAATTTTTTCGCTGAAATCGTGGAATTTATAGTTTTCAAGCGAAAAATGATTCTTTGTGAAATCATAAAAATCGGTTATGCTTTTATCCATAACAAATTCGGGAGCATCATAAGGCTCTCTGCTGATGAGTTCTTCGATGATGGGGATATGTCTGTCATAAATATGAGCATCAGCGATAACATGAACAAATTCACCGGGTTCAAGACCGCTCACCTGTGCAAACATATGAACAAGCGCGGCATACTGCGCAACATTCCAGGCATTTGCAGCGAGCATATCCTGCGAGCGCTGATTGAGAATAGCATTCAGCTTGTTACCCGATGTGTTGAAAGTCATACTGTATGCGCAAGGATAAAGAGCCATTTCGCTCAGATCCTGATGAACATAGATATTTGTCATAATTCTTCTGCTCTGAGGATTGTTTTTGAGGTCAAAAAGAACTCTGTCAACCTGGTCCATATCGCCCTCTTTATAATGATGCTTGACTCCGAGCTGATAACCGTAAGCCTTACCGATGCTTCCGTTTTCATCTGCCCAGGAATCCCAGACATGGCTGCCGAGATCGGCGATATTGTTGGATTTTTTCTGCCATATCCAGAGAATCTCATCAACCGCACTCTTAATAAAAGTCTTTCTGATTGTCTGTGCGGGAAATTCCTTACTCAGGTCGTATCTGTTGACAACTCCGAATTTTTTAACAGTATGTGCAGGAGTGCCGTCCTCCCATCTGGGTCTGACATCAAGTTCAGTATCCCAGAAACCGTTCTTCAAAATATCCTTACAAGTATCAATAAAAACTTTATCTGCAAAGCTCATAATTAACCTCCGATTTTTTTAATATAATCTCCGAGCCCCTGCTCGAAATTGACACCGAGTCGGGTATCCGTACCGGCTCTGAAAGTTCTGCCGATTGCTGAACAAGTAAAATCAAGTGCTATTTCCGCACTTTCGAATATTGATTTTCCGTTGAGATACGCCCCGACAAGTGCAGAAGCGAACAAATCTCCCGTGCCGTAATATATCCCCGGAAATTTTTCCGAAAACGCAAAGAAAATTTCTTCACTGTCTTTGTTACCGACAGCGCATCCGATGTCATCATTTTTAAAGCAAACACCCGTCAGAACAACCATTGAAGGACCGAGACCGAGCAATCTGCGGATCAGGCTTTCAATGTATTCTTTGGTATAGGGAGGTTCGACATATTCTTCGCCGAGAAGGAAAGCCGCTTCAGTCATGTTGGGAATAATGATATCTGCCTTTTTGCAAAGAAAAATCATTTCTTTCGCAAACGAGTCATCAAATGTTGTGTACATCTTTCCGCCGTCTGCCATAGCGGGATCAACGATGATTATCGTATTGTCTTTTTTGAATTCATCAATGAATTTACAAACTATATCAACCTGCTCCGTTGAGCCGAGAAATCCACTGTAAATGCCGTCAAATTCAATTCCGAGCGACTTCCAATGCGACGCAAACGGCAGAAGATCGTCTGTTAAATCTCTGTATGTAAATCCGCTGATATTGCCCGTATGAGTTGAAAGAACAGCGGTCGGCATTACTGCCGCTTCGATCCCCGCTGACGAAATAACAGGAACAGCTGCAGTAAGCGAACATTTACCGATTCCCGATATATCGTGAATTGCGGCAACACGTTTCAGACCGCTCATTCATAATCACATCCATAATATAATAGTTTAAAATATTATACTCTATAAAAATTTAATTTTCAACACTTTAAATTATTTTTTATCAACATTTAAAAAACACTTTACACTTAAGAAAATAAGTGATATTATATTAGCAAACTAAAGCAAAAAATTTATAAGGAGAAATCACTATGAAAAAATTTGCTATGAAAATTCTCAGCGTCATTCTTGTTATGTCGCTCCTTATCGGCGGCACATCAACAATGAGCATTGCTTCGGCTGCTGATGTCGGCAAAGTTTTTGAATCAGCCGGTCTCGGTATCATCGAAGCAATTTTCACCACCCTTGTCGGCGGTCTTAACGTAATCGTTCCCGACAGTAAAGACTTTGTTCAGGTTAAGGACAGAGTTGTAGAAAACTTCTACGAAGGCACTGAAACCTGGGAAGACGAAGCAAAGGCAGATGCTAAATGGAGCCTCGGCCACGCTAATGCTTCACTTGTTCCGTCAGACTGGGAAACAAAAGACTACTATCTCGGCGGCTTTATCGACCCCAACAACGGCATGGTTAACAAGGTTGAAGAAATCATCGACGATATGCAGGTAAGAGTTATCGCTGTCAGCGACGGTTCCGACAGAGGTGTTGCACTCTTTGCTAACATCGACTGCATCGGTTTCTCAAACGGCGACATCAAGGAAATCCGTAAGCGCGTTGAAGCTATGGAGCTCGGCGTTGAATTCAACAGCATCAATGTTTCATCTACACATACTCACAGCTGCATCGACACTCAGGGTCTCTGGACCAACCTCTTCCCCAAGCTCTTCAAGAATCTCGCTCTCTCATACATTCCTTTCGTTGAAAAGGAAAGAGGTGCAGATGCAGAATTCATGGAATTCGTTTATGAAACAGCTGCAAATGCAATGAAGGAAGCTGTTAAGGATATGCGTCCCGGCACAATAACATATGCTGTTAAGGAAATTAACGAAGAATACTTCAACAACAAAAACAGAACCCAGTCAACATCAATCATCGACGAGCTTGCAAGATTTGTTTTCACTCCCGATGACGGCACAACACCCACAATGATCGTCAACATCGCTGCTCATCCCGACGTTGCAGGTCTTCCTGTTGACGATGTTGATAACGGCAGAGACCTTTCAGGCGACTATATTTACTATCTCGGCAAAAAGATTGAAGAAAAAGGCTATAACTTCATGTTCTTCAACGGCGCTATCGCAGGTATCTACGAAGGCAGAGGCCCCGCAGGCGACGGCGTTCCCACAGAGCGCAGATACGAAGAAACTCTCCGTTACGGCTACGAAGTAGCTAATATGGCTCTCAATCTTACAAACGACATCAAAAAGATTGAAGCAAATATGACTGAAGCTGAAAAAGCACAGATGGCTGAAGAACAGAAAATCGGCGGCGAAAACTATACTCTTTGGTATGAAGGCTGGGAACCTGTTGAAGAAAAAGTTCTCGAACCCAACCTTAACATCATCATCAAGGAAGTTAAGATTAAGGTTACTAATCCCCTTATTCAGCTTGTAGGCAAGCTCAACCTTGTTAACTACACTGTTTGCAAGGAAGGCTTCAGCTACTACATTTTTGCGGAAATCGGTTATATGGAAATGGGCGGCGTTAAGGTTGCTTTCATGCCCGGCGAAATCGTTCAGGATATCATTTGCGGCGGCGACTCACTTACTGCTGACGGTTCATTCACATTCACTGATTTCGGACACAAGTCGATCTATGAACTCTTCGGTGATGACACAATCTGCTTCGGTCTTATGAACGATGCTATCGGTTATGTTGTTCCTGATAACGACTACTCAATGTCACTCCTCGGTGACCACTACCAGGAAATGATTTCACTCGGTAAATATGCAGGCTCAACAATTATGAAGGGCTTTGCTGAAATCGCTGAAGAAATCAAATAATCAATTCAATATTGCTCTCCCGGCTGTTTCGGAAACGGAACAGTCGGGAATTTTGATGCACGAAAGGATATTCTCATCGTGAAATTAACTTTCAGAAAAGGCCTGTCACACGGAATCCCGATTGCGCTCGGATATTTTTCCGTTTCATTCGGATTTGGAATTATGGCTGTAAAAACAGGACTGACCGCACTCAATGCAATTCTGATTTCATTTACAAATTTAACATCTGCGGGACAAGCAGCGGGTGTTGAAATCATTGCCGCGGGCGGTGCAATAATTGAAATGATAGCAACGCAGTTTGTCATCAATCTTCGCTATTCTCTTATGGGACTTTCGCTTTCCCAGAAGCTTGATAAATCATTCACTACAATTCACCGTATGATAGCTTCATTCGGAATTACAGATGAAATTTTCGCCGTTGCATCTTCACAAAAAGAAAAGCTGGTTCCGCAATATATGTACGGTCTCATTTCGATTTCTGCATTGGGCTGGACAGGCGGCACTGCAGCAGGCGCAATTGCAGGCAACATTCTTCCCGCAACCGTTACTGCTGCAATGGGTATTCTTCTTTACGGAATGTTTATCGCGATAATCGTCCCCGCTGCAAGAAGCAGCAGAAAAGATTTGATTGTTATTTGTTTTGCCGCTGCGTTCAGTATGCTTTTCAAATATCTTCTTCCCGGAGTTTCATTCGGTTTTGCAATAATTATCAGTTCAATCGCCGCATCGGTTATCGGTGCCGTTTTATTTCCGATTGAGCTTGCAGAAACGGAGGAAGAGAAACAATGACAATGCTTATTTATATCGCTGTAATGGCAGGCGTAACTTATTTGATAAGAATGATTCCGTTCACTGTTTTCAGACGAAAAATCAAGTCAAGATTTATTCAGAGTGTTCTCTATTACATTCCGTATGCCGTACTCAGCGCAATGACATTTCCGTCAATATTTTACTCAACAGACAACACTGTCACGGCTGTAATCGGAACTATTATTGCAGTGGTACTTGCATATTTCAGACTGCCGCTTACTATTGTTGCACTTGCGGCTTGTGTTTCAGCGCTTGTTTCAGGATTATTTATATAAAAAGCAAAAACTCGGTTTCATTAAGAAACCGAGTTTTTTATGTATTAATCATTTTCTTTGAGCCAGGCAATCGTATCTTTGAGAGAATCCTCGAGAGACATCGGAGAATATCCAAGCTCATTTGCCGCTTTTTCATAGGAGAAATTGCAATTCTCGCAAATTTTGCGAATTGCATATTCATTAACAACCGGCGGAAGTTTGGCAACCTTGAAAATCTTTTCAAAAATGGGTATTATCTGATCAACATGTTTTTTCTTTATTACAACCTTGGGATGCTTTTTGCCGCACACACGGGCAAGTGCACCCATAAACTCATCAAGAGAATATGCTTTACCGCAAAGGAAATAGCATTCGCCGTTGCGTCCTTTTTCAGCAGCGGCAACCATGCCTTTTGCAACATCTCTGACATCAACAAAATTATATCCGCCAAAATCGAAAGTAAGCGAGAAGAAACCTTTTGAGAAAAGATTGATAACGGTTACCATACTGGAGGTTCTGTTATTATCATACGGACCTATGCAAGCACTGGGATGAACTGCGCAAACTTTGAGATTTTCATCTGCACTGTCAATTACATACTGCGTAGCAGTTGCTTTGGATTTTGCATATGCTCCTTCAAGAATATCAGGTTCAAAATGAGAAACTTCACGGATAACATCCATATCATCATCAACATGGATTGCATCAACGGAAGAAACATAAATAAGAGTTTTAACACCGGCTTTTTTACATGCCGCAACAACATTTTTTGTGCCCTCAACATTAACATTCCAGACCTGTTTGTCTTTTGTTCCGCTGATATCAACAACACCCGCAACATGATATACTGTTTCGGCGCCTTCGAAAGCCTTCTCAAGGATATCTATATCGCAGACATCACCCATTATTTTTTCACAGTCAATATCATTAAAAACTGGACTGTCCGAACGAAGAAGTAGACGGATTTTTTCACCTTTAGCGGCAAGCTCCCTAACAAGAGCATAGCCGACATAACCCTTACCGCCGGTAATAACATTAATACCGTTGCCCATAATATCCCTCGTTTCCATAAAAATTTAAAATTGAACAAAAACACACAAATCTGTCTTTTTCTAAATATTACCATAAAAACAAAAACAAATCAATATAATATGCAACACTAAATCATACAATTCGATAAAAATGTAATTATTTTTTATATTTTCTGTTCGAAAAATAAATTTTTATTGACAATGGAATATCTTTATTGTAAAATACATTAGATATTAAAAGGCTTTGAAAAGAAAAAGTAAGTTTTCCGGATTTATCAGAGAGAGAGCGGTTGGTGAAAGTTCTCATTTTCGGATTGCTGAACCCATCTTTGAGCTGCCGCCGAAATAAGGCGTGCCGGATTTCCCCGTTAAAGGAATAAGAGAGCAGATTATAAAATCTGAACTCGGGTGGTACCGCAGACTATTTTGTTTGTCCCGAGCCATAAGGCTCAGGGGCATTTTTTATTGGAGGTAAAAGTAATGAAAATTGACAAACTTGCAGGTGAACGTTTTAAAGAAAAGCCCTCGGATTGCGTCATTGACAGCCATGCTCTGATGCTCAGAGGCGGCTATATGAAGGGTGTTGCAAACGGTATTTATTCTTCATTTATGCCCCTCAGAAGAATCACCAGAAAGATTGAAAACATCATTCGCGAAGAAATGGACGCAATCGACGGTCAGGAAGTTCAGTTCCCCGTTGTTATGCCTGCTTCGCTCTGGTCGGAATCCGGCAGATATGAAAGCATCGGAAGCGAACTTATGCGTTTCAAAGACAGAAACGATGCTCCTATGGTTCTTGGTATGACTCACGAGGAAGCAGCTGTTCAGCTTGTCAGAGAATATGCAAACAGCTACACAAAATATCCCTTTATGATTTACCAGGTTCAGACCAAGTTCCGCGACGAAGCACGCCCCAGAGGCGGTCTTATCCGCGTTCGTGAATTCACAATGAAGGATGCTTATTCTTTCCACACATCACAGGAAGACCTTGAAAGATACTACGACATCTGCTACAAGGCATATGAACGCATTTTCGCAAGAGCAGGAATCCCCGAAGTTATCACAGTTGCGTCAGACTCAGGTATGATGGGCGGCAGCATTTCTCATGAATATATGCTCCTCTCCCCCATCGGCGAAGACTCAATTGCAGTATGTTCCGAATGTGATTACAGAGCTAATATGGAAGCTGCCGAAAGCATTATCGAAAACAAAATCGAAGGTGAATCAGCTGAACTCGAGCTTGTTTATACTCCCGATATTCATACAATTGAGGACATCTGCAACTTCCTCAAGACACCTCTTGAAGAGTCCTGCAAAGCAGTTGTTTACCAGAAGAATATGACTGATGAATATGTCGTTATTTTCGTAAGAGGTGACCTTGATATCAACGAAACAAAGCTCACCAACTATCTCGGCGAAGCAGTTCATCCCGCTGTTATTACTGACGATTGCGGTCTTTTTGCAGGCTTCATCGGTCCTTACAACCTTGACAGAGAAAAGTTCACAGTTCTCTTTGACAAATCACTCGAAAACACTCACAATCTTTCTTGCGGTGCTAATCAGGCTGACCATCATTACAAGGGACTCAAAATCAGCAGGGATATCGGCGATGTTGAATATATCGACCTTGCTAAAATCAAGGAAGGCGGTATCTGCCCCAAGTGCGGCAAACCCGCAATCAACATTTCAAGAGGTATCGAAGTCGGCAACATCTTCCAGCTCGGCACAAAATATACTAAATCAATGGGTATGCAGTATCTTGACAGCGAAGGTAACCTTCAGTATCCCATTATGGGCTGCTACGGCATCGGCGTCGGCAGACTTGCTGCATCCGTTTGCGAAGCGCACCACGATGAATACGGTCCCATCTGGCCGATGTCAATCGCTCCCTGGCATGTTCAGGTCTGCTGCCTGAGAGCTGACGACGATGAGTGCAGAGGCGTGTCCGATGAACTTTATCAGAAAATGCTCGACGAGAGAATGGAAGTAATCTATGACGACAGAAACATCAGACCCGGTGCAATGTTCTCGGATGCTGACCTTCTCGGTGTTCCTGTAAGAGTAATCGTAAGCCCCAGAAACCTCAAGGAAGGCGTTTGCGAAATCGTTACAAGAGATAAGGAAATCAGTCTTAAGGTTGAACTCGACAAGGTTATCGAAACCGTTAAAGGCATCATCGACGAAAGACTCAAGGCTAACAAATAATTGTTTACAAAGGCACTGTTTTATCGGTGCCTTTATTTTTGTTCATTTTAAATTAAAACTGAAATAATTTTCAGAAATTCTGCAACTAAATTTCCATTGAAATAATATATATAATATAGTAAAATACAATAAATAACATAACAAAGGGTATACTATGGTTTTTTCTGAATCTGTATTTATGTTTATGTTTCTGCCTGTTACGTTGCTGATTTACTATGCAGTACCGTTCAGGTTTAAAAATGCTGTTCTTTTTTTCTCGGGACTCCTCTTTTATTCCTGGGGCGAACCGGTTTATGTGCTGATAATGATTCTGTCAACGCTCATTGACTATCTTGCCGGATTGACAATGAACAGATTTGACGATAACAAGAAAATCAGGAAAATCGCTTTGATTATTTCTGTTGCAATGAATCTTTCATTACTCGGTGTTTTCAAATACAGCGGATTTTTCATCGAAACATTGAACTCCGCTTTCGGATTATCACTCTATAATCCGAACCTTCCTCTTCCCATAGGTATCAGCTTTTTCACGTTCCAGTCAATGTCATATACCATTGACCTTTACAGAAGAAACATAAGTGTACAAAAGAACTTTATCAAGTTCGCCGCATTCGTTACGATGTTCCCACAGATTGTTGCAGGTCCGATTGTTCTTTACGAAGATGTTGCAAAAGAACTTGAAGAAAGAAAAATTGATTTTGTTGCAATCAGCAACGGTATATCAACTTTTATCTGCGGTCTTTGCAAGAAAGTTTTGATTGCAAACTCTGTCGGTGAACTTTGGACGAATATTAAAAATACAGATTATTCTTCACTTCCCGCTGTTACGGCCTGGCTCGGAATAATCGCATTTACTCTTCAGATATATTTTGATTTTTCGGGTTACAGTGATATGGCTATCGGTCTGGGAAAAATGCTTGGATTCAACTTCCCGAAAAACTTTGATTATCCGTATAACTCCAAAACAGTCAGTGAGTTCTGGCGCAGATGGCATATGACACTCGGCGGTTGGTTCAAAAGCTATGTTTATTTCCCGCTGGGCGGAAGTAAAAACGGAAAGGCAAATACAATCCGTAATCTTTTGATTGTATGGTTTCTTACAGGAATGTGGCATGGCGCAAGCTGGAATTTCATCATCTGGGGCGTTTATTACGGATTGATTCTCATCCTCGAAAAGTTCGTATTCTCATCGGTTATAAAGAAGCTCCCCGTTGTTATAACAAGAATCTATACACTCCTTGCTGTTGTTATGGGATGGGTTATATTTGAAATTTATTCCCCTGCCGATGCATTCGAATTCGTTGGCTCATTGTTCGGAATGTCAGGCACATTGTTTGACACATTTACACTCAACACCATTCATAACTATTCAATCATTCTTATTATTGCCGCAATAACCGCAACAGGTCTTCCGCTGAAGCTATGGAAAAAAATCACAGCAGAAAGAAAAACAGATGCTCTTTGCATCGCAGGCGAAGCCGCAGGATTAGCTGCGTGCATTGCTTATCTCGTTGATGCATCATACAACCCCTTCCTTTATTTTAATTTTTAGGAGAAAACTATGAAAACCAAAGTTCTCAGAGTTATCCTCTTTTTTCTGATTATAATTTTAATTCCGGCGTTCACACTTTTCGGAGAGAAAGAAACAGTCAGCTATAATGAAAACCGAACTCTTGCGGAATTTCCGAAACTGACTGTTGATAGCTGGAAAAGCCGCTCATTTATGACCGGTATGTCTGATTATTTTTCCGATCATTTCGTTTTGAGAGAAGAATTCATAAAAATCAAAAACGAAATCGAAAAATCAATCGGCAAAAATGAAATTAACGGAGTTTTTGAATATGACGGTAATCTTATTCAATCATTCAAAGATATTGATTATAAGCTGACCGACAGAAATATCGCATCACTGAACAAACTGAAAAACAAATTCAATGATATTCCGTTTTATTTTATGCCAATTGTCACTTCCCAGGAAAAATTCAAAGACAAATTGCCCACATACCTTGATCTTGATAGCGAAAGCGATTATATAACCTACTGTTTTTCAAAGCTTAAGAATATTGAAACAATTGATGTTTCCCGGGAAATTTGTGACATAGACTATGCTTTTTACAGAACTGACCATCACTGGACTACCGCAGCTGCATATCAAGCTTATCTGAAAGTCGCAAACATTTTTGGTTTAATCCCCGATGAAACTGCCGAATTAAAAACAATTTCAAATGAATTCAAAGGTACTCTATACTCCAAAACACTTAATGAAAAAATTATTCCCGATTCAATTGACACCTTCGTTTCAGATACAAGATTCAGATTCACCATTAAAGATGAATCATATAATTCGCTGTATTTTGAAAAATTTCTGAACGAAAAAGACAAATATTCTTATTTCCTGTCGGGCAATCACGGAATCTGTACAATTGAGAATCTTAATAATAATAAATCTAAAAAATTGCTGATTATCAAAGACAGTTATGCCAACTGCTTTGTACCGTTTATGGCAGAACATTATTCAGAAATAACACTTGTAGACCCCAGATACAGCTCTTATGCTCAGATAAGAGAAATTAAACCATCAGATTATGACGAAGTACTTGTTCTTTTCAATGTCTCGGGATTTTCTCAGGAACAAAACTTTGCACTTATTGAATTTATGGGAGATAACAAATGACAATTGATTTCAAAAAATCAACAAAACTTTCAACCTGCTGCATCAAAGATACTGCGGGTTATTCTCCCCTTTTCTCATTTTATTGTTTTTCATACCGTCATCATTTCTGATGGCGGTATTTTTTTGCAAAAAAATCCAATTTTTTTTGATTTTGATATTTAAAAATATAAATATATATGTTATAATATATCGAATATAAACTTTAATCTGTTAATTATTGTTTTTGGAGGCATATATGAAGCACTTACTCAAACTTATGGATTTGAGCACAAACGAAATCAACGAGATTCTCAACCTCGCAGATCAGCTCAAATACGAAAAGAAAAACGGAATCGAACATCATCATCTCAAGGGCAAAACACTCGGTATGATTTTTGCAAAATCATCAACAAGAACCAGAGTTTCATTTGAGGTTGGTATGTATGACCTCGGCGGTATGGCTCTCTTCCTCAGCTCACACGACATTCAGCTCGGCAGAGGCGAACCCGTTAACGACACCGCTCGTGTTCTTTCAGGATATCTCGACGGAATTATGATAAGAACCTTTGACCAGAGCGATGTTGAAACTCTTGCAGAATACGGTTCAATTCCCATCATCAACGGTCTTACAGATTACTGCCATCCCTGCCAGGTGCTTGCAGACCTTATGACAATCCGCGAATTCAGAGGCTCTATCAAAGGCAACAAACTCTGCTACATCGGCGACGGAAACAATATGGCTAATTCGCTTATCGTTGGCGGTATCAAGATGGGTATGGCTGTCAGCATTGCTTGCCCCGAAAACTATAAACCCGATGCAGAAATTATGAAATGGGCTGCTGAAAACGGTGATTTCACCTGCACACCCGATATTCTTGAAGCAGCAAAAGATGCTGATGTTCTTTACACAGATGTCTGGGCATCAATGGGTCAGGAAAGTGAAGCCGAAGAAAGAAAGAAGATTTTCGACGGCTATCAGATAAACGACAGCGTAATGGCTGTTGCAAAACCCGATGCAATGGTTCTTCATTGCCTTCCCGCTCATCGCGAAGAAGAAATCACCGCAAAAGTATTTGAAGAACATGCAAAGGAAATTTTTGAAGAAGCAGAAAACAGACTTCACGCTCAGAAAGCAGTTCTCGTAAAGCTTCTTAAAGACTAATCAACACAAGGGGGTTTTAAATATGCCAATCAATAAAGATATCAAAAAAGTAATGGTTATCGGCTCTGGTCCCATTGTTATCGGACAGGCTGCCGAATTTGACTATGCGGGAACACAGGCTTGCCGTGTTCTTAAAGAAGCCGGGCTTGATGTTGTTCTTGTTAACTCAAACCCTGCAACAATCATGACCGACAAGGCTCTTGCAGATGAAATTTATCTTGAGCCTCTCACCGCAGAAACAGTCAAGAGAATTATTGAAAAAGAAAAGCCCGACAGTCTCCTTGCAGGTCTCGGCGGTCAGACAGGTCTTACAATCGCTATGCAGCTTAGCAAAGACGGTTATCTTGATAAAATGGGCGTTAAACTTCTCGGAACAAACGCTGAAGCCATCGACAAGGCTGAAGACAGAAAAATGTTCAGAGATACGATGGAATCAATCAACCAGCCCGTTATTCCTTCGGAAATTGCAAATGATGTTGAAACCGCACTTGAAATTGCAGAAAGAATCGGTTATCCCATCATCATCCGTCCCGCATTCACACTCGGCGGTGGCGGCGGCGGCGTTGCAAACAACGCTGAAGAACTTGCTGTTATAGCAAAAACAGGTCTTGACCTTTCCCCCATCACTCAGGTACTTGTTGAAAAATACATCTTCGGCTGGAAAGAAATCGAGTTTGAAACAATGCGTGACAGCGCAGGCAACTGCATCGCCGTCTGCAGCATGGAAAACTTTGACCCCGTAGGTATCCACACCGGCGACAGTATCGTTGCTGCTCCCGCTCTTTCGCTTACTGACGAAGAATTCCAGATGCTCCGCAAGGCATCTCTTGATATAGTTGATGCTCTCGGCATCATCGGCGGATGTAACTGCCAGTTTGCACTTGACCCCAACAGCATGGATTACGCTGTTATCGAGGTTAACCCCCGAGTTTCCCGTTCATCGGCTCTCGCAAGTAAGGCGACAGGTTATCCCATTGCAAAAGTTACCGCTATGCTTGCTCTCGGAATCACTCTTGATGAAATCAAGAATGAAACAACCGGTCTTAACTGTGAAAAGTTTGAGCCCGATGTAAAATACATAGTTGTTAAACTTCCCAAGTGGCCCTTCGACAAGTTCGTTAACGCAAGCCGTCAGCTCGGCACTCAGATGAAGGCTACCGGTGAGGTTATGTCAATCGGTACAACTTTTGAAAGCGCAATTATGAAAGCTGTCAGAGGCGCGGAGATTTCTCTTGACACTCTTAATGCTGCTCCCAAAACAAATGCTCCTCTTGTTGAAAGACTCAAGAATACCGATGATATGCGTCTTTTCTCAGTATTTGAGGCTATCAAAGGCGGTATGTCAATCGAAGAAATCCACGAAATCACAAAGATTACCGAATGGTTCCTTCTCAAGCTCAAGAATCTTGCAGATTTCGAAAAAGCAATTGAAAACGGTAATCTTACAACAGAGCTTTATAATCAGGGTAAAACATACGGCTATACCGATGCTGCACTCAAGAGACTTTCGGGCGTCAGCGAGCTTCCCGCACATAAAGATGCCGTATATAAGATTGTTGACACCTGCTCATCAAACTTCCCCGTTGCAGCTCCCTATTTCTACTCTGTTTATGACGAGAAATGCGAAGCACGTCCCTTCCTTGAAAATAACAAGAAAGAAAGAATTATCGTTCTCGGTTCAGGCCCCATCAGAATCGGTCAGGGTATAGAATTCGACTATTCATCAGTTCATTGCGTATGGACTCTTAAAGAACTCGGCTATGAAGTTGCTATTATCAACAACAACCCTGAAACCGTTTCAACCGACTACGACACAGCTGACAGACTCTATTTTGAGCCTCTTACTCCCGAAGATGTTATGAACATCATCAAGGTTGAACAGCCCATCGGCGTTGTTGTTGCATTCGGCGGACAGACCGCTATCAAGCTCACCAAGTTCCTTGATGAAAACGGCATCAAAATCCTCGGCACATCAGCTGACGGTATCGACACTGCTGAAGACAGAGAACGCTTTGATGCTCTTCTTGAAAAGTTTGCAATCCGCAGACCCAAGGGTATGGGCGTTATGACAAAGCAGGAAGCTCTCAACGCTGCAAATACTCTCGGCTATCCCGTTCTTCTCCGTCCTTCATATGTTATCGGCGGTCAGAATATGACAATCGCTCACGAGGATGCAGATGTTGAACGTTATATGGACATCATCCTTTCAGGCGAAATTGAAAATCCCGTTCTTGTTGATAAATATATGATGGGCACAGAGCTCGAAGTTGACGTTATCTCCGACGGCAAGGATGTTCTCATCCCCGGTATTATGGAGCACGTTGAAAGAGCCGGTGTTCACAGCGGTGACTCAATCGCTGTTTATCCCCCCTATAACCTCAACGATAAGATGCGCGAGACTATCTGTGATGTTTCCGAAAAGCTTGCTCTTTCACTCGGAACAAAGGGCCTTGTCAATATTCAGTATCTTATTTACCACAATCAGCTTTATGTTATCGAGGTTAACCCCAGAGCTTCAAGAACAATTCCTTACATCAGCAAGGTTACAGGCGTTCCTATGGTTGACATTGCTTCAAAAGTTATGATCGGCCAGCCCCTCAAGGATCTTGGATACGGCACAGGTCTTTATAAGACTCCCCCCTACTTCACTGTTAAGGTTCCCGTATTCTCATTTGAAAAGCTTTCGGATGTAAACTCAATTCTCGGCCCCGAAATGAAATCAACCGGTGAAGTTCTCGGTATCGGTAAAACTACTGCAGAAGCTCTTTACAAGGGTCTCACTTCAGCAGGATTCAAGATTCAGCTTCCCACAGCTGAAAAGAACATCGGCATTCTTCTCAGCGTAGACAGCCACGATTTACTTGATGCTGTTTCACTCGCAAAGAAGCTTGACGACCTCAAGATTAACATCTACGCTACAAAAGAAACTGCTGATGCAATATCACAGCTCGGCATCGATGTTGAATATGTCAACAGCAGATATGACGACAACTCAGCAATCTATGAGCTTCTCGAAAGCGGCAAGATTGACTATGTTGTTTATACAGGCGCTCTTCAGGACTCAACAATGGGCGACTACATTGCTCTTCACAGACGCGCAATCCAGCTTTCAATTGCTTGCATCACTTCTCTCGATACTGCAAACGCACTTGCAGATATCATCGCAAGCCGTTTCAATCAGCAGAATACAGAGCTTGTTGACATCAACAATATGCGTACCGAAAGACAGACTCTTAACTTCGTTAAGATGGACGCATCGGGTAACGACCACATTGTTATTGAAAACTTTGACAATTCAATCACCTGCCCCGAAAGCCTCTGCGTAAGCCTTTGTGACAGAAATCACGGTGTAGGCAGCGACGGCGTAGTTCTCGTTGAAAAATCAGATGTTGCTCAGGTTAAGATGAGAGTATTCAACCTTGACGGCAGTGAAGGCAGAATGGGCGGTAACGCAATGCGTTCGGTTGCAAAGTATGTTTACGACAAGGGTTATGTTGATACCGAAACAGTAACAATCGAAACTGCAAGCGGTGTCAAGAGCGTTGAGCTTTACACAATGAACGGTAAGGTCAGCTCAGTTTGCGCAAATATGGGCAAGGCAGACCTTGAAAATGCTGTCACAAGCACAGTCGGCACCAACAAGTTCATCGATTATCCCGTAACAATCAACGGCGAAGAACACAGAATCACCTGCGTTTCAATGGGTAACCCCCACTGCGTTGTTTTTGTTCCCAGAGTTGATACAATCGAAATTGAAAAAGTTGGTCCCAAGTTTGAAAAAGCTGACATCTTCGCTCACAGAGTCAACACCGAATTCGTAAGAGTTGTAAACGAAACAACCCTTAAGATGAGAGTCTGGGAACGCGGTAACGGCGAAACTCTTGCTTGCGGTACAGGCGCTTGCGCAGCAGTTGTTGCAGCGGTTGAAAACGGATTCTGCAAAAAGAATACCGACATCACCGTTAAAGTCCGCGGCGGCGACCTCATCGTTAATTACAGCGACGAAGGCGTATTCCTTACAGGTTCAACAAAGCTTGTCTTTGAGGGTTCGCTTGAATATTAATCAATAAACAGTAAAAAAGGCAGTCTCATAAATGAGGCTGCCTCTCTTTTTTTACAAGCTATGTTGGATTTTCCTGTTTTTTAATTCCGAATAACATTCTTAATATTCCCCGCAAAGCTTTTGGACTGCGAACAACGACAATTTTCACCATCAGAGCCTCCTTCAATAAAATCTGCAAAGGCTCAGGCCTGCAAGAATCATAATTCCCGCAATAATCAGAATGGCCAATGTGTAAGGAAACAGTGCCGCAACAACCATTCCTATTGCAAACGCAATAAGAACAGAGCCCTTGGAATCATATCTCAAAAAAATCACCGCCTGAATATACAGCTTGAGCCTTTACTCATTACAGTATAATCAGCGGTGATGTATTTCGTTACCGTTTTTTAATTTCCCATTCTTTAATGTTTTTTGCCTGCTCCATCATTGCGCAGTAGCTTTCGTGACGGCTTACGGGAATATCTCCGTCCTCGACTGCCTGAATTATTCTGCATCCCTTATCCTTCATATGAAGGCAAGAGGTGAATTTACACTGACCGAGATAATCCTCAAATTCTTTGAATGCATATGGAAGGTCATCTTTAAGAATGATTTCCGTTTCCTCTGCATCAAAAGAAGAGAACCCGGGTGTGTCTGCAACATATCCGCCCTCGACCTTAAAAAGTTCGCTGTGACGAGTTGTATGGCGTCCTCTTCCAAGTTTGTCGCTGATTTCACCAGTCTTGAGAGCCAATTCAGGATCGATTACATTTAAAAGCGATGATTTGCCGACACCAGAATTGCCGCAAAAAGCACTGATATGATTTTTAAGTTCAGCTCTAACAAGGTCCACGCCATCACCCGTAACGCAGGAAACAGCAAAAGATTTTATACCTGCTCTGGTATAAATGTCAACATACTCGTCTGCGTTTTCGAGGTCATTCTTTGTGAAAACAACAATCGGCTCGATTCCTTTTGTTGCTGCAAGTGCCGTAAGTCTGTCAATAATAAGCAAAACAGGTTTGGGTTCACATACCGAGGAAACGATAAACAGTCTGTCAACATTCGCAACAGGCGGTCTTTGAAAGACAGAGCATCTTTCGTGAATTTCATCAATTGTATTTTCAGCATTTTCATTTATGCTGATTGTGACACGGTCGCCTGCAAGAGGCTTGATTCCCGATTTACGGAATACTCCCCTAGCCTTGCATTCGTATATCTCACCGGCGGCTTCAACATAATAGAAGCCGCCGATACCTTTAATTATAATTCCGTCAAGTTTAGGCACTTAATCAAAGACCTTCCTTCTGTCCGACAACAAGAGTGATTTGGGTATTGGTGTCGTAAGTCTGTGTTATTCCCATTATTCCCGAAGCAGTAGCAGCGGGAGTCTGCGAAAGAACAACTCCGTTGTCTGCATCGGTATAAACTGTCTGGTAAGCGATATGAATATTATTTACATTAAATCCGCTTGAGGAAAGATGACTGATAGCCCGGCTCATTGTCATTCCGACAACAGAGGGCATCTGCTTGCGTGACGAAGGGACACCGATTGAACCGGAATATGAACCGTTCATTACAACAGCAGGATTCTGCGTGAAATCAACAATACAAGTATAGTATTCTTTGTTATCGATATAAATCTTAACTGAAACATCCGCACCGCTACCCGAAATCTTGAAGGGATACTCACTTCCGTCAAGGAGAAGAGATTTATTCATAACGGATTCGTTATTAACAAAAACTTCAAAGCTTCCTCTTGAACCTGATGAGGGAAGATTAAGTCTGATTTCAGCTTCGCTTGACTCGGGAATACCGTTACTGATTACAATCGAAACCTTACTGTTGGGCATAACCTTTTCACCTGCTTCGGGTGACTGTGCAATAACGGTACCGGCAGGCTCATTGCTGTTCTGCTCTTTGATTTCGGGGTCCATAACAAGCGGAACAGATTTAAGCATAGCCTCAGCCATTTCAACATCCCAGCCAACATTTGCAACAGACGGAACTTCAACCAGATCCTCGTTGCTTGCATAATAAACAATAATAACGGAGCCTGTGTCAATCTCTGTATCTGCCTCGGGATCAGTCTTGATTACCTTGCCGAATTCTTCCGTAAGGCTGAGCATGGGAGTAAGCTTTACGATAAGACCCTTGTTTTTGAGAGTCTGTTCAGCAAGTTCATGACCGTAACCGATAACATTGGGAACAACTATTTTTTCTTCATTCTGAACAATCGCGAGCTGAACTACATTGCTGTTTTTGTCAAGCTTCTGACCGCTATCGGGTTCCTGATCAAAAACAGTTCCGTTTTCATATGCGCTGTTTGAAATCGTGCTGATTTCAAACTTATATGCCGAATACTTTGAATTGTCCTTAATCTGGGTTTCATAATTCATTCCGACGAAGTTGGGAACACTTGCCGAAGTGTTTCTGAAAACATCGGTAAAGAAATAAGTAAACAAGAATGCAAACAGAGAAATGACAAGCAAACCAATTGCAACACCAATTGCAATAAGACCGCCCTTACCTTTTCTGCCGTCATCCGAATCATCATATTCGTCATACTCGGGAGACTGGGGCTGAGAAGGACCTGAAACAGGAATCTTGATTGCAGGCTGTGAGGGTGTTGAAGGATTTTTTCTCGGAACAAATTTTGTGGGATCGCTGTCAACAAAATAATCGTGCTGGAATCTGATTAAAGGATTTCTCTTGAATTCTTCAATATCAAGAAGCATCTCTGCAGCCGACTGATATCTGTCCTTATTATTTTTCTGCATTGCGTGCATTACTATCTGCTCGAGACCGATGGGAATGCTGCTGTTAAGCTCTCTGGGAAGCTTGGGTTCAGTCTGAAGCTGCATAAGTGCAACAGAAACAGAATTATCCGACTGGAAGGGAAGCTGACCCGTCAGCATTTCATAAAGAACAACGCCTACTGAATAGATATCTGCTCTGTCATCAGTTGTGTCGCCCCTTGCCTGCTCAGGGCTGATATAATGAACAGAACCGATTGCGCTGTCAGTCATTGTTTTTGTATCGCTGTAGCTGAATCTCGCAATACCGAAATCGGTAACCTTGATATTACCGTTTGAAAGAAGCATAATATTCTGAGGTTTGATGTCTCTGTGAACAATGCCCTTGTCATGTGCGTGCTGCAAAGCTCTGAGAATCTGAATTGTGAAATGCACGGTTTCTTTGATACCGAGCTTACCCTGCTGCTCAATATATTCTTTAAGAGTTATGCCTTCAACATGCTCCATAACAATGTACTGAAGCTTGTCGCCGAAGCTGACATTGAAAACCTTAACAATATTAGGATGAGAGAGCACGGAAACAGCTTTTGATTCATTCTTGAATCTGCGGCGGAACTCTTCATTTGCAAGAAATTCGTCTTTCAGAATTTTAACGGCAACAGTTCTGTCGTCAATATTATCATAAGCCTTATAAACGACCGCCATACCGCCGACGCCGATAACTTCCTGAATTTCATATCTGCCGTCAAGTCTTTTACCGGTGTAATTATCCATATATAAACATTCCTTTCAAAATCACAAGTCAAAAGAATCAATAAACAACTGCAACAACAGTTATATTGTCGCCGCCGCCATTTTGATTTGCAAGGTTTACAAGTCTGTCGGCGTATTTATAAAAATCGCCGTCGCTTGTGAGCCGTAAGATATCGTCAGACTTGACATAATTAGTCAGACCGTCAGAACAAAGAATTAGAATATCTTTATCTTCGAAAGGTTCCTGACAAAAATCCGTACGGATAAAATCATCAACACCAAGTGCTCGTGTAATAATATGTTTACTCGGATGATCCTGAGCTTCTTCGGGAGTTATTTCACCGCTTTCGAGCATATTCTGAACAACGGAGTGATCTCTGGTAAGCTGCAGAAGTTCTCCGTCTGTTATTTTATATGCTCTGCTGTCGCCCGCATGGGCAATGTAAACAAATGAGTTTGTTATCAGAGAAGCAACAACGGTCGTTCCCATGCCTTCATAACTTTCATCTGTTCCGGAAATATTATAGATATGTTTGTTAGCGTTTTCAATTGCTGAAACAAGAAGACTTCTGATGGAAATATCGCTCATATCATTCTGATATCTTTCAGCAATAAAATCCCTTATTATCTTAACAGCTTCCGAGCTTGCAAGGGCGCCTTCAGCTGCGCCGCCCATCCCGTCACAAACAACAGCAAGAATCGCACCGCCTTCAAGCTCAAAGGCTGTGTAAGAATCCTGGTTGTTATCACGGACAATACCCTTGTCTGTTCTTGCAACAATTTTCATAACGATTCAACTCCCTTCATCCGGTTTTTATTTTCTTTTTGCCTGAGCTGACCACACGAAGCATCGATATCAGAACCGAGCTTGCGGCGCACAGTTGCATTTATACCGTTTTTTTCAAGAATCTGAACGAATCTTTCGACTCTTTCAGAAGTACTCGGTTTAAACGGACTTTCAGCAACCTCATTAACCGGAATAAGATTAACGTGGCAGAGCATTCCTTTAAGCTTTGAGGCAAGCAAATATGCACAGTCATCGGAATCATTTACACCCGAAAGCATAGCATATTCAAATGATATGCGTCTTGATGTTTCCGATGCATATTTTCTGCAAGTCTTCAAAAGCTCATCAACGGAATATCTCTTGTTTATCGGCATTATTCTGCTGCGAAGTTCATCGCTCGGCGCATGCAGAGAAATGGATAATGTAAGCTGCAAATGTTTTTCAAGCATTTCGTGAATTTTAGGAACAATGCCGCAGGTAGAAAGCGAAATATTTCGCATTGAAAGATTTAGTCCTTTCTCATCTGTTATCAGTTCCAGAAATCTCATTACATTATCATAATTATCAAGCGGCTCGCCCATGCCCATAAGAACAATGTGAGAAATCCTCTCTCCCAGATCTTTTTGCGCCGTATAAAGCTGAGAAAGAATCTCACCGGGCATAAGACTTCTTTTAAAGCCGCCAAGGGTTGAAGCGCAGAATGCGCAACCCATTTTACAGCCAACCTGCGAAGAAACGCAGATTGTATAGCCGTATTTATATTTCATTACAACGCTTTCAACAAAATCACCGTCGTGCATTTCAAAAAGATATTTGACAGTACCGTCAAGCTTTGAAACCTGTTTTCTTGCAATTGAGCAATTATAAAGCGGAAATTTCTCTGAAAGTTCTTCACGCAAAGTCTTGGGAATATTCAGCATTTCATCATAGCTTGACGCAAGATGTTTATGCAGCCATTCATAAATTTGCTTTGCACGGAACTTCTGAATTTTCATCGCAGAAAACTCTTCGGTAATCTCTTCAAGCGTCATTGAAAGAATGTCTTTATACATTTGTTACCCCCGTTTTTTCAAAGGCGGCAACAAAAAATCCGTCTGTTGAATGAATGTGAGGCATAAGTGTCAGATATTTTTCTTCCGCTTTATATCTTGGAATTTCAGGCATTATTTCAACTACCGAAAATTCGGGATGCTCGCGTAAGAATCTGTCACAAACCTCTGAATTTTCTTTGGAATTAAGCGTGCAGGTTGAATAAACAATTCTGCCGCCATCCTTAAGATATTTAACCGAATTACAAAGAATACGATACTGCAATTCAGGTAAATTGTCAATATCATTACGGCTCTTGAAACGGATTTCAGGCTTTCTGCGGATGATGCCGAGACCGGAGCACGGCACATCACAGAGAATTCTGTCAGCAAAACCGTAATTTTCATTGAAAATAGATGCATCCGAAAGATATGAGAACACATTGTCAAGACCGAGTCTTTTCGCGCCGTTTTTTATGAGTTCAACTCTTGACTGGTAAACATCAAAAGCTCTCACGACGCCTCTGTTATTCATCATTTCAGCAATCGTGAATGCTTTTCCTCCCGGTGCAGAACACATATCAAAAATCGTATCGCCCGGCTGTGGGTCAAGTGCTTTGCAGCAGATCTGCGATGCAAAATCCTGTGCGTGGAAAAGCCCTTCTTTATATGCTTCAAGCTCCTCAACAGAGCCTGTATTGCTGAGAATAAGCGCAGCATCAGAAATGTCCGACTTTTCCGAAACAACACCTTCCTCGGCAAGCTTCCAAATCAGTTCGTCAGCAGTAATCTTTGTTGTGTTGGCACGGATAACAACATTCGGCGCTTCAAGCGCTTTTTCTGCAAGTGCAACAGCGTTTTCAAATCCGTATGCATCAATCCACAAAGAGAGAATCCAGGCGGGGCAAGAATATTTGATTGAAAGAAAATCAGGATCCTTTTCATCGCCTTCGGGAAGTCTCAATCCGTTATCTGACACTCTTCTCAACACCGCATTTACAAGCGACGCAGCAAAAGATGATTTATTGACTTTCGCAAGATTAACACTTTCATTCACAGCCGCTCTTGAAGGAACTTTATCCATAAACAAAAGCTGATAAGCCCCCATTCTGAGGATTGTATGTAACTCGGGCTTTAGTTTTCTTACCGGCTGGTTAAGATAAAGACCGAGATTATAATCAATCAGCATTAATCTGTCAAGCGTGCCGTAAACAATGTTGCAGACAAAAGCTCTGTCACGCTCGTCAAGACCGTTATTCTCTTTTAAAAGGCTGTCAACAGCAAGATTTGAATATGCACCGTCACGGTGAACTTTCAGAAGTGCTTCAAATGCAACCTGCCTTGCACTTTTCATATATTCAGCATCCTTTCGGGGTAATTATCAGTTTCTGCGTCTGAATCTCAGAACAAGTCTGAGAAGGTTTGCAAGAGCAACAATCATCGAAGCAACATAAGTCATTGCAGCAGCAGAAAGAACTTTTTTTGCACTGCTGACCTCGTCGTCAGCAAGAAGTCCTCTGTCGCCTATAACCGCAATCGCACGCTTGCTGGCATTGAACTCAACGGGAAGCGTAACAAGCTGAAAAAGAGCAATTGCAGAATAGAGTAAAAGTCCGATGGAAATAAGCGGTTCGAAGCCAAAGAAATATCCCATAAGAGCAAGAGGAATACCGAGCGTTGAACCGATATTGCAAACAGGAATAAGTGAGTTGCGGATTTTAATGGGTTTATAGTCTTCAGCGTGCTGTGCGGCGTGCCCTGCTTCATGGCACGCAATACCGACCGCAGCAATGCTTGTACTGTTATACACACCCTCAGAAAGACGGATCACCTTTGCTTTGGGGTCATAATGGTCAGTGAGTTTGCCCGATGTCTGCTCAATTCTGACATCGGTTATTCCGTAATGAGTGAGAATAGCCTGAGCGGCATATGCTCCCGTTATTCTTCTTGAATTTTCAACTCTTGAGAATTTGTTATAGGTTGATTTAACCTTAAACTGTGCCCAAGCCGCAAGAATCATTGCGGGAATAACAAGAATAATGTAATAATAATCTATAAAGAAATATGGCATATCCGATTTCCTTTCTTATTATTCAAAAAAATCTCCGATATTAATCTGATTTCCTCTCATAAAATCAACCGCAGGCATCGCCTTCTTACCTTCAGCCTGAAGATTGAGAATTTCAATGCAATTCATATCACCACAGCAAACAACAAGCTTTTTGCCCGCTTCAACAATCTGACCTGCAGATGTACCATTCAAATCGGAAAGTAATGTCGAATGAATCTTAACGGTTTTTCCGTTGAGTTTTGCATTTGCCGAGGGCCACGGAGAAAGACCTCTTATCTTATTATGAACCTCTTTTGCACTCAGATTCCAGTCAATAGGTGACAGTTCTTTTGAGAGCATCGGAGCATATGT
>JAZRLY010000049.1:0-25491 GCA_045647065.1 Acutalibacteraceae bacterium
AACACGTTCACCGAAAGAAAATCTGTTTTTGATGTAAGAAATCACTTTTTCTGCGCGGATAACATTATCTTCAAAAGCCTCACAGCCAAATTCATAACTTTCTGTGCCGTAGAGCTTTTCACACATTTTTGCGTTTTTGTAATATCGACGGAGATATTCTTCACTGCAGCCGTAATAATTGGGTGTGCAGCCGCATTCCACGAGCTCGGGACAGATTTCAATCAAAGGCTTGTTAGGCTTTGCATCGCAAACACCGACAGCAGTTTTAAAACTGCGCAACAGAGAACTTGTTATATATGCATCTATCGGCAAATCCTTAAGCTTTTCGCCTAACTCAATACACTGCTGTTCACCTTTTGCGGTAAGCTCGCCATCGCTCGGATCTCGGTCTCCGATATCACCATAATCTGTTTCGGCATGTCTGACAAAAATAATTTGTAATGAGTCATGTTTTCCCATATTTTCACCTTTTGATTTCTGTTATATTTGATTATAAAATTCTTGGTTGCTATTCTGCTAAAAGATAGTCTCAATCCGACAAATTCTTATTTGTCGAGTTGAATTATACCATACACGCATCAAAAAATCTACTATAAAAACATCATCCGACGACTGTGTGAAATATTATTGACCAAATTTTAAAATCATGATAAAATAGAAACACTTCAAGGATTGAGAGGTTAATGTTTTATGAACGTATTTTTAACAAGAATAGCTGCTGTTTTCACCTCGTTTGTCACCATGTTAACAGCTGTTTTGTTCCCGCCCGAAAGCCCGGCTCCCGTGTTCCCCAAACCTTCGCAACAGGTTAAGTCTGCTTTTGATGAAGGCGAATTCGTTATGGGTGAATATGACCTTATTGTTGCTCCCGACGGCGACGACACCAACGCAGGCACCTTTGAAGCTCCGCTGAAAACTTTTGAAAAAGCAAAAGAACTTGTCAAAAACATTAACTCTGATGAATCGGTTACTGTCTGGTTCAGAGAAGGTAATTATTTTATTGATAATACCGTTGAATTCACCGCCGAAGACAGAAGCAATGTTCTTTACCGCTCATATCCCGATGAAGAAGTTTCGTTTACGGGCGCAAAGGAAATTTCAGGCTGGAGCGAAACAACAATCAACGGAGTAAATGCTTTTGTGACTGACGTTCCCATCGGAAGTGAAAATGATTATTTTCATTCGCTTTTTAAGGAAAACAAAAGACTTTCACGCCCCAATTATCCCAAAGAAGGTCTTCACCAGGTTGCCGATCCCAAAACAGATGAGGCTATGGTTCCTGAAAACGAAGCACAGTTTTTCACAAAATCAGTTGTTTTCTATGCAAATCCCGGCGATGTTCTTGACTTTGCAAATGTCAGGGATGTTTCTGTGAGAATCATGCATTTCTGGTGCGATGAGCTTCTGCCTCTCAATTCGGTCAATGCCGAAACAGGCAGAGTCGAAACAAGAAAGCCCACTGCAATGACGGTCAGAGTTGAAGACAACTATGTTTTTGAAAATGTAAAAGAAGCACTTTCGCTTCCCGGTGAATGGTATCTTGACCGTACGGAAGAAAAGCTTTACTATATCCCCGAAGAGGGCGAAACCGTTGAAAACACCGTGCTTTACGCAGGCGTTGCAGAAAAGCTTATGAACATTGACGGTGCAAAAAACATTTCATTCCAGGGCATCAATTTTGAGCATACCGATTGGGATTATGTAGGAAAAGACAGCTCTTTTTCAGGCAAGGTTTTCGAAGAATCTCATCCTTTATATAAGAACATAGAATACGGTGCAACCCACCCTCAGGCAGCGTTTGAAACTCCTGCCGCAATTAACATCACCGCCTCTTCGGGAATCAATTTTACCGATTGCCGATTTGAAAACATTTCATATACCGCAATCAAGTTTGATAAGGCTGCGGCAGACTGCAAAATTACGAGCTGTATGTTCAACGAAATCGGTGCAAATGCGGTGTTTATCCACGGCGATTTTGTTGTTCCCGCATCAACACGCAATATTGATGTGACCGATTGCCATATCAACAGCTACGGCAGAATTTTCAACAACGCCATCGGCATCCTTCTGACCCACGCAATCGACTGTGACCTTACAAACAACGAAATTCACGACGGATGGTACACAGGAATTTCCGTTGGCTGGAACTGGGGATATTCGGCTAACTCAACCAACAACATAAAAATCTGCGATAATCTTATTTATGATATCGGCAACGGCTGGCTTTCCGATATGGGTGCAATCTATACTCTCGGTATTCAGCCCGATACGGTTATAAGCGGAAATGTTATTTATAATGTCGGCTGTGATGAAGGCAGATACGGCTACGGCGGCTGGGGCATTTATCTTGATGAAGGTTCAAGCGGCATGCTGGTTGAAAACAATCTTGTTTATGACTGCTCATCGCAGACCTTCCATCAGCACTATGGTAAAGATAACATTGTAAGAAACAATATCTTTGCTTTCGGCGGTGACGGCGCCTTCAGAATCACAAGAAATGAAGAACATAACTCTCTCACTCTTTCCAACAATATCCTTGTTACCGACAACGCAACGATGTATGCTCTCACAACCGACCCCGATTGGTTTGTTGATGACAGCAACACTTACTGGGATTACAAGCACGGCGGTAATGTTTATTCGGGCGATTCCATGAGCTTCTTTGAAAGAAAATCAATGGTGATAATGACATTACGCGGATATTACAACAATGCAGTTTTTGCAGACCCCATGTTCAAGGATCCCGAAAACCGCGATTTTACGCTTGCACTTAACAGCCCTGCACTTGAATCAGGTTTTGTTCCTTGGGAATATACTGCAGGCACAAAAACTTTATTTGAATAAACAAAATACGGGCGGTGTCACTATTGACACGGCCCGTAAATATTTATGTAATTTATTCTTAACGGTAGAATTTCTTGAAAAGATGTGATGGTGATGTTGTTATCACTCAGGATTCCGGGAGTTATTTATTAATATAATGTATTTCTTGGTTATATTTATTGAAACATCTGCAATCAGATGATATAATAACATCAAAACTTTCTTATAGGTTGTGAAAATATGTCAACAAAACTCTGGTATAATGAATTTATAGATGATTGGATGTGGGCGTTGCCTTTAGGTAACGGCAGAATCGGTGCTATGCAATATGGTAACCCCCATTGTGAACAGATTGAAATTAATGAAGAATCCCTCTGGTGCGGCAGGCAGATTCAGGAGAAATACCACGCTTCACCCGAAGCCCTCAAGGAAATCCGTCGCCTTGTCAGCGAAGAAAAACTTAAAGAAGCGGCTCAGCTTGCCCGCGAAACTTTTTTATCAGACCCGCCCGTTGTCCGTTCCTATGAAAGCTTTGGCGAGATTTTCATTGATTTTCTTGATAAATCCCCTATCTCAAATTATCGTAAGGAATTGGAATTAAGCGAAGCTGTTGCTCGGATTTTCTGGACAAAAAGCAAGATAAATTTTAAAAGTGAATGCTTTATCAGCGCCGATTTTGACGGATTTGTTTATAAAGTTGAAACTGACGAAAAACCTTTTTCTTGCAATGTGAGCATTAAAAGAAAGCAGGATGCATACAGCTCCTGCGTAAATCCTGACACAATTATTATGAACGGCAGAATTACATACAATACCCATCATTACTATGGTGAGGGTGGCGAGGGTATGTCATTCGGTGCAAAGCTTTGCATTAAAACAGACGGTGAATTGACTGCCGACCACAGCACAATAACCGTTATTGATGCAACTTATGTTATTGTTTACGCCGCTTTTGAAACAAATTACAATGTTAATAAATATGATATTGACGAATCTGTTGATTTCAAAAGCAAGTTAAATGAAACAATTGAAAGACTTATAAATGCAGATTACAAAAAGGTTAAAGAAACTCATATTTCGACCCATAAAAAATGGTTCAGTAATGTTCAACTCGAATTAGAAGCAACTAAAATCAGTGAACTTACAACAAACCAAAGACTCAAAGAACTCAAATGGGATGAATACGATCCGGATTTGTTTGCTCTTTACTATAATTTCGGCAGATATCTTTTAATTGAAAGCTCAGGAAAAAATGCCAGACTTCCCGCTAACCTTCAAGGTATCTGGTGTCACGATTTCAATCCACCCTGGGGAAGCGATTTCCACACCAACATAAATCTTCAAATGAATTACTGGCCCAGTGAAAGTGCAAATCTTTCCGAAACTTCTGCGCCTTTCATCCATTTCATGAAAATGGTCAGCTCTTTCGGTTCTGAAACCGCAAAGGAACTTTTCGGCGCAAGAGGTTGGGTTATCAACCACACTACTGATGCATTCGGAAGAACGGGTGTTCACGACAGCGTTGACTGTGGATTCTTCCCTATGGCAGGGCCCTGGCTTTGCCTCAATCTCTGGGAGCATTACGAATACACTAACAGTACAGAATATCTGGAAGAGATTTACCCTATTTTAAAAGGAGCCTGCGAGTTTGTTCAGGATTATTTAACAGAGAACGAGAAGGGTCAGCTTATAACTTCACCATCAAATTCTCCCGAAAACGAATTTTATTATATTGACGCTAACGGAGAAAAACTGGAGAGTATGTTTACCGAGGGAGCAACAATAGATTTCCAGATTATTTACGCTCTCTTCACCCGTACCGTTCACGCTTGCAAGGTCCTAAACAAAGATGAAGAGTTTTCAAAAACTCTTTTTGAAGTTCTGGAAAAGCTCCCCCCTATGGAAATCAGCGAGCGTTACGGAACAATACGCGAATGGATTAAGGACTATGAGGAAACTGATCCCGGACACCGCCATATCTCCCACCTTTTCGGACTTTTCCCCGGTGACCAGATTAACGAAAGCGACCCTGAAATCTATGAAGCAGCAAAGAGAACCATTGCTCGCCGAATTGAAAACGGTGGCGGTTCAACAGGTTGGTCAAGAGCCTGGACAATTTGCTTCTACACCCGACTTAAAGACGGTGAAAATGCGTACAAACATCTTAAATATCTGCTCGAAAAATGTACTGCCAATAACCTTTTTGACATTCATCCCCCGTTCCAGATTGACGGTAATTTCGGCGGCGTTGCGGCTATTACGGAAATGCTTCTTCAAAGCCACCTTGGCTCTCCTGACAACAGAGTTGCAGAGCTTTTGCCTGCTTTGCCAAATGACTGGAACAAGGGTTCGGTTAAGGGTATCAGAGCAAGGGGAAATCTGACCTTCGATATTTCTTGGGAAAATTCGATTCTTAAAAATGCTGCGGTAACTGCAGAAAACGACTGCACATTAAGAATTAAATTAAATGATAAGACGAAGAATCTCAAGACAAACAAGCCTTATATTATTGAAGACAACTGCCTGAAAACAGAACTTTCCGCAGGAGAAACAATAGAACTCAGCAACTGTATATGTGACGGTCGAATATAATTAAATGATTAAAAAATATTGCATTGAATAATAAAATATGCTAAAATTTTAAATATTAAGGTAGGTGAGGTTATGTCAGCAGTAAGAGAAAATGTTGAAACAAAAACTGATAATTCGTCACTTCTTAAAAACAGACGTTTTGTCGGTACAAAAGAAACCGTTGCCTATGTTCTGGAAGATACAGCTGCAAGTCTTAACATCGATGATTTTAAAGACAGATATATCTATGATGTTGTTAAAATCGATTTCAGTTATCTTGCTATTCAGAACATTGTTGCAACTGTATGGGATACTTTCAACGATACGTTTATCGGTGTTATTGTTGAAAAAACCAGAACTCGTTGGGGTAAATTCAGACCGTATCTTCTTCTCGGTCAGCTTCCTTTGACCGTTCTCGGAATGTGGTATTGGCTTGTTCCTTTTATCTTTCCCGATACTCCCGGGGACTATTTGCCGAAATGGATTTTCTATTTTGCAATGTCCATTATCACTGAAACGGCAACCACTTTCCAAACCGTTGCACGTACAGGTTTCGGTTCAACCATAACGCCCGAACCATTAGACCGATCGAGGTTGATTGCGACAGCTAACCTGATGTCGCATTTTGTTGAGGATATTCCTAAACAGATTTTCGGTATTATCTATGACCTCGTCATCAACAATAAAATTAAAGTAAAGCTTCCCAAACTTTTTGCAGGCTTCGGCGTCGGTTTTGCGGTTCTCGGTGCTGCATTCTGTTTGTATTTCTTCCTGAATACAAGAGAAAGAGTTGCGCAGACAATCAAGAAGCCGAGTGTTATTCAAGGTCTGAAAGCTATTATCAATAATAAACCGATGTTTATTCAGGTTTTTTCTTCATTCCTCTCGGGATTCAGTATCGGTTCGAGCAGAACGAATTTTTATATCGATGTTATCGGTTCGATTACATGGAAAACGATTGTCGGCATTCCCGCGTTCCCGATTAAGTTTATCAGCTACAGTTTTGTTGAACCTCTCAGAAAAAGATTTTCAACAAAGGCTCTCTGGATTCTTGAAGACGCATGGACGGATATGCTGTGGATGATTGTTTTCGGCATAGGTTCAATAAACAAGAACTTTATGCGCAAAGGAATAATTTTGCCTTTGATGGGTATTGAAGAAATATTCGAGATGTGCGTTTACGGTTTGAGACGAGTTATTCCCGCAGAAATCAACAACGAATCTATGGACTACTGCGAATGGAAAAACGGTTACCGCGCGGAAGCTATGATTGGTGTTGCACAGTCAACAATATCAAAGCTTCAGAAGGCTGTTATGGGCAGTGTCAGCAGTATTGTTATGAAAAAGGTCGGCTACGTTCAGGGTCTTAAGGTCGGAACGCAGAGCGATAAAACAAAGTGGTGGATTTTTGCATTGGGAACCGGTATTCCCATCATCACAAGTGCTCTTGGCATTATCCCCAAATTCTTCTATCCTCTTTCAGCCGAAAAGCGTGACCTTATGTACAGTGAGCTTCGTGAAAGAAGAAGCAAGGTTGCGGAAAAGATGAATAATGCATTAACTGCAGAAGAAGTTGCTGAAATTGCAGACTCACAATTCATCGTAAAATAAATTACATAAATATTTACGGGCAGTGTCAATAGTGACACTGCCCGTAATGTTATTTATCCGTTATCGAGTTTTTTCTACAATCTCAATATCACCGATTTTATCAGCGTTTACATACTCCCCTTTTTGGTAATAAACCTCTGAGTTGATGTTTACAACAGCGTTTGCAGGCACATATAAAACTGCCTTCACGCCTTGAGGAAGAGTAAGATTGATAATATAATCCTCGGAAGACTTTTCATAATTCAGAGTGATTAACCCTTTCACGCTCGGAACAGTACAGTTTAAGCTGTCGGACAGAGTGTATTGAGGCTCGATTTTAACCTTTTCATAGCCTGATTCAAGAGGCGTGATACCGGCAAAATGCTTACTCATTATAACAAGAGGTCCCCCGCTCCAAGCGTGATTCCTGGTGCCTCGCCAGGAGTCCCAGAATTCCCAGAGAGTAGAGTAATCCTCGCTCATCATCCCCTCATATCTGTCCTTGATTCTGTCTCTTGCAGCTTCATATTCTCCCATTTTGCAAAGGGCTTCAAGAACATAATATTCCATATACGGGCTTGAATTCTTAGTGGTTGTGAGTACTTTTTTGATTGTTTCATACTGCTCTTTTTCTGCAAGTGACGACAAAACTGCAAGGGCATTCGCTCTGTCATCGGGCTTTCTTGCGTCTTTACTTTTGAAGCCGTCTTCTGTCCAAAGAGCTTTATATCCCTTTGCGATAGTTTCTTTTCTTTCGGTAATAAATGAGATGTCCCCGTCTTTTCCCAAAAGCTCCGCCATTTTTTCTGTGGCGGAAAGAGCATAATAAACCCAGGCATTTTCGATGGCTGTCATATCTGCCTTGTTACCCCAATCAGCCCAATCCCATGAGCCGCCGCGATGAACGACAAGATTATTTTCACCGATTTCCCAAAGCTTCAGGTAGTCAAGAGAAGCATCATAAACTTTTTCGATAAAAGCCTTGTCACCTGTATACTCATAGTAAGTGAGGAAACCGACGATTCCTGCAAGCTGCTGAACGGGAAGCTCAAAATAGTCACCGCTTATAGGTACAACAGTCTGAAGCACTTTTGTGTCGTCAACGTGAGAAAGCATCGCCTCCACACCCTTTTGATACAGCAGGTAGGAATTACTGTCCATAGAGTACATTGTCATAATCATTTCGCTTGTGACATCGCCCCACCATTGTGCTCTTTCTCTGTCGGGACAATCCATAAAACTGTCACGCATTGTAACATAGAGGGTACGCAGAGATTTTTGCCAAAGAGAATTCAGAAATTCATCATCACACTTGAAGTCGCCGCTGAATGAGCTGTCATATCCCGTTTCACGGTACATCAAAGAAACAACTGTAACACCTTTCGGTATTTTGTAAGTAATATGCTCGCCGTTAAACCAGCCTAAAGCCTCAAACTCCTGCTCCCCTTCTTTGGTTATATAAGTAGTTGAAACTGCGCCGATTAAAGTGTTTTCCGTTGTTATGCGGATCTTTTTGCCTTCAGGTGCAATGACTTTAAGATAGGGAGTAAGCTGTGCGTTATAGGGAATGTCTACGGTGATTTTTTCGCCGAAAAGCTTTTTTACGGTATAGTTTTCATAATTCTTTGAATTCTCATAATCTTTAAGACCGTAATCCTTCAAAAAAGGTATTCCCCTCGGATAAAGCTTACCGTAAGCGCCCTCGCCGCCGACGGCATATTCGGTTGCATTTTCCCACGATGAAACATCATAAGCTTCATTTATCCAATCGCCGATTTCTTTCCTTGCATCGAAATAAATACTGTATTCGGGAAGTCTGTAATTAGGCGGATAAAGAATGCTGTCAACAAAAGCTGTGTTTCTTTTTACCTTCCAGCTTTTGTCGGAAATTATGGTGATGCCGTCACCTATTGCTTCAAAAAGGAACCCGCCCTGACCGCTGCTGCAATAGGAATAGCTTGTTTCATTATCCCAGAACCACACCAAGGCACAAATTGAGTTTTCACCCTCTTTGAGATAAGGGGCAATATCTATACTGTCATAATAGCCGCTGTTTTTATCGGGGCCTCGTTTCACGCTACCCTCAAAAACAACGGTTTCCCCGTTTATGTAAAGCCAATATTTTGAGTCGGCTGATATGTCTGCGATAAGTTCTTCGGGCTTTCTTTCAAGACTTACCTTTTTATTAAAACACATCCAGACATTTTTCTGAGTCGGATTTTCCTTATCCCAAATCCATCCGGCTTTCCAATCGGTTTTCTCTTCGGTAGAAATCACACTGTATTCGGGGATACTGTCGGGAATCTTGTAATCATTTGTATACGGAATCATTGTTGAATCGCCAAACGAAAATATTGAAGAGATAAAAGCTGCTGCTATTGCAAGATAAGAAATAACTGTCTGTAAAATGTTCATAGGAATCTCCCTGATTTTATCATAATCGGTTCAGAAATATTTTCTATCGAATTGATTATATCACATTCTTTTTATTTATTCCATAAAAAATTTTGCAAGGCATAGTTTGATTATTTTTGAATTCTGTGTTATTCTTAATGCAGGATTTGACGCCGATTAAATTTGTAAATACAGAAGTTTCTGTGATAAAAAACAAAAGAAAAACAATTTCTATTCAGGTGAACTATGAAAATTATTATTGATGCGGATGCTTGTCCCGTGGTTGATATCGCCGTTGATATCGCTAAAAAGCGTAATCTTGAATGTATAATCGTTTGTGACAACACTCATTCTATTCATAAAGACGGTGCTGTCACTGTTGTTGTTGATAAGGGCGCTGATTCTGCTGATTGCAGGATTGCGAATCTTACAGAAAAGGGCGATGTTGTTATCACTCAGGATTACGGTCTTGCGGCTCTTGTGCTCGGAAAAGCTGCAAAAGCGCTTAATCAGAATGGTCTGATATATACCGATACCAACATTGAAAACCTGCTTTTTACCCGTTATATCGGCAAGAAAGAGCGTATGGCAGGCAACAGAACGAAAGGACCTAAAAAGAGAACAGCACAGAATGATGCGGATTTTATAAAAGCATTCAATTTGTGCCTTGACTGTATATGAGGTATGGAAAAGGCAGGGATTTCTCCCTGCCTTAATTTTATGTGTAAACTATTTTGTTCAAGATGATTTATTCGATTGCGCTTTTTAAATCTGTCAGAATGTTATGTCATAGAAAGTGAGATTTGAACTCTTGCGACGTTCTCCCCTGTCGAGAACACAGATAACAGGTTCGCCGTTTTTATCGGCAAAAACAGTAATGCCCTCTGCTTCAAAGCCTTTACCGATGTTTCTTATAAAGCATACTTCAACCTTACCTGTTTCAATATCAAGAGTAAAAATACGCTTCATATCATTTTCTTCATCGCAGGACATATAGAGCTTACCGTCAAACATTTCCGCACCCTGTATTCTGTCAATCGGCTCGGAAAGAGGAATGGTCTTGACAAGGCTCATATCGTCAAGCGAAAAAACATTGAGTACGGTTGCGTTGGTCCATTCGGCAGTATAGAGATAATTTCTTTCGGTATCAACAGCACACCAAGGAACTCCCTCAAGGTGCAATTCATGGGGAAGAGCATAATATGTTCCCGAAAATTCGAGTGTATCGGCATTGTACAAAACAATAAACGAATTAAGATAGTCCGGTCCGTCCTCGACAGCGGCATAAATATATCCGTTATAATAGCTTAATCCGCCGATATGGTTACAGCCTTTTTCCTGAAGTTCTTCAGGAATGGCGTTAGAATTTATGAGAAAAATTTCTCCTGTTTCCATATCTGCTTTGCCGAGATGCTTATTTCCGCTGAAATAGAAGTATTTACCGTCATTGGTAACGCCTTGTGATGTTACCTGATAGTCAAACAGTACATAAGTGTTTTTTGCGGTGATTTCAGCACCTTCGGGTAACGGAAGATCTTTTTCGTCCGCACCGACAACCAAAAGCATAATCGCTGAAATAAGGCTTATTAATTTTTTGAAAATAACATAAATTGTTCCGAAAGTCATAAGTAATCTCCTTAACTTGATTTTGTTAATTATACAACAATCGTGAAATTTAATCAATTAAATAACGAATAAATTTTTAAAACAGCCAGCGGATCAGATAAATCAGAACATATAAAGTGCAACAGGGCCGAACAATCCGCCTGATACGAGGTCTTTGGCATATTTAAGTTCCGCTTCGAAATACGGAGACAATTCTTTGATATTCCATTTGTCAAAGTAATCGGTGTGAACATACCAGTTTGCTGATGTATTGGCTACAATTACTTTCAGCTTGTTGTTTTCAGCAAGCAAACCTTCAGGTATTCTGAATCTGTACGGAGGCATCAAAGCTGTTCCCAAAGATTGACCGTTGAGATAAACTTGAGCCGTGAAATGCACATCTCCGAGATCGATTTCTCCTTCTTTTCCGACATTTTCGGAAGGCAGTGTAAATTCGGTTTCATAAACACCGCTTCCGGAGTAATCACTGCCAATCATATATCCCCAATCACCAAGGCTGACGGAAATTGGTTTATCGGAATGTTTTATATTTTCAAATCCGTTTTCATTGCAAATGAGCTCAATTTCTTTGCTGAACAGGAACTTGTTCGTAATATCGAATTTTTCTGTGAATTCTTTTTTGTTTTCTGCGTTAAGAGTTTCATCGGTCAGCAATATAACAGCTGTTTCACCTATGGCAAGAGACAGATGCAGAATACCGTTATCTGTATTGAATCGTTGCAATTTACCGCTTTCCAAATCAAGCAGATAACCGCTTGATGAAGACAGATGAACCCGATAATCTGCGTTATCACCGCATTCACGGAATAAAAAGAACAGTTCAGCGTTTTCTGCCTTTCTGTGCATTGCACGCATGCCGATACCTTCAATCTTAATTACAGGTATAAAGTCGGAAATGGTATGTGAAACCTTACCGCCACCTTTGATAAAACGGTTCAGCACATTTTGGGATTCCTGCGGAATGAAGGCTCCTTCAGGGATGATGATATGTCGGTATGCTGCATTGCCGATACGAATACATCCGTCATCAGTTCCCTTTGCAGCCTGTATAACATCATCGTCAACAATGTCAAAATCAATAATCATATTTTCAAGGGTTCTGCCGATGGAATCGAATTCTTTTGCAACGGATTCCGCTTTCAGACCACCCTGAAAATCGGAAACGGGATAATAAAGGCCCGTTTCGCAAACACGTTCTCCGAGCAATGACAAATATGACAGGCGTTCAACATAACGGTTGAACTGATTAAGATAACGGCAATAAACCTGTTTTTCGGTAAAAACAGGCAATTCCTGTGCAAGCAATGCACCTTTGCGACCGAGAGGAAAGTTAAACGGATTGAATATGTTTATTCCGCGTACAGCTTGATATCCTACGGTATATCTCATTATATCATAAGTCAGTCCGGCTCCGGCCACGCCGAAAATTTCGCTCATTGCAAACTTTGTACCGTTCTGTGCGGCGGCAGACGAAGCGTATCTCGGAAAAAATCCGTTGTAACCGTTCAGATCATTCTTGGTTTTTATTTTGTTTTCAGGGTAAAGCTGACGCCATATAATATCTATGCCCGGAATATCAAAGCAACGCAATGCTCGCATCAGATTGAAGTTTCCGCCGCCACGGACACAGCCAAGGGGATCGTGATCCTTATCCATATGCCCCGTAAAAGCAATGCCGTTATCGTTTGCCCATTTTTTGCACGGGAGAAGAAAATTATCGCAGAACATCCGGCTGCACAAATCGTACCAGCGATATAATATATGAACATTTTCTTCCGTCACTTCTGCTCTTTGAGAAATCAGCGGCAGATACGGCAATATTGACTCACCGTAAATCAATTCATATTTCTCTGCAAGTTCTGTATTAAACGCTTCTGACGGCGCTTTGGGCTCGTCCGTAAATACGGCTGTAACATTTTCACCGAGTGCATTTTTCAATGAGGATGCATATTTTTCGTGAGTAATTTCAATGAAATATTCCGTTGCAGCTTTGTTAAGCAAATCGGGATAATCCGTATTACCGCAGACTGTTTTTTTCGTTACATACTCGGTAATAACCGTATCTGCATTGAATTTATATCCTTCTTCTATCATTATATTGTTCTGCAGAAATGACGCAAGAACATCGGGAGCTGTTTTTTTATAAACATCTCCTGCAGAAAAAGAGTGTTCGTTTATCTTCAGCACTTCTCTTGCATATTCGGGATGCTCCTGCAGAACTTTTCCGCACGCACCGCCCGAAGGCCATCCGCCTTCATCATAGATCCAGCATTGCATACCAAGGGATTTTCCCTTTTCAACGGCATATGCGCAAAGTTCAAAGAATTCCGCAGACAGATAATCGGGCGTAAGATTTGTCGGCATACTGTCAGGTCGGAATTCCTTCGGCTCGGGAAGAATATAAAATGCTCTAATGCCGAGATTCTTCATTTCGGTAAGTTGTTCATCTATAATCTCGCAAGTACAGACATCATTCCATACCCATACATATACAGGGGCATGGAAAACATCTGGAGATATGAAGCTGTTTATATCGAATTTATTATTGTTTTTCATTGTTAGGCCGTCCTTGAATTTCAAACATTTGCATTATATTTATTCTGCTTTTTAAGCCTGTTTGTGAAAAGTCTGAGGGCAATAACCATTATCAAATAGAGTACAGCAAGTAAAACGGGATATACTTTTATGCTAAACAGTCCGCTTATAAGACTTACCATCGGAGGCGCAAGCATAACACCGATATAAGCAAACGCTATCTGTGAACCCATAATTGATTGTGACACTTCTTTGCCGAAGTTATGAGGTGTAAGATGTATCATATTCGGATAAATCGAGCCGTTACCAAGACCCACAAAGAACAAGCCGACAACGGTAACCGTACCGGGCAGCGGAAGAAGCATAATTGCGATGGCAGGTGCAAGAATTGCAGCACCAATACCAATACGTTTCCAGGTGCTGATTTTATCGGAAAGCAAACCCGAAACGAAACGTCCGACAGACATTCCGATATAATATATGGTCAGAGCAAGCGCACCGTGTTTTGTTTCAAATCCTTTTTCTGCAACAAGGTATGTACTTCCCCATACTCCGCACGCGTATTCAATTGCGTTCGTTGCAAGCATAATAACCCAAACCTGACGGACTTCAGGCATTTTTGCCATCTGCAAAAGCGTGAGATTTAAACCTTTTTCTTCGGTATCGTCAGCCGAAGAAGTCTTTTTCCACAGAGGAACAGACACAATCAGCAACAATGCAATAAATGCCTGCACATAAAAAGCATAGCGGTAACCGCCTCGCCAGCCTGCATTGCTTAATGCCTGCGACATAAGATAAGGGCTGAGACTTACTCCCACACCGTAAAAACAATGCAGAAAATTCATATGGCTCGCTTTAAAATGAAGAGCAACATAATTATTAAGTCCCGAATCAATCGCACCTGCACCAAGTCCGAGAATGACTGCTAACGGTATCATAAACCAAAAGGACGGCGCAAAAGAGAATCCAAGCAAAGCCGCTGCTGTCATAGCTGTGCTGAAAGCGGTAACTTTGGCTGTTCCCAATTTATTGAGAATTCTTGCGCTGAACATACTTGATAACACTGTACAACCTGAAATCAGAAAAGTTAAAACACTTACCGCTTCAACAGGCATTCCCAATTCAGTATGAATATCGGGCCAAGCGGAGCCGATAAGAGAATCGGGCACACCAAGACCGATGAATGCAATATATATAACAACAAGAAGTATGGTTGCCATTGTTGATTACCTCCATAAAAATTTACGTTTAAAAAACAGTTATACAAATTCAATATTGTTTTATTCTTCATCAGGCTGCTGTCCGTCGTGGGCGAGCCATTTGCATTCCGTAATTTCCATATTTGTAAAAGTTGCTTTAAATGATGAATTTTCGGGGCTGCAGGCATAAATTCCGAATTGGATTTTCCCTCCGCCGTTCCACATATGACATACACGCATCTGCCTGAATGTGACGCCGTCTTCCGAGCACTCTATGCAATAATCATCTTCTCTGCGGCTGAATCTGTACCACATTGATTTTATGTCTGCATCAATCTCCGTTGTTGCCCAATCGGAATAACCGTTGTTGGTAACAACAGAACCGAGATGCTGAAATTTTTCATTTTCATATTCTATCGAACCTTTAATCCAGTTATCTGAATCAAGATACATAACAACTCCGCATTGGTCAAATCTGTGCTTACTCTCAAAATCCGATTTAACAACAAATGAGAAAAACTTTTCTTCGGTTTCCATCTGTAAAACAGGTGCGTTGTCATTTCTGAAATGATAGTAGGTTCTCTGCCATAAGTCTGTGTGGGGTGAAGTTACAATTTCGATTTTCTCATCAGTAACTGAATATGATAAAGGCTCTCGGGTCCATATTAATTTGTTTATATCAAATATCATCCGACTTCCTCCGTGATTTCAGAATTTACTGTTAATTATAATAGCATCTGCCGTTTTTTGCAACACTTGAATTGACGGTTTAAATGATATATAATTTCATTGAAACAAATCGGAAAGCGTGATAATATGAAAAAGTTAAAAATTATTCTTTCAATTTTTCTGATAATTGTAATTATTTCGGGAGGTTATCTCGGTAATATGCTTGGAGTTTTTAATGAAGGTAACTACGGTAAATATTCTCTCAACAATACAGAAGCAATTTCCGAAAGTCCTCTGAACGAAAAGACAATTATTTTTCTGGGCAGTTCCGTCACTGCCGGCTACGGTTCTCTCGGTATCAGTTTTGCGGATTTTCTTGAAAAGTCCGACGGCATAACCGCTGTTAAAGAAGCCGTTTCGGGCACGACTCTTGTTGATATAAAGAGCAATTCTTATGTTTCAAGAATGAAAACGATTGATAAAAATATCAAAGCCGATGCTTTTGTCTGTCAGCTTTCAACCAACGATGCTACAAAAGAAATGCCGCTCGGTGAAATCGCCGACGGTTTCAACGCAGATGATTTTGATACACAAACTGTTGCGGGTGCAATCGAATACATAATCGCCTACGCAAAGGAAACCTGGAATTGTCCGATTGTGTTTTATACTCAATCAAAATATGACAGCGCACATTATGCCAAAATGGTTGACCTTCTTTTGGGAATTCAGAAGAAATGGAACATAACCGTTATTGATTTATGGAACAACGAAGAAATAAATTCAGTTACTGATGATCAAAGAAAAATCTATCTCGTTGATCATATACACCCGACAAAAGCGGGCTATAAATTATGGTGGTTGCCTGAATTTCAGAAGTGTCTGTATCAGATTCTAAAATGACGGAAGTGAGATAATGATTTTTGAAAATGCCGAAGTTTCGGTAATAAAAAGCAAACGAAAAACAATTTCAATTCAGGTTAAACCGAATGAAGTTATAATCCGTGCGCCGCTGCGGATGAAAGAAAAAGAGATTGAAAATTTCGTTGAGACAAAAAGACACTGGATTGAAAAAAATCTGAAATCAGTTTCGGAAAAACAAAAACTTCTTGAGAATATTGAACCGTATTCCGAAGAAGAAATCAGAAGTTTTATTTTGAAAGCAAAGGAAATCATTCCGCCGAAGGTTGAGTTTTATTCGCAAAGAATCGGAGTTACTTACAATAAAATCACAATCCGATGCCAACGCACACGCTGGGGAAGCTGCTCATCAAAAGGCAATCTTAATTTTAATTGTCTGCTTGTTTTACTGCCCGATGAAATAATCGACAGTGTTGTCGTTCACGAACTTTGCCACAGAAAACAGATGAATCATTCCGCAAAATTCTATGCTGAAATTAAAAAGGTTTTTCCCGATTACGAGCGTTGCCACGCTTGGCTTAATCGGAACGGCAGCAAATATATGAGCCGTATTCCCAAATAATATGACAGAAAAAGGAGTTACTATGGATTTTCTGAAACTTGCAACCGAGAGATATTCGGTGCGTAAATTTAACGATAAGCCTCTTGAAAAAGAAGTTATTGAAAAGATTCTCAAAGCGGGTCACATTGCGCCTACGGGGTGCAACTATCAGCCGCAGAGGATTCTTGTTATAAACAGTGATGAAACACTCGCAAAGCTTAAGGAATGCACACGCTGTCACTTTGACGCTCCCTGTGCAATGCTTATCTGCTATAACAAGGATGAATGCTGGACAAGACCCTATGACGGCAATCAGAGCGGTGTTGTTGACGCAAGCATAGTTACAACTCATATGATGCTTCAGGCGTGGGAGCTTGGTGTCGGTTCAACATGGGTTATGCATTTCAATCCGTTCAAAATGCGTGAAGCATTTGAAATCCCCGAAAATATCGAACCCGTTGCACTTCTTGTTATGGGTTATCCCGCACCCGATGCAGTCCCCAACGAAAGACACACGCTTTACAGACCGACTGAAGAAACAGTATTTTATAATGAGTTCTGATACAATGAAAGTTATTATTTCTTGCTTAAATTCAAAATATGTCCACGCATCGCTTTCGCCGTGGTGTTTGCTTGCGGGGGTTCGCGAATTCTCAAAAAACACTTATGATGCATCGGTTCTTGAAAGCACAATCAACGGCGATGCGGAATCGTTTGCCGAGAAAATTATTAATGAAAAACCTGATGTCGTTGCTTTTTCGTGTTACATCTGGAACATTACGAAAACTCTTGAAATCTGCCGAATCATAAAAAGCAAACACGATTGCAGAATCGTGCTCGGCGGTCCCGAAGTTGCATACCGTGCGAAAGATGTTCTTGAAAAATATGATTTTGCTGATTTTGTGCTTTCGGGTGAGGGTGAATGGACTTTCCCCGATTTTCTCGATAATCTTAACGGCGATTTATCACTTGTTTCGGGTCTCACATTCAGAAAAAACGGTGAAATCATCACTGTACCCGAAAAGGAATATACAGGCACTCCCCCGTCGCCGTTCTCTGATGAATTTTTCAGAAACCTCAACGGCAGAATTACTTATATCGAAACCGCAAGAGGATGCCCTTACCGCTGTGCTTTCTGTCTTTCGGGAAGATGCTCATCGCTTCGCTTTTTTAATATTGAGAGAGTGAAAAAAGATATTATCAGACTTTCTCAAAGCGGCACGCAGACGGTAAAATTCGTTGACCGAACTTTTAATGCAAATACTGAAAGAGCCAATGAAATACTTCTTTTCATCAAAGAAAACTACGGCAAAGATATCCCGCGGAATGTTTGCTTCCATTTTGAAATTGCAGGCGATATTTTAAAGGATACAACACTTGAAATCCTGTCATCAATGCCTCGCGGTGCAGTTCAGCTTGAAATAGGTATGCAGTCCTTTAATGAGGAAACATTGAAGAAAATCAGCCGTAAAACCAATATAAATAAGCTTGTTGAAAACATCCGAAAACTCATAAGCTTCAATAATATGCACATTCATATTGACCTCATTGCGGGGCTTACGGGCGAAGACCTTGAAAGCTTTAAAAACGGTTTCAATATCGCTTATTCTCTTAAAGCGCATATGCTTCAGATGGGATTCCTCAAGCTTCTTCACGGCGCGGATATGCGCGAGAACAAAGAAAAATATCCCTGCACATTTAACGATGAACCGCCGTATGAGGTAACATCAACTCCGTGGCTTTCGGCAGATGAGATAAAAATGCTCAAAAGATGTGAAGATGCGGTTGACAGGCTTTATAACAGCGGGCGTTTTCTGTTTACTCTTGAGTATCTTACGGATGAAGTCGGCATTCTGCCCTTTGACATTTTCAACTGTTTCGGAAACGCGGTTAACGGCAATAAAATGCGTCTTTACGAATATGCTGAAAATCTTTATAAGTTCTTTAGCAATAAGTGTGACAAAGAGATTTTAAGAGAAAAAATTCTTTGTGATTTGCTCTGCTGTTCATCATCGGTTCAGATTCCGGAGGTTTTGAAAATCAAAGACCCGCTATATAAGAAAATCAAAAAGCATTTCATTGAAAATGTCGATAATAGCATAAAAATTGCAATTCTTTATTCGGAAAATCAGGTTTTTGCAGTCAATCAGAGCAAAGAAAAAAACCTTCATAACCGATTTGAAGGCGAATTTTATGATATTGATGATATTGTTATGCTGTAAAAAATTCTCGCCGATTGACACGTAGTGTCGGCGGATCTATAAATAGAAAATTAAAGGCGGTGTTGTTAATGAGATATATTGCAGACCACGACTTTCATATTCATTCAACTGTTTCGCTTTGCTGTCACGATGAAAATCAGACTCCCGAAGCGATTCTGAACTATGCAAAAGAAAACGGATTTAAAAAAATCTGCCTGACAAATCATTTCTGGGATGAGAATGTCAAAAGCGAAGCCGAGTGGCGAAGTGAGCATTATTTTACTCCGCTTTCATCCGTTCTTCCCTTGCCGAAAGCGGAAAACATCGATTTTCTTTTCGGCTGTGAAACCGATATGGATTTCAACAATGTGCTCGGCGTAAGCAAAGAAAGATTGGATGCGTTTGATTTTATAATCGTTTCAACCACTCATCTTCATCTTGACGGGCACACTGTAAAAACAAAAATATCAACTCCCGAAGAAGCTTCATTCCATTGGATTGACAAAATTGAAAATCTGCTTATGAAGGATTTGCCGTTCAACAAAATCGGAATCGCTCATCTGACCAGCGGTCATATCCTCAAAAACAGAACGGCTGAAGTCTTGTCTCTGATTCCCGATTCAACTTTGTATTCAATATTCAATGAGTGTTCGCGCAAGGGTGCGGGAATTGAACTGAATATCGTAACAATCGGTATGACCGACGAACAGAAAGAGATTTTTCTGCGTCCGTTTTTTATTGCCAAAGAATGCGGATGCAAATTCTATCTCGGAAGCGATTCCCACAAAACAAGCGCTCTGGCTTGTGCAAAAGAGAATTTTGAAGATGTTATCACGAAACTTAATCTGAAAGAAAGCGATAAGTTTGTTCTTTGATTTATAAAATGTCGTTTTGAATGTATTGAAATAATGTTTTTTTTGTGATAAAATATTAAGGAAGAAATTTACGGAGGTATTTTTATGGGATTTTTTGATAAACTCAAAGGCATTTTTAACAAACCTGAAGATTCAAAAGTTGTTATTGAAAAAGCACCTGCTCCCGAGCGTAAACCTATTGTTGTTAACCCTGTTGCCGAAGAAAAACAAGAGTCGATATATAATATCGATTTTAACAGAAACGATGCTTATTTTGATAATCTTATCAACGAAACAAATTTTCCTGACTACACAATTTATAAAAAAGTTGAAGCAAGAAATTTTGACGGATTCGCTCATCCCTCCTGCTATCCGATTTCTTATCTTTTCGCAAAAGACTCACGCCCCGTTCTCGCTGTCCTTGTTATGAAGAAGAATCAGCCTCGTTCGATGATTGCAAAAGGAACATACAAGGTGCTTGATGATAAGGGAATCCCTTATATCCGTTTCTACAGAGAAATGAAAAATGATAACGATTATGTTATAAACCGCATTACCGAAAATCTCAGATAATTTAATTATGCTTAAAACAGAGAGAAAAGCTTTATGCGCCTGTGAAGAACCCAGCACGGAACTTTCAGAGTTTTGCAGGCAGCCGTTCCGTGTACGGTTTCGTATCGCAAAATTGCGATGTTAAATCATTTTCTCTCTGTTTTTTATTTGGTGTTTTTATGAGTATAATTGATAAACTTATTCAAAAAGAAATATGGTTTGCTTTTCTTAATCATAAAAGAGAACAAGGAAACATAAGTGAAAAAGATGTTACCGACCTTCGGGAATTTATTGAAACCGAAGGATATATCCCCGTTGTTAACCGTATAAAAAACGGCGAAGGTTTTTCAGCTCCGCAAAAAATTCTTATCAGCAAAATGAAAGCGGGCAGAAAAAGAACGGTTTTCTCTTTCGGCAGAGAAGAAAATTATGTTCTGAAGCTCATTTCATTTCTTCTTCGCGATTATGATTATCTTTTCTCACCGAATCTTTATTCATTCCGCAAGGAGTCGGGAGTCAAGAAAGCAACCGAGGATATTTTAAAAATTAATGATCTTGATAGAAGATATGTTTATAAAGCCGATATAAGCGATTATTTTAACTCTGTTAATGTTGATATTCTTCTGCCCGAGCTGAAAAAAGCATTTAATGATGATCTGAAGTTATATGATTTTTTCGAGTCGCTCCTTCGGAATCCTTATGTGCATTACAATGGTGATTTAATCGAAGAACGCAAAGGAATTATGGCGGGGGTTCCTGTTTCTGCATTTCTTGCAAATTTTTATTTGCGTGAACTGGATGAATACTTTTTCAAAAATAACATTCCTTATGTTCGCTATTCCGATGATATTCTTGTTTTTGCAAAGGATCTGACCGAGCTTGAAGAAAGCGTCGGAATGATAAGAAATTGTCTTGTTTCAAAAGGTCTTTGCTTAAATCCCGAAAAAGAAACAATAACCGAACCAAATGAGAAATGGACATTTCTCGGCTTTTCATATCATAACGGAACTGTTGATATCAGCGACGTTTCATTTGAAAAACTCAAAGCAAAAATGCGAAGAAAAGCAAAGTCGCTTTCACGCTGGTCCGGCAAGAAGAATTTACCCGGTGAATATGCTGCAAGAGCTTTTGTGAAGCGTTTTAATGCAAAGCTTTTCGATAATCCCATTTACAGCGAGCTGACATGGACCCGTTGGTTTTTTCCCGTTATTAATACGGCGGAAACGTTAAAAAAGATTGATGAATATATGCAGGATTGTATCCGTTATCTGGCAACGGGAAGAAGGACAAAATCCCGCTATGATTTCAGATATGACGATATCAAAAATCTCGGTTACAGAAACCTTGTGAATGAATATTACAAATTCAAGGACAGCGGAGAAATTCAGGAATGATAATAGGCATAAAGCGCCGTGACTTCGCTTTCCATCGTTGCGGGTGCGTTGTAGAGCAATGTTATCAGATATTGCTTGATGTTTTTGATTTTTGTTTTACCGTTTTCAAGACCCGACATAACATAGCATATATGGTCGCCGTCAAGCCTGCAGAAGCGTGAGATTACAACTCCTCTGGGCATATCGTCTCTGCCGATTCTGACGGTCGGACTTGTTCCGTTGAGGACATCGGAGATTATCATAACGATTTCATCGAGCAGATTTTTGTTTTCGTCACACACAAGACATTCATATTCTATCTGCTCTCTTATCTCATCTTCCGTCCTCGCGAAGCCGATGATTGATGGATTATTATTGCTATGTTCATTATTACTCATATTATTATTACTATCAGCTGATTCCGAGACCTTGCAAAGTTCGGTTTTGATACTTTGCAAGGTTTCTTTTTGAGACTTTGCAAAATTTTGTTTTAAGCCGTTTAAAAACAGCTCTGTAATATAAATTTTTGACGGCTTGCATCCGTTTGTTCTTTTTCTTGTTATCATTCCCGCGCTTTCGATTTCACGGAAAAGACGCAATGCCTTTGCTTTTCCGCATCCGATTTTTTGGCAGACTTCCTCAACCGTGTAAATAACATATATTCCTCCGTTTTCATCGGTGAATCTGTCGGAATTGATTTTTGAAAGCTCATATCGGTCAAATATCATCGCAAGAAGAGTTCTCGCTTCGATTGAAATATGCGAAAAATCGGGGCTGTCGATGAGTGCTCTCGGATACCTCATGAAGATATAATCAAAATTTTTTTCTTGAGTATTAAATTTTTCTTCTTTTCTGTTGCTCAATAAACTATCCTCTCTTTTTATTTATTAGGAGGAGCATTGAGTGCTGATAACTCCCCTCACCCATAGTTCTAACACCCGCTTTTTTTAACCTTTTTTGGTTACCTTTTTTCTGAAAAACACGCAAAAAAACTCCCTCGGCGGTATGATTTCCGCTGAAGGAGTTTGATTTTTTATATTTCAAAAAATTTTTTCAGACAACCGAAAGAGCGAATATTTCCGTGCGGTGTTTCTGCATCGTCAATGTTATTTTGTCAGTTAAGAATACTTCTGAATTTTCGCTTAACAGATGTCTGATTTTATATTTCTTCGGAAGTCTGAGCGTGAATTCGCCGTCATCGTCGGTGTGGATTCCGATAATGCCGTTTGAGCAGTAAACAACGCATCCGTCGGCATTGTAACAGTGAATACCCGCCGAAACAAGGAATACCCTCAGTTCATCGGTTGTGAAAGAATATTTATCGGTATCAGCCGAAATGAAGGGTATGCCGAGTTTCTTGCAAAGCTCAACTGCTGATTTGCCTTTTTCTGTCGGCACGGGTGCGGAGAAAATCACTGCTTTATATTTATGAATAACTTTTTCGGCATCCTCAATCATATAAACATCAAAGGGAATTCCCGAGTTGCCCATTGCAACGCGCATAATATTGACTGAATTGCAGAAATGATTGTATCTTCCGTAGTTGAAATATGCTTTTTCGTCGATAAAAAATGCGGTTTCGGCTCTCGGCAAGCCGTCTTTGCAAAGGCGGTGCGAGTTATTATAGACAGTGTGCATCTGAGCGATTTCAGCCATAATTGCGTCGCTGTGATACCATCCGCCCCACATATCAAACCACCAGATGCCCGACCCCTTTGAAAGCTGATGGGCAAAGGCTTTGCGGATTGCAGAAACGGAAAGCTCCTCGGTTTCGGGACCGCTCCAGACTGTTTTGTTGCCGTTTTCGTCAACAGTTTGATAAATGCCGTCGGGATATTCGTCGGGTCTTGAATCCTGCATTCTTTTGGTCAGATGCGTTCTGATGTCGCATTCGATGAAGCAGAGCTTGCCGTTGAGCCTTACGGAATCAACGGGTATCATATCGCCCCAGTCTATTCCGAGGCGTCTGTTGCCGTCGTAACAGCAAGGCGAAGAGAAGAAATCGATATATGGCGAATTGATGAGATTGCCCAGACCGTGCAGGCCGAGAAGCGGGTCGTTGACAAAAGCGCAGTAGCCGTAGAATACACCCGCAATCTGTTCATAATTGATATGCTCTTTGAGAATTTTCGCAAAAAACTCAATTGTTTTTGTGTTCACTTCGTTTGAAAACTCAAAATATTTCTGAATTTCATCGTTGAATATACCGTTGCCGAGTTCCGCTTTATCGGGAATCCTTATGTTTTCAATGCCGTATTTTTCCTTTGCCCATTCGCGGAATTTATTCAATCCCATATCCGAAAATGAGCCGTAAAGGTCGTGGTGCATCCATTCCTGAGTTGTGCCGCCGCAGAGCTGATAGCCTGCGATTCTGTCCGCATAATCGGCAGAACGGATATGGTTGACAAGTAGTTTCAGAAGCTCCGCCCCGTCGCGCATAAACGCATCGGAGAAAATCGATTCTCTCGCACCGCTCGGAGTAATAACGGTTTCATTCGGGTTATCGCGAATCCATTTTTTCGGCATTGCAATGTTGATTCTCGGGAAAATCAATGCATCGGGGCATTCGGATACAATGCGGCTGACAAGTGTATCAAACGATGAATAATCGGGATTTTCGGATTCGAAAACGCCCGTTCTGAACGGACTGAAACGAGTCACATTATTTATCGGCAGGTCGGTGAATGAAACATTGACGAAAAATAATTTATATCCTTTTACAATGAAATCCGACCATTCGGCGCACTCGTCAAAATAGGTTGTGTAAGCAAGAGGAGGATAAAGGACGCCGTCCGCGTCAATCATCGGATTGCCGTTTATGTATTCAATTTTTGTTTTAAGCATTTATAACACCTGAATTCTTACCAGATATAAGGGATTAGTCGGTACTTTACTTTTTCCTTATATTCCCTATAGCCTTCGAGTTCTCTTTCAAGTAATTCTTCCTCATTTCGGATTCTTTTGGCGATAATGAACGGATATGCAAGGAAAATAAGAAATGAAAAAAGCGAGCCGAGGACAAGAGGCATTGAAAGAAAGAGTATCAGGGTTACTGCGTACATCGGGTGCCTGACAATTCCGTATAATCCGCTGCTGATGACTTTCTGGTTTTCCTGAACTTCGATTGTTCTTGAAAGATATGTGTTCTCACGGAGCACCTCTGCATAAAGGGCGTATGCAATCAAAAACGCAATACTTGCAAAGATTACAACTCCCTTGGGCAACGGAAACCAACCGAATCGGAAATCAAGACCCGCAACGATGAATCCCGCAAGGAACATCAGCCCGCTGAGCTTTACAACAATGCTTTGCTCTCGTTCTTTTTCCTTTGCGTTAAGCCTTTTTTTGAGTAGTGACGGATTCTTTATCATCATTACAATTCCCGCAAGGAACATCGGAATGAAAAGAATCCCCATCAAAAGCCAACCGTTGGGGAAATGAAGCGTGCCTGCGGGAAGGAAAATCAGCATTCCGATAAGCAGAATTCCCGCCGTAAATTTCAATATTGCCTGCAAAAAAAGTTTAAAATTCATAACATCACTCTCAATTTATTTATAAAATAATTATAAATCCGTATGAATGAAAATGCAACACTTGAAATTCCTGACGGTTTAATTTATAATTCAACCGTATGAGGTGATTTCA
>JAZRLY010000050.1:0-32327 GCA_045647065.1 Acutalibacteraceae bacterium
TTCATGTTCATCTCAGAGAGCCGGGTTTTTCTTATAAAGAAACTATAAAAAGCGGCACTTCCGCGTGTGCAAAAGGCGGTTACACAACCGTCTGCTCAATGCCGAATCTCAACCCCGTGCCCGACAGCAAGGAGCATCTCGCAGAGCAGCTTGAACTGATAAAAAAAGATGCCGTTATGAATGTTGTGCCTTACGGTTCAATAACCGTCGGTCAGAATGGTGAAGAACTTTCGGATATGGATGCAATGGCAGAATCAGTGTGTGCATTCTCTGATGACGGCAAGGGTGTGCAGAGCGATGAAATGATGAGAGCGGCAATGCTCAAGGCAAAATCGCTCGGTAAAATGATTGTTGCTCATTGCGAGGATAACAGTCTGCTCAAAGGCGGATATATCCACGACGGAAAATACGCAAAAGAGCACGGTCACAGAGGTATCTGCTCCGAAAGCGAGTGGAAACCTATCGAGCGTGATTTGAAGCTTGCCGAAGAAACGGGATGCGCATATCATGTCTGCCACATCTCGACCAAAGAGAGTGTTGAGCTCATCAGAAAAGCCAAGGCACGCGGAGTAGATGTTACTTGTGAAACTGCACCGCATTACCTCATATTAAGTGATAAGGATATGCAAGAACACGGAAGATTCAAGATGAATCCTCCTCTGCGTGACGAGAGTGACAGACTTGCGTTGATTGAAGGCATCTGTGACGGCACGATTGATATGATTGCAACCGACCACGCACCCCATTCGGCAGAAGAAAAGGGCAGGGGACTTGAGAAGAGTGCAATGGGTATTGTCGGAATCGAAACAGCATTTCCTCTTCTTTATACTCACCTCGTAAAAACAAACATCATCACTCTCGATAAATTAATCGAGCTTATGAGCATAAATCCTGCAAAGCGTTTTGGTTTCGACTGCGGACTCGACAACGGAACGCCTGCAAACTTTACTGTTTTTGATTTGAACAAAGAATACGAAATAAATCCCGAAGAATTTCTTTCGATGGGAAGAGCAACACCGTTTGAAGGCTATAAGGTTTTCGGCGAATGCCTGATGACAGTCTGCAACGGAAAGATTGCTTATAAAAAAGGAGAAGAAAAATGAACAGAGGAATTTACAAAATCATCTCCAATAAACCTTTGACCAAGGATATTTACGAAATGAAGCTTGAGGGTGAAACCTCGCATATCACCGCATCGGGTCAGTTCATAAATATTCTGCTTGACGGTTTTTATCTTCGCAGACCCATTTCAATCTGCGACTATGATGAGAGTACAATAACAATTATCTATAAAGTTGTCGGTCACGGCACAGAGGCAATGGCAAAGCTCAATGAAGGCGAAAATCTTGATATTCTCTGCGGACTCGGTAACGGATTTGATACTGTAAAATGCGGTGCGAAAACCGTGCTTATCGGCGGTGGTGTCGGCGTTCCTCCGATGTATAATCTCTGCAAAAAGCTTGTCGCAGAGGGCAAGGAAGTTTCAGTTATTCTCGGCTTCAACACAAAAGATGAAATCTTCTATGAAGATGAATTCAAGGCGCTCGGTGCAAAGGTTTATGTTTCAACCGTTGACGGTTCATACGGAACAAAGGGCTTCGTAACCGATGTTCTCAAAGAACTTGATTATGATTATTTCTGCACTTGCGGCCCTATGCCGATGTTCCGCGCGATTGAGAAAATCGCCGCAACAAGCGGTCAGTACAGCTTCGAAGAGCGTATGGGATGCGGCTTCGGCGCTTGTATGGGTTGCTCGTGCAAAACAAAATACGGCTACAAGAGAATCTGCAGGGACGGTCCCGTTCTTGAGAGGGAGGAGATTATATGGTAAACACAAAGGTTAATCTTTGCGGAATAGAAATGGATAACCCGATAATTCCCGCTTCGGGTACATTCGGATTCGGCTATGAATTCGCAGAACTTTACGATATCAACTGCCTCGGTACATTCTCTTTTAAAGGTACAACAAAAGACCCCAGATTCGGTAACCCCACTCCGAGAATCGCAGAGTGCGACAGCGGTATGATTAATGCTGTCGGACTTCAGAATCCCGGTGTTGAAAAGGTTATCGCAGAAGAGCTTCCCAAACTTAAAGCTTGTTTCTCAAAGCCTGTTATGGCAAACATCAGCGGATTTTCGCTTGAAGAATATGCATATACTTGCGAGAAAATTGATAAGGAGGAGCAGGTCGGCTGGCTTGAAGTCAACATAAGCTGCCCCAATGTCCACGGCGGCGGAATGAGCTTCGGCACTTCTCCCGAGGCAGCTGCAGAGGTAACAAAGGCTGTCAAGGCTGTGACAACAAAACCCGTTATCATCAAGCTTTCGCCCAACGTTACGGATATCGTTGCAATCGCAAAGGCTTGTGAGGATGCCGGTGCGGACGGCATCAGCCTTATCAACACTCTTCTCGGTATGAGAATAGATCTTAAAACAGGTAAACCCGTTATCGCAAATAAAATGGGCGGTTTCTCCGGCGCGGCAATAAAGCCTGTCGGTATCAGAATGGTTTATCAGGTAAGCTCCGCGGTCAAAATTCCCGTTGTCGGAATGGGCGGCGTTTCAAATGCCGAGGATGTTATCGAATATATGATGGCGGGTGCAACGGCTGTTGAAGTCGGCGCGGCAAACCTCGTCAATCCCTATGTCTGCAAGGAGATCATAGATGATCTTCCCGCAGTTATGGCTAAATACGGTATTAAAAATTTAAATGATATAAAAGGAAGTGCACACAATGGGTAAAGACGTAATCGTTGCTTGTGATTTCAGCAGCAAGCAGGCAGTAATGGATTTCCTTGACAAGTTCACAGAGGAAAAGCCTTATGTAAAAATCGGTATGGAGCTTTTTTATGCCGAAGGTCCGTCAATCGTTAAAGAAATCAAAGAGAGAGGTCACAAGATTTTTCTTGACCTCAAGCTTTGCGATATTCCCAACACAGTTAAAAAGGCTATGAGCGTGCTCAGCGGTCTTGATGTTGATATGACCAATCTCCACGCAAGCGGTACAATCGAAATGATGCAGGCAGCTATCGAAGGCCTCACAAAGCCTGACGGCACCCGTCCTCTTCTCATCGCTGTTACACAGCTTACTTCAACAAGCGAAGAAAGAATGAGAGAGCAGCTTCTCATCGACAAGCCCCTTGACGAAGTTGTTATGCACTACGCTTCAAATGCTGAAAAAGCAGGCCTTGACGGTGTTGTTTGCTCACCCCTCGAAGCAGGCAAGGTTCACGACAGATGCGGGGCAAAGTTCCTCACAGTTACTCCCGGAGTGCGTTTTGCAGACGGCGATGTCGGCGATCAGGTGAGAGTTACAACTCCCGAAAAAGCAAAGGAACTCGGTTCGGATTATATCGTTGTCGGCAGACCCATCACAGCTGCTGAAGATCCCGTTGCGGCTTACAGAAGATGTGTAGCCGAATTCGTAGGTTAATTTATAAATAATTTCTCAGGAGGTAATATATTATGCAGAAACTCATTGCAAAAGATTTGCTTTCAATCAAAGCCGTTTTTCTTCGTCCCGAAGAACCCTTCACCTGGGCAAGCGGCATCAAGAGCCCCATTTACTGTGACAACAGACTCACTCTTACTGCTCCCGAAGTACGTACAGATGTTGAAAAGGGTCTTGCAGCAATCGTAAAAGAATATTATCCCGAAGCAGAAGTGCTTATGGGTACTTCAACCGCTGGTATCGCTCACGCAGCCATCACCGCTCATATGCTCGATATGCCTATGGGTTATGTACGCTCGGGCGCAAAGGACCATGGCAGAGGCAACCAGATTGAAGGTAAGCTTGAAAAGGGTCAGAAAGTTGTTGTTATCGAAGACCTTATTTCAACAGGCGGCAGTGTTATCGAAGTTGTTGAAGCTCTCCGCGATGCAGGTGCAGAAGTTCTCGGTATCGCAAGTATCTTCACCTATGGCATGAAGAAGGGTCTTGACAGACTTGAAGCAGCAAATGTAAAAAATGTAAGTCTCACAAACCTCGATGTAATAGCAGAAGTTGCGGCAGAAATCGGCTATATCAAGCCCGAAGATGTTGCCCGTCTTATTGCTTTCAGAAACAACCCCTCCGATGAAAGCTGGATAGGGGGAGCAAAATGAGAAGTCTTATAGACATTCTTTCGCTCACTACCGATGAAATTGACGAGCTTATCGCTGTTGCAGAGGATATAATTGCTCATCCCGAGGAATACAGAGAAAAATGCAGATATAAGAAACTTGCAACTCTTTTCTTCGAGCCTTCAACCAGAACGCGCCTCAGCTTTGAAGCGGCTATGTACGAGCTTGGTGGCTCCGTTCTCGGTTTCTCGGAAGCCAATTCATCCTCCGCTGCAAAAGGCGAGAGCGTTGCTGATACCGCAAGAACAGTCAGTTGTTATGCCGATATCATCGCAATGCGCCACCCCAAAGAGGGTGCACCTCTTGTTGCTTCAATGGCAGCAAGTGTTCCCATTATCAATGCGGGTGACGGCGGCCACAATCATCCGACCCAGACCCTCACCGATCTTCTCACAATCAAGCGTGAAAAGGGCAGACTCAACAATCTGACTGTTGGTTTCTGCGGTGACCTCAAATTCGGCAGAACGGTTCATTCACTTATTGAAGCTCTTTCAAGATATACAGGCATTGAATTCGTTCTTATTTCACCGGATGAACTCAAGCTTCCCGGATACCTCAAAAAAGACCTTCTTGATGTCAAGGGTATCCAATATACCGAAACAACCGATCTTGAAGGCGTTATGCCCGAACTCGATATTCTTTATATGACCCGTGTTCAGCGCGAACGCTTCTTCAATGAAGAGGATTATCTGAGACTTAAGGACAGTTATATTCTCACCCCCAAAAAGCTTGAGAATGCAAAGGATGACCTTGCGATTCTTCATCCGCTTCCCAGAGTCAATGAAATCCACACTTCTGTTGACGCTGACCCCAGAGCCTGTTACTTCAGACAGGTGCTTAACGGTAAGTTTATCCGTATGGCGCTTATCCTTAAACTTCTGGAGGTGGAATAATGAATATTGATTCAATTAAAAATGGTGTTGTTATTGACCATATCAAAGCAGGCAAGAGCATGGAGATTTATAACCATCTTGAGCTTGATAAACTTGATTGCACGGTTGCAATAATCAAAAATGTCCACAGTAAGAAGATGGGATATAAGGATATCATCAAAATAGACTCTGAAATGGAAGTTGACCTTGAAGTGCTCGGCTATATCGACCCCGATATCACTGTCAATATAATCAAGGATGAGGTTCTTTGTGAAAAGAAAAAGCTCACTCTTCCCAACCAGATCAAAGATGTTATAAAGTGTAAAAATCCCCGTTGCATAACAACAACGGAGCAGGATTTGCCTCATATCTTCAAGCTTACCGATGCAGCAACAAAGACTTATCGCTGCATCTATTGTGAAACAAAGGCTAAAACAGAATGATGTTCAAAACCCTCGGCTCAGCCGGGGGTTTGATTTATGCTCTTGAAAAAGCAACTGCATTATGATACTATAAATATTATTATGTTTTATGGAGTGAAAACCGTATGATTAAACACATTGTTTGTTTCAAATTAAAGGATAACAGCCTTGCAGAATGCGAAAAGGCAAAGGATGTTCTTCTCTCAATGCAGGGGAATGTACCTCAACTCAGAGGTATTGAAGTGGGCATTGATTTTCTTCATTCGGAGCGTTCATATGACCTTATTCTTGAAGTGCTTCTCGACGATGAGGCGGCTCTTGAAAGCTATCAGAATGATCCGTATCATTGCTCGGTTGTCAAAACCCATATGCACGCAGTCAGAGAATCAAGCGTTGCCGTTGATTATGTAATTTAATGAGGGTGTTGGAATGAGTAAATTAAAAAAGAAGGTTATGAAAGCGGTCGGAAAGGTTGTTAATTATGTAACAACCGCAACCTCTCAGGGTACTTCCGACGGCGAATTGGGCAAGAATTTTGTTCCCGATAAAAAGATTGTTGAGCTTTGCAGAAAAACGGGCGCAGAAGGAATTGTTATGCTCAAAAACAAGGATAATGTTCTTCCTTTGATGAGTGAAAATGTTGTTTCTGTTTTTGGCAGAGTTCAGAACGATTATTTCTATGTCGGCTACGGCTCTGGCGGCGATGTAAAAGCACCTTATAAAATCAGTCTTATGCAGGGCATAAAGAATAACGGCAAAATAAGATATAACGAGCTTCTTGCAACCGCCTATGAAAAATGGGGTGAGCTTAACCCTGTTGATGACGGATTCTGGGGCAACTGGCCGATGTGCTATGACGAAATGCCTGTTGATCTTTCAATGGCACGCACCGCCGCATCAATGTCCGATACCGCTCTTGTTGTTATCGGCAGATCGGCAGGAGAGGACAGAGAAAACAAGCTTGAAGAGGGTAGCTATTATCTTACACAGACCGAAAAGGATATGCTCAATTCCGTAACATCCGCTTTTGACAGAGTAATAGTTCTTCTTAACTGCGGAAGTATTATGGATATGGGCGAGCTTGATAATTACGGTGATAAGATTTCCGCAATTCTTTATGTGTGGCAGTCGGGTATGGAGAGCGGCAATGCAATCGCAGATGTGCTTTCGGGCGAAACTTATCCGTGCGGTAAGCTTGCTGATACAATCGCTTGCAGTTATTACGATTATCCCGGAAGCAAGGATTTCGGCGACAGAAAATATAATTGCTACACAGAGGATATCTATGTCGGTTACAGAGGGTTTGAAACCTTTGCAAAGGACAGAGTGCTTTATCCTTTCGGCTTCGGTCTCGGATATACTCAGTTTGCAGTTGAAAATGCAGAATACGCTTGTGATAACGGTATAATTACCGTTTCTGCGGATGTTAAGAATGTCGGCAAATATGCAGGCAAGGAAGTTCTTCAGGCATATTTCGAAGCTCCCTGCGGCAGACTCGGTAAGCCCGCGAGAGTGCTTTGTGCATTTGCTAAAACTGAAGAAATCAGACCCGATGAAAGCGAAAAAGTAACGCTTACATTTGCCGTTAATGATATGGCGTCATATGACGATGAATCGGAATATTCCTATATCCTCGAAAAGGGTAGTTACAATATCTATCTCGGCACGGATGTGCGTTCAGCTTCGCTTTGCGGTACATATGAGCAGGAGAAAAACGAAATAGTTCAAAGACTTTCACAGACCTCCGCCCCGTCACATAAGTTTGAGCGAATGAAGTTTATTGACGGCAAGCTTGTTTACGAAAATGTTCCCACCGCAAAATATAATCTCAAACAGATAATTCTCGACAATATACCCGAATCAAAACCGCAGACGGGTGATATGGGATTCAAGCTTTCCGATGTTAAGGAAGGCAAGGTCAGCATGGCGGATTTTGTTGCCCAGCTCAACAATGACGAGCTTGAAGCAATCAGCCGAGGTGACTATGTTATGAACAGTCCTCTCGGTGCGGCGGGTAACGCGGGTACTTTCGGCGGCGTTCTCAAATCAATGCGTGATAAGGGTATCCCCGCCGTAACAACAACCGACGGTCCTTCGGGTATCAGAATCAACGAAGGTGCATCTCTTCTTCCTGTTGCAACATCTCTTGCAAGCACATGGAATCCCGCTCTTATCGAAGAACTTTATGAGCAGGTCGGACTTGAAATGAAGCGTGTCGGTTCCGATATTCTTCTTGCACCGGGTATGAATATCCACAGAAATCCGCTCTGCGGCAGAAATTTCGAATATTTTTCTGAGGACCCGTATCTGACGGGTGTTATGGCATCTGCGTTTGTAAAGGGCATTCAGAAAACCGGTGTTTCGGCTTGTCCCAAGCATTTTGCATGCAACAATCAGGAAACAAACAGAACCCATAACGATTCGATTCTTTCCGAAAGAGCGCTCCGCGAGATTTATCTCAAAGGCTTCGAAATCTGTGTAAAGACATCGAGACCGCAGAATATTATGACTTCCTATAATAAAATCAACGGTGTATGGGGTCATTATAACTACGAACTCTGTGAAAGAATCCTCAGAGGCGAGTGGGAATATGAAGGCAATGTTATGACTGACTGGTGGATGCGCGATTCAAAATCACCCGAATTCCCGAAACTCCGAAAGCAGGCATACAGAGTCCGTGCGGGTGTCAATGTGCTTATGCCCGGCGGCGACAGAGTTGCCAAGCGCAAATCCGACGGAACACTTCTTGAAACTCTCGGCAAACCCGACGGCATAACGCTCGGTGAGCTTCAGCGTAATGCGTCACAGATTCTCGGATTCGTAATGAACAGCAATGCTATGGGTGCTGCCCGACCCGAACCCGAAACTGCAGACAAGAGAAAATGATATTATAAAAACAAAATGCACCCTCAGCTGTTTGCTGAGGGTGCTGCTCTTTATTCAGCAATTCCGATGCCGAGGCTGACAGAGAGAGCTCTGTCTACTCTGAGCATATCGGTTTCATCAAGAATGCCCATTTTTTCTCTGAGCCTTTTTTTGTCGAGAGTACGTACCTGTTCAAGAAGAACAATTGAATCTTTGGCAAGTCCGCACCCGTCGGCATTGACCTTTATATGTGTGGGCAGACTTGTTTTGAATCTCTGGCTGGTTATTGCGGCAGCAATGACGGTGGGGCTGAATTTGTTGCCCACATCATTCTGAACAATGAGTACGGGTCTTGTGCCGCCTTGCTCCGAACCGATAACCGGACTCAGGTCCGCATAATATATTTCTCCCCGTTTAACATTCATAAATCAATCACTCCTGAAGATTAAGTTTAACTTACACCACTATTTTTGGCACGCGGCAGGCGAATTAAACGCAGTTTTGAAATCGGGGAGCAAAAAATTTCAAAATTGCTTGTCTTGTATCTTCATTATATTCAAAGGTTGCTTTGATGTTAAAAAAATAACCCTCTGATTTCAGAGGGTTTAAGTTTCATTTTTTTATTGTTTTCCAAGCTTCAACAAGTCTTTCAATGTTCCACGCGGCGTTTGCGGGGCTTGTTGACGGAAGGCAAATCGCTTTGATTCCTGTTTTAGGATAGGTGTATTTATTATAATATTTTTCGGCAGTTTTACCGTTGACAAAAATTCTGTCAACTTTACTGTTGTTAAGAATAATGCTCAGGTCGTTTGCGGTTACATTGCTTATCGTACTGTCGGCACTGCCTTCGATTTCGCAGGATTCAATAACATCCCACATTGCGAGTTTGTTTTTTAGAACAAGTTTCTTTTTTTCTTCAACGGTCTGTGGCTTTTCACATCCGTAAATTTCGGCAACGACCGCCCAGAATCTGTTTTGCGGATGGCCGTAGAAAAAGGCGGCTTCTCTTGATTTGACCGACGGAAACGAGCCGAGTATCAGCGTTTCCGATTCTTCGTTGAAAAGGGGAGGAATAGGGTGGATAATCATTTTATTTCCCCTTTACATATTTTTTAAGAATTCCCGCTATCGGAGTGAAAACCGCAAATGTGATAGCGGAGTTTATTCCCGCTTTGAGAAGGTTAAACGGTATGATTGCGGGGATGAGCATTCCGACAACCGTCTGAGTGCCTGCACCCATAAATATTCCCGTGAAAACAAGGTTGAGAGGTATCATAACAATGGTCATTGCGATTGAACCCAGAATGAGACCTATAATAAGACTTGCGGCAGTCTTTTTGCGCTTATAAATTATTGATGAAATCAACACAAGCACGGAAGATGCGATAAAATGCATCATAAACCCTATCCATCCGCTTGCAGCGCTGACGGTCATTGCCTGTATGAGGCAAACAGCAAGAAGAATAACAAGACCGGAAACAGGTCCAAGCATCATTGCACCGATAAGGACGGGCACATCTGCGGCATCATATTCAAGAAACGGTGCGGCAGGGATAAGCGGAAAGTGAATGACATAAACAAGCACTATCGAGAGCGCTGTGAGCATTGCCATTATTGCCGTTTTTACCACTTTTTCTGTTGCTGAGTTTTTCATATCTCTTTTGCTCCTTTTCTGCTCGGAGAGCGATAAAAAACAAAAACCCTGCAATAAATGCAGGGCGAAATGCTTCTTTGATCGCATTCTCTGTCATCCGGACTTCGGTAATCAATATTACCATACACCGTCGGTTACGGAATTGCACCGTATCGGCTGCAAATGCAGTTAGCGGACTGTCACCGCCGGTGGGGATTCTCACCCCGCCCCGAGAATTATTGTTGTTTTTATTATATTACACACAGTTTATTTGTCAATATAAATTTGATTAATTTTTGATTTGTAATTTTAACCGATATATGATATAGTATTATATATATATATGACTGAAAGAAGGAAATTAATATGAATTTCACACCCGTCGGAGGGGCAGGGGCGCATGAGGGCTTCTGTCTTGTAAAATCCGTTGAAAAGAAACAGACAGCAAAAGGTGTGCCTTATCTTGACCTCATCCTTGCCGATAACAGCGGCGAAATAAGTGCGAAGCTTTGGGACTATAAGGAAACACCTGCAAATATATTCAAGACTTTTGATTTTGTGAAAGTGAGAGGTACTTATGTGCCTTTTAATGATACCATTCAGTTCAGAGTTGAGAGAATCCGCCATGTCCTGCCCGAGGACGAGGTTGCAATTGAGGATTATGTTCCTTCGGCTGTGCTGACGGGTGAGGTAATGCTTGCAGAAGTTGAAAAAATCGTTGAATCTTTCACCGACGAAGAACTGAAAAAGCTTGTTTTTGCGGTCATTGAAGAATACAGAGATAAGCTTATCTATTGGCCCGCTGCAAAAAATCTTCATCACGCCGTCAGAAGCGGTCTGCTTATGCATACTCTCTCGATTCTGCGTCTTGCAAAGAGCGTTTGCGATATATATAGATTTGTCAACTATGATTTGCTTTGCACTGGTGCAATTCTTCACGATATTGCAAAAATCGAAGAGCTTCAGGCTTCCGAAACAGGCATTGCAAGCGAATATACCGTAAGAGGTAATCTTCTCGGTCATCTTGTTATGGGCGCGATTAATATCGACAGAATCGGCACGAGCCTCGGCATCAGCCGCGAAACGCTTACTCTTGTTGAGCATATGCTTATTTCACATCACGGAACTCCCGAATTCGGTGCGGCGAAGCTTCCGATGTTTATTGAAGCGGAGCTTCTTTCACAGCTCGACCTTATGGATGCCCGCCTTTATGAAATGCATTCTGCGGTTCAGGCGGTCGACGAAGGTGCATTCACTCCCAGACAGTGGGCACTCGAAAACAGAAACCTTTATAATCACGGCAAGGCTCCCGACGGCGGAGTTGAGCTTAATTAATCGGAGATATGAAAATGGATTGGACAGAAATTAAAATAACAGTAAACGCAGACGATGTTGACAGAGCGGGTGATATCGCCCAGATGGCGGTGCCTTACGGTATTTATATTGAGGATTACCGTACTCTTGAGCAGGAAGCCTGGGAGATTGCAAGAATCGACCTGATAGATGAAGATTTGCTTGCAAAGGACAGAAGCAAGGGCATCGTTCACATTTATATTTCGCCCGAAGAAAACCCGGCAGAAGCGGTTTCATTCCTTACCGAAAGATATTCCGCAGAGGGTATCGAATGTGAAATCGATGAAAATATCTGCAAAAACGAGGATTGGGAGAATAACTGGAAAAAGTATTTCAAGCCTATGCCTGTAGGCGACAGACTTCTTATCCGTCCCATCTGGGAGGAAGAATATGATGCAGGTGACAGAGCAGTCATTCATCTTGAGCCCGGTCTTGCTTTCGGTTCAGGCACTCATGACACAACAAGACTCTGCCTTGAAACACTCGAAAAATATGCAAATCCGGGCAAAACCGTGCTTGATATCGGCTGCGGAAGCGGTATTCTTTCCGTTGCGTGCCTTCTTTTAGGCGCAGACAGTGCAGTGGGCGTTGATATTGATGCGCTTGCAGTCAAAACTGCAATTGAAAACGGTAAGACCAACGGATTTGAAGAGCCGAAATTTACCGTTCTTAAAGGCTCGACAACCGATAAGGTTAAGGGTAAATTTGATATTATTGCCGCCAACATTGTTGCGGATATTATTGTCAATATCTGCGAAAATGTCAAGGATTATATGAATCCTGATGCTGTGTTTATTACTTCAGGCATCATTGTACCGAGAGAAGATGATGTTCTTGCTGCTTTTGCAGCAAACGGACTTGAGGTTATTGCCCGTCACGAAAGCGGCGGATGGCTCTGCTTTGAAACAAAGGTGGCAAAGTGATGAATATTCAGGAAGAACTCAAAGCTTTTCTGCTTGAAAAAGGCGTTGCAGATGTCGGCTTCTTTAAAGTTGAGGATGGCGAAGAATCCTTGCCTTATGGCGTGAGCATTGTTGCGCGCCTTTCCGAAAGCATTATTGATGAAATTGAAGATGAACCTACTCACACCTATTTCAATCATTACCGCAACGTGAATGCATTCATCGATTCAATGCTTCTTCAGGCGGGAATGTTTCTGCAAAGAAAAGGCTATAAGTATATAACTGTTGCCGCATCGCAGAGTATCAACAAAGATGGCTGGAATTATATGGCGAGATTCTCGCATAAAAAAGGAGCTTGCCTTGCGGGCCTCGGTTCAATCGGCAGAAACTCTCTGTTTCTGCACAATGAATACGGAAGCTATGTCCGATTGGGTACACTTTTTACCGACTGTCCGTTTGAATGTGATAACACGCTTGCGAAAAACATTTGTAACGGATGCGATATCTGCGTTAAGGCTTGCCCCGCCAAAGCAATCAAGGGTGGTGACTGGACTCCGGGTACACCGAGAGAAGAGATATTTGACCCCGAAGCGTGCAGTCAGTATATGAAAACAAAATTTCAGAAAATCGGAAGGGGAGCCGTCTGCGGTATCTGCATGAAGGTCTGCCCGATGAATAGACCGAGGTGAAAGATATGAAAATAATCGAAATCAAACTCACGAATGAGCTTGCAAGGCTCACCGTTTATCTGCCCGATAAGTCGCCCGAAATGCCCTATATGGATATCAGACCCGGTGTGCTTGTTATTCCCGGCGGCGGCTACAGTATGTGCTCAGACCGTGAGGCTGAACCTATTGCGTTTTCATTCATCGCAAAGGGATACGCGGCGTTCATTCTGCGTTATACCGTAGGTCACAACAAAGGCTACGACTTTTCAATGCCGTTTGCGGACGTGAACGAAGCGATGAAGATTATTCACGAAAATGCTGATGAGTGGGGCGTTGACAAAGAGAAAATTGCCGCTATCGGCTTTTCGGCCGGTGGTCATCTTTGTGCCGCGGTTTCGACCATGGGCGATATCCGACCTGCAGCAAGTATCCTTGTTTATCCCTGTATTCTTGAATCGATAAGTAAGATTCTCGCATTCCCCGTACCTGGTCTTGATGACAAGGTTGATGAAAAAACTCCGCCCGCATTTATTATCTCTGCTTGTGCGGACAACCTTGTGCCGATTGAGAATTCACTTGCTTATGCATCTGCACTCAACAAGAATAATATCCCCTTTGAAATGCACATTTATGAAAAGGGATATCACGGATTCTCACTTGCTGACAGAACGGTTTACTCAAAAGCCGAAGCTGATTATTGCGCTCATATCAAAGGATGGTTTGATTTGTGCGCAACCTGGCTTTCAAAAAGATTTGAATAATGAAAAAGGCTGTTGCATCAGTACGATGCAACAGCCTTTTTATATGGCGCATGTTGTGTCTTTATCAAAGAAATGGGCGTTTTTTTCGTCTATATAAAGCCTCACGCTGTCACCGCTGTTTATCTTGTTTTCGACTTTGATTCTGGCAATATGGGTTTTGTCGCCGAGATTAAAATACACATTGATTTCGCTTCCTGTCATCTCGGCAATTTCAGCCGTCACATCAAGAACGCATTTGCCCTTTTCATCGGTTGGTGCATTGTCGGAAAGAATATGCTCAGGGCGTATACCGAGGATAATTTCTTTGTCGATATATTTTTCAAGAACGGGTTTCTTTTTTTCGGGAATATCCAGCTTATATCCCGAAAAGCTGATTTTTATGTCTTTTCCGTCTTTTATTACTGTTGAATCGATAAAGTTCATCTGCGGCGAGCCGATAAAACCTGCAACAAACAAATTTGCAGGTTCGCTGTAAAGCTTTTGCGGAGTGTCGTATTGCTGAATAACGCCTTTATCCATAACAACAATTCTGTCAGCCATTGTCATTGCTTCGGTCTGGTCGTGCGTAACATAAACAAAAGTTGTCTGCAGCTTTTTATGAAGCATGGTAATCTGGCTTCTCATTTCAGTGCGCAGTTTTGCATCGAGGTTTGAAAGCGGTTCGTCAAGCAGGAATACCTTCGGGTTTCTGACCATAGCTCTCCCGAGAGCAACGCGCTGGCGCTGACCGCCCGAAAGAGCGCGGGGCTTACGGTCGAGATATGGCTCGATATCAAGAATTTTTGCCGCCCACATTACTTTTTCGTCAATTTCTTCTTTGGGCACTTTCTTGAGTTTGAGTGCGAATGCCATATTTTTATAGACTGACATATGCGGATAAAGAGCATAGCTCTGGAATACCATTGCAATATCACGGTCTTTGGGCGGAACGTTATTTACCACTCTGTCATTGATATAAAGTTCACCGGATGAAACAGCTTCGAGACCGGCAATCATTCGTAGTGTTGTTGATTTGCCGCAACCGCTCGGACCGACAAGCACAACAAACTCCTTGTCATTTATATCAAGTGTAAGTCCGGGAATAACGGTTACTTTGCCGTTATCGAACGATTTTGTGACATCCTTGAATTTTATTGTTGCCATAGAGAATTCCTCCTAACCCTTTACCGCGCCCGCAACAACACCTTTGATAATATACTTCTGGCAGGAAAGGTAGAAAATGATAATCGGCAGAATTGCAAGAACGAGCATTGCCATAAGTGCACCCATGTCTTTGTTACCGTAGCCGCCTGTGAGAGCCATCTGAACAGCAACGGGCAGGGTTTTGTTTTCCCCCGAACCGAGCACAAGATAGGGGAGAAGATAGTCGTTCCATATCCACATTGCATTGAGAATGGCAACGGTGATTGCAGTCGGTTTGAGAATCGGAAAAATGATGAGAAAAAAAGCTTTTATCGGGTTGCACCCGTCAATGATCGCGGCTTCCTCGAGCTCTGCGGGTATGCTTTTTATGAATCCCGAAAACATAAAAACAGAAAGACCCGAGCCAAATCCGAGGTAAATGAATACAATGCCCAAAGGGTTGTTTAAATGCAGTTCGAATGCATAATAAGTCATTGTGTACATAACCATTTGGAACGGAACTATCATACTGAAAACAAAAAGATAATACAGAATTTTAGTGAATCTGTTTTTGACTCTCACAATGTACCACGCAGTCATCGAGGTCATAATTACGATTCCGAGAACGGAAAAGACGGTTATGAATGCGGAAATTGTAAATGATCGCAAAAAATCTGATTGGGTAAAGCCTTTTATGAAGTTTTGCAGACCGACGAATGTTTCTTCATCAGGAAGCGAAAACGGTGCGTCGGATATATAAAAATTACCTTTGACTGAATTTATGAGAATTATTGCAATTGGTGCAAGAAAGATGACTGCGGTAACGAACAGAATAATATATATGATGGTGTTTCTGAAAAAATTCCTTGTTTTCATAATCAGTGTTCAACCTCCTTCTGCCTTGTTGCGCGAAGCTGAATGAATGCAATAACCGCAACAAGCAAAAAGAAAATTACTGCCTTTGCCTGACCGATTCCGTGCCATTGGGCTAGTTTAAGCCCTGTGTGGTCATAGAATGTCTTGTAAATATCAAGAGCAAGCAGAGATGTTTCGGGAGATTTTCCGTTAAGAGCAAGGTTCTGGTCAAACAGCTTGAACGAGTTGGTCAGAGTCAGAAATGAGCAAATCGTAACCGACGGCATAATCATCGGAATTGTAACATGAATAAGAGTCTGAAAAGGCGATGCTCCGTCAATTGCCGCAGCTTCATTGAGATTTTCGGGTATATTCTGAATACCCGCAATATAGATAATCATCATATATCCGATAAGTTGCCAGTTCATAAGAATGACGAGTCCCCAGAAGCCGTAATCGGGGTTGTAGGTTATATCAACCCCGAAAAAACCAAGCACACCGTTGATAATAAGGCTCCAGATATGGCCCAGAACGATGCCGCCGATAAGATTCGGCATAAAAAACACCGTTCTGAAAAGATTTGTTCCCTTTAAGCCTTTTGTCAGAAGCATTGCGAGTGCAAAGGCGATAATATTAATTGTTATTACCGAAACAACCGTGAATCTGACAGTCAGCCAAAGAGCGTTGAGAAATGTTTCGTCTGTTGTGAATATACTGATATAGTTTTTGAAACCGACCCAATTGCTGTTACTGACAACCTTGAATTCCGTAAATGAAAGATAAACTCCCATGATAAACGGAAGAAGAAATGATATAAGAAAGGCTGCGAGGGTCGGAATTAAGAATATCGGAAAATATTTTTTCAGTGATTTGTGCATAAAATCAACTCCGAAAAAATTATGCCCCGAATTCCTTCTTCCATTCTTCGATTGCCTGCTTTTTCACATCTTCCCAGCTCATTGTTCCTTGAGCGTATTTGAGAAGTGATGAACCCAGTTGTTCTTTATAGTGCTGACCCGGAAAAAGCGTGAAATTCCAGGGGATGTTCGTGATGTTGTCTTTGTTCATCCAACGGTTGACTTCTCTTGCAAGAGGGTCGTCGGGAGTTTCATCCTGCGAAAAAGTATCAAAAGGTGAAATGAATCCGAGCTCATCAGTTACAAATTTTTTGCCTGTCTCAGAGCTGAAAAGCCAGTAGAGGAAGTTTGCAGCCGCTTTTTGTTCTGCTTCGCTTGCTTTTGCGTTGATGCAGATGAAATTTTCTGTTCCGATGCAGATGCCGAGGCTTTCTTCGCCCTCAACACCTGTATAAATCGGCAAAAATTTAATATCCTCTGCTGCAACTTTATTGCCCGAAACATTAAGAATCTGTGATGCGCCCCAGTTTCCGTTCTGAACCATTGCGCATTTGCCGAGAGCAAATTCAGCCATTGAAGCAGTGACATCAATTGTTCCAAGTTGCTTTTTGTCTGTTGTTGAGTTATTGATATAAAGGTCAAAAATATTCCTGAAGTTATTGGAATAGGTGAAATCAATCTGTTTATAATCCTCACCGGCAAGGTCGATGTTTTTATCTCTGAATTCGAGAGTGAGAGGAATGTTCAGCAGATGCGTCTGCCATCGCCAGTCTTCGCCCGTCTTGAGTGAAGTTGATGCAAAAACGCCGCTTATGCCGAGCTTATCCTTGTTCTTCTGCATATCCTCAACAACTGCTTTGAGAGCGGCGAAATTTGTGATTTCGTCAGCTGATTTATATTGAGTGGCTTTTTCGGGAAGGGCAAAATATGCATCGAGAATCTTCTTGTTATAAATAATTCCGTATCCCTCAACAACATACGGGATTCCGTAAACGCCGCCGTTTGCGGTAATTGCAAGAGACTTATCATTGAGATGCTTGTAAAGCTCGGTGTCTTTGAGGTCAGCGCAGTATTCCGCCCAGGATGCATAGCCGATGGGTCCGTTGACCTGGAAGATTGTGGGTGCTTCGCTCGTTGCCATTCTGGCGGTAAGTGTTGATTCGTAGGTGCCCGATGCGGCAGTTTCAACAATAAGTCTGACACCTGTCTGTTTTTCATATTCAGCAGATATTCTTTCATAAACTTCCGCGATTTCGGGCTTGAAGTTGAGATAACGGATTTCTTTGACTGTGCCGTTCTGCTGGTTTGTGAGATTCCCGGATAAAGAATCCGAGGGGTTCGTCGGATTGTTACCGTTGCATGCCGCAAAAATTCCCATAACAAAAATGGCACACAGTAAAACGGAAAATATTTTTCTTAACATAAAATTTTACCTCCGCAAATAATGTTTGTTAGTATTATGCTCATAAATTCCGTTTTAATCAAAAAAAGAGTCAGCACGGAAAAATCGTGCTGACTCTCTGTGAAATTTTATGAAATGTAGTTTTTGGGATTTCTTGTTTCACCGTTGACAATAACTTCGAAATGAAGGTGGGGACCGGTTGAATTGCCCGTCGAGCCAACCTTGCCGATTGTCTGTCCTGCTTCAACATAATCGCCTACCGAAACGGTTATCGAACCCTTTACCATATGGGCGTATCTCGTTTTATATCCGTCACCGTGGTTGATAAGTACCATGTTTCCGTAACCCGAGTTGCTTCGCTGAACAACTTCAACACGTCCGCTCTTTGCAGCAATGACGGGTGTTCCCAGTGCTCCGCCGCCGTATTTGACAAGGTCAATACCGTTATGCCATCCGCTGCTTCTCCAGCCGTAGGGTGAGCTTACGCGGTGGCAGCTCGGTGCGGGCCAGAGGAATCCGTAATCGGATGCTTCGCCGACATAAACGCCGTTATAAGAAGTCTTTGAACCGACCATTACTATTTCGTCAACGGGTTCTTTTGTTGTTTCGTAATCATAATCAGTGTCAACAAGAACATCGTTAACATAAATTTGGGTTTTGGTTATTCTTTCGGTGCCGTTGACACCTTTTTGAATAACGCTTCTGTAACCGCTGTATTTTGAAGCGTCATATTTTTTGACAACCTCGTAGTCTATCTCTCTGTTTTCGGAAGAGGTGACAATCTTCTTTATGCTTACGAAATTGACGGATTTTTTTGTGACTATAAGATCACCGGTTTTGATTTCGTCAAAATCGTATTCGGGGTTAAGATCCTGAAGAAGATTCTCGCTGACACCGGTTTCATCCGATATTGATTCAAGGGAATCGCCTTCGGCAGCAATGTAAACCTTCTGAGCTTCTTTGGAACCGTCGAGCGTTTCGCGGAGTCTTGATGCATCCCACATAACTGCGCTGTCGTCGCGATATAATCCCTGAACATAATCTATTGTTTCCGCGAAGCCGACAACGTATCCGTTCTTTTCGGCATCTGCTTCATACGGTGCGATTATATCGTAGAAAACTGTTTTTGCGTCAGCTTCATTCTTGACCGCACAGATGAATTCTCCGTCGATGTATACGCCACAGGCGTGGGTGAGATTGTCAACCGAATTTTCGATTATTTTATCCGATATTGCCTGAGCATCGTTCAGCTCGTTAAGTGAAACGAGAGAAAGGCTGTATTCTGCGTTGAAATCAGGTGATTCAACGACGGTTGTTTCAACCTTTTGGTCTGTTTCGGACGTTACATATGCACTCGAGCTGAGTCTGTCTTTAACAAGGTCTCTTGCTTCAATGTAAACCGCTTCGTTGCTTATGTAACCGATGCTTTGGTTGTTATAGGTAACTTCAAGTGCAAATGTGACCGAATTCCAATAATTAATCGTTATCAGGAATATTGCAAAAGCCGCAACGGGCATAAGAATATTGAGTGCGGATTTGAGAAGATTTCGATGGTGCTTGAAAGCTTTTTTTATGTAGTGTGCAAAAACACCGGGGAGTGATAATGGATGTCTGAGTGTGCGCTTTATGGACTTGCTTGCGTGTTTGATTTCGTTTTTGAATCGAACAAGTTCTGCAACTGTTGCATCGATTCCGCGCTTTGTGCCTCGTTTTGTTGTTACGGAGGCTTTTATGATATATCGCTTTATATGAATGAACGGTGCTTTGATCAGCCTGAAAATGAAAAGAAGAATTTTTGCGAAGAAACGGTAAATGGCATCGCCCAAAGTGTAGATTGATGCGTATAAACCATTATTCTCTTCTAAATCAAATTCGGTTTCCTGCTTTTTCTGTTTATTTTTATTCTTTTTAATATCGGAAGGTTCTTCGGGGGGTGATGTGGGTTTTTTGCTCTGCCCGCTGTCGTTTCCGATAAGGCTGTCAATTCTGCTGAGTTCTTCTTTGACAACTTCTTTTTCATCTGTTTCAGGGAGAAGATTTCTCATTGCAGAGCTTTTGGGCATCGGCTTTTTCGGACTGTTTTTACTTTGTGCCGTTTCAAGTTGAAGAGAATAGCGTCTTTCAATATCCTCTTTGATTGCTTTCATTTCATCCTTACGGCGCTTTTCATCCCTGAGTCTGAGCTCTTCTTCGCGAGATTTTGCTTTTTTTTCGGTAGCCTTTCCGTAAATGCTGTTAAGGTCATAGAAGCCGTCGATGAATTCATCGCGGCTTTTGTTGTTGCCTTTTTCATTTTCAGGCGTTGCGTTATTAACTTTTTTGTTTTCTTTATCCATTAACAAACGCTCCGAATATAATACATATCAATCTATTATAATACTTATACAGATTATTTACAAGTCTGACGAAAAATAATTAACATTCATTTAATAAATATCTTTTGAGAGCATCTTCCCAGTGGGGGAGACGCTTAAATCCGTTTTCATCAAGCGATTTTTTTGAAAGTCTTGAATTTGCGGGTCTTGTTGCGATTGTTTTGTATTCTGAACTCGTGACAGGAATGATTTTTGTTTCTGCGCCCGAAAGCTCCATGATTTTTGATGCGAATTCCGCCCAACTGCAAAAACCTTCGTTGGTAGCATGGTAAATGCCGTATCGTTCTGTTTCAATCATATCGCAAAGAAGCTTTGAAAGATCTTTTGTATATGTTGGAGAACCGACCTGATCACACACAACGGTGAGTGACTCTTTTTCCTTTGAGAGGCGGAGCATAGTTTTTACAAAATTTTTGCCATTTTCACCGAATACCCACGATATTCTGACAATGAAAAATTTCTCGCAGTTTTCAATTACTGCATTTTCACCGTCAAGCTTGCTCTTTCCGTAAAAATTACACGGAAATTTGGGACTGTCGGTTTCAAACGGTTCTACGCCATCACCGTTGAAAACATAGTCCGTGCTGATATAGAGCAACTTGATGCTATGCTTTTTGCAAGCCAGAGCAATATTGAGAGTGCCGTCGGAATTGATTTTTTGACATACTTCTTTTTCGGTTTCCGCGAGGTCAACATTTGTGAATGCGGCACAATGGATAACCGCATCCGCTTTGCTTTCCGAAATCAGCTTTTCAATCTGTGATTTTTCGGTAATATCTGTTTCGGGCAAATCTGCACCGATAACCTCGTGGCCGTGAGCAAGAAGCTCAGCTGCAACATCTGTTCCGAGCTGCCCGTTTGAGCCGGTAACTATTATTTTCATATGTAAACTTCCTTGATGTTTTTTGATATTTTATCATATTTATTTAATATTAACAAGAATTTTTTGATTTTTACTGTTGCAAAAGCAAAATATGTGTTATTATAAAGTGTAAATCTTTTCAGGATTGGAGAGACAAATATGAAAATATCAGCATTTGCGCCTGCAAAAATCAATCTTTTTCTTGATATAATCGGCAGACTTGATAACGGATATCACAGCCTTTTTATGGTTATGCAGTCGGTTAGTCTTGGGGATACGGTGACTGTTGAGGAAAGCTGCGAGAACGGAATTTTTCTGACCTGTTCAGAAAAAAGTCTTCCCACCGACGAAAAGAACATTGCATATAAAGCTGCAAAAAAATTTTTTGAGGCTGTCGGAAAAGAGCCTTCGGTCAAGATTCATATAGAAAAGAAAATTCCTTTTGCGGCAGGTCTTGCGGGAGGAAGTGCTGATGCGGCGGCTGTTCTTGTTGCACTCAACGAAATGCACGGCAACCGCTTTGCACAGACGGAGCTTTGTAAAATCGGCCTTTCAATCGGAAGCGATGTACCGTTCTGTATATGCGGAGGCACAAGTCTTTCGCAGAATACGGGTGGTGTGCTTTCTTCGCTGGAACCTCTAAAAGAGTGTTATATTGTACTTGCAAAACCCGAGTGCGGTGTATCAACTGCTGAAGCTTATTCTGCGGCAGACAGCACACATCTCTATCATCCCGACTGTATGAGAATGCTTGATTCGTGCGAAAAAGGTGATTTTAACGGTATATGCAAATATGCAGGCAATGTGTTTGAGCAGGTTATTGAAGTGCCTGACAGGGTTGAATATAAACGCATAATGCGAAAGCACGGAGCCTCTCTTTGTCAGATGAGCGGAAGCGGTCCCACGGTGTTTGCAATTTTTGAGGGAAAAGACAGTGCAGAGAAGTGTGTGGAAGAACTGAAAGCAATCTGCAAGAATGTTTTTTTGACAGTGCCGGTTGCTCACGGAGTTATAACTGAAAGATTAGCTGAATAAAAAACGATACGGTTCATTTCTGAGCCGTACCGTTTTTTTAATTCTTTTTCTTTCTGAACCGAATAAGACCAATAACAATAGAAATCAGATTGAAAATTTCTGTGGCTATTCCCGAATAGGAGCTGCAGATGACATTGTATATCAGCCACATAAGCGATGTTGGCATAGTCAGAGCGCGAAGCTGCTGTGTGTGAGGATTCCACATAACGAAAGATGAAATCATCATCGCCGCCATCGGAAGGAGAGAGGCGGGTCTTGTGTAGGTCAGCAGACCACCTGCTCCTGCAAGAATTGCAAATATAATCGGGCATGTGATGCTGTCAACAAATTTTGATTTGCCTCTGAATGAGAATGCGATTGACCTTGTCATGCCCACGAGATTGCCGATCATTCCTTCGTATGCTCCGAGCATAAAATACTGAATTGCAAAGAGCAGTCCCGAGCACGCCTGCATAATGACGATTCTTTTGTGAGTTTTCTGCTGGAATGAAAGCAGAAGAATTGCTGCGGCAAGGAAGCCGATGCATTGAGAAACGATGAATGTTGCATCTTTGCTCGAAAAATAATCTTTTATAAAATCCATAATAGCCTCGCTGTATCATATTTTTTTACACACAGAGCAAATATATCCATCTGCCACATTATGAAATGACAGTTTATATCCGCTGTCTGAACAAATAACTTTATCAGAAAATATCTCAAATTCAACATTCTTTATGTCCGAACCGAGTCCCGTGCCGATGCACTTGAAATATGCTTCTTTGAGAGTCCATATCTCAAAAAAACCGTTTTTGCTTGAATGAATATATTCTAGCTCTTTTTTTGTTGCAAATTTTTCGGCAGCTTTAGGATTGAAAGAGTTTGTTCTTTCGATGTCGATTCCGATTTCTTTATCAGAGACGGCACAGATAACCATATCATTACTGTGGCTTACGCTGAAAAACACGGGGAGATTTTCGGCATAAGGCTTGCCGAATCTGTTTTTGATAAATACAATTTTTTTCTGTGAAATGCCGCAGAATTCAGAAACTGCTTTTCTGCAAAGATGATCCGAAATGATTTTTGAATTTCGTTTCTTTTCATTGACAATCCGCATAACTTCGCTCTGGCGTTCTTCGCTCATTGCGCGAAACCAAGCGTCAAGTTTGCTTTGCGTAACATCGGATATACTGTATTTATATATCTGCATCGTTTTTGCCTTTCAAGAAAAAAGCCGACAGATTTCCCGTCGGCAGAATTTATTAAAGTTCAAAGATTCCGACAACCTTGACCATAAACAGCGAAACGCAGACACCTACGATAAATCCGCCGATGATTTCAGGAATCGTGTGACCTTCAACCTTCTTGACATCGGGCACATCGTTGCCGCAAACTTTGTCCTGAAGGCGATTGAATGCATCTGTCAGTCTGCTTATCGGAAGTCTGACTTTGAATGCATCAAACATTGTGATGAAGGCGAAAACACCGCATGCTGCAAAAACATCGGATGTAAAACCGCTGTGAAGACCTACACAGCCGCAAAGAGCGATGACTGTTGCTGTGTGCGAGCTGGGCATACCGCCAAGTTTGAAAAGTGTTTCAATAGTAACTTTTTTGCACTTGAGTCCTTTTCTTTTTGCATTATAATATTTGATAAGGTTAAGGATAACCTTAATAAGTTGTGCAATAAACCATGCAGTAAGACATACTAAAAAGATTCTCATTGACTGACTCCCTTTAAACAATGTTTAGTTAATTTTACACTACTGACTGAAAAAAAGCAAGTATTTTGTTGAAATAAGGTATCACAAAGTGTTAAAATATGAACAGTCGATTCGGACTTTGTGTCTGAATCCGAAACGGGGGTTTAATTTTGAACAATAAACAGAAAAAAAATTCCAATCGTATAACAGAATATTCCACGATTAAGGAAATTGTTGTTGAGGGAACAAAAGCGGGCGGAGATAAAAGACAGTTCGTTTTTCTTGACAAAAACAAAAATGAATGCATACGCAGTTTCAATCAGACCTGGGATGAAATGAGTTCGCTCGGAACATTTTTTGCAAAGAAGGGTCTGAACGGCGGAAAAAAGATTTCGATTATCGGTGAAAACTGCTTTGAATGGATGATAACATATTATGCCACTCTTGTGGGTGGAAATATAACAGTTCCTATGGATTGCAAGCTTCCTGCTGATGATCTTGCAGATCAGCTTATCCGTTGCGGCAGCGATGCTCTTGTTTACACATCGAAATTCACAGGAATGGTTGAGAAATTCAAGTCAAATCCTGATATGTCCGAAATGCTTTATTTCAATATAAGTGATGATTATGAAGCGTTCCTTGCAGAAGGTAAGGCAGCAATTGAAGCAGGGGATACCTCATTCGCTGATGCAAAGGTCAAACCAGATGATCTTGCTTGTATAGCCTATACCTCGGGAACAACCGCAAAGAGCAAGGGCGTAATGCTTACGCACAGAAATATTGCAAGCAACTGTTCCTCGGCTTGCCGTGCACACACGGGAAGACACGCAATCGGCTTCCTGCCTCTTAACCATACATATGCATGGGTAAGCGCATTGTTTTCATCGTATATCCTCACCGAATGGGGTTATCTTTGTGACGGCATAGGTAACATTCAGGGGGACCTCAAAAAATATCAGCCATATAATTTCTCCGGTGTACCTCTTGTTGTTGAAACGATTTACGAAAGAATCTGGAAAACCGCAAGAAAAACAGGCAGGGAAGATATCCTTAAAAAAGGTTTGAAAATCAGCAACTTCCTTATGAAAATTGGAATTGACCGCAGACGCAAGATATTCAAAACCATTATTGATAATCTTGGCGGAAACCTTAATATGATTGTATGCGGTGGTGCAAATCTTGATCCCAAATATGAGAAGGGTATGCACGAATTCGGAATTGAAATTTATAATGGCTACGGTATGACCGAGTGCTCGCCTGCAATAACCTGCAACAGACCCGGTGCCCGTAAATTCGGAAGCGTAGGTATACCGCTTGATTGCTGTGAAATAAAAATCCATAACCCTGATGAAGAGGGTGTAGGCGAGATTTATGTAAAAGGCAAAAATGTTATGGCGGGTTATTATAACGACCCCGAAGCCACCGCTGCGGCTTTTGACGGAGAATGGTTCAAAACGGGTGATCATGGCAGAATCGATGAAGACGGATTCTTGTTTATGGTGGGAAGAAAGAAAAATCTGATTTGTCTTTCAAACGGAAAAAACGTTTCGCCCGAAGAACTCGAAGATAAGCTTTCTCGCATTGATTATGTCAAGGAAGTTCTTGTGTATGAAGAAGACAAGAGAATTGTTGCTGAATTTTTCCTCAACGAAGAGGATTATCCTGATGCTCGAAGCAAAATAAAGGCAGATGTTGATGAATTCAACCGTAAAATGCCTTTGTTTAAAAATATCGGCAAATTCAAAGTTCGAGATGAAGAATTTCCGAAAACAACAACTCTCAAAATTGCAAGAAAATATAATGATTAAGAGTATTTAATCTTTAGTCGGCGGCAGGATTATATTTCTGCCGCTGACCTGATTAAAAGATGATTTTGATGAGAGTTTTGTGCTGAAAAAGAATATAAAAATTTTTTGAAATTTTTTAAAAAAAAGGCTTGACATTCTCGTTTTACTTTGCTATAATAAGCAACGTTCCAAGCGAACAGAAACATATGCGAGAGTGGCGGAATCGGCAGACGCGCACGTTTGAGGGGCGTGTGGTAATCCCGTACGGGTTCAAGTCCCGTCTCTCGCACCAGGAGGATTCCGCAAGGAATCCTCTTTTCATTAATTTGATAAATGCGGATATGGCGGAATTGGCAGACGCGTTAGATTCAGGTTCTAATGAATGCAAGTTCATGCAGGTTCGACCCCTGTTATCCGCACCAAGCTGAAACACTGGATATTTCAACGGATTTACCGTTTTTTGAAATATCCGGTGTTTTTTGCGTATAACGGGTTTTGCAGGGTTTAAGGGGATTTAAACGGTACAATTTGTGACGTTTTTTGTGACGTTTTTTATGCTTAATTGAATTTATATTATTTCACTTGACAGTTATTGCTATTAAGTGATTTTTTGTTTTTAGATTTATCAGCTGTTATCAATTGAAAATTTTGCCTTGTTGCCATATGGGATTCAATGGTTTATAATAAAATTGAAAAAATTCAAAAATTTTCTGTTACATTTTGAAAATTCGTTGACTACTTAATGAAGGCACAAAACGAAAGGAGGGAAAGCAATGAACAAAAGACAGGCGGACACTTTGCTGCAGCAGTGTTATTCCGACTACCGAATAAAGCTTTTCAACTATTGCCTTTCCCGACTGGACGGTTCACGGGAGGCTGCAGACGACTGTGTGCAAGAAACCTTCATTGTTTTCTATAACAAGCTTCTCGACGGAGAAGAATTTGAAAATCCGAGAGCATTTCTCTATCGGACGGCGGATAATTTTGTGAAGCGGCAAAAGCAGAAAGATGCAACGGAATCAAAACGCCGGGTGCCGCTTGAATCTGCGGCTGAAGTCGGAGTTTCCGATGATTACTTATCACGGCTTGACCTGATTGACTACGAAGAAATTGCTAAAATTCTTCTGGAACTCCTTACCGATGAAGAAAAGCAAATCTACGATTTGCGGTACATACAAAGAATTGGTGTTGAGGAGATTTCGGAAAGGCTCGGAATTTCGAGACCTGCCGCATCGATGCGGCTGATGCGACTGCGCAGTAAAATTACCGACATGGTTTATTCTTTTGACATTGAAAAGAAAGGAGGCTGACGAACGATGACAATAAGCAAAGAGATACTCATGCACCCCGATTTTATGAACAATCTTGCCGATGAACTTTGCGAAATGCTGGAAGCTCTTATTGATGCAGAATTCGATAAAGGTGACGAAACAGATTTTGATTTCATCGATGAATGTGCAGATGCGATAAACGCAATCCGCTCGGGTGATGAATCGCAGATACTTCCTCTTATTTCACGCAAGGATTTCCTCAAGAAAGTCGGCGTTAAGACCGAACGCAAATTCAAAGTTCTTGTTGCGGCTTGTGCGGCAATCGCAATTCTTTTCACCGCAGGCACACAGATTGAAGTTGAAGAAAATATTTCAATCGTTCAGGCTCTTTCGGGCATCGTTTCGGAATTCTTCAAGGATGAAAAACAGATTGAAGTAACCACAACTCAGCCTGAAACAACAACCGCACCTTCCACAACAGAAAAAATGGCAAGCTTAATTGGCATCAGCGTTGAAACAACGCCCGACTTCAAGTCGGAATACCACGTTGGCGAAAAGTTCAGCGGTAAGGGAATCAAAGTGTTCGGTGAATACGACAACGGAGAGAGAATGCTTGTGCGCATTGACGATTACACCGTTGAAGTTGCGGATGATTTCGGAACGCAGCCGAAATACGAAACGGTAAAAATTACCGTCGGCGAATTCACACAGTCAATTGAAGTGAGAGTTATTGAAACAGTTGAAACCAAGAAGCTGACATCGATTTACGCAATATTCCCCGATGATTTTGATTTCACGGCAAATGACATCAATAACATTGACCTTACACAAATGCAGGTTTATGCGGTTTACAGCAACGGAGATGAAACAGAACTGACTGCAGATGATTACACGGTTGACATTGATATTGAAAAGAAATTATTCAAAGAAGAAGCTTTTGTAACGGTCAGCTACGAAGGATGTTCGTGTTCATTTATGGTGTTTAAGGAATAGCTGATTATTTAACCGTAGCTTGAGCAGGGCGGCTTGTCATAAGCCGCAAAAAAGCGGGATAACGGCATCCCGCCCTGCACAGAAGTCCTTAAACATTTTACAGCCGAAAAGGAGGTAACATTATGAAAAAAATATTTATAAATATCTGTTCGGTGATTCTTATTTCAACACTCATCCTTTGCACTGCACATATGGTCGGCTCTGCTTCTGATAAGGCACCTACCGCACAAGCCAATTCTAATTGTTCGACTTACCGTGATGCTTTTAGTGTCGGTGGCGGATTCGGAACATGGTGGGCATACAATGAATGTACCTGGACGGGTAGTACCGAAACGATTGATGGTATATGCATCGTAGACTATCACGGCCCATATGACAGCGAGATTGTTGTGCCCGATTATATTGATGACAGACCCGTTATCCGCATAGATAACATTGTAAATTACTGCTACTATAAAACAGAAAAACAGAATGCTATTACAAAGATTACTCTCCCCTCCACACTGAAAGAAATCAGTGCCAATGCATTCAGCAATATGACTGCGCTTAAAACAGTTGTTATTCCCGAAGGTCTTGAAGTAATCGGAGATTATGCTTTTAAATGGACCAGCCTTGATTATATTGATTTCCCCGATTCATTGAGGATTATCGGAGAATCACCATTTTACGCATGCGGCGGAGTTGAGAAAGTAACTTCCATTGATCTTCCCGATTCATTGGAGGTTATCGGAAAGGGCGCTTTTTCTGGATTCAGCAGGCTCACTTCTCTTGAAATTTCCTCTTCATTAAAAACTATCAGCACAAATGCATTTTACGGATGTTCAAATCTTTCGGAAATTATCTTCAACGAAGAGCTCACCAACATAGGCGATTATGCGTTTGCATACTGCAACCTCAAAAATATTGAATTTAATAACGGACTTGAATCAATCGGTGAGTATGCTTTTGCATATAACAAAAATCTTACTCAGGTCAATATCTCTGAAAACATAAAAGAGATAGGCAAATATGCATTTTATAACTGCAATCTTGAAAATGTTGAGCTCAAAGACGGACTTGAAACCATAAACGACTATGCTTTTGCAAATAACGCAAATCTTAAAACAATCTCTCTTTCAGATACAATCACATATATCGGCAAAGGCTTTATTTCAGGCACATCGGTAGAAGAGCTTGACCTTCCCGACAGCCTTAAATCAGCAGGAAAGTTTCTTGACGGCACAATCATCAAAGAAATTGTTCTTCCACCGAACTTCACAAAGCTTAATTCCGGTATGCTCTTTTCATCAACAACACTTGAAAACCTTGAAACTCTGACCGTTCAGGATTCGGATGTTGAAAAGATTCCTTTCAGCAATCTTAAAACTTTTATTTTCAAGGGCAAGGGCGAATTTTCCGAAAATCCGTTTTATACAGAAACGGTAACCGTAGGCGGAGTTAAAACAACAACCGTCTATCCGCCCGAAACATTTATTTTTACTGATGCCGTAAATGAGATTGTTCATGATATTCTTATTGACGAATTCAATTATTATCTGCGCATAGACCCCGAAACTGGATATTATGTTTATTCAAAGGAATATTCGGGCGAAGAAGAGTTCAGACCGCTCGGCAACAGCTTCACAAGCGGCGACTATACTTATGACACAACAGCTGGCGGCGGTGCGGTTATAACAGCTTATAACGGCACTGAAACGGGTGTTCTTACCGTTCCCGACAGCTTTGAAAACGAAGGTGTTACATATCCCGTTGTTGCTATCGGTCAGAAATCTTTTTATCAGTCAACCCCATCAGAAATCGTGCTTCCCGAAACTGTTAAAAAGATTGAAGCCTATGCTTTTTATAACAACGACAATCTTACAAAAACCAATCTGCCCGAAGGTATAAAGGTGGTTGAACCTTACACTTACGGCGGTTGTAACGGTATTCTTGAAATCAACATTCCCGAAACCGTTGTTTATATCGGCGACTATGCTTTCTCTGCCTCTGATGAAACGGACATTGTTATTCCTCAGTCGGTAAAGGCTATCGGCAAAAAAGCTTTCTACTCCAACACCCTCATTAATTCACTGACACTACCTGAAGGACTTGAAAAAATCGGTGAAAGAGCATTCGCAAACGGTCAGCATTATATCAGCGGTACAACATTCGGAGGATATTCGCTCACTCTTCCTTCATCAATCAAAGAAATCGGAGAAGGTGCTTTTGAATATTCCCGTGTCGGCGGTGAGGTTGTTATTCCCGAAAGCATAACAAAAATCCCTGACAGTATGTTTAACGGATGCGAAACTGTTACATCGGTTGTGATGCACAGCGGAATAACCGAAATCGGAAATGATGCATTTGCTCGTTGTGAAAATCTCACTTCCGCTCCTCTTTTATCGGGACTTGAAAAAGTCGGGGAATTTGCATTTTTCAGTTCGCCATTAACTACAATCACAATTCCGACAACCGTAACAAGTCTTGGCGAGTATGCTTTCGGCGGCACGAACATAACATCAATAACCGTTCCTGCAAATATTAAAACCATACCGAGATATTGCTTTTATCATTGTTATTCATTAAAAAATGTAACAATAGAAAACGGTGTTGAATACATTGAATATCATGCATTTGCTCACAGCGGATCTTATGACTCAATTGTAATTCCGCCGAGCATGCTCGAAATTGATTATAACGTTTTTGAAGACGTGGATAGAATCGAAAACTTTATTTTCAACGCAACGTGTTATGAATCTGATTTAATATACAATTATGAAGATGATAATTATATTTCAAGATTTTCTGTTATATTTGAATCGGACTTTTATGATAATGTTGAAATTGGTAAGCTGATATTCGGTGACAATGTTAAATATATTCCCGAAGGCTTAGCTGAAGGTGCAATTATCGATGAGGTTATCATTCCCGATTCAGTTGTTGCAATCGGCGAAGGCGTTTTTACTGATTGCATAATCAAAAAGCCGCTTGTTATTCCCGACAGTGTAAAAACTATTTATTCTTATGCTTTTACATATGTTGAAATCCCCGAAATAACTTTGCCTGAAACTCTTGAAGATGTTAAAAAAATGGTTTTTCATGACAGCATTGTAGGAACAATTAATTACAACTGTATTAATTGTAATTTCGAAACTTCAAGCTGGGAAACAAGTATCGAAGGCATTTATGAATCTCCTTTCAGCCGCAGTGAAATCACAAATTTTGTTATCGGAGAAAATGTTGAAATTCTTCCCGATTTCATATTCTGTAAGGTTTATATTCTTGATACCGTGCATATTCCCGACAACATAAAAACTCTCGGCAAGGGCGCGTTTGCATTCAGCGGAGTTAAAAAAGTAACAGGCATGAACTCAATAACAAAAATCGAAGATTACACGTTCTATAAGTGCAGAAATCTCACTTCGCTTGATGTCGGAAACGCTAAGATAACAAAAGCAGGAAAATATGCATTTGCGTACAGCGGAATTGAATCTTTAAACACTCTTAACAACCTTACGGATATCAGCGATTACGCATTTTACGAGTGCAAAAATCTTGCTTCAATCGGCATTGATAACAGCAAAATCACAAAAGCAGGCAAATATTCTTTTGCATACAGCGGAATTGAAAACCTGAGCGGTCTTGAAGGCCTTACTCAGATTAAAGACTATGCTTTCTATGAATGCAAAAATCTTAAAGATGTTGATCTGACCAATTCTCAGGTAGCAGATATCGGAATCTTTGCATTTGCAAACAGCAGTCTGACAAGCTTTTCAGCAACAAATATTCTTGAAAGCGTTGGAGAAAACAGCTTCAATAACTGCGTAAACCTTGCAAGTCTTGACCTCGGCACAAAGATTATGCTTATCGGTGACAACGCATTTGTTGGCTGTACCGCTCTCAAAAACCTTGTTGTGCCCGATACCGTAAAAGACATCGGCAACAGAGCTTTTGCAGAATGCCCTGCACTCGAAACAGTTTATATGTCGGTCAATGTTGACTTCATTCCCACCGAATGTTTCTATGATGATACCGCTCTTTCATCATTCACCTGGGAATCAACATCAAAGCTCATCGGACGTATGGCATTCGGCAACTGCACAGGTCTCAATAATTTCAACTTCATAGGCATTGAAAAGCTCTATGAAAGCAGCTTCTATAACAGCGGTGTCAAGGTTGTCACCCTCGGCGAAGCTCTTGACGAAGCAAACGCGTTGCTCGAAGAAATTCAGACCAGTACTTTCCAGAATTGCCTTGAGCTTCAGACAATTTCAATCGGCGGTAATGTTGACACGGTATCAAATCTTGCATTCGCAGGCTGTGCAAATCTCGAAGTTGCGATTATCTCCGATAACGTTACCGATATCGCAGACGATGCGTTTGAAGATTGCCCGAATCTTACATTCGTTTGCTCTGAAACATCTTATGCCTATGCTTATGCATCCGAAAACGGAATCCCCGTGAGCACACTTGTTATTGCTCCGATTCCCAATCAGACATACACAGGCA
>JAZRLY010000051.1:0-3307 GCA_045647065.1 Acutalibacteraceae bacterium
TGCAATTTCGTAAATACCGTCTTCGTTGGGTTCATATTCAGCTGCGGCATCGCCGTTGTAATAAATGTATCCGCCGTTTTCAGTATCATCAACTCTGTATACAATATAGTCCTGATTGCCGTCAGGATTCCACGAAGGATACTTGTCTTCGCCAATCCTCTGACCCCACAGAACATAGACTGTATTGCTGGAAGTTGTATCTGTAAGAAAATATGTTGCAACACCTGCTTCTATTTCAGCAGTAGTGAAAGATTTTGAGCTAATATGGTTAATTCCTTCACCGTAAATATCGCTATCGTAAGCGGAATAGTAGTGGTTGCCGTAACCTGCAAAAGGACCTTTATTTTTGGGTGCGGTAACTTTTGCAGTTACAAAACAGGAATAACAATGTCCGTCTTCACCAAGAATACCGCCGGCATATTTGGTTGTGGCGGTAACGGATGTACCGTAGTTACAGCAAGCGGATATTTTTGTTTTAGACAGTTCGTAACCGCAGCCGATAATACCGCCTACCTTATTTGCGCCGATGACACTACCTCCGTTTACAGAGCAGAGTCTGATGTATGTTTCATTATTGTAGTCACCTGCATTACCGACAATACCGCCAATATTATCTCCTGTGCCAATGATTGTGCTGTTATACATATGGCAGTTGCTGATAATTTCACCGTAATCAGCACCGCCGGCAATACCACCAACATAACCTGTGCCGCTTACAATGCTTCCCGTCAGCTTACAGTTTTCAATGACAGGTTTAACAGCAGCAGAGTCCAAACTCATTGTGCCTACAAATGCACCAAGGCTACTTGTTGTGCTTGTAAAATATGAATCTTCAATAGTAAGATTCTTGATGCCGCCACCTTCACCGATACAACCTATAAAGCCACGGTAATTGTTGGTTTCATTCACATAAAGACCGCTGATGGTCTTGCCGTTACCGTCAAACCAACCGCCGTACCAGCCTGACGAAAAGACGGTTTTACCCATAGCTGTCCAAACATTCAAGGAAGAAGTGTCGGATGTCAGAGCACCATCAACAATAACATTTTCGTTGACCGTGATATTGTTCATCAATATTGCATTGGCTTTGTTGTTTCCTCCGTCTTTGGCTTTGGTATTAACGAGGTTTGCAAACCAATACAGTTCCGAAACATCGGTAATTTCATAAACAGCATCATTCGTTCCGTCACCGTTTATGTCGTACTTGTCTGTTGTTAATACCGGTTCTGACATAGTTATCTCAGCTGCAGTAGTCGTAACAAAGCTCAGCGGAGCAACCGACAGAAGCATCGCCAAAACAATCAGTATGCTTATGAGTTTGTGTGTTTTTTTCATAGGTTTTCCTCCTTTGTATGTGAATACAAATTATTTACTTTCATATTTTCAGCATCAAGCGGAATTACTTGTTGCTGATTTTTCCTTCGGCAGCAAGCTTTGCTTCAGCTCGTTTGAGTTCTTCAGTAAGAATTCTTGCTGCTCTTTTTACACAAGCATCCGCCTTATTCTCTTTCGTAGGTTTGGTCGGATATTCTTCTGTGGTGTTAACAGTTTTGGTTTTTAAATTATCAGCCATAAACTTACCCTCCGTTAATTATATTCGCTTTTTCAACATATTCCTTGAACTCTTTGAAAATGCGATTACCGATTGAACGGTAGTCCATCGCAAGAACCTTTTCAATCTTTATCCTGCGGATATCTTCAGGTACATTGTAAATCGTCATTATTGTGTTCAATGCAAACGAAATGCGTGTTTCAAACGGTACGGATTTATCAATTGCGTTCAACGTTGCCTGTTCAATGCCTGCGACAAGATATTCCGCCGATTTGAACTGTTCGTCACTCCAATCGGAACAGTATTGAGCAAAAACTTCTTTTGCACGGGCTGTGTCGTTCTTATGAATGATTGAAAGACACTTTGAACTGCCGTATGAAGAAACCAAAAAGTCCTTTGCAATTTCATCTTCCTCGCAAGCCGCAGCCATTGACATCAGTTCAAGACAGATTGAAAGAAGCGAACTCATTCCTTCACCGGCTTCAAGCTCCATCATTTCACGCTGAAATTCGCAAAGCATATTGGTAAGAACCGCAAGCATATCATCCTTTGACGGGAAATAGAAAGAGAGGTGACCTGCGCTTGTATCAAGCTCATCGGCAATCATTCTTAAGGTTGTTACCGAATAACCCTTCGTTATGAACATTTTTGTTGCAATTTTGATCATATCAGATTTTGTTGTGTTGAGTTTTCGTTTTCTGATTTTAATCTCTCCTTTCCACATCAAACTTCAATTTGGTCAAAGCCAAACTTGGTTATGCCCAAATTATAAATCACAAAGGATAATCTTGTCAATATGAATCAATAAAAAATCCAACCGAATTATGTATTAATAGTACAATTGTTTTGCTTTTATATTTGCTCTCCCAAACGGGAGGGCATTTTTTATTGTCTGAAATTTTTTTTGAAATTTGGGTGTGCAAAAGTGCCTTCTAATTCCAAACAAGTGAAGGGTGTTTGAAAAGTGACGGCAATTCTGCTTAAATCTTACAGATAACACGAAGTGATTATTAAAATTAAATACAAATATTTCAATCCACTGTGGCGCTGCTCGAAGAGAAGATTTTTAAATATTCTCTCCGATTTTTGTTAGGGGTTTGGGGAAAAACTTCACCAACAAGCGAGTTAAGATTGCAAATGATTTTTTGTGTTTGTGTTCACATTTGCCTTGCTTGCCAATTTAGTGTTGCAAATAAAAAAGAGCCGAACCCGTTGATTTATTTCGGGATTCGGCTCATATATTTATTTCCGTTCTGCTTAAGCCATTGACGGCAACAGTTATAATCAGGAAAAACTTTTTCGATTTCCGCATAGAATTTTGCGGAATGATTCATCTGTTTTCTGTGGCAGAGTTCGTGAACAACAACGCTGTCAATGATTTTATCGGGCAACAAAACAAGCAGACAGTTAAAATTCAGATTGCCTTTTGACGAGCAGCTTCCCCAACGGGTTCGTTGGCAACGGATAGTAATTTTATTATAAGTCACACCGATTTTCTCGGCATAAAATTCAACTTTCTTCGGAATTATTTCTTTCGCTTGTTTCGCAAAACTTCTGATTTCTTCTTCGGTATACGGCTCTGTATTCTGAAGAAGTTTTTGTTTTTCCGAAACAGATTGCAGATGTTTTTCAATCCAGTTCCTTTTTGTCTCCACGAATTTTTCAATTTCGTTTTGCTTCATTCTTGTCGGCGCACGAACGATAACCTCATTCGGTTTTACCTGAATAGAAACTGTTTTCCGTTTGCTTTTAATA
>JAZRLY010000052.1:0-1999 GCA_045647065.1 Acutalibacteraceae bacterium
ATACCTGAACATTATGAAGTGGTCAACAATCTTAACTTCGCGGCACTCAAAGCCATACGGGAAAGCGGGGGCAAAAACGAATGCCGTGTTGTTTCAATCACAACCTATGCGGCACGGTGTGAAACCGAACCCGTTTCCGCACTCAGACTGCCCGATGACCCCCATGTTCTTGTTTCCATTCATTGCTACTACGGAACGGCGCACAGAAGCGAATTCCTTGACTGCGAAAACAGGCTCACATTGCGTGAAAAATATGAAATGTATAAAATCTTCAGAGATATTTACAAGATTATAATCAAAAAAGGCTACGGTGTTGTGCTTGGAGAATTCGGCTGGACAGACAGAGTCAACCTCGAAAATCTTGCCGAAAGAGCAGAATATTTTATCAGCACCGCAAACAAATTCGGTATTCCCTGCATTGTGTGGGATAACGGCCTGGATTTCAGACTTTTTGACAGAACAACACACACCCTCGAATTCCCCGATTACATAAAACCGTAAAAGCTGAAAGCCGTCTGATATTTTCAGAAGATTGATATTATATGAAGGTGAATTAATATGGCAGATACTATATACAAAGAAACCCGAAAAAAGCACGACTTAACGAGGGATGATGTTTGTGATAAGGCATCGCTTATGAATAATCCCATTCAGCCCGAGCGTCTTGAAAGAATAGAAAACGGAAAATTCCCGATAACTCCCGATGAGGTAATGCTCCTTGCCGAAATTTACGGCGAACCGACACTCTGCAACCATTACTGTTCAAAAGAATGTCCTATCGGCGAGAAATACGTGCCCGAAGTCAAAGTCAAAGATCTCGCACAGATTGTTCTCGAAATGCTTTCGTCACTCAATTCAATGAAAAAGAGTCAGGAAAGACTTATTGAAATCACAGCCGACGGTATGATTGATGACGATGAAATCAAGGATTTCGTTTTCATTCAGAAAGAACTTGAGCGCATTTCAATCACAGTTGAAACCCTGCAGTTATGGGTTGAGCAGATGATCGCAGACAAGAAAATCAACATAGAAAAATACAACGAACTCATAAACAAATAAAATTACGGTGTCCGGAATTAAACCGGGCACCGTTTTTTGCATTTATTGTGAAAAATCAGGGTGTATTTTCCGCACAAAGTGTAATTCAGTTTTGCACTTCGGTGAGCTATCATATAGTCAAGGAAAACACAAAGGAGTGTTGCGAATGAGTCCGAGACAGAAAATATTGGCTATCAGGCTGACAGATAAACTTGCAAAAAATCCCGGATACGCACGGACTATCGGGGTAGAGATAATAAACAACAAAAAGGAGGCGGAAAACAATGAGAACCGCAATTAAGATGAGAAATCAGGCTCTTGCCGTAAGAAACGATAATGTTATTGAGGTTGAATTTCAGAATGCAGATGCGCCCGTAACCCTCAAAACCGAAAGCTTTTCAATTAAAATGATGTTTGCATTTCTTAAAAGAAAAGCCGAAAAGATACTCGGAAACAACGAATCGGTCCGTAATCTGGCAACAAAGGCACTGACATTCACCAAGAAATTAGGCAACGTATCATTTCTGAAAAAGTGGTTTGTGGATGTTCCTGCGGTATGCGATATGCTGATTGACACAATTAACGGAGCTTACAAAAACATCCCGTATTCATCCCTTGTGACTGTTACCGTCGCACTCATTTATATCCTGAGTCCCGTGGATTTTATTGTTGATACCTTCCCCGTACTGGGCGTTGCCGATGATGCGATGGTTTTCAAAATCGTTCTCGATACAATAAAGAACGATCTTGCATCATATAAAACATGGAAAGAAACTCAGAATGCTGCCTGACGAATATAATAACTATAAGGAGTGATTTTTATTGATTGAAATATTGTTCTCAATTCTCGCAATCTGGCTTTTCTTCAAAGCCATCGGATTGGCATTCAAAATAACTTGGGGTGCGGCCAAAATCGTTGCAACAATACTGCTCGCAATCGCAATCCCCGCATTTATCCTGC
>JAZRLY010000053.1:0-14569 GCA_045647065.1 Acutalibacteraceae bacterium
CGCTTGATAATCGGAACATTTCTTTCCCACGGCTGTGTAACAACAACAATATCGCCCCTGTCGACGCTTGCGGTTATTCCCGAAACGGCAACCCAGTCACCGTCTCTGAGAGTCGGGAGCATTGAACCGCCGTCAACACCAAGGATTCTGAACACAAATGCAAAAACTGCAAAAACAACGATTATTGCTCCCTTAAGGGAATCAACCATGTCATAAGCAAGGCCAAGCAATGCAGGCGTTCTGACTTCTTCAACTTCCTGCGGCGGATTAAATTCAATCCAGAATTCTTCAACTCTGCGCACGGTATTCCCCCTTTCATAACAGTGATTGCAATTTGATGTAATTAATTTAAAGAAATAACAATAAAGGTGTAACAACCGAAAATTGTTACACCCTCATGCTCATTATCTGATCTGTTCCTTAACCTTAGCAGCCTTACCAACTCTGTCTCTGAGGTAATAGAGCTTGCTTCTGCGAACACGACCGTGTCTGACTGTTTCAACCTTTGCAACGTTGGGAGAATGAACGGGGAATACTCTTTCAACGCCTACGCCGTATGATACGCGGCGAACGGTGAAGGTTTCAGAAACGCCTGAACCCTTGCGAGCGATAACAGTACCTTCGAAAAGCTGAATTCTTTCTTTGTCACCTTCGCGAATCTTAACGTGAACCTTAACAGTGTCACCTACTTCGATTGCGGGTACTTCGGATTTGATTGAATCCTGTGCGATAAGTTTGAGTGCATCCATTGTAAATTTCCTCCGATTTTTTTCAGAAGTTCGTATCTGCCCCGGGCAAAAAGAGGAACGTCCTTTTTAATGTTATTGGCATTAAATCTCGTCTTTGAGCGCAATTACTCTAATGACGGCACAAATGCGAGTAATATAATATCATACGAACTCAAAGAATGCAAGTGTTTTTTTGCTTATTTCAAATATTTTTAACATTTTGAGTGTTCTGCACCAAAACGCCTGCATTTTTTGATGTTTAATCATTCAAAAATGCTCAAATCACTGCGCAGAAGCTTTGTTCTGACAATGTTTCTGTCCGTTTCTCCCGCGGAAAGCTCGGTAAGAAGAGCATTGATAAGAAGCTCCGCATTGAGGTTGACGGTGTTACCCGCAGCAAGAATTGTTCTGACAAAAACTTTGTTTTCTTCTGCCGAAATCTCAAATTCTCGGACAAGCTCACAGAGGTTGACGGTCTTTATGCCCTTTTTGCTTCTCTTTTCCGCATTGAGCACTCCGCCCTCAATAATTTTTGCCGCACCGACAGAGAAAGCTTGTGCATCCTCGCTTTTGTCAAACCACAAATCGATTTCATATTCTGCCGCATCAATTTCATTCGGCTTATGCTCGGGTTTTGCAACATCAACAATTTCAATACCCTCGGGCATAACCGAATTGAGTCTTTTTTTGATTTCGGCAAAAGACATTTCGCCCTCAATTCTGATATCAAGAGGCTCTCTCATACCTGCCTGACCGAGCGGAAGAGGCATAAGAAATGTCATATACGGATGGGGATTGAAGCCTTCCGTATACCAAAGCGGAATATCCGCTCGTCTTACGGCACGGGTCATACAGCGGTTCATATCGAGATGTGAAATATAGACGGCAAGTCCGTCTTTTTTAAACCACAGTCTTACGGGTTTCATCGCACACACCTCCATTGAGTCTGTTCGCACCGCATCCCGCACATTTTTCACGGCAGCTTGCGGTGGTTTCACCCTTATGAGCCTTGACATTTTCGTTCATAAGGAATTTTTTTGTAACTCCGTAGTCCATATGGTCCCACGGAAGAATTTCATCATATTCACGGCGTCTTGCAGTATAGAAATACGGGTCAATTCCGTTTTCCTTGAAGCTTTCTTCCCAAGCATCGGGTTTAAGGCATTCTGCCCAGCCGTCAAACTTGCATCCCTTGCGCCACGCGGTTTCGATAACATCAGCAAGACGTCTGTCACCTCTTGCAAACACACCTTCAAGGAAGCTTGTCCAGGGCACATGCCTTGAAACAGTTACCTTTCTTGTCTTGACGCAGGAAATGAGATAATTCTGCTTTTCGATAAGCACATCAGGTTTATCCTGAGGTTCCCACTGGAACGGTGTAAACGGCTTGGGCACAAGCGATGCAACGCTGATGCTTACATTCACGCCCTTGCCCTTGGGTTTATCGGGATTCTTGTAGAATTCGTCAACAACCGCCTGAGCGAGATTTGCAATGCCCTCGATATCCTCTTCGGTTTCGGTGGGCAGACCGATCATAAAGTAAAGTTTAACGGCAGTCCATCCACCCGCAAATGCCTGAGCGGCGGTTGTGAGCACATCTTCTTCGGTTATGTTTTTATTGATAACATCGCGCAGACGCTGTGTGCCGGCTTCAGGCGCGAAGGTAAGTCCGCTTCGTCTTACGGCATTAAGCTGCTCCATAAGCTCCTTGGGGAAATTATCCGCACGGAGCGACGGCAGAGCGATGTTGATTTTCTGCTCGATGGTCCACGGAAGCATATTTGTTATGAGCTTTTCGAGACCCTTGTAGTCGCTCGTACTGAGTGAACAGAGCGAAATTTCGTCATAACCCGTGCTTTCGCAGATTGCCTTGCACTGCGCTTCAACGGTTTCGGGAGATTTTCTGCGCAGAGGTCTGTTGAGGAAGCCCGCCTGACAGAAACGGCATCCTCTGATGCATCCTCTGAAAATTTCAACGGTTGTTCTGTCGTGAACAACTTCAAGGAAAGGCACAACAAATTCTGTTGGCGAAAACATACTGTCGAGGTCGGCAACATTACGCTTTTCAACCTTTTCGGGCGCACCGCAAGTGGGTGTGACAGATTTTATTGTGTTATCTTCGTTATACTCAACCTCATAAAGCGAGGGAACATAAACGCCTTTAATCTGTGCGGCGGCGGCAAGAAACTCCTGCTTTGTTGCACCCTTTGCCTTATATTCCTTGAGCAAATCGATAAGTTCATTTGTGACCTCTTCGCCGTCACCGGGAAGAGTTATATCAAAAAACTCCGCAATAGGCTCGGCATTGCATACGCAAGCACCGCCCGCAATAACAATCGGAGTCAGAGCCGTTCTGTCTTTCGCTCTTATAGGCAGGCCTGCAAGGTCGAGCATATTGAGAACATTGGTATAGCTCAGTTCATACTGCATTGTAAAACCGAGGATATCAAAATCCTTTATTGCGTCACCACTTTCAAGGCCGTAAAGCGGAATATTATTCTCGCGCAAAACCTCTTCCATATCGGTCCAGGGCGCAAAAACACGCTCGCACCACGCATCATCTCTTGCGTTGACGAGAGAATAGAGAATCTTCATTCCGAGATGTGACATACCGATTTCGTAGGTATCGGGGAAGCAGAATGCATAGCGGATATCAACCGAATTTTTATCCTTGACTATGCTGTTAAGCTCGCCACCCGTATATCTGCCGGGTTTCTGCACCTTGAGCAGAAATCTTTCAAGTTCCTTGGGATACATAGACTTTCTCCTGTTCAAAAATCATATATGATATATGATATCACAGATTAATAAAAAAATCAATAACGGGACGGCACTGATGCCGCCCCTTATCTCACTTTAAAAATCACCCACGCAAGATATGCCGCAACGGCGGTGAGTGTGAAGTTGCCGTTTAAAAAAATCATTGCAATCCCCGCAACTGCCATAGGAATAATCACAAAGCACGAAACATAAAAACAGATTTTTTCTGCTTTTTCCTCATCAATCATAAAAGCAAGAAAACTCGAAAGAATATTCCCTCCGTCAAGCGGCGGACACGGCAAAAGATTGAAAACACCCACACAAAAGCTGATTGCTGCCGCTGTTTTAATCCCCGTATGCCCCGAAGCAAACGGAAGCATAAACGCCGAAAAAATAAAATTCATAACGGGACCCGCCGCAAAAAGCGCCATTTCCTCCGCCGCCGTCAGAGATGAGCAGCGGCTCCGTTCAAGCTTTATCCCGTAAAAAGAAAGTTCAACGGATTTTGGTTTTTCGCCGAGAATAAGAAGGCAGATTATATGCCCTACTTCGTGAATAACACAGCAAAAAAGGGCAACGGCACACATTCCGCTTCCGTCGAGAATCAGCATAAGCGTTATAACCGCCGCAAACGAAACATTGATTTTTAACGAGGTTTTACCAAAATTAAGCTTCATCGGCATTTTCGGGATAGAGAAGCTTTTCGGGGTCAACTCTCACTCCGTTTATCCTTATTTCAAAATGAAGATGCGGGCCCGTTGACCAACCCGTTGAGCCGACAAGACCGATAGTTTCTCCCTGACGGATAACAGCATTTTCTTCAGCATAAATCTCCGAAAGATGGCAGTAATATGTTGCAAATCCGTCGGAATGCTCCATCAGAACATACTTACCCCACACATCGCTCTCCCCTGTTTCCGCAACGCGCCCGTAAAAAGATGCCGATATCGGCGTACCCTCCGCTGCGGCAAGATCAAGACCCGTATGGAACCCGTAATTGCCCGAAACGGGATTTGTTCTGTAGCCGAATCGCGAGGTGATTCTTGCGTTTTTAACGGGTATTACAGGAGCAACGCTCACATAGTAAGGCGCAAACGATGTGCCTTTCACAGCTTCTTTGCTTCCTATATCTCCCCCGCCCGAGCCGTTGATTATCTCGCCGACAGCAACAGTCTCACCAGTTTCATCGCTCATCACTTCGAACGAATCAAGCGATATCTTCTTTGCGGATGATTCCGTTGCGACATTTGCGGAAAAAGCAGGCTCGGATGATTCCGACGGCTTGAAAACATATTCCGCCGTATCCTTAAGCTGCTCAAACATTTCGCCCGCTGACATATCTTTCTGCATTATCTTCAGATAATCCTCACGCATCGAGGCATATGCCGCAGGGCTGACCTTCGAAACAAGAAAAACAGCCGACACAATCAGAACAGTCAATGCGCATTGCAGAAGAATGAGCCGCACAAGATAGTCGGTTTTTGTTTTTGGCACAGATTTCTGCGAAGTTTTTCTTCTGGGCGCATCCTCATCGGTAAATTTGAATCTGCTTCTGTATTCATCTCTTTCCGTGCGCTGCGACGGATATTCAAAATCGTTCATTTCTGTTCCCCCGAAAAAAGTTTTCGGTTAATTATATGAAACAGACAAAAAAATAATGACGGCTTTAATTCAAGCCGCCATATAAAAATCAGAGTTCAGCAATTATCTGCCAATAGTCAAAAGAATAATATTTCGTAAGCTTTTCTTCGGCCGAAGCCACACTGTCGAAATATTCCTTGTCAAAATCTCCCTCGGGGTCTGCATACATTCCCCACGCCGACGCTTCGTTTACCGACGGAAAATACTTATCCCACAGAAGCTTGCTGCCTTTTTTATCTCTGTTATAGTTGAGATATTTCGCATCCTCGCGGATGCCGTCTCTCACTCTGACAAAATCGGCATTCAGCTCTCTGCGTTCTTTTTCGGGGCACTGTCCGAGCGAATAATATTCGGCTCTGACAGCTATGCTCTGCAGAGTTGCAATATAATCCGACATACGCTTTGCAAGCTGTAAATCGGTCAGTTTTTCAAGTTTGATTTCCATATTACCACTCGTCGCTTTCGTCAATCAAAACCGCGTGGGCACATCTTATTCCGTCAACGGCGGCAGAAACGATTCCGCCCGCATAACCTGCACCCTCGCCGCAGGGATAAAGGCCTCTGATGTTCGACTGATAAAGCTCGTCGCGCAGAATTCTCACAGGTGCGGAAGAACGTGTTTCGGGAGCGGTCAACACACCGTCAGGAAGTGCAAATCCGTTGAGACTTCTGTCCATTTTAACAATCGCCTGAGCCATAATATCCGTCACCTTTTCGGGCAGAACCTTGCGGATATCGCCCGGTGTTACACCCGTTGCACAGGTCGGCTTTACATAAGAAAGCTTTGTTGAGGGAGTATTGTTAAGGAAGTCACCGATGGTCTGGCAAGGCGCGCTGTAATCGCCGCCGCCAAGCTCAAAAGCCGTCTTTTCGATTTTTCTCTGAAGTTCTATTCCCGCAAGAGGATGGTCGCTTCCGAAATGCTCGGGCTCGATGCCGACAAGCAAAGCGGCGTTCGAATTTTCACCGTCACGCGCATATTCACTCATACCGTTGACAACAACGTGACCCTCTTCCGATGCTGCGGCAACAACAGTACCGCCCGGGCACATACAAAAAGTATATGCACCTCTTCCGTGTTCGGGATGGCAGGCAAGCTTATAGTTTGCCGCTCCGAGTGCGGGATGACCCGCAAAAGAGCCGTACTGCGCTCTGTCAATCATCTCTCTCGGATGCTCGATACGAACACCGACAGAGAAGGGCTTCTGCATTATTTTAATTCCTTTTTTATAGAGCATTTCGACTGTATCTCTCGCCGAATGACCGATGCAGAGCAGAAGAGTATCAGTTTCGATATCCTCTTCGCCTCCGTCGGGTCTTTTGCAGCTTATGCCCTGAACAACACCGTTTGCAATGATAATATCGGTCAGTTTCCATCCGAAACGCACCTCGCCACCAAGCGAAATAATTTCTTCTCTGAACGCCTTGACAACAGCGCCGAGTCTGTCCGTGCCGATATGGGGAGTTGAAGAATACGCAATCTCTTCGGGTGCGCCGTGAAGCACCAATTCCTCAACAACCTTTCGGCAGAGAGGATCTTTGATACCCGTAGTCAGCTTGCCGTCAGAAAAAGTTCCCGCACCGCCTTCACCGAACTGAACATTGCTTTCGGTATTGAGCTTTCGTGTTGTCCAAAAACTGTTTACATCTTTCGTTCTTGTGTCAACATCTGCGCCGCGCTCGATAACAAGCGGTTTCAGTCCTGCTCTCGCAAGAATCAGCGCACAGAAAAAGCCTGCGGGTCCGAAGCCTGCGATAACGGGACGGAGAGTACTTGTTCTTCTGATTTCGGGCATTTCATATTTATATGCAACTCCCGTTTCAACCTTCGGATTCTTCGCATGCGCAACCACTGCATTTTCATCCGAATCAACCTCTACGCTGACATTATAAACAAAGAAAATGTTATCTTTTTTTCTTGAGTCAACCGCTTTTTTTGTAATTTGCAAAGAAGTGATTTTATCCTCTTTGCATCTGAGAGCCTTTGCCGCCGCTCTTCTGAGTGCGGATTCATCACTGTCAAGCGGAAGCTTTATTTCATTGATTTTTATCATTCTTAATTCCTCACAAAATTAATCTCTGAGTTCGCCCGCAAGCATTCCCGATGCCCACGCCCACTGAAGATTGAAGCCGCCGCAGCCGCCGTCAACATCAATTATTTCGCCCGCAAAATAGAGTCCCCTGCATTTCTTTGACTGCATCGTTTCGGGGCAGATTTCATCTGCTTTTATTCCGCCCGAAGTCACCTGAGCGTTTGCAAATCCCTTTGTTCCGCTGATTTCAACGGGAAAATTTTTAATTTTTTCGGCAATAACTTTAATTTCTTTTGCATTCAGTTCTTCAATGTTTTTCTCACTTTTGTAAAGTCCTGAGGCTTTACAAACTGCAATTCCAACGGCTTTCGGAAGAAATCCCGTCAGAAGATTGTCCATTGTACAGAAACCCTTTATTTTACAAAGGTTTTGCAGATATTCAACAATCTCGTTATATGTCATTTTGGGCATAAAGTCTATTATTGTAAAGGGATTTCGCTTTACAGAATCAATATATTTCTGTGACGGTGCCGCTAGCTCCATAGCCGCAATTCCCGACAGACCGTAATCGGTAAAAAGCACTTCTCCATGCGTTTTGGCAAGTGTTTTGTCACCCTTGAGCGTAAGAGTGACCTCTCTGACCCTCATTCCCTTCATCGGCTTTGTTATTTCGGGCGAACCGCACAAAGGAACAAGCGCGGGAACAAGATTTGTCACTCCGTGACCGAGCTTTTTCGCAAGCGGATAACCGCTTCCGTCAGAGCCTTGCGACGGCGATGATTTTCCGCCGACGGCAAGTATTATTTTTTTGCATTTGTATTCGCTATTGACAACAAAATCCGCACCGTTTTTCTTTATGTCGGTAACGGGTGTGTCGCAGAGAATGTCAACTCCGAGTCTCTCAAGTTCAAAACGGAGAGCATCAACAACGGACGCCGCCGTGTTGCTTTCGGGATAAACTCTTCCGCATGAATCGGAATAACAGATAAGACCCAGACCTTCAAAAAAATCTGCGATTTTATCAGGTGTGTATTCATTCAGAGCATACTCTGCAAAACCCTTGCCGACATAATCGTGCTCAAGAGCATAAAGGTTTGTTATGTTGCATTTTCCATTGCCTGTTGCAAGAAGCTTTTTTCCGATTCTCGGAAGCTTTTCAAGAACGGCAACACTTTTTTCGGGATAAAGGCGCTTTGCATTGATTGCCGCAACAATTCCCGCCGAGCATCCGCCGACAACTATCAGGTCGAAGTTTTTCATTCTGATACATCCTATAAAGATTTATAATATTATATTTTACCCTTTAGCAAGCCGATTGTCAAACAGTTCTTTAACAGACTTTTAAATCCTTTTGTTTTCATTGACTTTTATATTGTATAATGATATTATAAATTATATATAACATTTTATAATGGAGAAGTTTATGCAAGAGCTTGTATTTGAAACTGCGCACTATATGCTGCCCGTTCTCGCTGTTGCCGTTTTGATTCTGTGTTTTTCCGCTCTTTTCAAACGCAGACCCGTATCTCTCGGAAAAGCAAGGCTTATCAACACGGTCAACGGTGATGCTTATCCGCTCATAAGCCGTGAAACATCGGTCGGACGGCATAAAAACTGTGATATAATACTGAACTATCCGACTGTTTCAAAGGTTCACGCAGTCATAATCTGCACCAAAGACGGATGGTATATCACGGGAATCCGCTCGGGTACTGATGTAATCGTAAACGGAAACACCGTTGAAAAAAATTCGCTTCTTGTTTCGGGCGACAGAATCACGCTCGGCTCCATTAATCTTATTTTTGAAAACAAGCAGGGTTGACATAATGACAGATAAAGCAAAAATCATCACTCTCAGCAACGGTCTGAGAATAATAACACAAAAAGTTGAAGGCGCAAAAACCTGCTCGCTCGGCGCGTGGGTTGCAAGCGGTTCGGGTTATGAAACGCCCGAAACCTCCGGTTTTTCCCATTTTATCGAACATATTCTTTTCAGAGGAACCCACACCCGTTCGGCACTTGACATAGCTGTTGAAATGGATGAAATCGGCGGCATTCTCAATGCATATACGGCAAAAGAAATGACATGTTTCTATGCTCACACACTTTCCGAACATGCCCCGAAAGCGCTCGACATCATCTGCGATATGCTTATGAATCCGAAGCTTGATGAAAACGACATCGAGCTTGAAAAAGGAGTTATCAAAGAAGAAATCGCACTTTATAATGACAGCCCCGAAGATTTGTGTGCAGACACATTCTATAAAAGCATATGGAGCGAAAGTATGCTCGGCTCCAACATTCTCGGCACGGAAGAAACCGTTGATTCCGTAACAAAGGAAATGCTTGCCGCTCATCTGAAAAAGTTTTATGTTCCGGAAAGAACAGTTATCAGCATAGGCGGAAACTTTGACGAAGAAACCGTGCTCGGAATTTGCAAGAAATATTTCTCGGGAATGGTCAACACCAATTTTCCGCTTAACCCTGACAAAGCGGAATATTTTCCGGGTATCACCACGGTTAAAAGAAAATTTATGCAGAATCAGCTTGTCATCGGATTTCCCGGCATTCCGCTCGGCGACAAGCACAGAGAAGACTCACTTCTCATCTCTTCAATTCTCGGTGCCGCATCATCATCAAGACTGTTTCAGCATTTGAGAGAAAAGCTCGGTCTTGTTTATTCCGTTGACAGCTTTTCGGTTTCTTATCTCAAATCGGGTGTATTCGCCGTAAATATGGGACTTAATGAAAAATCCGAAAAGCAGGCAATCCGTGAAACGCTGCGCATCATTTCGGAATTCAGTAAAACCGTTACCGAAAAAGAACTTGCCAGAGCAAAAGAGCAAGCGGTTGCAGGATTTGTTATGGACCTTGAAAGCATTTCGGCACGCACCTCGAGAAACGGAAGAAATCTCCTGCTCTACGGCAAAGTTATCAGCGAAGACGAAGTTATAAAAAATATCCGCTCGGTAACGCTTGATAATGTACGTAAAACAGCGGACAAAATATTTGATTTTTCAAAAATTTCGCTCTGCGTAGCGGGTAAAACAAAAACAAAAAAAGCATATAAAGAAATTCTGGATATATAAAGGAAGTTATCCCAATGATTAACAAAAAAGAAATCAGACGCATCGTTGTCAAGGTTGGCACATCCACTCTGACCTATGACACGGGAAAAATAAATATCCGTCGCCTTTCAAAGCTTGCCCAGGTGCTCAGCGACCTGAAAAACGCAGGCATTGAAGTTGCGCTTGTTACTTCGGGTGCAATCGGTGTCGGAGTCGGAAAGCTCGGTCTCAAAGAAAGACCTCACGACACTCCCGGCAGACAGGCAGCCGCAACCGTCGGTCAGTGCGAGCTGATGTTTCTTTACGATAAGTTTTTCGGCGAATTCGGAAACATCACGGGGCAGCTTCTCGTAACAAAAGGCGACTTTGAAAACGAAGAACGCCACGGAAATCTTCACAACGCATTTATGAAGCTTTTCGAATACGGTGCAATCCCCATCGTCAACGAAAACGACAGCGTTGCGGTTGAAGAAATTGTTTTCGGCGATAACGACAGTCTTTCCGCTCACGTTGCCAAAATAGTTGATGCGGACACTCTCGTTATTCTCACCGACATTGACGGTCTTTTCAGTGCAAACCCCAGAGAAGACGAAAACGCCGTGCTTATCCATTGTGTTGACGAAATAACCGACGACATTCTTGCCCTTGCGGGCGGCACGGGCACCAACAGAGGCACGGGCGGAATGATAACAAAGCTTCACGCGGCACAGATTGCAACCGAAGCGGGAATCAACACCGTTGTTATGAACGGAAGTGACCCCGAGGATTTATATAAACTTATCGACGGCAGACAGATCGGTACATTTTTTAAAGCTCACGAGGTGAAATAAAATGAGCGATATGATCAACATAGGCGCACGCTCAAAGCAGGCGCAAAGAGAGCTTTCGAAGGCAGGCGGCGCTGCAATAAGCAAAGCACTTAACGCAATCGCAAATGCTCTCGAAAAAAACACAAATTATATTCTTGAAGAAAATTCAAAGGATATTCGCGCCGCATCGGAAAACGGTATGGCGCAGGCTATGATCGACCGTCTTACCCTCACTCACGACCGCATTTCCGGTATGGCTCAGGGTATGCGTCAGGTCGCATCTAGCGAAAATCCCGTAGGCAAGGTTCTTTGGGGAGAAACACGCCCCAACGGACTCAGAATAGAAAAAGTCGCAGTGCCCATCGGCGTTATTGCGGTTATTTTTGAAGCAAGACCCAATGTCACCGCAGATGCCGCGGCAATCTGTCTCAAAGCAGGCAATTCAGTTATTCTCAAGGGCGGCAAGGAAGCTATCAATTCCAACAAAGCTGTTGCGACCGTTATGAGAAACTCACTTGCGGAATCGGGTCTGCCCGAGGACTGCATTATTCTTATTGATAATATTTCAAGGCAGGCGGCAACGGAGCTTATGAAACTTAACGGCTATGTTGACCTTCTTATCCCCAGAGGCGGCGCGGGTCTTATACGCTCCGTTGTTGAAAATGCAACCGTACCCGTTATCGAAACAGGCGTCGGCAACTGCCACGTTTATGTTGACCGCGATGCGGATATTGAAATGGCAGCAAACATCGTTGCAAATGCAAAAGCATCAAGAGTTTCGGTCTGCAACGCTTGCGAAAGCCTTCTTATCCACAAGGATATCGCCGAGGATGCGCTTCTTGTCATCGGCGAAGCACTCAAAGAGAAGAATGTTGAAATCAGAGGCGACGAGGCAGTCTGTGAAATTCTGCCCTATGCTGTTCCCGCATCCGAAGAAGATTGGGATACCGAATATCTTGATTATATCATCAGCGTTAAAACAGTTTCCGATATTGACGAAGCAATTTCGCACATCGCGGAACACAGCACGGGCCACAGCGAAGCAATAATTACCGACAGCTATACCGCCGCTGAAAAATTCAAGGCAGAAGTTGACGCCGCCGCAGTTTACGTCAACGCATCAACACGCTTTACCGACGGCGGCGAATTCGGATTCGGCGCCGAAATCGGAATTTCCACCCAGAAACTTCACGCAAGAGGTCCTCTGGGCATTGCTCATATGGTAAGCTCGAAATATGTTATCAGCGGCAACGGTCAGATCCGTTAACGGAGGGTAAAAAATATGGCAACAAAAAAAACAAAAAAGAATAAGTTTGCATTTCCGCTCGGAGTTCTTACGGTTATTCTGGCAATAATAGGTCTTATAACCGCAGTAAGCTTTTCCGTTGACACGGTTAAGAATCTGACGGATAAAACCGCCGATAAAAGAGAATACGAGCAGATGCTCAAGCCCGTTGTGATGTTTGACCCCGACCCGTTTGACGACCTCACTCAGGCGGATGTTTCACAGCTTCTCAACAGTGCGGTCTGGGCTCTTCTTATGAGCGAAGACGGCGCAGATAAATATCCATATTCCGAGGGCGAGAATTTCGGAATCGTTGTTCCGCAGGCGGATATTGAAAAATATTTTGTCAGCCTTTTCGGAACGGAAATAGATATTGCATCGATGCATTCATCAATCGATATGAGCGATTATGATATAACATACGATGCCGCACTCAAAAGCTACATTCTTCCCATCACGGGCGTTGAATCCGCATATACTCCGAAGGTCTATGACATCGAAAAGCAGGGAAGTTCACTCATTCTCAGCGTAGGATACATCGGCAACAGCGCCTGGGTTCAGGTTGAGGACGGCGAATACACCGCACCGGAAGCCGACAAATATATGAAAATCACTCTCCGCGAAAGAAGCGGCGGAATGATGTATGTTTCTTCGATTCAGTCAACCGACGGCAATGAGGTTATCGGAACTACAAAGCAAAGAGAAGAACGCCCCTCCGAAACCGAGCCCGCTTCAACGACTCTTCCCTCTGTTGAAGAATCTCTTCCCGTTCCCGTAACGGATGAAAACGGTGAGATTGTCACAACCGAGCCCCTCACCGACGAAAACGGTGAAATCGTTACGGAAGAAGAAACTGCAGAAGAAACAACCGAATAATAACAGTTTTATTCAATCAGGAGATTTCAGATGAATTCATTCGATAAACACGCAAAGTCAATTGAATTTGACAAGGTGCTTGAGAGACTTGCGGAATTCACAAGCTGCGACGATGCACGCTACAACGCATTGCATCTCAAACCCGAAAGCAACCTTGACCTCGCAAGGGCTTTGCTCAATCAGACCGCAGATGCGCATATGCTTCTTGCACGCTTCGGAGGCCCTTCCTTCGGCGGTCTTAAAAATGTTAACAACGCTCTCAGCCGTGCAAATGCAGGAAGCGTTCTCAACACAAGAGAGCTTCTCGATATCGGCGGAGTGCTGAGGGTTATACGCACTCTTTCTCAATGGAGAGCATCAAATGCGGGTGTTCAGAGCGTACTCGATCCCCTTTTCAATGCACTCTCCCCAAACAAATACCTCGAAACCGCAATTTTTAATGCAATCATTTCTGAAGAAGAAATATCGGACAACGCCTCCCCAACCCTTGCGGATATCAGACGCAAAATCCGCCGTCAGGAAGCAAAAGTCAGAGAACAGCTTGAAAAATTCTCGCGCTCGCAGGTACACTCAAAATATCTTCAGGAAAACATCATCACACAGCGTAACGGCAGATATGTTGTGCCTGTCAAAAACGAATACCGCAACGAGGTTGCAGGTCTTGTTCACGACACCTCGGCAAGCGGCGCAACCGTTTTCATCGAACCGATGGCTGTCGTTGAGGCAAACAACGAAATCCGCGTTCTCCAGACAAAGGAACGCGAAGAAATCGAACGTATTCTTGCTGAGCTTTCCGCCGCTGCAGGCGATTTTGCACAAGGCATAAAAGACAGCTACGAATGCGCACTTGAGCTCAATCTTATTTTTGCAAAAGCACAGTATGCCTATAAAATCAAAGCCGCGCCCCCGATTCTCAACGACAAAGGAATCGTCAATCTGCGTGCGGCAAGGCATCCTCTCATTGACCCGAAAAAGGTTGTTCCCGTTGACATAATGCTCGGTAAGGATTTTGACACTCTTGTCATCACGGGTCCCAACACAGGCGGTAAAACCGTTTCAATCAAAACTCTCGGTCTGCTTTCGATGATGGCAATGTGCGGACTTATGATACCCGCGGGCGACAGAAGTGAAATTTCGGTGTTCGATAAAATTCTTTCGGATATCGGCGACGAGCAGTCAATCGAGCAGTCGCTTTCAACCTTCTCGGCTCATATGACCACCATCATAGATATTTTTAACGAAGCCGACGAAAAAAGTCTAATTCTCATAGATGAGCTCGGCGCGGGCACAGACCCCGTTGAGGGTGCGGCGCTTGCAATAGCAATTCTTGAATCACTTCATTTCAAAGGGGCAAAAATCGCCGCAACAA
>JAZRLY010000054.1:0-115728 GCA_045647065.1 Acutalibacteraceae bacterium
ATGCGGTGAGTTGCCGATGATGAGGAAACAGCTTGCCGACACCGAAAAGGGCATAGAAAATATGCTGAATGCCATTCAGGCAGGCATTATAAATGACTCTGCAAAGCGAAGACTTGATGAGCTTGAAGAAACGAAAAGAAAACTTGAATTGAGCATAATTCAGGAAGAAATCAAAAAGCCGACTTTCTCTTATGAACAGATAATGTTCTACATAATGAGTTTCAGAAATATTGATACGAATACTCTTGAAGGTCGCAGAGCATTAATCGACAGATTTGTAAACAGTGTAGTCGTTTATGACGACGAAATTCTCATAAATCTTAATTACCGAAAAGGCGCAAAGCGTGTTTCTTTCCAAGAGATTGAAACTGCTTGTGCGGGTTTGGATATATCATCTTTACTCCGACCAAAAAGTCAGGCAGCACTTTTGTGTTTGCTGACTTTTTTTATTTAAGGGATTTGAAGTACGAGCGTTACATAGCGGCAGTCAGGCGAACTATTGTGACCGCGAGCGACATTAGCAAACGGGATGTTCCGTTAGTTCAATAAAAAAACTCCGCAGAATATTCTACGGAGTTTTTGGTGATCCATCGGAGATTCGAACTCCGGACACCTTGATTAAAAGTCAAGTGCTCTGCCTGCTGAGCTAATGGATCATCTGTACAATTTTTTGACGCTCCAATATAATATATTATTTATTCGAAATTGTCAAGACCTTTTTTAAAAAAAATTAGTATTTTCTGATTCTTATTTTGGAGAATACTGCTTGAAATGTCACAATATATGGTATATAATAAAAATATACAGGTATTTTATATCATTATTAAGATGTTTTTTTCCCTTTATTATTGATTTAACCTGTTTTCTATGTAATTAATCGGAGAAGGAGATATATTATGAAGCTTACAATGTCACAGGCTCTCGTTAAATTCCTCGATAACCAGTACATAAGCTTTGACGGAGTGGAAACAAAATTTGTTGACGGTATTTTCGGCATTTTCGGTCACGGATGTGTTGTTGGTATTGGTCAGGCTCTCGAGCAGGGCGGACACTCCCTCAAGTTTTATCAGGGTCACAACGAACAAGGTATGGCTCACGCCGCAATGGCTTTCGCAAAGCAGAAAAATCGCCGTCAGATTATTGCGTGCACATCTTCAATCGGACCCGGCGCGCTTAATATGGTAACAGCTGCAGGCACTGCAACCGCAAACCGCATTCCCCTGCTTCTTCTTCCCGGCGACACATTCGCTTGCCGTCAGCCCGACCCAGTTCTTCAGCAGATTGAACAGCCGACAGACTACACCGTTACCGCAAACGATGCATTCAAGGCTGTTTGCAGATATTGGGACAGAATTTCAAGACCCGAGCAGCTTATGACTGCTTGTCTCAACGCAATGCGAGTTCTTACCGACCCCGCTGAAACAGGCGCTGTATGCCTTGCAATGCCTCAGGACGTTGAAGGCGAAGCATTTGATTATCCCGATTATTTCCTGAAAAAGAGAGTCTGGTATCTTGACAGACGCTCCCCCACTCACCGCGAAATCGAAGCTGCAGTCAAAGCGATAATGCGCAGTGAAAAACCGATGCTTATTGTCGGCGGCGGCGTTACATATTCCGAAGCGTGGGAAACTGCACAGTTCTTTGCAGAAAAATTCAACATTCCCATCGGCGAAACTCAGGCCGGCAAAGGCAACATTCGCTGGGATTTACCGCTTAATATGGGCGGTGTCGGCGTAACGGGCGGCCCTGCAGCCAACGCAATTGCAAAGCAGGCAGACCTTATCATCGCTGTCGGTACACGTCTTACTGACTTCACAACAGCATCAAAGTGGGGATTTCAGAATCCCGACGTAAAGATGCTTTCAATCAATGTCTGCTCATTTGATGCATTCAAAATGGATGCTACAAGTGTTATAGCAGATGCTAAAACCGCAATGCTCGATATTATGGGCGCGCTCTCCGCAAGAGAATATTACTCAAACTGGGGCGAAGAACTAGCACAGATAAAAGAGGAATACAATGCGGAAGTTGACCGCATGTACAGTATGTATCTCAAAGAAGGTCTTTCGCAAACAAGAGCTCTCGGTGAAATCAATAAGCTTATTGATAAAAATGCAATTGCAATAGGTTCATCGGGCAGTCTTCCCGGCTGTATGCAGAGACTCTGGCGCTCATCTGTACCCAAGACATATCATATGGAATACGGCTTCTCGTGCATGGGTTACGAAATCTGCGGCGCGCTCGGCGTTAAGCTTGCGGAGCCCGACAGAGAAGTTTATACAATGGTCGGTGACGGCAGCTTCCTCATGCTTCACAGCGAACTTTACACCGCTGTTATGGAAGGCGCAAAGATTAATGTTATGCTCTTCGACAACTCAGGTTGGGGATGCATTGAAAATCTTCAGAACAATCAGGGTACAGACACATTCGGCACACAGTTCCTTGCAAGAAATCCTCTCACAGGTATGCTTGATGGCCCGATCGTGCCCATTGATTTTGCAAAAATCGCAGAGGGTTACGGATGCAAGGCATATACCGTAACAAGCGTTGCTGAACTTCGCGATGCAATCAAGGATTCAAAGAATCAGACTGTCCCCTGCCTTTTTGATATCAAGGTTGTTCACGGCAGCATGAGTGACGGCTACGATGCGTGGTGGCGAGTCGGCGTTGCCGAGGTTTCAACAAGCGAAACCGTTCAGGCAGCTTACGACGAAATGCAGGAAAACATAGCAAAAGCAAGACTTTATTAATATAACGGAGGAAAACATATGCTTAACAAAGATAAAGTAAACCTTGCGATAGCTCCTATCGCATGGACAAACGACGATCTTCCCGATCTCGGCGCAGAAAACACATTCGAGCAGTGCGTAAGCGAAATGGCACTCAGCGGATACAAAGGCAGTGAAATCGGCAACAAATACCCCAAGGATGTTGAAACTCTCAAGCACAAGCTTGATGTAAGAGGACTCAGAATCTGCAATGCATGGTTCTCATCAATTCTTCTTTCGGAAGGTTACGAAGCAACAATTGAAGCATTCATCAAACACAGAGATTTTCTTCACGCTCTCGGAGCAAAGGTTATCGGTGCATCCGAGCAGGGCAATTCAATCCAGGGTAAGGCTCTGAGCATTTTCGGCGACAAGCCCGTATACACTGACGAACAGTGGGAGCTTATCGCAAAAGGCTTCAACGAAATGGGCAGACTTGCAAAAGAAAAAGGAATGTATTTCACCGTTCACCATCATATGGGTACCGGTGTTCAGACCGAAGAAGAAATCGACAAGCTTATGGAAATCACCGACCCCGACCTTGTTTATCTCCTTTACGATACAGGTCATCTTTCATTCTCAGGCGAAGATGCAATCGGCGTTCTTAAAAAGTATGTCAACAGAGTCAAGCACGTTCATCTCAAGAGCATCCGTCAGGATGTTATCAACGAAGGCAAAGAAAAGGGCTGGAGCTTCCTCGATTGCGTAAGAGCAGGTTCATTCACAGTTCCCGGCGACGGTGATTTTGACTTCACACCCGTATTTGATATCCTTGATGAAACAGGATATGAAGGCTGGGTTGTTGTTGAAGCAGAGCAGGATCCTGCAAAGGCAAATCCCTATGAATATGCTTGCCTTGCAAGAAAATACATCAACGAGAAAACAGGTCTTTAATTTATAATAAATCATGCCCCCGAAAAGTCAGTTCTTTTCGGGGGCATATATTTTTATCAGTTATTGAAAACAACTTCAAAGAAATCAACATCAAAGCCGTCATCTTTAAGGTCGCTGTAAACACCGATATTATTGAAAATACCGTAAACAGTTCCTACAAACCTCACAAAAGCATCAAAGAACGAAGGAAGAATCTGCTTGGGATGTCCGCCATCCTTGGAGGTTTTAACAAGAGTATATTTGTTAAACGCTTCTGCTTCGCCTTTGTAATATGAAGACACGGTGATTGAATCCTCTGTGAAATCAATTATATTATAGATAATTCTTTCATCAGGTTCATTTGCAAAGCCAATCCAGTCTCCGTTAAGACCGATATCCTCGTCATCTCTGGGTCTTGTTATCGAACCCGAAACCATATAAACAGAACCCGCAGCATCTGTTATTGTATCTGCATACGGTGTAACAGTTTTGTTGTTATGGATAACATTTGTAACTGTATAATAGTGACTGTGACCGAGAAGAACAAGGTCAATTGCAAACTCGTCTGCAATGGGGCCCCAAATCATACGGAGAAGTCCGTTCTCGCTTTCTCTGTGAGGAATTCTGCCGCTGTAAAGGTCGTGATGCATCATCATAACCTTCCACTTGACATCGGGATTTGATTCAACGGCATCCTTTACAAATGCTCTGTGGTCCATACCGCTTGCGCTGTTACTGTCAACAACAAGGAAAAGAACATCCCCTCTTGTGAACCAATAGTTGCCACCAATGTAGGATGCAACCATATTATCTGTTCTCTCGTTGGGAAGATTTTTGAATGTCTTGTACGCAACGCCCTTGCGATCGTGGTTTCCGATAGTTGTTGCGACAGGGAAAGATTTAAGGCCGAGTGCCGAAGAATAGCCCTTATATTCGGTTTCATAGCCTTCGGATGCCTGATCGCCTGCAGAAAGAAGAAGAGAAATGTTTCTTCTTGACGCCGCTTCAGCAAGTGTGTTGTTGAATTTTTCAGCAGTTTCCTTAATACCGTTTTCGTTATTATCGTCGTGACTGGTGTGGATATCAGTCATATAAACAGCCGAGAAAACATTGGGGTCAGCATCGGTTGTGAATGAATAAACATTAGATTCAAAGCCTTCGCTGATACACTGATAAGAATACGTTTTACCCGCTTCGAGGCCGGTAATTGTAACTTTGTTTGAAAAATCACCGTCGGGTGCAGCTACGCTGTAGCCTTTGAATTCTTTTGCATCTCTGCCGATTACAATCCCCTCATCAACAATAACCTTGGGTTCGCTTTCGGTCTTTGAATACCACGAAACATTCATTTCGTTTTCGTTGCTTCCGGGAAAAAGAATAACACCATTTTCATATTCTTCATTCCAGACATGCTCCCAAAGCAAATTACTTGCGGCAAACGAAGGAGCAACCGCCGTGAATGCCAGAACAACAGCAAGTACGATTGAAAGTGCGCTTTTGGTAAACTTCTTCATTTTTTTACAATTCCTTTCTTTAAATAAAATCATTATTAATTTTATCAAATTCCGAAATAATGTCAAGCATTGACAACAATAACAAGTGTACCTTTTTCAACGGAAATTATGCTTTCTTCGCCGACAAACTCATTACTGACTCCCAATGCAAAATCATTCTTCAATGTTGCGTTATCAAGGCGATATTTCAGGCCTTTTATACAAACATTCTCGCAGACATCACTGTGGGCAAAAACAGAAATATATCCGTTCTGTGTTGAATCAAAGCATATTCTTCCGTCGGTAACGGCGGTGATAAAAGTTTTACCGTTTTTAATTTCAGCCCTGATTTCTCTTTTCGAAAGCGATGAGAGAAGCTGAATGTTCGCGAGGCTATGGTCAATTCTGCCGCCGGTTGCACCGTAAATAATAAATTTATCAAACCCTTTTTCAACTCCGATATCAACCGCGGCATTCATATCCGTAATATCCTTGACAGGGTTTAATTTTATAACATTATCGCTGCACGGTGCTTCACCGAGCGAATCGAAATCTCCGATTACTATGTCGGGATTTATGTTTGCAGACAGAAGATGTTTATATCCACCGTCTGCCGCTATCACAATATCATCTGTTTCCTTTTCAAAGTCGATGCTTTCACAATCCCCCGCACCAACAATATAACAAATTCCCATTCTATACTTCCTTTACTTTGTTTCATTTTATATTTTAATACCGATAAACCTACTTGTCAAGAAGAGCGGGTCTTATACTGTCAGTTTTATAAATAAACATCAGACTGTAACTCATATTCTCTTCTTTGCCGCTGAAAAGTCCGTATTCACTGCCGAATTTCAGCCATTCCTCTGAAAGTGCAACAAGCGAATCACTGTCCTCGATAAAATCACCGTATTTGTTTTCAAGATTTTCTATTTCCTCTGTATCAATACTTTCAAGAATCGATTCAAGCGACCGTCCGCCGCCTCCGTCAAGTGCTTCAAACACGGCATCAATCTCTTTTTTGTTTTGTGAAAAAACCGTTGTTATCTGCGAAAGTGTTTCCATTGTCTGCGGAAGAGAAGAGAGTTCTTTTTGAACTTCCGGACGTGACAAATCCTTTTGCAGTTCGCTTAGAAGCGGCTCTATATCTCCGAAGTTGTCCATTATTGCAGGCAAGCCGCTTATGAAACTCAGCACTTCCGGGTCAGATATGACTTCAAGCATAGCTTTCACCTCGGGTTTATTCAGAATTTCAATCAGCCTTTTCAAAGCTGTGATATTTTCGGGAGTTGAATATTTTTCTGCCAATTGAATAAGATTTTCGTTTTCTTTATAAAGTACAGACGCATCATTTACTGCACCGAGCAAAGAATTCATTTTCGCTTCATCAGATATAAGCGAATAGATAATTCTGTCGGGATCAAGCTCCGCAAGTGCATCGCGGAAGGCCTTGACTGCCGCAATTGCTGTTCCCGCATCACCAAACGATTCGGGCATAAGCATTTCATAGTTAAGCGTTGCAAAAGGAACAACTGCAAAATACATATTCTCAAGCATGAACTTTTCGGCATAAGCTTTCACAGTGATTTCATCAGAAACAAACGATTCAAAAATTTCATTCGAAGAAAGTCCGAAGCTTTCATTGAAACCGGGAATTGATGCAAATCCGACGAGTTGTTTTGAACCGTCATTGAACATCTGCGCATTTTTTACTGTTACATCAGTAAAAACGCTGCCGGGAAGAATCATTCCTCCAAGTACCGCCGCAGGTAACCCAACGGAGTATTTTTGTCCGTTGACAGTAACTTCTTTCAAAAGATTATTTAGAATTTTTATTTTGATTGTAACTTCACCGCTTTTTCCTGAAATCTCGTCGGGCTTCAGCTCCTTGTCGTCAAGATAATACTCAACATCAAAAAGTACGGGCGGAATTTTGTTTGTTGTTCCCGAATAATAAAGGTCCTGATCATCCATATGCCATCGCAGTTTGTCGCCGACATTCTGCGGCACAATAAAACTTTTTACATTTCTAATATTATCAAGAATACTGATGTCATCAACATAAACTCCAGCCCTGTTTGTGTGAATCCAGTCACTGACTGTTATCTTTTTCAGACCACCCGATGAGCTAAGGTTAATATAGACGGTTTCCGTTTTCATAACCTTGTCAGCTTTTTCTGTGTAAACATTCTGTTGATTATCATTGATTGTCTGAATGGTATTTTGATGATTTCTGCTGCACGAAGAAAGAATCAGCAACGACAGCACAATCACACAAACCAGTTTTTTTCTCAAAATTTTTCACCCTTAATTTTTTTATTGATAACCGGCTCCGCAAAAAACAACAGAACAGGCAAAAACACAACTATAACCGCCGCGCTTAAAATTGCTCCTCTTGCAAGCATTGCACAAATACTTTTTACCAGCGTTACTTTACACACCAGATACACGCCGAATGTTGCACAAAACAAAACAAGTGCACTCTGAAATATCGATTTGCACGAATCGTATGATGCATCCTTTATTGCTTTGAATTTTGTTTTGCCTTTTCCGAGTTCTTCTTTAAACCGTGTGATCATAAGAATTGCATAATCAACGGTTGCTCCAAGCTGAACGCAACCTATAACTGTCGGCGCAATAAACGGAACATCTGCTCCCGTAAAGAACGGAATTGCTTCATTTATAAACACGGCAAGTTCAATTGATAAAATCAAAACCGACGGAACAATCAATGATTTGAACAGCAAGGCGATAACAGCAAAGACTGCCGCAACTGATATAATGCTTGTAATGTTGAAGTCATTCGCAGTAATTCCGACAAGGTCTTTTGAAAGTGCAGCTTCACCCGTCAGCATCCCGTTGCCGTCATAATCTTTCAGAATCTCTGTAAGTTTTTCCGTCTGAATATTCGACTCATCACTCGATGAGGGATAAACTGAATTTATCATCATCAACTCATAACCGCCTTTACGGCAAATATCCGCGACGGCATCAGGTATCATTTCTTCAGGAACAGACGGACCAATTACCGAACCAAGCGATAAAACGGAGCTTACACCTTCAATTTCTCTGAACTCATCTGCCATTTTCACGGCATTATGGGATTCGATCTTGTCGCTGTACAAAGCAAAATAAGTTGATGACATTCCGAAATCCGACTTCAATTTTGAAATCGAAACAACAGATGTCATTTCCTGCGGCAATGCTTTCACAAAATCATAATAAACACACACATTCTCTTTTATCAGATATGAACCGAAAAACAAAAACACAAAGATAACAGCAACCGTTTTTCTGTGTCTGAGAGAAAATGCCGATATTTTTCCGAGATTGGGAACAAAAATATTCAGCCTTTGCTTTTTTTCAGGCTTATAAAAAATCAAAATAAGCGACGGTAAAATCAGAAGAGCCGTAAGAATGCCGAGCACAACACCTTTAGCCATAACAAAACCTAAATCAGCACCCAGAGAAAAGCTCATAAAACACATCGCCAGAAAACCGAAGAGAGTGGTCAAAGCACTGCCGGAAACAGAAAAGAAAGTTTTTGAAATTGCATTTGTCATTGCTTCATTTTTATCTTGCGTTAAATTCAGTTCTTCTTTGAATCTGTCTGAAAGGAAAACAGAATAATCCATCGTCACGCCGATCTGAAGAATCGCCGCTATACTTTGCGTGATATATGATATCTCTCCGAAAATGTTTGTTCCCATATTGAACACAACCGAAAAAGCAAGTGAAACCATTATAATCAGCGGCAGCAAAAATGAATTCATTGTATAAACCAAAGCAGCAAAGGCAAGAACACCCGCCACGGCAATATATAGCGGCGCCTCACCCTCAACGATATTTTTAGTGTCCGACATAAGCACCGACATTCCGCTGAGAAAGCATTCTCTGTTCATCAACCGCTTTATTTCATCAACCGCAGACATTGTTGATTCCGATGCACCGAGACCTTCAAACTGAATCATCATAAGTGTTGATTTTCCGTCTTCAGAATAAAATATGCTTCTGACAGCGTCGGGCAGCATATCATCGGGAACGGTTATATCGGAAAACATATCAATCCATATTACATTTTTGACGCCATTAACAGATAATATTTTTTCTTTCAGCAGCAAAGTTTCCTTTGAAGGCATATTTTCAACAATCATAAATGCGCTGCCTGCATTGCCGAACACTTCGTCGAGAATCTTCTCGCCCTTGACAGAATCCAGCTCATCGGGAAGATATGAAAGTATATCATAATTGATTTTCGTTGATGCAATACCAAATACCGAGGGTATAACCAGCAAAACAGCAACAATAAGAATCAGTTTCGGATTATTTGCCGTAAACTTTGAAAAACGGTCAATCATTACCTCTTACCTCATATTACTTTTCATATTTGGTATAACCGAATTCAACAGTTTTATCATAGAATTGACAAAACAAGAACAATTAAATATAATTTAACTGTCAAAGAACCGAGGAGGTATATTTATGAAAAACTGTAATCCCGTTGTTGAACTTGAACTTTACCTCATCCGTCACGGTCAGAGCATGGGGAACGCGGGATATGACAAAGAAAATCTCACATTGAAAGAAGAAAACGACCCGCTTCTCACTGAAAAAGGTATGATGCAGGCAGACCTTCTTGGCAAATATCTGAGCACCACAGATTTTGATTATATTTATTCGAGCGGACTTATCAGAGCAATCAGCACGGCAGACGGCATAATCCGTTATCAGGCAAAACCGAAAAATTTAAATGTTCTGCCGATTATTGCAGAGATCGGAATTGTTCCCGAGTATGACGGAATAACACTTGAAGAAATGAAAGAATTCTGCGAAACGGCCATACTTGCCGATGGGGTAAACGAAAACGAACCGAGAGTTTATCACAGTACATTTGAAAATGAATCGGAAGTGTTTGACAGAGCAGATAAAGTTATTGATTATATCCGTTCGCGATATTCGTGCGGTGAAAAGATTGCCGCTGTTGCTCACGCCGGATTTCTGACGGTTCTCATTTTTAAAATTATGGGATTCACCGAGGCTCCCGTTTTTGACATTTCAATTCAGAACACAGGAATAACCAAGGTCATTTTCTATAAAGAAGGAACAAACCGCTACGGAGACATTGTCTTTGAATACATAAATGAAACTGCACATCTTGAATAAAAAAACAGCGTGTACGCCGAAACCGTACACGCTGTTTTTATTTGTAACTTAATTGAATTTCTCGAGTTTCTGGGAGTCATCCGAAAGCATAAACTGCGGATATCTTTCACTTGCGCCTGCATAGAATTCACCGTCATACGAAAGCAGCCATACAAGGAAATCGGCATAATCCGTTCCGTAAGAACCCGCAACATGATGAGCGCCCTTTATAATATATGTATATTCAGGGAAGAGTGCGGTTGAAAGGTCAACCACTCTGTCTGGTGAAAGATATTCGGGATTCTTTGCAACATAATCGTCTCCGAGAGTTTTTCCATAAGGCGCAACAGTTGCATAGCCTGACATCTGGTAGGTTTCAAGGATTCCGTCACCGTTAAAATGAGCGTTTTTATAAGCAGGGATGAGAGGCTTGTCGTAATGAGCAACAATTGCAACTCCTACTCCGTTATCAATCATTTCATTGATTAAATCCGTTCTGCCGTTCATCATTTCCTGAAGTGCATCGGCACGCTTGAGGAATGTTTCGTTTTCTTTTGTTCTGCCGCCAAAAACATAGTTGATTGCAGGTTCGTAATCCTCGGGCTGACAAAGTCCCCAGAGAGTAAGCATCTTTCCGAAAATCGGAATAATGACATCCGCATAAACCTTATCCTTATAATTTGCAAGGATATAATCGGTCACCTTTGTGAGTCCTTTGAATCCGCCAACAAAATCAACTGCATCAACAAGGAAGGAAAGAACACTTTGATTTTTTGTGAGGTCCTTGAGCATATTGTAAAGATTCTCTGCAGTTATATCAACCTTGCCGCAAAGCAAATCCGATGCGACCTGTGCACCGCAGAATGTTGACGACATAAAGAGACAGCGATTAACCTTCTCATAACCGTATTCGGTAAGATAAGCAACAGTCATAATTCCGCCCATACTGCAACAGACGATATTAACTTTATCGTGACCGGTATTTTTGATTGCAGATTCAACCGCGGCGTTGATATCATCGGCAACAACATAGGGGTCAAGTCGCCAGTCATAGTTTATGTAATAAGTATGACCCTCACCGAAGGATTCAATGCAGGTTCTCACCATTCCGTATTCAAAATCAACACCGTTGCGAAGATTTTCATAGTTATCCGCACTCTCAGGATATTTCGGAACGCTGACATTATAAAGCGAATCGCCGTTTTTATCCATTGAAATGTTTACGAAAATATCCGATGCAACCGCCGCAACTTCATCCACTACGGCATCAAGGCTGAATTTTGCAAATCCCTTGCCAAGAGCAACCAATGCCTTTTTTACAATTTCTCCGACCTCGAGAGACATTGCAGGCTTTTCATTTTCAGTTCCGCAGTCAAGATAAAGTCCGCCGAAATCCATACCTCTGATGATAATAACGGGTACGTTATCACATTCATTTGGATTATGAATCCGTACAGAATCAGATTCTGCAAAAGCGGGCACAAAAAGCGCCGTAATCATTGAAAGCGCAAGGATAATACTGATTATTTTTTTCATTTTTTATCAACCTTTCAGACAAGCTTGATTGTTCCGTTTTCTTCGGTTATTTTAATAAGAACGGGTCTTTCAAGCGGATTTTCATTTGGTGAATGAAGAATAAGATATTTATTGCCGTCGAAATCATCAAATATCATTCCGTGGCCGCCGTTATCGTCAAACAACGGATTTTCATGCATCCAATTACCGTCGATTTCTCCGTTATCGGAATATGCAACAGCCTGAGTATAGCCTTTTTCAGTGAATGTTGACCATATCATAAGAAGTCTGCCTTCTTTTGTGCGGTACATAAACGGCCCGTCCGTAACAAACATATCTCTCGATTTATCTGCCCAGTCAGGCTGAGATGCTTTAAAAAGAAGAATCGGCTCCCCTGCAGGCGCAGTTAAATCTTTATTGAGCTTCATTGCATGGATTTCACCGTCTGTGACCTGCACCCATTCACGGCAGAAAACAATATAAGGGTCACCGTTTTTATCAACATAAAAAGTGCCGTCGAGGCATCTCCAGCCAACAGGAGTTATCGCATCATCGGTAAACGGAAGAAAAGGTCCCATAGGCGAATCACTTTTTAGAATCTGCGTTGCACGGCTTCTTTTTTCGGAATAAAAAGACACAAACATATAGAAGTTTCCGTTGTAATAATGAACCTCGGGTGCCCATATTTCTTTATCCGCCCAGAAATTTTCGGGAATAGCAAAACACTCGTGAGCTTCGCTCCAGTTTTCAAGATCATCGCTTACATAAACATCAAGTCCGTAAGCTTTTGTCCACGCCGTGTCACCGCGGGTGCCGTAAAGATAATACTTACCTTCAAAGGGAAGAACAAAGGGATCTCTGATATTAATATCTTTAAAGTTCATACTGTTTTCTCCTTAAAAATCCACTTTATAATGATGCACAAAAATTCCAATTACTTTGTTATAGTCAAGCACGTGCATAACCGAACCGTCATCACCGGGGAAAAATGTCAGTCCTTCTGCTTCAACATTATCACCGCCGACATCTCTCAAGGCTGCAATTTCAACCGCTCCGCTGTTGACATCAACACCGAGAATGTTCTTGAAGTTGCCGTTATCTTCAATGTCATTGGAAAGATAAAGCTTTCCGTTGTAAAACTCTCCGCCCTGTATACGGTGAATTGTCTGCGAAAGAGAAATTTCTTTCACAAGCTTCATTGAATCGTTGATATCATAGGCATAAATCGTATTAATATCATTCCATTTTGATGCATAAAGGTAACCTGTATCACCGTCAACGGCGCACCAGGGAACACCATCGTCATAAACGTCGGCCGGGAGGTCGTAAATCTCACCTGTGCACTCAAGAGTTTCACAGTCAAAAACAACGATACAGGGAGACAGATACTCGTCGCTGTCCTCAACAGAAGCGTAAATTTTTCCGTTATAATAACTTATTCCGCCTATGTGGTCATCTTTTCTGTCTGTGCATTTATCAGGCAGCGGATTGATATTGGTATCAACAAGCTCCATATCATCAAATGTAAATTTCGCAAGAGCAGTCAGATCAACTGCAGCAATCGAGCCGCTAGTGTAGTAATATTCACCGTCTGTGGTTATCCCCTGACCCATAATAAGAGCTTTTTCAAAAACAAAAGTGTTTTTTGAAACAAGCTCCGCAGTTTCAGTGCTGCTTGCGACAGGACTTGTAATCAACGTCAGAACAAGAAGCGGCAAAGTTAAAACATACCATATTTTTCTGATAATAAACATTTTAAAGTTCTCCTTTTCTTAATATATTAATAATAGCATAACGCCCCAAAAATATCAAACAAATACTTTTTTATACGCAACAAAATTAAACTGATTTTTTTGTTAAGTATTTACAAAATCAACATACTCTGTTATAATACATTTATTATTATTCATTAATTTTTCTGAATCGGAGGAATTAAAAAATGAAAAAAATCAGAAAAACTCTTGCTGTTATTCTTGCATCGGCATTGCTTATTACGGGCGTTCCTTTTGCTTTTGCGGTAAATGCAACCCCTACAGACGCAACCGTAGATGACGGCTATGCAATCACCAACCCCTATGCAAACATTAATTGGGAAACCATTAATCAGTTCAAAACAGCACTCCACACTCACACAAACGCAAGTGACGGTGACGATACTCTCAAAGCTTCTCTTGAGCGACACTACCAGACCGGATATGATATTGTTTCGATCACAGACCACGGTGTTTCAGATATGAGCTGGACAGACAGCTCTCTTGGCTCAAAATTCATAACAAAGGTTATGTCCATTATCGGAAAATCCGACGGTAACCTTGATTATCTTGAGCAGAGCGGTGCATTTGCAAGCGGCGTTAAGTATGAAATGAAAAACGTCGGCGGTGACGATTATCTTGTGACAGAAGACGGTCACGAAATTCTCAGAATCCCTTATGGCGTTGAAAACAATGCACTTTCAATCAACGCACACGTCAACAGCTGGTTTGCTGAATTCAACTGCAATCTTCCCAGCGGCTACCGTAACGCAATAACAGGCGTTGACAAGGCAGGCGGTGTTTCGGTTATCAATCACCCCGGTGAATATACTCAGGCACGCTATGAGCTTTATCAGGACGATGCATATAATTTGGATAACTGGTCATATAACTACTATATCAACAAATTTTACGGCTACATCAACAAGTACGATTCCTGCATCGGCATCGACATCAACAGCAAAGGCGACGGCAGAACAAGATACGAAAGAAAGCTCTGGGATATTATGCTTGCAAAAGCAGCAGAATCCGGCAAGACCGTTACCGCTATTGCAACAAGCGACGCTCATCAGCTTGATAAGATTGACACCGGAAGCCTTATTGTTCTCGCTGAATCAAAGACAGTTGAAAATGTAAGAAAGGCTCTTCTCAATGGCGAAGTTCTTCCTCAGAGCACTTGCATTCATAACCGTGATGAGCTTGCTCAGATTGCTGATGGTCTCAAGAAATACTACGGTGAATCCTTTGAGCTTTACAAGACAATTGCAGACCTTGTTGTTAAATATGATGCAGAATGCGAAGAAATCGTAAATTCATCGGATGACGGCAACGTCGGCGTTAACTACTCCGCACTTGACGACAAAGGATTCCTTGCAACTGCAACAAGACCCACAGTTGCTTCAATAACCGTTGACGATAACGAAGACACAATCACTATCGATTCCGAAAACGCACTTATCATCCGTTGGATTTCAGACGGTAAGCTTATCGCAACAACCAAAGCTGATGACACCGCTTTTGACCTCAACGATTACGAAGATGTTATCAAAGGCTATGTAAGAGCTGAAATTTTCGGCGAAGGTGGTGTAATCTACACCGAAGGCTTTACGCTTGATGCAGACAAAGCAACCGACGATTCAAGCGATTTCATTCTTGATTTCGGTTTCTTTGATTTCATTTTTGCTCTTGCAGACAGATACGGCGGACTTATCGGAAGAATAATTCTTAATTTATTTTAATTAATTACCAAAGCAAAACCGCAGACGGTACAAAATCGTATCGTCTGCGGTTTATTTTTTCAGGAAATCTGATATCTTTTTGCTCTTTCAAACTCTTCGGGAGTACCGTATCCTTCAGACAAATTTTCATTGATGAGTTTAACTATTTCATCATGAAGGCGTTTGTTAGCTTCTTCAACTGTCATACCTTTTGTTGAAAACGGCTTGCCGATTCTTGAACACAAGGTTTTACTTCTGAATTTATATTCACCCGTCACGGCAACAGGAACCATCATAGCCTCGTTTTTACAAGCAAGAGAAGCGGCGCCGTACTTAAATTCACCAAGAAGATTATCCGTTTTGTTTCTTGTACCTTCGGGAAAAATCCCCAATGCACCTGCATTTGAAAGCACAGCGTTTGCAGATGATTTTGCCTCATCATCGTGTCCGTTGCGATTAACACATATGCAACCGGTAAGTTTGAAAAACCATGCAAACTTTCCTTTGAAATATTCAGATTTTGCCATATAATTTATCGGTCTCCAGGTCGCAAGAGCCGCAAGGCACTGGTCAAGCATATGTTTATGGTTGCTGCATATCACAACTGCGCCTTTCTTCGGAATATTCCCCTTTCCGAAAACTTTAGGACTGAAGTAGAGTGAAAAGACTGCAAGAAGCAGCGGCGCAAGCAATCTGTAACCCCAAGTTCTGGGCTTTTTATTCATCAGCAAACAGCCTCCTTTGAGCTTTCTTTTTGAAGCTTCATAAAGTCAATTTTATTATATGCTGTTTTGGGAAGCAGATCAACAAACTCAAACTTATACGGAACGCTGTAATGCATAAGCTTCTTTTTGCAATATTCACGGATTTCGTTTTCAGTTTCAGGAGTCTTTGATTTTCCATCCTTAAGAACGATAAAAGCCTTTGCAACTTCCTTCTTATAAGGATGCGGAATTGATACTACAACACATTTTTCGACGAAATCAAGCTGTTCGACAACCGCTTCAATCTGGGTAGGATAAACATTGAAACCTGATGTAATCATCATTCGCTTGATTCTGAGTTTGTAGTGAACAAAGCCGTCCTCATCAATAGCTGCCATATCTCCGGTATGAAGCCATGTTTTTCCGTCAGAATGAACACGGAGTGTATTCTCTGTTTCGGCGGTGTTATTTCTGTAACCGATCATAACCGTAGGACCGCTGACACAAAGTTCGCCATCTTCACCTGCCGGCAGAACATTGACTGTTCCGGGTTCAACAACACACATCTCTGTTCCTATAAGCGGTTTACCGATTGTTCTTGATTTGTAATCATCTCCGACCGAAAGGCTGAGCGCGGCAAGACCTTCTGTCATACCGTAGCCTTCACAAATTTTTATATCGGAGTTATGGGCAGCAAGAAAATCATTTACGCTTTTTTCAAGCTTTTCGGGCAAGGTGTCTCCGCCGCTTACGGCATATTTCAAGAACGAAAAATCAATTTTATCCGTACCCTTTGCTTTAAGCAAAGCATCATATAGCGTAGGAACGCCGAAAATCATTGTCGGCTTGTATTTGTTCAATATACTTGCAAATTTTTTGGCGTTGAACTGAGGTATAAGCACTGAGCAAGCGCCGAAACAAAACGAGACGTGAACACAAACACCGAGACCAAATCCGTGAAAAATAGGCAATATGGCAAGAATTTTATCGCCCGCCCTGACATCTCTGAGAGTCAGCACAGCCTGAATGCCGAAAGCGTTGAAATTGCTGTTGGAAAGCATTATGTCCTTCGGTGTACCTGTTGTTCCGCCGCTGTGAAGAATAACAGCAACATTTTTGTTTTCGTCGCCGATCGGCATATATTCGGCAACCGATTTTTTATTTGAAGAAAAATCCTTCCAGGAAATATATCTGCTGTCTTTCTTGTCATATTTATAGTTATTTATACACTTCAAAGCATAAAGTACTTTCATAACAGCAGGCATAGAATCACCGGCCGAAGCAATAATAACACGCTTAAGACTTGTTTCATCAATAATATTTGCAATCTTTTCACTGCAGATATCAACGCAGAGAAGCACTTTACTTTCCACTCTGTTAATATGATTTTTTATTTCTTCCTGAGCAGAAAGCGGATGAAGAATATTGGCAACCGCTCCGATTCTGTTTAATGCATAAATGCTGATAACGGCTTCGGGTGTATTAGGCATAATAATTGTTACAATATCACCCTTGCGTACACCAATGCTGTGATATGCGCCCGAAATTGCCTCAATTTTCTTAACAAGATTTTGATAAGTACATTTTGTTCCGAAATATTCATATGCCAATGAATCGGGTTGATTTTCCGCCGAAATTTTCAGCATTCCGAACATTGATGTGTCGGGAATTTCAAATCCAAGCGGTGATGAACTGTTTTCAAATTTTATAAACGGATTTTCAATTGTTTTATTCATAATAACCTCACATTATATTTATATCCTGTTTTGAGCCTCGGGTAATCAGGTAAGTACCGACAGCGATAAAAGCCAGCGCTGATGCTGCTGCAACATACTTGCCCGGAATTTCTTTTTTATCAACATTTTTTTCAACAAGATACTGAGCAATTTTTTCTTTATCTCTTGACGAAAGTGAAATCGAACCGATTATTCTTATATACTCTTTGATACTGTTGTCAATCATAATATATTATCCTCCTCTTCAATTTCTTTTCTGAGCAGCTCTCTGCCCTTCTGAAGGCGTTTTCTGACCGCCTCTTCGCTTATTCCGATTATCTCTGCAATTTCTTTGCTTCTGTATCCTTCAACATAGTAAAGAGTCAGAACAACCTTGAATTTTGATGGCAGACTCATAATCATTTCAAAAACTTCGTAATCGTTACGGTCAATTCCGATGTTCTCAATGTCACTGATATTCACCGTTTCTCTTTTAAGCCTGAACATAAGCATATTTTTGCTGATATTTGCCGTTACCTTTATCAGCCAGGCTTTCTTATGTTCTTCGTCATTGAATTCAGGCGCCTTGGTTAAATATTTAAGAAATGTTTCCTGAACAGCATCTTCCGCATCAGCAGGGTTGCAAAGAATACAGTACGATATTCTGAAAATCAAAGAACTGTATTTTTCAACAAGTTCTTTTATCTCTTCTTCCGATTTACTTTGTTTCTGCAGCAATCCCGAAAACACCTCCTTTTTTGATAACATCCATTATAGAAACAATTTTAAAACGCAAAATGTGAATTATATTTTGTTAACATTTTGTGAACTTTGTTTTTTTGTTATAAAAGCAAAAACAGCACCCAAAAGGGTGCTGTCCGTTGTTTCTTAAACTGTCATAACCTCTACTCCGAGAATGACCACATCTTCAACGGGTTTATCGCCATAGCCGGTCTTTACGCCTGCGATTGCATCAACTGTTTCCATACCCTCAACAACCTGACCGAAAACGGTGTGTTTGAAATCAAGCCAGGGAGTACCACCGAGTGCTCTGTAATCCTCAACACACTCTGTGGGAAATCCTCTGTCCGAAAGCTGCTCCATCTGAGAAAGAAGCCCGCTGTCAACTTCCTTTGCCTGAACGATGAAGAACTGGCTTCCGTTTGTTGAAGGACCTGCATTAGCCATCGAAAGAGCACCGCGAATGTTGTGATAATCAACGCTGAACTCATCCTCAAAGCTTCTGCCCCAGATGCTTTCGCCACCTCTGCCTGTGCCTGTGGGGTCACCGCCCTGAATCATAAAATCGGGAATTACTCTGTGAAAAATAATGCCTGTATAATAGCCGTTCTTTGCGTGTGTTGTGAAATTCTCAACAGCCTTGGGTGCTGCATCAGGGAAAAGAAGAATTTTGATTTCACCGAGAGTTGTTTTCATAACTGCAACTGTATCACCCTGCTGAACAGGTCTAATCTGTTTACTCATTTTATATTCCTCACTTATTTTTCATTGATATTGTATTTATCCGAAAGCTTCATAAAATCAACCTTTGCCATTTTTGTTCTGGGGAAGCTTTCAAGAATCTCTATCTTTCGCGGGCATGAGAACTTGGCAAGATTCTTTTTACAGTATGCCTGAATCTTATCCGTTGCCGCTTCCTTATCCATTGACTGATTAAGCGTTACACAAAGCTTAACGCACGGTTTATTCTTCTGATATCCCTGAACAGCGCAAGCCTCGCCTATGAACGGAAGCTGAAGAACAACATTTTCGATATCGGCGGGATAAACATTATAGCCTGAAATGATAATCATTCTTTTCTTTCTGCCGGTAAAGAATACGAATCCATCGGAATCCATATAACCGAGGTCACCCGTAAGCACCCATCTGTTGCCGTCCTTATCAATATAGACGCCGTCATTCTTAACGGTATCCTTGCCATTAAAATAGCCTTGCATAACAGTGTCGCCCTTAACAACGATTTCGCCCGTCTGCCCCGCGGGAACGCGTTTCTGCATCTCGTCCCAAATTTCAACAGTGATGTCTCCGAGAGCCTTACCGATTGAATCCTCACGGCAGTTTTCATAGGTATTAACCGTACAAACCGAGGAAACCTCTGTCAGACCATAACCTCTGAAAAGCTTACCTTTGCCACCGTATTTTGCAACTTTTTTATTGAATTCCTTGACAAGGCGTTCAGCAAGAAAATCGCCGCCGCAGAAAACAAGTCGAAGATTTTTTAGATGAGGACCTTCGAAGTTATCGCATTCCATCATCTTTTTATACATATTGGGAACACCGAGAAGAAATGTCACCTTATGTTTTTTCATCAGTTTATTCGCATCTTCGGCATTGAACTGCGGAACAGGAATCGAAGTGAATCCGTGAGTGAGCGGGAAGTGCATTGCAATTCCGAGACCGAACGCATGGAAAATAGGAAGAACCATAAGTGAATATTCATCGCCCGGTTTGTGCGGAACATCAAGCGCATTAAGCTTCTCAGCAAGATTATTGAGGTTATTGCTGGAAAGCATAATTGTTTTGCTTTTGCCCGTTGTGCCGCCTCCGTGAAGATAAACCGCAGTTTTCGAGCCGTCGTGGCACTCAACCGCCTTGAGCGTAGAACCGGACGAAACAGCTTTTGAATATTTGATGCTGTTTTTGATAGCATCAATACCCTTGCCCTTCACCTTTTCAAAAACCTTAAATGCCGCTGCAACAGGAAGCACGATATAATCGGAATTAGAGCAAATAATGCACGGAACACCGCTTTTATTGATAACATCCGCATACTTTGCTGCAAGGATATCAAGAATAAAAATTGCCTTTGTTTCCGTATTATCCATAATTTCCTTAAGCCCTTCGGGAGAAGTCAAAGGATGGACAATATTTGCAATTACACCGATTTTGTTGAGCGCATAAAATGTCGTGAATGCGTGAACAACATTAGGCAGAAAAACTGTAACAACATCACCCTGCTTTATGCCGAGTGAGTTGATGTATGCCGCAATTGCATCAATATCTCTTATTAACTTTGATAATTTTGTTTTGCTGCCAAATGCAAGAACAGCATTGAAATCACCGTTTCTCTTGGCAGAAACCTTAAGATAATCATAGCAAGTAAGATTCATATTTATTACCTATTCAAAAAATATTATTATTCGCTTATTTTAACCTTTGATATATTATCAATTAAAACCCGATTTGTCAATTTAATGAACCATAGTTTAATAAAACATTAATATTTAATGTATATTATTTGAGAATTTGATTTCATCGTCATCGGTAAATGTTGCAATAATACCATTATTTTCATATGTTGCGTAAAACGGCACTTTGGTTTTCATAGTAAGATTCCATTTAACATTGGGATAAACCTTGCCGAGCTGATTGGTAACAATTGCAACATCGGGACTGAGCTTTTCAAGAAAATAAGACGATGAAGAGCCGAAATAGCCGTGATGACCTATTTTCAGAATATCAACATCCCCTATTTTCTCTGCAAGAAGATCCTCAAGACCGGTTGATTTCGTTATATCTGCCGCAAGGAAAGCTGTTTTGCCGCCCTTTATCACTTTAACACCAACGCTTGATGCGTTCTCTCCTTTTCCTGCAAGGGATTCAGGAGTAACTGTATTATAAAATTGAAGAGTAAAATCTCCAAAAGTAAAAGGCTCTTCGGATAAATCGCTGATAACAGGAACCGACCTTTGATTAAGTGCATCAATAATTTCATTATAGGTTTCGCCGATTTTCCATCTTTCAACCTCATATTCCTTTGCGATTTCGGGGTTAAAAACTTTGAAATACGCCTTGCCGACAGTAATTTCAGGGTCTGAAATAAGAGTTTCAAACGAGCCTATGTGGTCATAGTGGCAATGAGTGCCGAGAATGAAATCCAGATGAATTCCGTTTTCGGTTTTACAAACCTTTTTGATATATTCAACAACCTCGGATTCATATCCTTTGTATTCGGTTTTCCTTCTGGGGTTATTGTCACCTTCACCCGCATCAATCAATGCAAACATTCCGTTACTTTCGATAAGAACAGAATCCGAATTAGCAGTGTTGAGAAAATGAATTCTGTCATCACCGTACGAATAATCAAAGCTTTCCTTGGTGAAGGCAAATCTTCTGCAATAATTGTTACCGATAACTACGGTTGCTATATCAAGAATGAATATTGCCGCCATCAGCGGTACGATAATCCAAGTTGCAATTTTTTTTGCATTAATCTTCTTCATTTATGTCTCCGTTAAAGCTTAATCTTCTATATTCTATCATATTATTAATTTTTTTACTATACTTTAAGAAAAAAATTTACAAAAGGCTTGTATAGAATCAAAAATTAATGTAAACTAATATAAGAATTTTTCGGACGGAGATATTTGATTTGATTACAAACAAAAATAAATCAATAAGAAATATTGTTTTAAAAGCAATTACGATATTAACATCTGTTATTCCTTTTGCTCTTTCCTCGGCAATATTCACGGATTTCAATTTTTATAGTGTTATATTAACCGCGTTAGCGTTGGCTTTTTATTTTGCAAAATCGGACGGCAAGAAAATAATGCCTGTTTTTGTCGCTTTTCTTACCGTTATGTTCATTTCAAACACATTCGGCGGCACTGCAATATTTGTTTCATTAGTGACAGTCGGAGTTCTTTCTGCCGTTTATTGCTTTTTACCGAAGCAATTCCAAATCATCGGAAATCCCGTTACTGCAGGATTCTCCCTTGCAACCGCGATGACCGTTACCGTTTTACTTACCAATTATTATTTCGGAATCGGTGCAAGCGGCAATAATGTCAGGGAAATGATTGCATCGTATCTTTCTCTCGGTTTTCATCCGAATTGGCGCGGCGTGCTTTACGGAACTGTTGTTATGGTTATTATGATAACTTTTCCCAGGAAATTCAAAAAATTCTGCGGAATCGTCAAAGCACCGTTCATAGCAATTGTTGTTACCCTGATACTCAATATCTTCCTAAATCCGTCCGATATGCCCACAGCAATAAGCGAAATCGGAACCTTTTCATCAGACAACATTTCCGCTTCTCTCGGTATATTCGCCAGAATTCCCGTTCATTCGCTTGCGGTAGTAATGATAGTGGGAGCATGGGAAAGTGTGAAATGGGGCGAAATAAAAAAAGCTTTTTCATCCCCTATTTCTGTTATTTGCTTCGTTATTTCAATTGTTTCAACACTTTATTTCGGATATGTCTACGGCATTCTGATTTCGGCAATATTATATTTTATTTATATTTTTCACTTCAAAAAAGTAAACAAAAACAACTCAAATCAGCCTGTATAATGCAGGCTGATTTTTATTTATATAAATTCAATCAGCAGACAAGTTATCGCCCATCCCAGAAGTCCGCAACCGGGAAATGTAAAAAGCCATGCCGCTATCATTTCACCGACTATTTTAAGATTAACAGATTTAATATTATCGGCAAAGCCTACTCCGATAACCGCAGATGTTTTTGTGTGAGTTGTGCTGACGGGAAACCCGAGAATTGTTGAAACAAAAAGGCACATTGCACCCGATAAATCCGATGAAAATCCCTGATCAATGCGAAGTTTTACCATATCGTTACCGACTGTTTTTATAATCCGCTCCCCTCCCATTGCTGTGCCCGCAGCAATGGCAGCCGACGAAAAAGCCAGAGGTAATAACGGATTATCATTCAATCTGCTTTTAAGCCCTGAAACAGACAACACCAAAGACAGAATTCCCGCAAATTTCTGTGCATCCTGCGCTCCGTGCATAAATGCCATAAGTATGCTTGAACCGATCTGCGAATATCTGAATATTATGTTTGAATTATTTCTTTTCATATTTTTAAAAGCATACATTGTGAATTTAGACACCGCAAATCCTGCAACAAATCCTAAAACAACCGAAACAAATAACCCCTTTATAACCTTATTTACTTCCGATCTGTCAATTCCTGAAAATCCGCCGTTTACCGCAACAGCCGCACCGATAAGACCCGCTATCAGCGCATGGCTTTCGCTTGTTGGTATTCCAAATCGCCATGCTGTAACCGCCCATAAAACAACTGAACTCATTGCCGCACACAGACCGATAAAGGCAAATTTTTTATCTGCTCCGAAATCTGCAATATTCATAACTGTATCAGACACTTTGTTGCTTAAAGCACCTACTGTCATTGCTCCGAGAAAATCAGCTGCTGCTGCAACAATAACCGCATTTTTCAGTTTCATACATCCCGTTGACACACTCGATGCAATTGCATTCGGAGCATCTGTCAACCCGTTAACAAAAGCAACCGCAAGTGTTATTGCAACCGTAAAAATAACAAACAACATATAATCACCAAAAAAACAAACGCCTTCTCAAAGAGAAAGCGTTTAAAATTCATACAATTATTTTTTATTTGAATAAGTTTCCGCCGTGTGAATCAATTCCGACTATAACGGGAAAATCCGAAAGTACAAGCCTTTTGACACTCTCACAGCCTAAATCTTTGAATGCAATTTCTTCACACGATATTATCTGCTTTGCATAAAGAGCACCCGCTCCTCCGATTGCACAGAAATATACCGATCCGTTACGCACTATTGCATCGCAAACATCCTGATTTCTTTCGCCCTTGCCTATCATAGCTGCAAGACCAAGGTCGAGAAGTCTTGGCGAATAGACATCCATTCTGCCCGATGTGGTAGGGCCGCAGCTCCCGATTACCATTCCTTCGGGGGTCGGAGTCGGGCCTGCGAAATATATGCAGGCACCGTCCAGCTCAAACGGCAACTCCTTGCCTTCGTCAAGATACTGAAAAATTCTTTTGTGCGCCGCATCTCTGGAGGTATAAACCGTTCCGCTGAGATTAACTCTGTCTCCCGCATTCAAAACAGATGAATAAGATTTAATCTCGTTTATATTTATGTTATATTCTGCCATATTATTCTTCCTCGGAGTTGAGATTTTCAGATATAGCAGAGAGTGTTTCCATGAGATTTTCGGCACTTGATTTCATTGAAGCAACAGAACTTTCAAAATTGATGCAGGCTGTTTTGATGCGTTCATTTGCGGATGAAATTTCATCTCTTGCATTATCAACAACATTTTTTGCTCTGACGGTTATTTCAGCCGCGGAGCTTTTGGCATTATCAATCACTTCGCCGTACTTCTGATAATTTCTTTCGATTTCGGCAAACTTTTCTTCAATTGAAGCAATCTTTTCTTCGTAAAGATGAATTTTATTTTCGTAATTGGAGATTGTGACCTGAGCTTCTTCAAGCTTCAGTGAAGCGGCGGCATCGCGCTCATTCAAAGACCTGTTTGCCTCTTCAAGAACTTCATTTTTGTTTTTCAGTTCCTCAACCTGACATCTGAGATTATCAATTTCTTTTTCAGCAATCTCATTTTTCACATTAGCCGAATCCAGATCCTTTTTACAGGAATTACATTCATTAAGCTCTTTTCTGAGATTAACGATTTCAGTCTGAAGCTGCTCTACATAATTAAGAACACCTTCTTTTTTGAAACCGCCTATAACCGATTTTTTCAAAATACTTTCTGAACCCATATATAACATCCTTTCGCCGTTTATACAGCATCATTTAAACATTAATATTTCATCCGCAGAATCAGAAATCGAGGAATTTTTGCCGCCATAATAAACCTTTAACGATTTATCGCCTGTGATATACACCGCTTTTCCGCTTTCCTCAACACTGAAAGTTGAAACAATAATATTGCTGTCAATCGGAATTTCCTCTTCACCGTTGAAAACATAATAATCCGCTGTGGGATTGGAATCCGAAACATTGTTGCCTTTGAGTATAATTATATTCTCCGGATTTTTAACAGTGAACGCACTTGCGGCATTTGAAAGCTTTACGCTCTTTTCACCGTCATATGAATATAAATCACCGGTGTTTTTACCTGTATCAGCCTTGAGATATATAACGGCATCTTCAACGATACGATAGCTTGAAAGACCGTTATCAACATTAATGTTAGAAGAAGGCATAAGCCTGTCGTTAATGCTGTTTGTATAAAGACTGAGACGCTCGCCGTTGGCATCGCGAACAAAAGCAAAAATTCTTGAACCGCTTTCCGAAAAAGAAAACAAAGTTTTGTGGCGGTCATACCCCTGAAGCTCATAGCTGACCGTACCCGAGTCACAGCATCCCGCAAAAGCCATACCTTTTGATTTTACACTTTCATTGACAAGCGAACGCGCATATTCAATAACTTCTCGCACAGTGCTGCGCTGAGCAATGCTTACGAGCGTTCCCATATCGGTCTGATTCGCGGTAATTTCCGTATTTTCAAAAATAATCTGCGGATTACCGAAATCAGATACGGTATAAACATTCTTTGGGTCGATTTTTTCGGCAATTTTGAAAGAACCATGTGAATTATATGCAAACGCTGTAAAAACAGGTGCGGAGAATTCGCCGTTTTCAACCGACTCATTCAGAGCAACTCTTATTTCATCACGAACAAGCTTATCCTGATATTTGCGCAGAGCCTCGTTATATTCCGCAGAAATACCAAGAATCGCAAAGAAACTGTCTCTGACCGGTTTTGTCACCGTTTTATCGCTCTCTGCATATTCATCAGAAATAACAGCACTCCAGGATATACTCTCGGTTGAAGAGGTGTAATAATAAAGATTGCCTCCTGCAGAATAATCGTCAAACATAACAAGATATGTGTTATCGCATATCAACTCAGGCTCTGATTCGGAATAAGCAATATAAAGTTCGGTCATGCCTGCATTAACCTGTGATTTTCTTTCATAGATTATATGCGGTTTTTCCGTGTCATTATAACAAAAAACATTTACTATGTCACGGCAGATTTCTTCCGGTGTTTCATTTTTATATGAATAAAGAACCTTGTTAGCGCCGTGCATTTTCGTAAAATAAAGCTTATCCGTGCCATCAAGAGCATAAATATTCTCAACATTTTCGGAAAAAGTTTCTATTTTACCGTTATCAATATCGCATACGCAACCATCGTTTGCGCCTGCGCTTGTATTCTTTTTAAGATAGTATATTTTACCCGAAACAACATTGAAGTTTTCCTCTATACCCACATCAATGATTTTGGGTGCAAGAAGCTCACTTCCGTGTTTTTCGATATAGCAAAGATCATAAAGACCGTCATAGCGCGAAGAAGCAACAATATAGAATATTCTGTCATTTTCTTCATCACATTTAAAATTCTGTGCACTCATATCGGTAACTCTTCGCTCTTTACCGTTGATTCTGGCAATGATTTCTCCGCCCGTACGGTAAACAAGAAAACCGTTGTTTTCAGGATTGTTTGAGCTCGCAATCTGAGTGATAATAACAATAAGACTGAGCAGCACTATTATTGCCGCCGCAACAGAGAGTGTTATTATCATCTTTTTAGAAATTATCTTTTTTTCGGTATGCTCCAAATCAAACACCTCAACAGCAACCGTAATTCAATGAAAGGAACCCGAAAAAAACAGGTTCCTTTCATTTGAAATCAATATTATTTCATTGAAATGGCCTGCTTTGCCTTTTCAACTATATTCTGTGCATCAAGTCCGTAAATATGAAGAAGTTCTACAGCGGGACCGGATTTTCCGAAAACATCGTTAACACCAAGCTTAACAACGGGAACGGGATTTGCTGTTTCACAAACAGCTTCAGCTACAGCACTACCAAGACCGCCGATAACACTGTGTTCTTCAGCGGTTACAATTACGCCTGTCTTTGCAGCCGATTTAAGAATTGTTTCAGTGTCAAGCGGTTTGATTGTGTGAACATTGATAACTTCAGCGCTGATACCCTGCTCTGCAAGAATCTTCTGAGCTTCAATTGCTTCGTTAACCATAAGACCTGTTGCACAGATTGTAACGTCTGTGCCTTCGTTGAGAACTACAGCCTTGCCGATTTCAAATTTATAATCTTCATCAAAAATTCTGGGAACTGCAAGGCGTCCGAATCTCATATAAACGGGACCTTCGTAGTTTGCTGCCGCAAGAACAGCTGCTCTTGCTTCAACATCGTCAGCAGGATTGATAATAGTCATACCGGGAATAGCTCTCATAAGAGCAATATCTTCACAGCACTGATGGCTTGCGCCGTCTTCACCAACTGAAATACCTGCGTGGGTTGCACCGATTTTAACATTGAGATGAGGGTAAGCAATTGAGTTTCTTACCTGCTCGTATGCTCTGCCTGCCGCAAACATTGCAAAAGTGCTTGCAAAAACAGTATATCCCGAGGTTGCGAGACCCGCAGCAATGCCCATCATATTGCTTTCTGCGATACCGCAGTCAAAGAACTTGTCGGGATGAGCTTTTTTGAACATACCTGTTTTTGTTGCCGCTGCAAGGTCAGCATCAAGAACAACAACTTTATCATTTATATCGCCAAGCTCAACAAGAGCTTTTCCGTAAGCATCACGGGTTGCGGTTTTAATTACATCAGCCATTTTATCCACCGTTCCTTTCCTTATGCTTCAAGCTCTGCGAGAGCCTGATTAAGTTCGCTCATAGCCTGCTCATACTGCTCTGCGTTGGGAGCGGTACCATGCCATGAAACCTGGTCTTCCATAAACGAAACGCCCTTACCTTTAACGCTGTTTGCAACGATAACCGAAGGCTTGCCCTTGAATTCAGCAGCAGCATTGAATGCAGCATCGATTTCATCAAAGCTGTGAGCGCAAATTTCGATTACATTCCAGCCGAATGACTTGAACTTTTCTGCGATGGGATAGGGTGAGTTAACCTCTGAAATCTTGCCGTCAATCTGGAGACCGTTGTTATCAACAACGGCAACAAGATTATCAAGACCCTTTGCCGAAGCAAACATTGCTGCTTCCCATACCTGACCTTCCTGAATTTCGCCGTCACCGAGAATAGTATATACTCTGTAAGCCTTGTTGCCGAGCTTTGCACCGAGAGCCATACCGCAAGCTGTTGAAATGCCCTGACCGAGTGAACCTGTGCACATATCAACGCCGGGTGTATACTTCATGCTGGGGTGACCCTGAAGCATTGAATCAGCCTTTCTGAGAGTCTTAAGATTCTCTGCGGGGAAGAAACCTTTGAGTGCGAGAACGGAGTAAAGAGCGGGAGCTGCGTGACCCTTTGAAAGAACGAATCTGTCTCTGTTTTCCATCTGAGGGTTCTGAGGATCAATGTTCATATGGTTGAAATAGAGATAGGTAACAATATCAACACATGAAAGTGAGCCACCGGGATGACCCGATTTTGCGTTGAAAACGCCCTCGATGATTCCCATTCTTGCTTTACAAGCTTTGATTTTTAACTCTTTTCTGATAGCTGCATCCATAGCAGATACCTCCTGTATATTGAATTTGAAAATTTTTCTTTATTTTTTCTCGATATATTCAAGGAAATCGGCAACAGCGCCTTTGTTGCAGTGGCAGGCAACAAATTCCGAAACTTCTTTGAGTTCATCGGGAGCCTGACCACAGCAAGCGGGAACACCCACGCTTTTAAGCATGTCAAAATCATTGAAATAATCGCCGATTGCACCTGTATGCGATTTGTCAATTCCGAGCATCTCCGCAAGCTTAAGCACTGCCGTACCTTTATGGGTATTTCGTGCAAGAATCTCAAAACTCGCAATTGATGATGACATAAGAGTCAGGTCGGGATCCTGCATTGAGGTGAAATGTTTTTTCACCTTGGAGATGCTTATCGGATCACCCGAAAAAATAACTTTTCCCCAATTCTCTTTAGGCACATCATCGATATTGCGGATATGTTTATGATCAAGATTATCTGCCGAAACAAAAAGTTTACCAAACCATCCCGCACCGGTGATATATATTATATCCTTTGCAACAACAATTACATCAACAGCACGGAATTTCTTTGCTGCTTCGATGGCAAGACTCATTCCCTCGTCACTCATTGCGCTGAAATAAATCATTTCATTCTTCTGAAAATCATAAAGTCCCGCGCCGTTCATAACAATTGCAGGTGTGCCCGCAATCGGAAGTCGTCTGAAATGTCTTTCCATTGACTGCGGATTTCTGCCCGATGCAAGTGTGAATCTTCCGCCCATTGAAACAAATCTGTTGATGGCTTTTTCATTACGTTCAGGCAAACGGCGAAGCTTATTATTAAGCGTTCCGTCAATATCCGAGGCGATAAGCCAGTCTGAAAGTGATTTCTTATTATTCATTATTTTCTTATTCTCCCAATAAAATCGGTAAAATAATCCGGTAACGGTGCTTCAAGTCTGATGTTTTCGCCCGTTGAGGGATGAACAAAACCGAGAACACCGGCATGAAGGCACTGACCGTTAAGCGATGTGACTCCGTTCTTTGGTCCGTATACCGGATCGCCCGCAACAGGATGACCGAGATAAGCCATATGAACTCTTATCTGATGTGTTCTTCCTGTTTCAAGCTTAAGTGCCACAAATGAAAAATCCTTATATTCTTCCAGAACCTTATAATGCGTTACAGCATTTTTGGAATTCTGATTTATAACACACATTTTTTTGCGGTCATTGGGGCTTCTGCCGATAGGTGCATCTACAGTCCCCTCCTGCTCTTTAAGATGTCCGTGAATAACTGCACGGTACTCTCTGTCAAGAGAATGAACACTTATCTGCTGAGAGAGTGAAATATGCGCATTATCATTTTTCGCAACAAGCAGAAGTCCGCTCGTGTCTTTATCAATTCTATGAACAATACCCGGACGAATCACCCCGTTTATCCCCGACAGATTGCCTTTGCAATGCCACAAAAGAGCATTAACAAGAGTTGATTCATAATTACCGGGAGCGGGATGAACAACCATTCCGCGAGGCTTGTTAACAACAAGCAGATCGCTGTCCTCATAAACGATATCAAGAGGAATATTTTCAGGCTCAAGTGAAATCTCCTTCGGCTCGGGAACAGTAAATTCAATAACGCTTCCGCTTTTGGGCTTGAAGCTTTTTGAAACTTCTTTACCGTTACAGCGAACAAGTCCATCCAAAAAAAGATTCTGTACAAAAGAGCGTGAATAATCACTCAGAACATCTGAAAGAATTCTGTCGAGCCTGTTGCCGCCGCAATCATCATCAATAACAACTGAAACAGGCTCGTTATATTCAATTGAATTAATCGGTTCCATCATTTGTTTCAGCCTTTTTCTTTCGCTCTTTTATAATTTCATAGATTTCATAACCAATAAGCATAAACGCTCCGACGGTAATACAGCAGTCGGCAAAATTAAAAACGGCAAAATCAATAAAAAGCGGTTCAATAAAATCAATAACATAACCGTAAGCGATTCTGTCTATAAGATTACCGAGTCCGCCCGCAAAAACGAGTACAAGACAAAAATTCAAGTATTTTGATTCAAAAGTCTTTTTCATAAGCAAATAGAAGATTGCAATCAGAAACAGAATTGTCAGCAGTGACAACGAATCGGTTTTACCTGAAAACATACTGAATGCCGCACCGGTATTTTCAACATAAGTAAAATTGAAAAGACCAAACAAAAACTCTTTCGGACCATCAACCTTAACGGTAGAAACTGCCGCGTATTTAGTCAGTCGGTCAATAACCGTCAGCACCGCGATAACACCTAAAGAAATTGCCTGAAACATAAAAACCTCTCAAAAATTATCAATCATCAAAAAGGGAATCAAACAGAGATGTTATATCTTCATCATCACCATCATCTTCTGCAATCGAATCGATATCAACCTGGAAACCGGTGAATTCGTCATCATCATCGTCGTCATCATCAATAACAACCTGAATGTCTTCCGCTTCTTCTTCGCTCTCTACCTCATCTTCCGTTGCAATAACGGGAGCAAAAGGAACAATGTCATCAAGACTTGCGGGAATCGAATCAACTTCGGGAATCTCTTCAAAATCCATATCGTCAATCAAGCTGAAAAGATCATCGTCATCATCAACAACTTCAAGAACTTCCTCTGTTTTTTCTTCAACTATATCAGCTGAAGTTTCTTCAACCGCTGCAATTTCATCATCCTCTTCTTCAACAAATTCAACTGAAGCATCATCTGCAGGATTGAGAACATCGTCTGCAAGGCTGTTGATTTCTGCCATAAGAGCAACTGCGGAAGGATCGTACTCTTCTTCTGCAACCGGCTCTTCCTCTTCGGTCGAATTGATTTCTTCGATTATTTCATCAAAAGCAATATCAACCTCTTTTTCATCAGCTTCAACAAAAGCAGGAGCCTCGTAAACAACTTCTTCAGCAACTTCTTCAACGGGAGTTGTTACTTCAGAAGCAGCTGCAAACACACCGGGAATGCCGCCAAGAAGATCCAGCTGACCCTTGCAGATTTCTTCAACTGCAGCCTTGAATTCAGCGGTTTTTTCCTGAACCTTCTCGAGCTCTGCCGAATAGAATTCATATGACTGCTTGCTTGTGCCGATAATTTTTCTGCCTTTTTCTTCGGCATCTGCAATGATTTCGGAAGCCTTCTTCTTTGCTTCGGCAATTGTGCTGTCGGTTTCAATCTGTGCTCTTTCGGTAAGAGATGAAACTGCGGTTCTTGCGTTGTCAACAATTTCTTTTGCTTTTTCTCTTGCCTCTTCAATAGTCTGAGATGCCTGTCTGTTAGCTCCGTCAAGAATAATCTTTGACTTGCTTTCAGCATCTGAAACAAGAGCCTCTGCCTTCTGGGCAGCATTCTTGTTTACGGTTTCTGCCATTTTATGTGCATCAAGAAGAGCGAGCTTGATTGCATCTTCTTCATTACGGTAGCTTTCAATTTTATCGGCAAGAATGCTGATTTTTTTGATAAGCTCCTGATTATTGCTGAGTGATTCTTCATATGAAGCTGCAACACTTTTAAGGAAAGCGTCTACTTCTTCTGCGTTATATGTACCTTTGCTTACGGGAGTAAACTTTGCATTGATAATCTGTTCAGGTCTGAGCATATCTGTTCACCAATCCTCTCTGTATTTTAAATTAATACTGTTCTCCACCCATGCTTCCGCTGAGTTCATCAAGAAGTTCGCCGGAAACAGGAACGTTATACGGTGTGATTATATAAGCTCTGCCTGCAACCTTTTTGAATTCACCGTGATTTGCATAAGCAACGCCATAAAGGAAATCGATGATTCTCTGTGAAACATCATTGGGGCAGGTTTCAAGGTTGAGAATAACAATTCTCTTCTCGTTAAGAATATCAGCAACTTCGCCTACTTCTTCGAATCTGTCAATCTTCTGGAAAACAACATGAGGCTTGGGCTGACCCGAAGCAGGCTTTGACGAGTTGATATTAACAACATTATTTGCACCGGAATTTGCTTTTTCGCTTCTTGTACGCTGTGATGTCTGACGGGGCTGTGCTGCCTCGGGTGCGGAAGGAGCATAGTCAAAATCATCGTTGTAGTTGTCTTCTGCGCTGTCGATGTAATCATCGTCCGTCACATTAATGAACTGCTTGAATTTTTCTTTGAATCCCATTGGTAATTCCTCCTAAATTATCTGTAGATTCTCATTCCGAAAATCGCCGAACCGACACGGACGAGATTTGCGCCTTCGAGAATCGCTTGTTTATAGTCGCCTGACATTCCCATTGAGAGAACACTCATACTTATATTATCTATTTTTTTATTACCGATGTCAATAAACATACGGTGCATATTTGAGAAAACTGACCTTAATTCGGCTTCTTTTTCACAAATCGGAGCCACACACATCAATCCGTTTATTGCAATACCGTCAATTTCCGAGATTTCACACGCCCTCTCAAAAAGTTCGTCATGAGAAAAACCGAATTTACTGTCTTCATTTCCCGCATTCACTTCGAGCAGGATTTTGGTTGTAATCCCGGCTTCAAGCGAACGTTTTCCGATTTCTTTTGCAATTGACACAGAATCGACAGACTGAATCGTGTCTACCTTACCGACTATCTTCTTGACCTTATTGGACTGAAGATGACCGATAAGATGAGCTTTGCAATTTGTAAGATTCAGTTCGGGTTCTTTAAGAAGAATTTCCTGAACTTTATTCTCGCCTATCAGGTTTATTCCGTTTGCAATTGCGTGGTTAATAAATTTGCTTTCGACTGTTTTTGTTACAGCCATAAGGCTGATATCCGCAGGGTTTCTGCCTGCGCTGACGGCAGCTTGTGCAATCTCTTCATTAATTATTTTCAGATTTTCTTCAATTGCCGAAAATCTTTGTTCATCCGATAACCATTCCATCAGTAAGCTCCTTTCCCGAAATAATTACCTCATCATAAAGCTTGAGGTGAGTATGACTGAGCTTTATTCCGCTGTTTTCCGAAGGCTTTGAAGCTATCACGAAAGAGTCCTCGGAGTAAATGATATTGAGGCTTCTGAAATGTACCACATTACCTCTTCGGACATAAACACCCGAATTACCATCTTCATCGAGACGGACAGCATCTCTGCTGACCTTAAGCCCCTTAAACTCATCAATGACAATTTTCCCCTCAACCTTTCGGAGCGAGGTTAACTGTTCATTCATAAGATTGCATCTGAAAACAACAAGAGACTTCGAGGAATCGATGCTCTTTATTGAATATACATATGTTTTCACGGGATTTTTATCCGATTCATCAAAAAGAAGTCTGACAGTTTTTCCTTTAGAAAAACTACCCATCTCAGATGAATCAATAACAGTGGCAATATACCAGTTATAACCGTCTATGATTTTTCCTATCGACGAAGCAGGTGCGTCGCTCTTCTGGGCATCGAAAGCTTTTTCAAGAATTTCCTCCGTAAGATTATCGATATCCTTACTTGTTAAAACATTCTCAAATCCGTCAAGCTTGCTTACATAATATCCCGACTCCTCGGCGGTAATAATTTCCGTCGGAGTACCCGATTCGTTAAGAGCTGAAATTTCATTCTGAAGTTTTGCAATGCGTTCAGCACAGTCAACGGTTGTTCCGAGGGATATCTGCTTTCTCGAAAGCTTTTCGCTGAACGAAAGCTTGTCGTCACTGAGCGAACCGAAATCATTATTATATGCCGCATTAATAATTGACTCGAAATCAGAATCAATTTCATTCGTGAGTTTATCGAGATCGATGTTAGCAAGCCTTAACTGACCATCGATTTTTTTATAAGCATCGAGCTTTTCTTCAAGCGACTGAGCCTTGACATAATTCTCGGCTGCTGCCTCACTTGAAAACGACGCCGCAATCATACTGCCCTTGCTGACTCTCTCAGCATTTTCCGCCAACGGAACAATCACTCCTGATGAAGCAGTACTTAAGATTGTTTCGTCACGAATAATATACATTTTTGCATCCATTGTTTTGAGAACGGTTTGTTCATATACGGTCTGTGTAGTGTAAGTACGGCTCGCAAGACCGTAAATCTCTGCCGCAAAAAACAAAACAATGATTACTGCTGCCGCTGCTGCAAGAACTTTCAGCAAGCGGTCTTTACTGTTCATCTGCAACACTCCTCTCTATTACTTCACAAGCGGCATCGAGAAGCTCTTCTCCGCTTGAATAATCATCAATATAAAGAAACCTGATTTTTTCATCTCGTCTGAACCAGGTTAACTGACGCTTAGCGTAACGTCTGGTCTGCATCTTCAGATTGTCGATACATTCCTCAAGTGTTTTTTCACCGTTGAAATAAGGATTAAGCTCTTTATAGCCGATTGCCTGACGCGCCGTTCTTCCGAGCGGCGACTCAAAAAACGCCCTCGCCTCTTCAAGAAGTCCGTTTTCAAGCATAATATCAACTCTTTTGTTGATTCGGTCATAAAGGAACTGCCTGTCCCTCGCATCGAGACAGATTGCTGTTGTAACAAACGGCGAAGGAATCTTTCTCGATTCTTCATTCTGGTTTGTTTTGGTTTTGCCCGTTGAATGGTGGATTTCAAGCGCTCTGATAATTCTGCCGAGATTATTGACATGGAGCTGAGAAGCGGCATCGGGATCTATTTTATAAAGCTCATCGAGCAATGCCTGCGCACCGTCTTTCTCCGCTCTTTTTTTCAGCATTTCACGATATTCAAAATCCGTTTCTTCCTGCAAAAACTCTATATTATCAACAAGTGAACTGTAATAAAGCCCCGTACCGCCGACAAGAACGGCTTTCTTGCCTCTTGAGTTAATATCGTAAATGATATTTTTAGCAGTTTCGCAGTATTTCGCAACGCTGAAAACGTCATTGGGATCGAGGAATCCGATAAGATGATGCGGAACACCCTGCATTTCCTCAACCGACGGTTTTGCGGTTGCAATATCCATTCCTTTATAGATCTGCATCGAGTCACACGAAACAGCTTCTGCACCGTAACGCTTGCATATTTCAACGGCAAGCGATGTTTTGCCCGAAGCCGTCGGACCGACAATTGCAATCAAGGGTATCTTAGATTCTTCCAAAGTTTTTCTCCAGTTCTCTTTGTGTCATTTCTATAAGTACGGGTCTGCCGTGTGGGCAGTACCTGATGTCGGGCATTGAAAGAAGCTGTTTTGCAAAACGCTCCATTTCCAGCCGTGATGTGAAGTTACCTGCTTTTATTGCACTTCTGCAGGCAACAGAATGGAATATCCAATCCATCTTTTCAAACATAACATCCTGCTTTTTATCAACAAAGCGGCCCGCAATTTCGCACATAACATCCGCAACATCGTCGGGTGAAAGCTCCATCGGACATTCTCTGACGATAATGCATCCGTTGCCGAAATCCTCTGCTTCAAAGCCCGCATCATTAATGAGGTCAAGATTATCAAGCACCGCGGAATATTCCTCTTTTGAAAGAGTTACCGTAACGGGCAAAAGCAGAAGCTGTGGTGTTCTTTCTCCGCTTTCTTTTTTGAGTTTCTCGTAAATAATGCGTTCGTGAGCTGCGTGCTTATCAATAATGACAAGCTTGCCTTTATATTCACACATAATGTAAGTCTTAAACGCTTCGCCGATAAGAATAAATTCTTCTTCATCAAATACGGGAGCACATGGAATTTCAGCCGGCATTTCATCCACAATGACTTCGGGAGTAATCTTTTCCTTTTCAGACGGAGAATTAAGAAGAATATCCTCCACCGTTTCTTCTTTTGCAGGTTCAATATCAGGCGATTTGAATGCTGAAATTCTGTCGGGTTCTTTCGGCATTTCCGTTTTGACTGTTATAATCTCTGTAACAGGGTTAACTGTTATTTTCTCTGCTTTGGACTCTTCTTTTTGATGTTCAACAGGAGTAACCGAAACAGCAGGTTCTGTTTTCTTGGGGATATGCTGCCAGAAATCCGCTGACGGAGCAGGCTTCGGAGTAATTTTCAGCTGCTCGGGCGGCTTTTCAGGAGCCTTGTAATAGTCTTTAACAATTTCTTTGATTTGTTTGGGTGTGTCACCCGATGAAAGAGCGTTTTTGCAAGCATAATAAATTGCATTGAAAATCATTCTTTCATCCGAAAACCTGACCTCGGTTTTTGCGGGATGAACATTGACATCCACCAAAGACGGGTCAATTTCTATATTAAGAACGCAGGATGGGAATTTGCCAACCATAATTGAGTTTTTGTAAGCCTCGCTCAAAGCGGCGCTTCCCGTACCTGTTTTTATAAGTCTGTTATTGATAAAGAAAAACTGCATATTACGGTTGGGCCTTGACGCAACGGGTTTTGAAACAAAACCGCTGACCTTTATACCCTGACCGATATTTTCTGCAGGGATGAGTCCGCTCGAAAATTCTTTGCCGAAAATCTCGCGGATACAAGTGATCAAATCACCGTTGCCGCTTGTAATAAGTGTCTGTTTTCCCTCTCTGATAAATCTGAATGAAATCTCGGGATGTGAAAGAGCGATTCTGTCAACAACACCTGCAACCGCATTGGCTTCGGTGACATCCTTTTTAAGGAATTTCATTCGTGCGGGAGTTTTATAGAACAAATCACGGACTATGAGTGTTGTGCCTTTGGGACAACCTGCATCATCAAGCAGAATTTCGTCTCCGCTTTCGATAACATATCTTGTTCCGCTTTCATCCTCTGCGGTCTTTGTCATAACTTCAACTCTCGCAACCGCACTTACACTTGCAAGAGCTTCGCCTCTGAAACCGAGAGTGAATATGCCGTTAAGGTCATCGGCGGTTGAGATTTTGCTCGTTGCGTGGCTGACAAAAGCATTGCGGATATCATCTCTGCCGATTCCGCATCCGTTATCGGTTATTCTGATATAAGATATACCGCCGTTTTTGATTTCGACCGTAATTGTATCTGCACCGGCATCAATCGAGTTTTCGAGAAGCTCCTTGACAACCGAAGCTGGTCTTTCAACCACTTCGCCTGCGGCAATAAGCTCTGCAAGATGCTTGGGCAAAACATTAATCTTCGGCATAAGGAACCTCCTTTTTTCATAATCAGCCGTTAGCCTGTTTTGTTAAATCATAAAGAACACTCATTGCTTCAATCGGAGTAAGAGTATTCACATCTATCTTTTTGAGTTTATCAACAATATCGTTTGCATTTGACGAGCCGAACGACATCTGCATTTCAGGTTCGTCATTATTAACACGAACGGGAACCTTAAGACCTTCTCCTTCGAGTTCTTTAAGAACAACCTTGGCACGTTCGACAACACTGTTCGGCACACCCGCAAGCTTTGCAACTTCGATACCGTAGCTGCCGCCCGCACAACCGGTTACGATTCTGCGAAGGAATGTTATGTCATCGCCTCTCTTTTTGACGGCGATATTGTAGTTTTTAACACCCGCAACACAGTTTTCAAGCTCAGTAAGCTCGTGATAGTGGGTTGCGAAAAGAGTTTTTGCACCGAGTCTGCGCTTATCTGCTGAAAACTCGAGAACAGCTCTTGCGATACTCATACCGTCAAAGGTTGAAGTACCTCTGCCGATTTCGTCGAAAATAATAAGGCTATTGGGGGATGCGTTTTTAAGAATATCGGCAACTTCAGTCATTTCAACCATAAATGTTGACGAACCGGATGCAAGGTCATCCGATGCACCGATTCTTGTAAAAATGCCGTCAACCACACAAAGCTCTGCAGAAAGCGCGGGTACAAAGCTACCCGCCTGAGCCATAAGACAAATCAGCGCAACCTGTCGCATATAGGTTGATTTACCCGCCATGTTGGGGCCGGTGATAATAGCACAGCGGTCGTCCGCACAGTCAAGTACTGTGTTGTTGGGAACGAACGGAAAATCTATCATTTTTTCGACAACAGGATGTCTGCCGTCGGTGACAGATATTCTGTCGCCCGCATTCATCGCGGGGCAGCAGTAATTGTTTTCGCTCGCTACTCTTGCATAAGAGCAGAGAACATCAACAGCCGCAACCGCAGATGCTGTCTTCTGAATTTCGAAAAGTTTCTCTGCCGCTTTCTTTCTTACGGAATCAAAGATTTCATATTCAAGGCGGACTATTCTTTCCTGCGCGCCGAGAACCTTGGATTCAAGCTCTTTAAGCTCCTGGGTAATAAATCTCTCACAGTTTGTTAGAGTCTGTTTTCTTATGTAATCATCGGGCACAAGCTCTTTGAACGAATTTGATACTTCAATATAGTAACCAAAAACACGGTTATAACCGATTTTGAGTTTCTTGATACCTGTTCTCTCCTGCTCGCGAAGCTGAATATCAGCAATGTAACCTTTGCCGTTTGCAACGATATCGCGAAGCGAATCGAGTTCTTCGTTGAAGCCATCGTTAATCATTCCTCCCTCACGAACGGAGAATGGAGGCTCTTCGACGATTGCTCTGTCGATTGTGTCTGCTAGGTCTTCAAGCGGAAGAATTTCATTCTGCAATTCGGAAAGCAGACTGCTTTTTGAAGAGGAAAGAATCTCTTTGATTGCGGGGAGTCTGTTAAGCGTTGAGGATAAACCTCGAAGCTCTCTTGCATTGGCTGTTGAATAAGCGATACGGGTTATAAGTCTTTCCATATCCTGACAGCCTGTAAGCGCTTCGATAATATCTTCACGCATTGAAGGGTTCTCAACAAGCTCTTCAACCGCATTATGACGTTTTGTTATCTTCGCAATATTCAGAAGAGGCTGTTCAAGCCACGAACGGAGCATTCTTTTGCCCATTGAGGTTTTTGTTTTATCAAGCACCCAAAGAAGCGAACCTTTTTTCTCACGGTTGCGCATCGTTTCGGTAATCTCGAGATTGCGCAGAGTTGAAACATCGAGGCGCATAAAGCTGGTTTCGCCGTAATAATCAATTGACCTGATGTTTTCAAGCTCTGTTTTCTGAACGCTCTTAAGATAATCCATCGAAGCACCGATTGCGCAAACCGCACCGTCTGCATTTTCGAGCGAAAGCTGGGAAAGCGAAGTTACGCAGAAATGCTTCAATAATGTTCCGGAAGCTTTTGAAAGATCAAAGCATTCTTCATTAAGCAAATCGCAAGAAGAACGGAGCCTTGTTTTTACAAAATCCGTTACCTGCGAAAGCTCAAGCACAGCGGAATTGATTATTATTTCGCTCGGAGTAAATCTGCCGAGTTCGTTGATAATACGTCGCTGTGAATTTTTTCTTTCGAACTGCGTTGCATGAACGCTGCCCGTGGAAATATCGGCAAAGCAAAGTCCGACACAGTCTTTGAGCACACAGATGCAAGCGAGAAAATTATTTTTCCCTTCATCAAGCATTGTGCTTTCGATAACCGTACCAGGAGTGAGAACTCTTGTTACATCTCTTTTGACAATGCCCTTTGCAAGCGCAGGGTCTTCAAGCTGTTCGCAGATTGCAACCTTATAACCTTTGGCAACAAGGCGCGCAATGTAGGAATCTGCGCTGTGGAACGGAACACCGCACATCGGCGCTCTTTCTTCCTGACCGCAGTCCCTGCCTGTAAGAACAAGCTCAAGTTCTGCCGAAACAAGCTTTGCATCCTCAAAGAACATTTCATAGAAATCACCCAGACGGAACATAAGAATCGTGTCGGGATAGTTCTCTTTTATCTGAAAATACTGTTTCATCATCGGGGTAAGCTCTGCCATTTTTCAATCCATACCTTTCAAAAAATCCCGGAGGGGCTGTATTTAAACAGCCCCATAAGTTTTAATCTCAGTGGCAACCGCTGCAGGATGAGCATTCGCCGCCGCAATTGTGCTCCTCAGTCTTGGGCTCGCAGGTTGCGGGGTCTTCACCCTGAAGGCAAAGAACGAAGATGTTGTTGATATACTGCATAAGCTGATCAATTTCTGCTCTTGCAGCTTCATAAGCCTGCATATTGGGATTAGCCATAATCTGAGTGTAGATTTCGCCGAATTCCTTATCATATGCTTCAAGCTTCTGATCGTTCTTGTCTTCTTTCTGAGCTTCGTGCTGGAATGACATCTGAACAAGCTGAATTCTTGCGATAAGCTCGTTGAGAGCTGTATCCTCTTCGTTAGCCTTCTGTGCTTCCATAAGCTTGATGTAACGCTCGTCCTGCTGAAGGAGTGCGCCAAGCTCTCTTGCTTTTGCAATTACGTCCATTTTTGTTTCTCCTAACATAAAAAAATTTATTATAATACGTTTTACCGTCGTATTAACTTAAACAATCTCTCCTCGAAGAATCCATGTCAGCGATTCCGTAACCTTTACTTCACGGAAAGAACCGATAACGGATTTATCTGCAGGGAATTCGATAATGATATTGCCGCCCGTTCGACCTTCAATAAGACCACCCTTACTCACGCTTTCACAAAGCACACGGTAGGTCTTTCCGACCATTGATGCGGTGCGTTCTGCGGCAATCTTTTCCTGGGTATCAAGAAGCTCCTTGAACCACTTGCCTTTTTCTTCTCTTGAAACGGGGTCGGGCATTTTTGATGCAACCGTACCTTCTCTTGATGAGAAGATGAAAGTATACATCGAAGTGAACTTTGCTTCTTCAACCATCGAAACGGTTTCGAGGAATTCTTCATATGTTTCTCCGGGAAAACCGACGATAACATCGCTCGTGACCGAAAGACCGGGCATCACGGAATAAGCATAGTTCAGAAGTTCAAGATATTTCTCACGGGTGTATCTTCTGTTCATCGCATCAAGCACTCTGTTGCTTCCGCTCTGGAACGGCAGGTGAAGATGCTTTGCAACCTTTTCGCAGGATGCCATTGTGTCGAGAAGTTCATATGTGCAGTCCTTCGGATGAGAAGTCATAAAGCGGATGATGAAATCGCCCTCGATTGCATTAAGCTCTCTCAGAAGTCCTGCAAAGTTCATTCCGTAGTCGGGATTCTTGCCGTATGAATTGACATTCTGACCGAGAAGAGTTATTTCTTTGTACCCTTGAGCAACAAGCTCCTTTGCCTCGGCGATTATCAATTGAGGGTCACGGCTTCTTTCTCTGCCTCTGACATAGGGAACAATGCAGTAGGTACAGAAATTATTGCAGCCGTACATAATCGGAATCCACGCTTTGAAATCGCTGTCACGGTGAACCGGAAGCTCCTCACAAATAACACCATCATCCTCGGGAAGCTCATAAACCTTTTTGCCTTTAGAAAGACTGGTATATAAAAACTCGGGAAGTCTGTGGATAACGTGAGTGCCGAAAACAATATCGACAAACGGATAGCTTTTTCTTATTTTTTGCGCTACCCTGTCCTGCTGCATCATACATCCGCAGAGAAGAATTTTCATTTCTCTGTTTGCGGTTTTCATCTGCTTGAGTGCACCGACATTGCCAAACACTCTGTCCTCTGCGTGCTCACGGATTGCGCATGTGTTATAAAGCACAAGGTCAGCACCGTCAAGCTCTTCAGTCATAACATAACCCATCTGCTCAAGCATACCCTTGAGTCTTTCACCGTCGGACACATTACCCTGACAGCCGTAGGTGTGAACAAAAGCTTTCGGAGAGTTTTCAAACCTCTGCTCAACTATGCTCCTGACAAGCTGAATATATTCTTTTTGCTTTGCAACTTCCTCTGCGGGAACGGCAACTGTTTTTTTATCGGAATTAAACGCCAAGCGTACTCCTCCATATTATTATAAAATAATTATTTTATATTATATAATAAAGAATCGGATTATTCAAGCATAATTTGAATAATCCGACACATTTTTTAAAATATTTTCAGTTTGTTAAAAATTAATTGTCAAAAAGGCTTTCTGCAAGCTCAAAATTCGCATTTCTGCGCTTAATTTCTTCTTCCTCATCGACGATATACCAATCTTTTTCGGTTTCACGGATAATACTTCCCTCTGTGTAGCTTCCGATAATATGGTCGGTTGAGAGAAGAAGGATTTCTTCGTCGTCGCCTATGCAGACGGCAACCTGTTCTTCAATTCTGTCAATGCTGTAAAACATATTTTTCACCTCATTGGTTTTCTGTTTTAACGTCGATATCCACTTCGTTGCTCGAAACAATAATCTTCTCGCCATCGTTTGTCACATAAAAATCATCAACGTATTGTTCAATAAATGTTGCATCGTAATTTTTGTTTTCGGCATCAACAATGCAAATCTGAGGGGTTAAAGTTTCCGGAATCTTTCTCCCTTGATTTGCCCGTTTTCCAAGCCACAATACATCGGCATTTTGTTCATAAAAAGATTCTGTAATTTCGGTTTCTTTATCTTTATCATCTGAATTCCAAAGAATAAAAGTATGATTTCCAAACCGGATTTTTAAAGATAGTGACTGCGGATCAAAAATGTCAACAACCATTTTGTGAACATTAAAAGATCTTCCCTTGGCAGGAATAATCGCTGTCTTACCGTTCTCAAATGCCGTTTCATCATAATCAGCTGTCAATCCGTTATCGAGTTCATCTGCAGGCAGAACAACACTTTGGATTTCAACCGAATTCAGAATGGTTTCATAGACGGTTTTATATTCTTCTGTTGTATCAAGAACAAAATAACATTCAAGTTTTTTAACTTCATTTTCTTCTAAATATCGAACAATTTCATCTGAATGCTCTTCGTTTCCCGAATCGAATAACGCCGTTCTTCCCTCGCATTCAAGAATAATACTGTAACCGTTGTCTGTATCAACAAAGCTGAGTTCACACTCCAGTCCGTTAAAACGAGCCGTAAAATCATTCACGAAAAGATGATTAAAAATCACAGAAATAAAAAACACGGCGATACTTATCAACAAAATACAATCAACGATAAACCATCTTCTGCGCGACCGTCGTCCCCACTCATTCGCTTCTTGTTGACGAATATGCTGAGGTTTACTCGGAAGTCGTCTCAATCAAAACACCTCTTCGATTGATTATTGATTATCATAACTCACACTGAGATTAACTCCGTCGCTTGCAACAACGATATCTCCGCACAAATCGGTGCGGTAAATATCATCGGCATATTCCATAAGACGCTCTACGATATTCTCGTGAGGATGGCCGTAATCGTTATCGGCACCAACCTGAATAACACAGATTTCGGGTGTTACCGCATCAAGAAAGTCTTTACACGAAGAGGTGCCCGAGCCGTGATGACCAACCTTAAGCACATCGCAATCAAGATCTGCGCCCGCTGCGATAACGCTTCTTTCCTCATCCTTTTCGGCATCGCCTGTAAAGAGAAATGTGTTTTCGCCGTAAGTAAGTTTGACAATAACAGACATACTGTTGATGTCCTCAACCTCATTTGTTACGGGGCCGAGAATTTCAAATGTTGCACTGCCGAGAGTATAAGTTGCGCCAACCTTTGATGCAATAACTTTCGCACCCGAATTCTTGATTGAATTCAGGAATGCAGTATAAGTTCTGTTAGTCGGAGTCTGCTCTTTTGTAAGTCTCGGCATAATGATATTATCAGTACCGATTTCATCAAGCACCTCGGGCAGTCCACCAATGTGGTCGGTATGCTGATGAGATGCAATAATATAATCAAGCTTCTGAATTTTCTTCATACGAAGATAGTTGAGAACTTCAGTTTCGTGACCGTTTTCACCCGCATCAATAAGCATAGTTTTACCGTCGCAGATAATAAGCGAGCAGTCACCCTGACCGACATCAATATAATGAACTTCAAAAGAACTTGCTTGAGTTTCAGCCGTTTCAGTGTCGGTCAAAGTAGTCTCTCCGTTAAAACCATCATCAGAATTATTCATACCCCAAACAGCTGAAACAACGGAAATGACAATGATAACAATAAGATAAATCAGTTTTTTATTTTTTGCGGTTTTTTTCATATTTACCTCTCCCCTTTTCTTTGAACGCATTTGTATTTTGCTTTTTGGGAGCCACAAGACACTTGTCACCGTAACCGATAAGGTCGTGCCTGCCAGCTCTTTTTAAGGCATCACGCACAAGGTCTGCATTTTTAGGATTGAAATACTGGAGCAAAGCTCTCTGCATCGCTTTTTCGTGAGGATCTTTTGCTACATAGACCTCCTGCATCGTGTAAGGGTCAAGACCCGTATAAAACATACAGGTTGAAACTGTGCCCGGTGTCGGATAAAAATCCTGAACCTGCTCGGGTCGGATTCCGATTTTTTTAAGAAACAATGCAAGTTCAACCGCATCTTTCATCGTACTTCCCGGATGCGACGACATAAGATAAGGCACAAGATACTGCTCCTTACCTTCTTTTTTGCTATATTTAAAATATCTCTTTGAAAATTCAACATATGCTTCGATGTGAGGCTTGCCCATTTTATCGAGAACTGCCGCAGAACAATGCTCGGGAGCAACCTTAAGCTGACCGCTGACATGATGCGCAACAAGCTCTCTGAAAAACGCATCGTTTTTATCCGCGAGCATATAATCATATCTGATTCCCGAACGAATAAAAACCTTTTTGACCTTCGGAAGAGCACGCACTGTTCTTAATATATCGAGATATTCTTCGTGATTTGACTTAAGGTTTGGACAGATCGTCGGTGCAAGACACTTCTTGCCCTTGCAGAGCCCCCTCTTTTCCTGACCGTCGCAAGACGGACGGCGAAAATTGGCGGTAGGTCCGCCGATATCGTGAATATATCCCTTGAAATCGGGCAATGATGTTAAAATTTTCGCTTCGTTAACAATGGATTCCTTGCTTCGTGTGGTTATATATCTGCCCTGATGAAACGCAAGAGAACAGAAATTGCATCCGCCGAAACATCCTCTGTTATGAGCAATTGAGAAACGCACTTCCTCTATTCCCGGCACTCCGCCTTCGGCTTCATACATCGGGTGGTAAGTCCTCATAAAAGGAAGAGAATAAACTTCGTCCAGCTCTTCCTGTGAAAGAGGAATTGCAGGCTGATTCTGAACAAGCATTCTTCCTCCATGCCTTTGCCTTACGGCTCTGCCTCTGAAGAAGTCCTGCTCATCCTGCTGAATTCTGCACGATACCGCGTATTCTTTTTTTGAGTTGCAAACATTTTCAAACGAGGGGCATTCCGTACCGTAATAAGGTGTTTCACGGACATCGACACTGTAGCAAGTACCTCTTATATCACGGATATCGGAGATATTTTCACCAGCATCAAGTCTTTGAGCAATTTCGACCATCGAACGCTCGCCCATACCGAAAGAAAGCAAGTCAGCCTGAGCATCAAGCAGAATTGAACGCCTGATTTTATCGTCCCAATAATCATAATGTGCGAAACGGCGGAGTGACGCTTCAAGACCGCCGATGATAATCGGAACATCGCCGTAAATCTCTCTTATTTTATTGCAATAGACTATAACCGCCCTGTCGGGTCTTAAACCGAATTTGCCACCGGGGCTGTAATAATCCGAACTGCGTTTTTTCTTTGCGGCAGTATAATGAGCAACCATCGAATCAATGTTGCCGCTGCTGACAAGGAAACCGAGTCTCGGTCTGCCGAAGCGTTCAAAATCCTTGTCGCTGCGCCAATCGGGCTGTGCAAGAAACGCAACCTTAAAACCTGCATTTTCAAGCACTCTCGTGATTATAGCCGCACCGAAAGCGGGATGGTCGACATATGCATCGCCGCTGACATAAACAAAATCAGCCTGTTCCCATCCCCTTGCGGTCATATCTTCTTTTGTAACGGGTAAAAATCCGTTCATATTAATCAAAATCATCCTCCGCGCCTGCGAAATCGTCATCATCCGCAAAAACGTCGTCAATATTCGGTGCTTCGCCTGCACCGTCGGCAAGCGCCTGCATTTCGTACCACTGCTGTTTCGTAATCAGAACAGCTCTCGGCTTTGCGCCCTCTGAAGGACCGACAATACCTTTCTCTTCAAGCTGATCCATAACTCTTGATGCTCTTGCATATCCGAGCTTGAGTTTCTTCTGGAGCATGGTTGTTGATGCTCCGCCTGCGTTGACAACAACTTCAATCGCATCGTTAAGCATCGGATCCCAATCGCCGTCATCCTCGTCGGTTGTATCCTTCTTCTTTGCACTTTCCGATGCTGCAGCTTTTGCTTCAATTTCGTGCATTGTTTCTTCGTTATATGTTGTCTGTGCCTGAGCTTTGATATGGTTGACAACGCGTTCAACTTCTTCATCTGAAATGAAGCAACCCTGAACACGTGTAGGTTTCGATGTGCCGACGGGATTAAACAGCATATCACCGTTACCGAGAAGCTTTTCTGCACCTACAGCATCAAGAATTGTTCTTGAGTCAACCTGAGATGAAACCGAAAGTGCAATTCGGCTGGGAATATTCGCTTTGATGATACCAGTAATAACATCAACAGACGGACGCTGGGTTGCAATAACAAGGTGAATACCTGCGGCACGCGCCATCTGAGCGAGTCGCTGAATTGAGTCTTCAACCTCTTTCGGGGATACCATCATAAGGTCGGAAAGCTCGTCGATGAATATAACAATCTGATGCATTTTGACAAGGTCGTCCCTTGTTTCGCAAAGCTTGTTGAATCCCTTGATATCTCTTACGCTGTTTTCGGAGAACTGCTTATATCTTTTCTCCATTTCGCTGACCGCCCATCCAAGCGCACCTGCGGCTTTTCTGGGATTGGAAACAACGGGGACTTCAAGATGTGCAATGCCGTTGTAAACGGTAAATTCAACCATCTTCGGGTCAATCATAAGAAGCTTGACTTCATCGGGTTTTGCATTATAAAGGATACTGACAATCATCGAGTTAAGACATACGGATTTACCCGAACCGGTTGTACCCGCAACAAGAAGATGGGGCATCTTCGCAAGGTCAGCACAAATAATATTACCCGTAATATCCTTGCCGAGTGCAACGCAAAGCTTGCTCTTTGCATCTCTGAATTGCGGTGTATCAATGATTTCACGCATTGAAACCGTTGCTTTTGCGCTGTTGGGAATTTCTATGCCGATTGCCGCTTTTCCGGGAATTGGTGCCTCAATACGCACGCTTGTTGCCGCAAGGCGAAGCGCAATATCATCGGCAAGAGTTGTTATCTTGTTTATTCTGACACCAGCTTCGGGCACAAGCTCATATCTGGTTACTGAAGGACCGCGGCAGATATTGGTTACTTCTGCCTTAATTTTGAAGCTTTCAAGCGTTGCAACAAGCTTCTGTGCACCTATCTGCATTTCTGCCATACTGTCCCCGACACCTTCATTTTCAGCAAGGCTGAGACAATCGATTGACGGAAAAACATAGTCCTGATGCTCGGGCTGCGTCTCCGGAAGGATCTCAACGGGAATCTCCGTTTCGGGATCTCCGTCAGGCATTGCGGGCTCGCTCTTTCTGCGTCTCTTTTTCTCTTTGACCGCTTCATCGATTATATCTTCGATTATATCTGTTTTTGTCGAGTCTGGAAGCCTTACAACGGGAATTTCGGGCACAGCCGGCTCTTCCGCGGGAGCAAATGTCGATTCATCGGTGATGAAATTATCCTCAAATTTTTCAACGGTAACTGTCGGCTGTTTCGGAGGATTGAATGCCTTTTTGCCTTCCTCTTTTTCTTTTTCGGCTTCTTCCTTTTCACGCTCCTGCTGTTCGCGTTTCTGTGCATTCTGCTCTATTTTTTCATTGGTAAGCTCGCTTACACGCTTAACAGGCTTTTTAATCAGATTGAAAAGAGCAGGCAGAGTAATACCTGTGATAAACATTGCAATAACGATTATAAGAATAACAAATGTTATTCCTGCACCGACTCTGCCGAAAAGTTTTGCAACAAGTCCGCCGATAACTGCGCCAATAACACCTCCGCTTGCAAGCGAAGGAGCATTGTTCCACACATCAGAAATCTGCTCGGAAATCATATGGGTTCCGAGATAATCCGCGGTGTTTGTAAAAATATGTATCGCACCGCTGAGCAGAAGAACAAAAATTCCTGCAGCGGTAAGGTTTGAAGAAACGCTTCCGAGGGTCTTGTCCTTTGCAAAAACGATCGCAAGATAAATAAGCGCCGCCGGAATAACATAAACACAGAATCCGAATATACCGAACATTCCGTTATGCATTGCAAGCCAAGCACTTTCACCCTCAATGAATACAATGAAGAGCAAGAACGCAGCAACTGCAGCCATTACAATCGCTGACTTTTGTCTTTTCACCTCAACGGGAACCTCAACCTTTGTTTTTTCAGCCTTTGCGGGCGAGGACTTTTTTGCCTGCGAGTTTTTCTGCGCAGGTTTTTTTGTTGTCTTTTTCTTTTGTGTAGACGGCATTTACGTCATCCTTTCGGGGTTTTTATATCAAAATTATCTTTATGATTATTATTTATCATATCGTAAAGGCAGTTAAGTGCATCGGACAGTGTGCCGAGTGAGTCAATAAGACCTTCATTGACCGCTGCTTCACCGCTGAGAACTGTTCCGACATCCATTACAAGTTCACCGGTCGCAAGCATCATTTCACGAAAACGGTCTGGTGAAATATCTGAATTATCAGAAACAAAACGGACTATTCTCTCCTGCATCTGTTCAAAATAAGAAAGTGTCTGCGGAACACCGAGAACAAGCCCGTTCATCCGAACCGGATGGATAGTCATCGTTGCGGACGGAGCAATAAAAGAACGGTCTGTTGATACTGCAAGCGGGACACCGATTGAGTGACCGCCACCGAGAACAAGCGACACCGTCGGAGTCTTCATGCCTGCAACAAGCTCAGCAATCGCAAGACCGGCTTCAATATCGCCGCCAACCGTGTTGAGAATCATAATCAATCCGTCAATCTCGTCACTCTCTTCAATTGCAACAAGCTGAGGAATAACATGCTCATATTTGGTGGTTTTGTTTTGCGCGGGAAGAATATAGTGACCCTCTATCTGACCGATAACCGTCAGACAATGAATAAGATGCTCGCCTTTTTTGACGGTAATCGAACCTGACTCAACAATGCAGTTAAGAGCCGAGGAATCATCGCTCTCCGAGTTTCCGCCGCTGCTTAAATCGGGTGACTGCCAAGGCGGAGAAGGCAAAAAGAAATTGTTCTTTTTATTGTTCTTATTTTTCATTATGATTACGCCCTTTCTTGAGAATAAAACACAAATATTATTCCACCAAAGGTGCGTAATAAACACAACTATCCTATTTTACTTATTATAACATTATCTACTTATTATTGCAAGAAAAAACTCAATATTTTGTGGTGATTTCGTATATTTTTAATCACAGAAAAAGGACGGCAATATTGCCGTCCTGTAAATTTTTATGCAATCGAAACAAACTGAAAAATTCCGTTATAAACATTTAGAATTATCAGCAAAATCATAACCGCAACAAAAGTTTTTCTGATTATCTTATCATCAAACTTTCTGTTGAATTTCGCTCCGATAATGCCGCCGAGTATCGCCGCGGGAAGAATAAAAACCAATGTTTTCCACTGATGCGCATAAGGCTGAATACCAGAAGACACAAAAATCGTTATAAGCTTTGAAAGCTGTGAAAAGAAAATAACCGCAACAGAATAAACTGCCGATTCCTTGACATTCATCGAAAAAAACAAGGTAAGCACGGCAACGTTTATCGGTCCTCCGCCGATACCGAGGAAAGATGCAATGAATCCAAGCGAAAGTCCGACAAAGACAATTGCAAAGTTATTTTTAACGTGAAACGATTTTCTGTCCTTTGCAACATAAATGCTCACAGCCGTCAGAAGCAACGCAAGAGTAAACGCCTGAATGCATCTGATTATCCCTTGCTCGGCAACAAAGCTAAGCATATCCATACAGTAACTGCCAAGAAAGCCGCCCACAACTGAGCCTGATGCGATAAACAAAATTATTCTTTTATCGAGACTGACTTTATTTCTTATCTGCTTTACCGTTGACACAATTGACATCGTGAATACGGCTACAGCAGAAAGAAAATCGACCTGCAGCCTTGGCTCCGCTCCGATAAAATCAAGAACGGGTTTGATTATAACTCCTCCGCCCAATCCCACGAAAGCGCCGAGAGTTGTTGCCGCAAGAATGACGAGAGAATAAATCGCAATCAGCATCAGAATCTCTTGACCACGTCAGCAAATGCATCGGCAATAGTCTTCTGCGAACCGATACCCATTGAGTTTGTTTCGTGATAATGATTGAGGTCAAATTTATCTCTGTAGCCGTTAAGATAAGGCTGTGTGGGGTTGAGAATAAAATCATTGGGCGGAACAACATAACCTGTCATATCGTTCGATACGCCGAAAACAATCATATCGGGTTCACCTGCAATTTCAGCAAGCGGAGTGGGGTTGATTTCGCCGCCTTTACCCGTGGGTGATGTTTCAGCTGTCTTGTAGCCTCCATAAACGGTTGAAACAAAACTTTCGCCGGGAAGAAGAAGAACCTTCTTGCCACCGATTGACATATAAGTCATTTCTGTAATTATAGCAATGCCGATATCGCTTTCATCGCTCGGATAAGCGTTGAAACTCATAACATGACGCATCGCAAGAAGAGTAAGAACATAGTTGCCGATGGGAAGATAGAAAGGCTGCTGCATAATCTTCATTTCGGGATCAAGTTCTTTATCATTATCAATTTTAAGAGCTGCATCGGCAATCATCTTTGCCTGAAGTTTAATGCAGTTGACATTATCTTCGCTGTCAAGCTCTGCCGCATCCATCGCACCGATTGCACCGATACCGAAAAGTACATTTGCGCCGTTTTCCTTTGCAATCTGCTCTCTCATAAAATAAGGATATTCGCCGCTGAGCATACGGTTTGAACCGCCGAGCGAATTGGGATGTCCGCCGAAGTTCATAATCCAGGTTTCAGCTGAACCGTCTTCGGGCACAAAGCGGAATCTCGAAAGAACTTCGTGCTTATCAAGGAATCCTCTGCGAGTCTGAAGTCCGTCTTTGATTGTGATATCGCCTATGTAAAGTTTACCGCTCTTGCGGTTTGCATATGCTTCTTCGGCAACCTTGACTGCCTTGTCCATAAGCATATCCATATATTCGGGGTCTTTACCGTCAGAAGGAATGCTTACAAGATTGGGTTTACCCCAATATCCAAGAGTGTCGATACCAGAATGGCTGTGGGTGCAGCTGAAGTTAATGCACTTGCATCCTTTGATTTTGGGAGAAGCCATAATCATAGAGCGAATTTTGTTGACTTCAACTCTTGTCATACCGACAATATCCGCACCGAGCCAGAGCATACCTTCTTCATTGCCGCAATCAAGCCATACAGCACTGATATAAACGGGAGAAAGCACGCCCTCCATCTTGTGACCAGAGCCGTGGCCCGCAATCCAATATGTCTTATCCTTTGTGAGATCAGGCATAATTTCATCGGTTGCAAAGCCTGCACGGTAGCCGTTACCGCTGATTACGGTGGGAGCAACCTTTTCGATTTCGGGAGCAACATTGTTTTTCTTTACTTTTTTACCGAAGCTTTTTGTTATCGCAACAATGCCTTTTGAAGCAAGATCCATAATATCCATAGTTTTATTCTCCTCTTTCCAACGGAATCACCCGTTTTTGCCAAATCTGTAAATATTCTGAGATTCAATATCAAAGGTCGGAAGAATGACAGGTGGAAGACCCGCATTGACCGTAAGCGATGAAATCATTGTTCTTGCATAAGGGAAAAGTTCCTTGAAAGTCTGAACGTGGATGATTTCCTTTGCAATTTCGGGGTCATATGTAAAAACGCCCTGAATGACCGCTTTGATATGAAACTTATCCTTGTTTGCTTTATCATTAACCTCAACGGTGAATTCACCGATACAGTTATTGTTTGCCGAGTATTTTACATTATAGGAATACTTGTTTTCAAACTCAATTCGTGTACCGTTTTCATGCTTGTTGACAAACTCAATATCCGTCGCACGGTAAGCTCTGAAGGTTACCTTCTTGCTCATTCAACAATCACCGCGCTTTCAATAACGATAGGTTCAACCGGAACAGAAAGCTCTCTGCCGCTGTATCTTCTTTCAATCTCAAGGAAGGCGTCAACAACTTCCATACCCTCTATAACCTTACCGAAAGCTGCATACTGACCGTCAAGGAACGATGCATCGTCATAGCAAATAAAGAACTGCGATGATGCTGAGTCATAGTCCTGCGAACGCGCCATTGAAACAACACCTCTTGTATGGGAAAGAGTGTTGCCGATGAAATCATTGATTCTGAACTCACCTTTTATTGTTTTTTCACTTCCGCCGTAACCTGTTCCTTCGGGGTCGCCGCCCTGAGCCATAAAGCCTTCAACAACTCTGTGGAATGTAAGGCCGTCATAGAAACCTGTGGCAACAAGATTTTTGAAATTTTCAACTGTTTCGGGTGCATACTGCGGATAAAGCTCAATAATAAAGCTTCCGCCGTTTTCCATTGTGAATTTAACAAGGTTACCGTCTTGGGCTGCGGGAGTTTTTTCGTTTTCTCCGGCATTTTCAGACTGTGTTTCCTGAACATTTCCAGCGTTTCCGCCATTATCGGATGATGTCGAAGCGGTGTTTGTGCAAGCACAGAAAACAAGTGCAATTGCAGTTAAAAGAGCAAAAATTTTAAGTAATCTTTTCATTCGGGCATACTCTCCTATTCTTTATTACACATATATTATACAATCAAAATCTATAAATAGCAACACCAAAAAGGATTTGTTCACTAAAATTTTGCAAATAAAAACTCCGGGAACAGAGCGTTCCCGGAATATAAAACGATATTAATTAATAATTTTTTTTTCTTACTTCGAAATAAGCCTGAGGATGTGCACATACGGGGCAAACTTCAGGAGCCTTCTTACCCATTACAAGATGACCGCAGTTACGGCATTCCCACATTGTTTCCTCGGCCTTTTCAAATACCTTCTGCATTTCAACATTGCTGAGAAGTGCGCGATATCTCTCTTCATGGGTCTTTTCGATTGCACCAACCATACGGAATTTCTCTGCAAGCTCTGTGAAACCTTCTTCATCAGCTTCCTTTGCAAATGTTGCGTACATATCTGTCCACTCATAGTTTTCACCTTCAGCTGCGTGGAGAAGATTCTGAGCTGTGTCGCCAAGTTCACCGAGAGCCTTGAACCACATCTTTGCATGTTCTTTTTCGTTGTTTGCGGTTTCATTAAAAATAGCAGAAATCTGCTCAAAGCCTTCCTTCTTTGCTACCGATGCAAAATAGGTGTACTTATTTCTTGCCTGTGATTCGCCTGCAAAAGCAGCCATAAGATTTTTTTCTGTTTTTGTACCTTTAAGATTCATTGTATTTTCTCCTTTATCATTATTTTCTTCAACCGCTTCAACTCTTTCAAAATCGGAAGCAGGATGTTTGCAAAGCGGGCAGATAAAATCTGCAGGAAGTTCGTCCGCCTCGTGAATATATCCGCAGATTTTGCAGCGGTAATAAACCTTCGCGGTTTTCTTTACTTCGGGCTTCGGCTTGATATATTTATGGTAATAGTCATAGGTTACACTTGTTTCGTTTGAAAGGACTTCACAATCCGTAACATCTGCGAGGAACAGAGTGTGAGTGCCGAGGTCTGTTGCAGAAACAACCTTTGCGGAAATATAAGAATTCGCATTTGCAATTACATAATATATTCCGTTGTTACTTCTTGCAACTGCTTTGAAATCAGCAAACTTGTCGCAATCCTTGCCGCTTCTGAACCCGAACGCTTTGAATGTGTCAAACGGCACAGAATTCGCAAGAATGCTTATGTTGAATTCACCCGTTGCAAGAACCATATCGTGGGTTTTGTTTGCTTTATTGACAGCAATTGTTATTCTGTTGGGATTTGATGTTACCTGCGACACGGTGTTGATAATACAGCCATTGTCAAAGCCGTTTTCACGGGCAGTAAGAACATAAAGACCGTAACCGATTTTAAACATTGCGCTTAAATCCATTAAAATCACCTCTTGAGAAAATTTTAATTTATCGTTTTTCAAAAGTCAACATTATTTTGTCAGGCAAAGCACTCGGTTATTCCTATATTTTCGCCTTTTATGAAATATTTCTCTTTTGCGGCATCGGGCATAAGGAAATAATCACCCTTTTTAACGGATTTTTCATATCCGTCACCAACGATTACACCTTCACCATCGGTAACAACATAAACCGCCGCACCCTTGTCAAGTGTAAAAACGCCACCGTCAAGAGTGATTTTTCTGACATTGAAGCTGGTCGTGATACTCTCGTCAATAACCGCCTCATATTTCACACCGTTTTCATCTTTAACAAGTTTAGGCTGAAGCGGTGCGGGATATTTCTTCTGCATATCAAAGCATTCAAGAGCATTTTCACGGCTGAGACCGAGATACATCTCTCTGTCCGAAAGCTTATATTCACCGCAGAATCGCTCGGGCTGGATTGTAAAATCCGTCGGTTCCTGAACCTCAAGAAGAAGACATCCGCTTCCGATTGCGTGTACCATTTTTGCGGGAATATAGATTACATCTCCCGCCTTAACATCAATTGTGCAAAGCAGATTTTCCATTGCATCAGAGCCTGTTTCGCTTGCATCAATTGCAGCCGAAAACTCTTCAAGAGTCACGCCGTCTTTAAAACCGTAAAATATCTTTGCGCCCGGTCTTGTTGCAAGAATAATCCAACTTTCTTCCTTACCGTATTTCGATGAAAAATACTTTTCGGAAAAAGCCTTGTCAGGGTGCGCCTGCACAGGAAGTCTTATTGCAGAATCAAGAATTTTTGTCAGAATTCCGATGTCATCTCTGTCACCGAGAATTTCAGTCTTGTATTTTTCTGTTGCATCATTGAGATAGAGATCCGTTCCCTTGATTTTGGAAACGCCTTCATATTCATCCGTGCTGCCCTCATTGAGCGCTTTTACACTTGAAGCAACCCATTCCTCGGGATAGTAACCGTCAGTTGAATCATCGCCGAAAAACTCCGAAAAGAGTTTTCCGCCGGTATATATTCTGAACACTCTGTTTTTCTCAAAGAAAATCGGTTCATTGTAAAACATAATCAGTTCTCCTTGTATTTTATCATTCGGCAAGCATCAAAAATATCATCAAAGCATCCGCAGGCAACCGATGCCGCAAGAGCCGCACCGTATGAAGCTTCTTCCGCATAAAACGGAATCTTTATTTCACAAGCGAACATTTCGGAAACAATCCTTCTGAGAGCAGAATTCTTTCTTATTCCGTTGCCTGAGCAAACAAGCTTTTTGACATTTTTTCTGCCGTTTTTATACATATCATAAAGTTCCAACGACATACCTTCAAGAACGGAATACGCAAGGTCGGCGGCGGTGAAATTATCTTCTGATATGTTCAATATCGAACCTCTGACAGACGGGTCATTTCTTGTGCCGCAGAAACGGCAGTCCGCCTCAAGAGTTGTTTCAGCTTTATTATCAAGAATTTTGTCAATCTGCGGATACATCGAATCAATGTTGTTTCCAGAAAGAATTGCAATTTCTCTGAAAAGCTTTTCAAGCATCGCAAACGCTCTGCCTCCGCAAAGCGCACAACCCGCAGCAAGATATTTTTTTCCGTCAAACGGTCTGTTTTCAACACCTTCCGCATTCACAAGGTTATCGGTCAGCCACGAAATCTGCGAGCCTGTGCCGACATTTATAAGCGCGTTATCCGAATCAGAAACCGATCCGATAAAGCTTGCCTGATTGTCACCGAGCGCAACGCAAACAGGAATTCCGTTGTATTCACCCGCTGATTTGAAATCTGCAGTAACATCCGGAAGTCTCGGATTATCAAGAATGAAACGGTTATTTTCGATATCAAAGCAACCGAGGCTTGCGGCATTAGTAATATGCACAAGCGGTTTTTTGAGTCCGCAAAGCTTCATAACGGCATAATCCGCAACTGTGCAGAGATACTTTGCCGAATCAGGAACAAGACCGTTGACATCATTGTAAAAATCGGTTGCAAGTCCGTAACCCGCAAAGCATCCGAGGTGCTCCGCGTATGATTTTCCATCCTTATATTCAAGCGCCGCGCGTTCATCCTGCCAGATATAAAGAGGGCTGACAGCATCTCCGTTTTCATCGGTATAAACAATCCCGTGCATCTGACCCGAAAAACCGATTGCGGATAAATTTTTTGCATCAAGCTCCGAAAGAATTTCAAAGACGCTCTGCATTATTATATCGGTATCCTGAATCTTTTCGTAATTCTTTTCAGTCTTAATAAATGAATTGTTTGGCTTGGTCAGAGATTTCAGAATCTCTCCGTTTTCGGTTTCAACAGCAACTCCGCAGATGCTTGTTGTACCTATATCAATTCCTATGATTTTCATACTGTCACCTTACGCAATTGCAGTTGATTTGGGGTCAAGACGGGTTATGATATCCTGCTGAATTGCAGGTGAAAGGTCAAGAAAATTAACAAATGTGCCGTGGATTCTCATAATGTAAACACCGCTCGGTGCATACTTCTTGGGATTAGCAAGAACTTTTCTGAGAATTTCAGCGGTTGTAACGTTAACATAGAGATAGAAGGGTGAAACGCCATCCTTCATCGGATTGAAGAACAAAGGATTGATGACCTTATCTCTGAATTCAACACCCTTGCCCTCATCGGTTTCGGATGTAAAATATTTCGGGTCAACACCGAGGTGCGATGCGTAGCCGCCATTCATCTTTTCGAAGGGCATCTGCATATTCGAAAGCATACGGAAACCGAGTCCGTTTTCGGCACTGCCGTAAAGCGGGTCAACACCGTAGCCGAGCATATCTCTTGACTTTCTGCCGTCAGGAGTTGCACCTACCCAGTAGCCGTAAAGAAGATGGGTCGAGGGTGAGCTGAAGTCGGGTCTGAATGAGTTGCCGAGATAGTTCTTTGTTGAAGAGACGATATCGGCTACCATTGATGCAATTTCGCCTGCTTCCTTATCGACATTTTCGATGTTATTACCAAATTTATCAGCCGAAAGAAGGAATTCTCTCAACTCTTCATAGCCTACGAAATCAGCCTTGAGTGCATCAACAAGCTTATCGGCATCCTGAGGTCTTTCTGCAAGAAGCTTATCAATAGCCGAAAAGCTGTCTGCAATAACGGAAACACCGTGAATAAGGCATCCGCTGCCGTTATATTTTGTGCCCTGAGCATGAATATCACGGGCATCAATACCGTTTTCAAGTCCACCCATAATGCAAGAAAGGAAAGGAACTCTCTGAGTTGAAAGTGCTGCAGAGGCACCGTTTGCGCATTCTCCCATTGCGGCAACAAACTTTTTGACATTCTTCCAGAATTCTTCTCTCACATTTTCAAGCTTGCAGGCTTCAACATCAACAAGCTTTTCACCTGTTATTGCGGAAACGCCGCCTGTAAGAGTCATTTCGAGAATTTTCGGAAGATTGAGCCAGCTGTTGGTTGTGTTGCCGTTATCCTTACCCATAATCAACGGCTCCTGACAACCTGCAATCGAAATATCTGCAAGGTCATCGCCGTCAACGCCCTTTGCAGAAAGCACCTCAAAGAGCGAATCATCATTGAAGAACGAGGGGGTAAGCACGCCGGGGGTAAACATAAATCTGCCCATTTCTTCATAAAGCTTTGCGGGAGTATTCTTATGAAGTTTTACGGAAAGAATAGGCTGAGGAAGATTCATTTCGTAATATGCATCCATAAGTGCATATGTTGTTTCATTGGTGAGATCGTTACCACAAAGGTCGCGTCCGCTGACGATGATATTCTGCGAAATCGCCCAGCTTCTGTCGGCAACATTGAAGAAAACAAGGAAATGCTTGAGAAGAGCAGCAGTTGTTTCACGGTCAAGACCGTTTCTGTAAGGCTCAAATATTCTGTCGGCATTACCAACTGAAAATGCAAAGGGATTGGGAGTCTGCTCAAGACACATAATCTGCCACATAATAATGAAAGCCTGAATTGCTTCATAAAGATTTTCCGCACCGTTTTCAGGCACTTTACGGAGCGTCTTTTCCATTATTTCAAGCTGAGCTTTTCTTTCGTCGGATGCACCGTTCATCTTTTCCTTTGCAAGGTCGGCATAACGATTTGCAAGGATTGACGCAGATTCAAGGGCAATTGCAAAAGCCTTATATCCGTTGCCTTCCTTGCCCTCTGTCTTTTTAATCATATTCTTTGTGCCGTACTTGATTGCATAACGCATATCGGGGATAAGATGACCCGTAACCTGTTCAAAGAAGAAGATAACTTCTTTTGTGTAGCACTCCGCTTTACCGTATACCTCGCCAAGCTTTACTGCATATTCGGTTTTTGCAAATTCAGATCTTGCTTTTTCGATTCTTTCCGATGTTATTTCATCGTTGGGTTCAATGTCGGAGAAAACTGCGGTGGGGTCGCAGTAACCGCTGAATTCTTCAACCTTGAACGAAGGATTGATAAGCGCATAGCTTCTTGCAAACGCATCATCCTGAGTGCCCGCAAAAAGCTGATAGTCGCTCAAAAAAATCGGCATTGTGCTGACTATATCGCGAAGAATAAGCGCTTTCTTGACTTCTTCGTTTTCGCCCTCATATTTTTTTGCAAGCTCAAGCTCTTTTTCCTTTGCAAGAAACCAGCCGTCAAGGCGCATCCCCGCTCTTTTCTCGGCAAAAAGAGATTTCGCCATATCTGTTATTTTCTGACTGTTGAGAATTGTGTTCATAATCATTTTCTCCTTATGTAACAATGGTTTTAAGACCGTGATATTCAAATACTTCTTTAAATTTTTCAATTGTGCCGGATTCGACGAATCCGTTTTCGATCTGATATTTTCCCTGCCATTTATCTTTGCCGTATTCGTGATATGCCAGGAATTCAAAAACAGCATTGGAAGTGTCAAAATTCTTAAAATATTCCGCAAAACCTTGCGGGTTGTTATTCACTCCGTTTACGACGGGAATTCTGATATGAATCTGCCGCCCGAGAGAGAAGAAATACTCAAGGTTTTCCTTGACGCTTTTATTCGATGCACCGACCCATTTCATATGCTCCGAATCGTCATAATGCTTCATATCAACAATAAGATAATCGACATGTTCCGCAATCTCTCTGAGCGAAGAATAAGAGCCGTTTGTTTCGAGTGCGGTGTGAATTCCGTTTTCTCTGAGCAGCTTCAGAATAACAAGAAGTTCTTCCGACTGAACGCACACTTCACCGCCCGTAAAAGTTACTCCTCCGCCGTCAAAAAACATCATTCTGCTCCGCATTATTTCATTGAAAATTTCATTTACGGAACAGTCTTTTGCTTTCGGATTTTCAAGAGGAATACTGTCTGCATTCGAGCACCATTTGCAGGAAAAATTACATCCCTGAAGATGATAAACAAGGCGGTTCCCCGGCCCATCCTGGGAGTAATTGAACCCCTTTTGCAGTATCTTCAAATTATCCCTCCCGAAGTTAAATTTCATCAGGTTAAATTTTACCTTTTTTGTGCATAACTGTCAACTATAAAATGTATAAATAATAAAAATATAATTAAATTTAGTAATATTGATTGAAATAAAAATAAACTTATGGTAAGATTGAGTAAATATATTTAGGATGGGTATTAATGAGCAAAATTAATATTCTGGCTTTTGATACACTGGATTCAACAAGTACATATGCAAGAAACAACGCTTCTTCAATTCCTCTGCCGTCGGTAATAATCGCAAACCGCCAGACAGAGGGCAGAGGAAGACGGGGCAACAGCTTTTATTCACCCGAAAATACAGGGCTGTATATGACTGTTGTTTTTGAAGCCCCCGAAAACTGTGAACTGCTCACTCCGAAAGCGGCTGTCGCCGTTTGCGAGGCACTTGAAGAATACGGTATATCGCCAAAAATCAAATGGGTCAACGATTTATTTTATAAATCAAAAAAGGTTTGCGGAATTCTTGCCGAACGTTTTGTTACAGACGGTAAAACAATCGTTTCAGTCGGTATCGGCATCAATTTGAAAACTCAAAAATTTCCCGATGAATTACCGATGGCGGGAAGTATTAATCTTGAATGCGACAAATCCAAACTCGCTGAAAAAATTGCGCTCAGTTTAATATCGGACATACCCGTTCAAGATATTATTTCCGGATACAGAAAAAGACTTTTCATTCTTGGAAAAGAAATATCATTTTCAAAAAACGGCAAGAATTATTCCGCGCTTACGGTTGACATCAACGAAAATTGCAATCTGATTGTAAAGCACTCTGACGGCAGTTCAGAAACACTGTCATCGGGCGAAATTTCAATAAAGATATGAGGTGTTCACCATAAAAAACAAAATCAGAATCATTTCGGCGGTTATTCTCGCAATCAGCACCGCCGCCACGATACTTTCATCCTGCGGTGAGAGCACTCCCGAAATCCCTGCAGAAACTATAATAGGGACAAACGGCGAAATTCTCGGAGTGTCGGTATATACGGAAGAAAACGAATCTGTCACCCAAACATTGCTTTATGAAATCACCACAAAAAAGAAAGGTCTTTTCGGAAGGAAAGATGAGAAAAAAGATAACGAATCTTCATCGCAGACCGAGAAAAAAACGACTGTCCGCAATGATTCGTCGGGAGTAACTGTCATATCCCGTCACTCAAAAGAAAGCACTTCGAGAGTGCGTCCGACATTCTCGCAGAGAAAATCGCCGAAAACAACACGAGTTGCATCTTCTTTCGGTGAAAAAGATGAACAGAAACCAAATCATGTTCCGATTTCATATGTGCCTCAGAGCAAAGCACCTAAAACAACAAAAAAATCCGAATCTTCAACGGTAAAGCAAACTCAACTTATAAACGGCACCACCAAAAAAACTGTTTCCGATGAAAAAATCAACGATGAATCAAACGGCATCAGCATTGTGTTCAAAACTGCATCCGTCGAAAAAGGAAGCGCGGCATCAGTAATGATCCAGGGCGAACCCGGCAAAAAATACAGCATTGATTTTTACACCTCACCAACTGACACAGCAAATCTTTCAGCACTCGGCAGCCAGACTGCGGACGAAAACGGATTTGTTACCTGGACATTCAACATTCCGATGAGCTGTGAATCAGGAAACAGGAAAATTGTTATAAGAGAAAACAATTCCGATAAATATGCCCAGACATTAATAAACATAAAATAAGGAGTAATAAAAATGACCAGAAAAGGATTCTACAAAAGCGAAAAATATCCCCAAAGATTATGTGACTATTACACTGTAAGCAACGGTCTTCTTTCAAACAAAGCCAATTGTCTTGCAGGAGGCGCTGACGGTACGGTTTACATCGGCACTGACGGCGGTCTTAACTACACAAAGGCTGACGGAACACTCGGTTCATTCAAGTGCGACGCCGTCAAAACTGCTTATACCGCTAAAGACGGTACCGTTTATTTCGCAACTGCAAACAAGGTTTACACCGCAAAGGAAGGCAAAATTGCAGAACTTCAGAGCTTTGACGCAGAACTATATGAATTCAGCGGAATCGACGAAGTTTATCTTCTTGCGGAAAACGCACTCTACAAGCTTGATAACGGCAAGTTTGAAAGATTTTTCCATAATGGCGCTGACTCAACAAAACTTGCATGCAGTAACAACAAGATCACTGCCGCAAGCAACAAAACTCTCAATATCGTCAACGGAAAGCGTAAACATTGGATGAGCATTTTCTCTGATCATTCAACAATGCCTGATTTCAAAATCAACTGCATTGCCTTTGACGAAAGTCTCGGATTTCTCTGGCTCGGCACGGATAAGGGCGCATACATATTCGACTGCAAAAACAATTGGTTCGGTCATAACGAAATCAATGCTCTTCCCGAAGAAGAAATCTATAAAATCCGTTTTGCCGCAGACGGCAGAGTTATTCTCTCGTCCGAAGCAGGTCTTATCATTGTAAATAACGGTTCAAAGAAATACCTTCCCGCAACACGCTGGGCATTGGAAAAGGATATCAACGATGCGGTTGCAATCGGTGATTCAATCTGGACAGCAACAAATTCAGGCGTAACAAAAATTACAGAAAAAGAAATGACTCTCAGAGAAAAGGCAGATTATTGTTTTAACATTGTTGAGGATAAATACGTTCGCAAACTCGGCTATGTAACAGGTATCACCGATATCAAAAACTGCGATATTAACACAGGCAGACCCGCAATCACCGACAACGATGGTCTTTGGACTCAGATTTATGTCGGCACACTTGCATACGCATATGCCGTTACCAAGGATGAAAAAATTCTTGAAGCCGCAAGACGCTCAATGAAGGCTATGGGTTATCTCACAAAAATTACAGGAGTCAAAGGCTTCACTGCAAGAGCAGTAAGATTCGAGGGTGAACCCGGCTACGGAACAGTTGTCAAACGCGACGGTGCTGAATGGCATCCCGCTCCCAACGGCGAATGCGAATGGCTCGGCGAAACATCGAGCGACGAAATGACAGGTCACTTCTTCGGTTTCTCACTCTACTATGATTTCTGTGCAAATGACGAAGAAAAAGAATACATCAAAGAAATCATCTGTGATATCGTTGACCATATGCTCGAAAATAATTACAGACTCTGCGATGTTGACGGTCTGCCCACAACCTGGGCTATCTGGGATCCCGAACAGCTCAACAGAAACAGTATGTGGCTCTGGGAAAAGTGCATCAACTCTCTTGAAATGCTTACCTTCCTCAATGTTGCATACCATGTTTCAGGTGATGAAAAATACAGAAAAGAATTCCTCCGTCTTGCAATCGATGAGCATTACATTCTCAATGCCGCTCAGCATAAGAAGGATGACGGTCATACCTGCCACATCGACGATAACCTCGGTTTCCTTTGCACCGCAACAATTCTCCGCATAGAGAAAGACCCCGCAATCAGAAAGTATCTGCTTATGGGTATGAGGCATCATTGGGAATATGAAAAAACCGAAAGTTCGCTTCTTTTTAACATTATTTATACTGCATTCACAGATGATGTAACAGGTCTTGACAGCGCAATCAAAACACTCTATGAATATCCTCTTGATTTTGTTAAGAGACCTCTTTTCAGCTCATCAAGAAAAGATCTGGTTTATGACACAGAGCAGGAAAAATGGGGCGAAGCACCCCAACTCAAGTATGCTCTTGACATCGACTCAAGAAATTATCATAACTATGACAGCAATCCTTTCCGCGCTGACGAAGGCGACGGAAAAAGTGCTTGCTCACCCACTCCTTTCCTTCTTCCCTATTGGTTCGGAAGATATTACGGAATCATCGAGGAATAATATCAAATACAATCATAACAAGCAAATCAGGCAACGGTTCAACACCGTTGCCTGATTTATTTTATTATTGTTGTTTATTGTAACATTACTGTTGAGCCGTCGGTTTCAACAACTTTGCCGTTTGCAGTAATTACCGCATTTTCGGGAATGTGAAGAATCACTTCCATATTTTCGGGATAATCAAGATTTATCAACGTTTTGTCCGAATCTGTTACAATATCAAGTTTGATATCACCCTTGATTGACGGCACGATACAGGAAATTTTCTTATGCAAATCATACTGTGGTTTGATTTCAATTTTTTCACACCCCGCCGTAAGAGGTTTTATGCCCGCTATATGCTTGCTCAATATAACAAGCGGTCCTCCCGACCAGGCATGGTTTGATGTCCCATCTTTCTTTATCCAGTTTTCCCATAAGGTTGAATAATCCTCATCAATCATTTCGCGGTATCTTTCGCACATTCTTTGCTCTGCAAGAGAATATTCGCCCATTTTGCAGAGAGATTCAAGAACATAATATTCCATATACGGACTTGCATTTCTTACATTCAGAAGAAGTTCCGCCATTTTGCCGTAGTTTTCTTCGGGGCAGATTCCCGACAGAACAGCAACTGCATTACCTCTGTCGTCATACTCCTTATTTTCAGGACTTCTGTAGCCTTCACCCGTCCACAACGACTGATATGCCGCATAAAGTGATTTCATTCTGCCTTCAAATTCGCTGACAGTACTTTCGTCTCCGATAAGTTCAGCCATATTCTTAACGGCTGACAAAGCGTAATAATACCAAGCATTTTCAAGAGGAGCAATATCGATTTTACTGCCCCAGTCCTGCCAGTCCCACGAACCTTCTCTGTGTTCAACAAGACCGTTTTCCTGCATATTCCAAAGATTCAGATAATCAATCGATGCGGTATATACAGATTTCATAAATTCTTTGTCACCCGTATACATATAGTAAGTCCAGAAACCGCCGATGCCCGCAAGCTGCTGACACGGAAGCTCAAAATAATCGTTCTTTATCGGCACTACGGTCTGCAGCACCTTTGTTTTCGGGTCAATATATGAAAGCATTGTGCTGACCCCTTTTTGATAAAGATGATATGACGAAGGGGAAAGACTATATACGGTCAGCATCATTTCGTTTGTAACATCGCCCCACCACTGTGCTCTTTCTCTGTCGGGACAATCCATAAAATTATCTCTCATCGTCACATACAGAGTACGCAGAGATTTTTGCCAAAGAATATTCAGGTCGCTGTTTTCACAGCTGAAACCGCCGCAGAATTCGGTGTTATATCCGCTTTCTCTGTATTTAAGACTTAAAATTTTTACTCCCGATGGGACTTCATAGGTTATCTGCTCACCATTAAACCATGCAGGAGATTCAAAAGTCTGAACGCCATCTTTTGTTACATATGTGCTGTGAATCGAGCCGGCATAAGTATTTTCCGTTGTGATAACAATTTTCTTGCCCGCTTTCGCTTCAACCTCAAGATACGGAGTAAGCTGTGCATTATAAGGAACTTTCAGAGTGATTTTTTTCCTTATCAGAAAACTCTTACCTTCAAAATCTTTACTGTTCACATAATCTTTCAGACCGAAATCTTTGAACATCGGTATTTCTCTGTTATATATTTCTCCCCAACAGCCTTCGCCGCCGACAGAATATTCTGTCGCCTCCGACCAATCGGAAAAGTCATATCCGGGCTTGTTCCAATCGGTGATTTCATCGCGTGAATCATAGTAAACATTACTTTCAGGGAGTCTGTAATTAGGCTGAATTTTACCCGTATCAACCTTGAATGCAGGATTTTTCATTACTCTCCAACTGTTATCGGAAAGTATGGAAACGCCCTCGGTTTCTGCCTCAAAAAGCAAACCACCCTGACCCGCATCGAAGCTTGAATAGCTTGCTTCATTGCCCCAATACCACACAAGAACGCTGATAAGATTTTTACCGGGAACAAGATATTCAGAAATATCAACTTCATCATAATAACATCCTGTGGGTGTCGGTCCTCTTTTGAGACCACCTTCACGGACAACACAGTTTCCATTTATATAAAGCCAATATTTGTTTTCTGCCGCAATCTTTGCTTTAAGGTCTTTTACGGCTTCAGCAATATTTATTGATTTATTAAAACAAAGCCACGCATTCTTGCTTGCCTTTTTCTCATCAAGCCATATCCACTTTGCTTTCCAATCATTTTTTAAGGTTCTTTTAAATTCCATAATCTGCACCTCCAGCAATTATTTTTTACATTTATATATAAAAAGCAAGTTCTTCGCGTTTTGAAACTCCCGTTTTCTCTTTTGCAGAATCGATGATATTTTTGACCGCATTTTCGGTTATGCTGAATCGTCCCGCAATCTGTTTGTCATTAAGTCCGAATACAGCAAGACGGGCAACTTCTCTTTCACGGATTGTCAGCGATGTAGAAACAGTTCTTTCAAGCACGGCATTATGAATGGTTGTCCATCCCGTCTGCATTCGTTTGTATAGTTCTTTGACTTTTTTGAAAGCCTGAGGGTCTATTGCGGAAAGACGCTCGTCAAGAATACCGCCGAGCTGCCTGCGATGTTCCACAAGCGGGCCATAAAGTTCATCTTCAAGGCAATCAGAAATGGCCTTGTCCAGATGAAACACAGCTCTGTCGGTATTACCGACCTGGTGGCAGGCAATAGCACAAAGCAAACGAAGATATATCTCAACAAGAATAACCTTGTCCGCAACCGCATCTGCAATCATAGGCTCGCAAACATAAGGAATGCATCTCATAAGAGACATACCTCTTAAATCGGGATATTTCATTTCACCCGAAGCAAGCTGCTGGGCAGATACTATAAGATGTTTTACATAATATATTTTAGCGGCATAATGAGCGTCAACCGGAAGATTTTCAAAGCATCCGCTTTTAAACCATTTGGGAAAATCCTGAGTTGAACGGATTCCACTGTCGATAACACCAAGAGAAAGCGCAATAATATCACGGTCGGTGTTGCTTTTTGCGTGGGCTTCGCAGATATGTTTTCTCGCAAGCTGCCACATATTGATATCACCCGCCCACAATGCGCACTGCGCAAGAAGCATACCTCCTGCAAGAACAGCATAAAAGCTCGAATGCTTTTCAAGGAAATACTTTGCATATCTGTAAACCTTATCAATTTCTCCGCGGCTGTATGCAATTTCAGCGGCAAAAAGCGCCTGAGCTTCGGGATTAGTTGAAAGAGAAAGTATACACCTGTCAGCAGTACCCGCCTCAGAATATAAATCGGTCATATGAAGAAAAGGACACTTCCTCGGCATAGGGACATCTTTATCCGCATCGTCTCTCGCCGCCTTTTTTCTACCGTCAACGGGACGCACAGCATCCGCGGGAATCAGCCAGTTGGTGCCGATTCTCTGAGCACCCGGAATTTTACCCTGTCTGCAATAATCCTGAACTCGTCTGACAGAGACATTCCATTTTTCTGCAGTCTGTTGCACAGTCAGTTTATTCATATTTACCTCCAAAGCATAAAATATCCGTCGTTCCGACGCTGTTTACATCAATATTATACAGCGTTCATGCGACAAATGCAAGCATTTTTTGCAAAAAAACATAATAACATCAACATATTCGGAGATTATTTATTCACATGTTTCGATTTTTATGCAATGGATCTTTTAAAATATAAAGAGATATACAAAATCATTGAATAAAATGCTTGTTTTTCATTTTTCGGCAAAAAATTGTGCAAAACAGAGAAGAAAAAAAGCTTTTTTAAAGCCGACATTATAGTAATACTTATATATATTTGTAAAGTAAGCGTCTGACAAAAATCAATCTTTTTGTCTAAAAACTCATGTTATTTTGTATGTGCAATTTGCACAAAAGTTATTAACATCTCAAAAATTAAGTGTTTGACTTTTACAACCGTCGGATGTACCATAAAGTTGCAACAAGGGAACGGCAGTTCCCTCAGAAAATCGGAGGTGAACACTGATGATTGAAATAGTTTATGGCGGGTTGCTCGGCATACTTTCAGCGCTGGCATTCAATCTGATTTCGATTTCCCAGATCAAGCGCAGAACCGACGAAACCGCAAAAATCGAAGCAGTAAAGAACACGGCGGTGATTGTCACCTGGCTGATTATTTCGGGCGCCCTGTTCGCAGCAGTCTTTGCACTTTTCGAAAATACTGCAGTCAGACTCGAAGCGGCCGCTTACATATCAATTGCAATTTCAATCGGCGTTGTTGACCTGGACATCAAAAAGATTCCGAATTCATCGGTTCTTTCACTGATGATAATCAGAACGGTTGCAATTGTATATGCGATAACAACAGGTGTTCCCGTGAAACAAACGCTCATCCCCTCCCTCATCGGTCTTGCGGCAGGATTCATTCTTTATCAGCTTCCGATGCTTATCGGAATACCGATAGGAACAGGCGATGTCAAATACAGTGCAGCAATCGGTTATTGCCTCGGCGCTTTCGGATATCTTCAGGCGGCACTCATTATGGCGGCAGGACTGATAGTTTATCTGATTTATCTCATCGCAACAAAGAAAGGCTCACTCAAAACAGCAGTTCCGATGGGACCCTATCTTTCACTCGGCGTTGTTGTAACGGCTTTATATCCGATTTTCGGTGAACTTTCCGACAGAATCTTCTCGGCATTATTCTAGTAACAATACCCTACGGAAAGGGTAAAAAATAAAAATTATTTTAAAGGAGGCAAATCTTATGTTAAGAAAATGGTTCAAAGATGAAGAAGGTCAGGGTATGGTAGAATACGGTCTTATCATCGGACTTATCGCAGTCGTCGTAATAGTTGCACTCGTTGCACTCGGACCGAAGGTTCGTGATATGTTTGAGGAAGTGAACGAACAGCTTGATAAAGCAGGTGCAGGCGGCGGTGCTGCAGGCGGCGTAACAGGCGGATCAACAACATAAAAGCTTATCATTCATTAACCTAAAAAAATTACAAACAAAATTTCAAGAAAGGCGAACGGAGGTTTTATTATGTTAAGAAAATGGTTTAAAGACGAAGAAGGTCAGGGTATGGTAGAATACGGTCTTATCATCGGACTTATCGCAGTTGTCGTAATCGTTGCACTCGTTGCACTCGGACCGAAGGTTCGCGATATGTTTGACGAAGTGAACGAACAGCTCGATAAAGCAGGTGCAGGCGGCGGTGCTGCAGGCGGCGTAACAGGCGGATCAACAACTTGATTATAACTCAATTATATGGCTCAAACAAAACTGAATAACTAACTCCCTGTGGGTAAGTTCGCTCGCTCTTGAGCGAGCTTACCCATTAATGTTTAAAGAGGATTTTTACCGTGTCGGTGCGGAGGTGACGGCAAATCATGAAACGATTCAGAAAAAAGAACAGACATGAGGACGGCCAGGCAATGGTTGAATTTGCGCTCATCCTTCCGATATTTCTGTTGATACTCTGCGGAATACTTGATTTCGGATGGCTGTTCTATAATCAGCTTTCGCTCAACAATGCCTGCCGTGAAGGTGCAAGATATGCCGTTGTTCACACTGCTGAAAACGCCGATACGCAGGCAATAATAAATCACATTGAAGAAACCACAACAACCGTTTTTGCAAATGGCGGAGTTGAAATAAAAGTAGAGTACACATCCCCTGCCGACCCGACATCGGGCGACATAAAAGTCAGTATGGAAGCAGATATTTCATTTTTCACTCCCGTATTAAGTACAGTTCTCGGCAAAGAAAAAACAATAACCTCAACGGTTATAATGAAAGTAGAATCATAGGAAGGTGACAGTCTGTTATGAAAAAAATTTATCTTATAGCGGTTGTTATCGCGCTGGCGGCAGGCGTCGCAACTTACTTTTTTGCAAACGAACTCAAAACAAGCAGCATCGTAACCGGTGTTGACGATGCATCGGTAATTGTTGCAATTGAAGATATTGAAAAAAACACAATCCTTACAGAGGATATGTTTCAGGTTATAAAATTACCCGTGACCGCAGTTTCATTCGGAACAGTCTGCAACACAAAAGATATCATCGGCTATATGGCAACCGAAAAAATCTATGCTGGTGAACAGTTGATGGCACGCAAAATCACAACAGTCGGTCTCGGAGAACCTAAAAACCGACTGTCATATGAGCTTGCAAACGGAATGTACGGATATTCGATTTGTGTCAGCAATGAAAATGCAGTTTCAAATTTTCTCAAAGAGTATGATTATATTAATATATATAAAGAAGAAGTAACACCGTCTGCAGAACCGATACTTAAAAATGTTCAGGTTATCAGGATCAGCGATTATACCGCAAATGTTCAGCAAGATGCAGGCGTAGAAATAATGTCATATTCAATCATAACTCTTGCACTGACAAAAGAACAGATTCCGGTACTTATGGGGCTCGACTATACCGGATCAAACGGTTCCGATTATTTCAGAATTGTTCTTGTTTCTCACGCAGAGAGTCACGGTATTGCTGATGAAATAGCAAATATCTCAATACCTGATGACAGAAACAAGGTACCCCAGACAAACTACGGAATGGGTGAAATTACCCCGGCTCCCCCTACAACCCAAAGTAACTGATGATTGATTGGAGATGAAACGGCTATGGAAAAAATCAATTTACTTGTTTTGTCAGATGATATGGATTTAAGAATAGAAATAAAAGATCTTGTAGCCGATGAAGCATTTGCAATCAGCGGATATTCGGGTTTCACGGCGGAAGGCAAAACAAAAACAGTCAATAAATTCCCAGAAATTGTTCTGTGCGCAGTCAGAGGAAACGTGAGCGATTCGGTTTTCGGCTTCATTCAGGATCTGCTGACCGTGGCAAGAGGCACGATAGCAATACTTGTCAATGACAGAATTGATGTTGACCTCGTCAACAAAGCCGCTCAGTACGGAATAAGAAAAGTGCTTCCGATTGAAGGAATCGGCGCAGAAGAATTTTCCAAAAACATCAAAACGGTTTATGCGCTTGAAAAGCAGCGCGTCCTTGACAACAACGAAGAAAAGCGTGTCCGCTGCAAGGCAATAGGATTTTTCGGCGGTAAAGGCGGAACAGGTAAAACAACTCTCGCAGTCGGCGTTGCGGCACAGCTTGCAAGAGCCGGAAAAAGAGTTATGCTTATGGATCTTGACCTGCAGTTCGGCGATGTTGTTATGGCACTTGACCTTGACACAAAACATTCGATAGTTGACCTTGTTCAGGACAGAGGCGGCATAACAATCGAAAACATAAATAATTTTTCCGTTGAACACAGCACGGGCATGAGCGTACTGTGTGCACCGAAAAGCTCGGAATACGCGGATTTTGTTACTGCGGCACACATTGAAAAGATAATCGATACTATGCGTCCTTATTATGAATACTTAATCATTGATTTACCATCATCATTCAACGATACAACAATAACCGCCTGCGAAAACTGCGAAGAAATATTCCTGATTTATAATAATGAAATTCTTTCTCTCAACAACGCAAAGGTTTGCTACACTATCCTTGACCAGTTGCATCAAAGAGAGAAGATAAGGATAATTCTCAACAAAACAGAAAAGAGTCTGATAAAAGCAGGAGATTTCGAAGAGATGTTTCAGATTCCCATATTTGCAAACATCCCCGCAGATTATTCCGCCGTGCTGATGAGCGTTAACAAAGGCCAGGCAGTAACCGTTGCACAACCGAAATCATCGGTATCAAAATCAATTTCAGATATGGCGGATAAAATAATCAGCATTCACACGGGAATTGAACCCGTAAAGGTAAAGCCCGAAAAGAAGAAATTGTTTACAACAGGCAGAAAAAAATCATAAGCATTGTGAGGTGCGGTTATGGGACTTTTAGACAGAATAGACGGTCAGAAAAAATTGCAGATTCCAAAACCCGACGCTGTTTCCGAAGCAGAAGAAACGGTTGAAATAAAAATAAACGAAGAAACGGTTGAAGATCCGTACCTTGAAGTAAAACGGCAAATCCACTCTGCAATCATTGATGAAATGAACAGAAGCGGCAAAATGATAACCGACCGCGAAGCGATGTACAAAATAGTTGACGACAGAGTTAACGATGACGAATTTCTGATCCCGAGAATGGACCGCGAAAAGGTTACAGTCGAGCTTTTCAACGATATTATGGGTTACGGACCGATTGAAGAGCTTGTTCAGAACCCTTCATACAGCGAAATAATGGTAAATGGTCCCGACAAAATATATGTTGAAGATAAAGGTAAGCTCAAACTTACAGACCTGAAATTCAGAGACGAAGAGCATCTGATGAATATTATCAACCGCATAGTGTCAAACGTCGGCAGACATGTTGACGAAACAAGCCCTATGGTTGACGCAAGACTTGCAGACGGGTCCCGAGTAAACGCGATTATCCCTCCCCTGTCGCTTGTGGGACCCGTTCTGACAATCCGTAAATTCGGCAAAAAACCGATTACGGCGCAGCAACTTCTGAAATTCGGTTCACTTACGCCGCAGATGCTTCAGTTCCTTGAAGCTTGCGTCAAAGGCAAGCTCAACATAGTTGTTGCGGGCGGTACGGGCAGCGGTAAAACCACTCTTCTGAATGTTCTTTCATCCTACATTCCCGAGGACGAAAGAATCGTCACTATCGAGGACGCCGCAGAAGTTCAGCTCAAACAGGAACACGTTATAACTCTTGAGGCAAGACCCGCAAACCTTGAAGGCAAAGGTGCTGTAACAATACGAAATCTTGTTAAGAACGCACTGCGTATGAGACCTGACAGAATTATCGTCGGCGAAGTTCGTTCAGAAGAAACGCTCGATATGCTTCAGGCAATGAACACGGGTCACGACGGTTCTCTGACAACGACTCACGCCAATTCACCGAGAGATACGGTTGCAAGACTTGAAACGATGGTTCTTATGAGCGGAATGGAGCTTCCCCTAAGAGCAATCAGAGACCAGATTTCTTCAGCAATAGATATCATCGTTCAGCAAAGCCGACTTCGTGACGGCACAAGAAAAATAACCTCCATAACCGAAATCATCGGTATGGAAGGAGATATAGTAAGCATGCAGGATATATTTGTTTATGAAACGGACGGAACTGTTGATGCTTCGGGAAAATTCATAGGCAAATTTCAAGCGACGGGGGTAAGACCGAATTGCCTTGAAAAAATCAAAGGAAACGGAGTGACGGTCAATAATGAATGGTTTACAAATTAGCATTGTTATTCTTTCTGTCACCTTCGGATTATTCAGTTTCTTCCTGATGGTCAGCATTATGGGCAGTGCGACCCAGAACAAGCGTCAGGTTGAAAAGCGTGTCAATAAAATCTCCAGCAAAAAAAGTGGCCTGACACTTCAGATTCAGGAGAAAAAGAAGAACAGAAAGTCATCGCTCATCAGCCGGGCAATAAACGGCGGCAAACAGTCCGTCAAACGCAAAAAACTTATGGAGACAATTTTCAACGAGCTTATACTTGCAGATATTATGATGAAACCCGAAGAATTCTGCCTCATCTGGGTCGTACTTACATTTGTTCCGGCGGGACTCGCAGCTCTGTTTCAGCTCGGTATGATGCCGTCCGTAACACTCGCCGTAATCGGCGCATTCCTTCCTTTGATATTCATAAAAATAAAAAAAGGTAAGAGAACAAGAGCGTTTGAAGCACAGCTTGGAGATACGCTGATAATGATATGCAACGGACTGCGCTCGGGATTTTCATTTCAGCAGGCAATGGAAAATGTTGCAAACGATATGCCCGCACCAATCGGCATTGAATTCGGCAGAGTTTGCAACGAAATACGCTACGGCGCAACAATGGAAGAAGCACTCAACAATATGGTTGACCGAGTAAAGAGTCCCGACCTTATGCTGGTCGTCTCTGCTGTTCTCATTCAGCGCACAACGGGCGGCAATCTTTCTGAAATACTTTCAACTATTTCAAACACAATCCGCGAAAGAATTAAAATCAAAGGTGAAATCAATTCAATAACCGCTCAGGGAAGAATGTCGGGTCTGATAATCGGTTCTCTTCCGATTGCCATAGCGGCAATTCTTATGGTTGTTAATCCCGACTATATGTCAACATTTTTCACAACAACGGCAGGCAACATAATGCTGATTGTTTCTGTTGTTATGGAAATTCTCGGTTTCCTGGCAATAAGAAAAGTAGTGTCCATTGAATACTAAATTGACGGTCTGTGGAGGTGAGCTTTTTGGAATTTCTCGTAATTGCATATTCATTTCTTGCATTCATAATTTTTGTTCTGATAGCTTCCCCTGTCGGAATAAAAAACGACCAAAAGCAAAGCCGAATTGATAAAATCAATAATTCAATCGGTCAGCCCGCATTTCATGAATTACAGCTTTCGTTCTATGACAGATTTATCGCAAAAGGTGTTAAAAATATTTCCGAAAAGCTCGGGCGATTTGCTCCGAAAAAGAAGAATGCAAACAAAACAAAAACTCTTGAAGCAATACGAAAACAGCTTCGCTACGCAGGTATATTTATGGAAGCATCGGATTTCCAGTTTATTAAGAAGGCTTTTCTTGTCGGTGCAGTATTTCTGACCTGCATAATACTTATTATTGTCAAACCTGAAACGATGATTGCATTGCTGATTTTTGTTATCGGTGTAACCATCGGAGTAATGGGACCGACAATGTATCTCCGTTCACGCGTTTCAAGCCATCAGACGGGAATAAAAAAACAACTGCCTGATGCAATGGATTTGCTTTGTGTATGCATCGAAGCGGGTCTCGGATTTGATGCCGCACTGCTTAAAGTTTCACAGAAACTGAGCGGTCCGTTTATTGATGAACTGCTTATAGTTTACAGAGAAATTCAGATGGGAAGAACCCGAAGAGAAGCTTTGCAAAATCTCTGCGATGCAACCAATCTCGATGAACTCAAAACATTCGCATCCGCACTTGTTCAGGCAGAACAGCTCGGCATTCCGATCAACAATGTAATGCGCGCACAGTCTGAACAGCTCAGAACAGAAAGAAGCCAGCAGGCAAAAGAAAAAGGTATGAAAGCATCAATCAAAATGCTTCTGCCGATGCTTCTGTTCATTTTCCCTGTTGTTTTTATCATCCTTATGGGGCCAACCGTTATGAATATACTTGAAACATTTTAACAACATTATGAAGAAGATAAGAATTTTAAAAAAAGATATCGTTATCACGGATAACGCAAATCTTGCCGACACCTTTCTTACAAGATTCAGAGGACTGATGTTTCGCAAAACAATTGCCGATAATTACGCACTTTACATCACGCCTTGCAATCAGATACATATGCTGAATATGAAATTTGCAATTGATGTTGTTTATCTTGACAAATCGGGATCGGTAATAAAAATTGACATCGATGTTCAGCCCGGTAAAATTTGCAAAACAGTAAAAAATGCAAAAAGTGTTATTGAACTCAAAAACGGTTCGGCATCAAGACTCGGCATAAAAAACGGTGATAAGATTATAATAAATGTATTGTGAGGGATTTAAATATGAAAAAAGCAAAAAATGAAGCCGTAAACAACAAAAGCAAAACACAGGATATGAACGAAATCGTCAACGGCAAAACTATTCCCTCCGAAAATATGCAGATTGACATTAAAGATGAAAAAGAACTGCCGTTCAAAAAAGTTCTTTACGGTTTTAATCCCGATGAGGTGCAATCATTTATTGAAGAATTAACAAAAAGCTATGAAGCATCTCTGAAACTTCACGAATCAAAGCTTTCATCAATGAAAGAAGAACTGGCTTTTTCCAACAGAGAAAGAGACAGATACATAAAAAAATGCAAGGATTATCAGTCTGAAGCGGAGAAAAAAGCAGTGCCTGCCGAAGACAAAACCGATGAGCACAACGCAACAATCATGTGTCTGACCGAAACAATAAAAAAGCTTGAAGCAGAAAACGAGAATCTCAGAAATGCTCACCCCATCTCCCCTGCTGTTCCTGATAAGCAATATGCCGAAAGAATCTCTTTGCTCGAAAACAGAAACAAAGAAATTGAAAATGCACTTTCATCTGCAAAAAACCAAAACACAGAATTGACAAAACAAATCGAAAAATATGCATCAATTTCGGATGAGTATAAATCAGTGTTTCAGGAACTTGAAGAAACCAGAGCACAACTTTCACGCTGCGAAAATGAATTAAAAAACAAGTGTGAAGAAACAGAAGAAAAAACCGCAAAAATAAACGCTCTTACCAAAGAAAAAAACGATGCAACAAAAGAAATCACAGAGCTTGAAGTCAAAAACAGCGTTCTGTCGCAAAGAATTACAGAAAGTGAAGAAGAAAATTCAAAACTCCGTGAAGCAAATAAAACGCTCATCTTTGAAAACGCAGAGAAGATAAACGAGCTCGAAAATGAACACGCAAAAAACAAACTTGCCATTCAGAAAGAGTTGAAGCTTTATGGCTATTACATAGACAGAGCTGAGCTTACCGTTACGGAATTGACAAAACAAATCGAACAAATCAAGCAGTCAATAAACAACTCCGAAATATAAACCAAGCATTTCTTTTTTGGGGAAAGGGGTGCAAAACGATGCTGAACAAATGGTTTCACATATTCCGAAAGAAAGAAGACGGTGCCGTAATGGTTATTGCGGCACTCGGTCTTGTTGCATTTCTTTCGGTTGTGTCACTTGTCACTGATATGGGGCTGAAATACCACCAAAAAAGCAAGCTCCAAAGCGCGATGGATTCAGCGGCGCTGGCAGCGGTAAGATATATGCCCGACGAACAAACTGCAAGGTTGGTTGCTCTTGAATATGTTGAGAAAAACGGATTTTCCGCAGACAGTGTAACAATCGAATTCCCTTCGGATGAAATAATACGCGTGAGCGATTCCGTGGAAAGCAAAACAATTTTTGCAAGTCTTTTTAAAATTGACTCAGTTCAGATTAACGCAAAAGCCGCCGCAAAATATGTTGATAAAGATGTAGCGGTAGATTTTGATTATCTTATGTTTCACGGTGATAATTCGCAATTCACCCTGAACGGTCACTATAATATCGGTGGAAGCATATTTGGCAACGGCAATGTTTATGCCGACGGAGGCGGGTGCACCATATCGGGTACTGTCTTTTCAGCGGGACAAGCGTCATATAACCAGAGCAGCATTACCGTAAGCGGTACTTCGAGCAATGTAAGACCTCAACCCATGCCTGATTTCGATGAAATGATAATGGCGTCGGTGCCGATTGTTGATGAAGGGATGTTCAGCAAATCCTACTCACACATCAGCAAATCAAATTTTTATCTTAACAGATATTCTGCGGGGTCGGTAATAAATTCATCCGTTTCGATTAACGGCAACACCTATTGTGACGGGACACTTTCAACAAGCTATCATTCCGATGTGCTTGTAATTTACGGCGATTTATATATTGCCGGCGACTTCACCCCGCAATGCCCTGTTTATGTGAAAGGAAATGCATACATCGGCGGAAATCTTACTACAACCTGGGATAAATCACTGATGGTCGGCGGAGACTTGTATGTTGAAGGCAACACAACTCTCAACGGACACACAACCGTATACGGAAACTGCTTTTATGTTGGCGGAGACTTAACAAGAAGCTCAACTTATAATCTTCAATGCGATTGCGAAACCTATGTCGACGGAAATATAAAACTCAACGGTCCGTCGGTTTTCAACGGTCCCGTTTATTGTCGCGGATTTTTCGACAAGCAAGGCAGTGTTCCGATGACCGTCAACGGAAATATATATGCCTACAATAAATTAAAACTTCAGAGCGGCGGTACAACCGTAAACGGTGATATCTTTGTTTGGGGTGAAAATGTTTCATCGGGTGAAACCGTAACGGATATTGCAGGACCGTTTACCATGAACGGCGATTTGTATAACCGAAAAGGAAATCTTTCTCTTTCGGGTCAAGGCGCATACACAATCCAAGGCATAATATACAGCGGCGGAAACCTCTCGACAAATCAGGGTTCAAGCGGAATAACGCTTGACGGTTGTATAATAGCGGAAAAAGATATTTTAATTGGCGGAAGTGCACACACATATAATGAATCGGGCGGAACGCTCTCCATTTATTCGAGAAACGGCAACATCACACTCTATTCACAGCAAGGCGGTTTCGATTCATGGGGAATAATTTATGCACCAAAAGGAAATATCGCACTTGCGTCGGGCAGCTTTGATATTCACGGAAGTATCATCGGTAACACAATTACCTGTAACCCCGGCGGTCTGAATATGTCGTATAACGACCGTCAGCTCCCCTATTCAAAGAAAGTAAAAGCATCTGTATTAATCGAATAAAAGCAAAAAAATTAACCCATCGGCAAAAACCGATGGGTTGTTCATATTCAATATGATTATTTTTCTTCCTTTTTCTTGTGGAAGAGAATCTTGTCAACGGGGAAATAGAGGAAGAACTGAACTGCAGAACAAATCATTGTTGCAATGTTCTTTGCAGCTGCTTCTTCAAGATTCCAGCCAACAAAAACTTCCTTGAGAGTGGGGTTAAGCCAAGCTGAGAAGAAGATAAGAGCAATTGTGAAAACTATGTAGATGGGAAGTGCAACAGCAACATTTGCGCCCGAGTTAAATGTTTTCTCTTTGTTAACAAAGAAAGCAACAATCTGAGCAATAATGTTGGCAACATTGCTTACGATGAAATAACCAAGTCCGCCGACTGCAACGGGATAAACAAATACCCACCAAGCGAAATCCTGGCTGTAAAGGTCTGCGATTGCGGGGATGAGGTTAAGTGTGTTAAGAAGAACGAACTGAACGATCATTGCAAGAAGACTTACAACGATGAACTTAACAAACTGCCAGATTGTTACAAGAAGTGAACCTTTGCTCTCGGCAGCTTTGTCGATCTGATTTAATTTACCCATTTAAAAAATCTCCTAACATTTAGTATTCGATGTATTATATCATAATTTTATCTGTGTTGGCAAGTCAAAAAAACGGGTCAGTTTTTGTGCAACATTACTCAACAATATCAATCAGTATGCCTGAAATGTCCGGTTTTTCACTTCCGATTGTAATTGATTCAGCAAATTTCACCGCTGCGTTATCAATCGTTTTTTCATCCGAGCAGCAAAGCATAGCGATCGTTTCGCCCTTTTCGACCCAATCACCCGTCTTTTTGCGAAGAATGATACCTGCAGACGGATCAATTTCATCCTCTTTACAGAGTCTGCCCGCACCAAGCTCAACGCATACCGAGCCAATTCCCTCTGCATTCATATGAACAATATATCCGCTTTCAGGCGAAATGAAATTATATTCAACAGCCGCCTTCCGGAACAAATCGGTGTTGCGGATATACTCGGAATCGCCACCCTGAAGCGAGACCATTTCACAAAGTTTTTCGAGAGCGGACCCGTCATCGATTTTTGACTTTGCAAGAGTCTTACATTCCTCAAAATCGCCTTTGCCTGCAAGCTGAAGAAGCTTTGCGGCAAGAAGGACCGAAATTTCGGTCAGATCCTCGGGGCCGTTACCATTGAGAGTATCAACCGCTTCGATAATTTCGAGCGAATTGCCGATATTATGTCCGAGCGGAACATCCATATCGGTAATAAGAGCCGCAATTCTTCTGCCCGCTCCCCTGCCGATTTCAACCATTTTCGAAGCAAGCAGCTTTGCAGATTCTTCATCTTTCATAAAAGCGCCGCTTCCGCACTTGACATCAAGCACAATGCACTCCGCACCGCCTGCAAGCTTTTTGCTCATAATGCTCGATGCAATAAGAGAAATATTATCAACAGTCGCAGTAACATCGCGCAATGCGTAAAGCTTTTTGTCAGCAGGGCAAAGCTTGCCCGACTGACCCGTTACGCATATACCGCATTGATTGACAACCGAAATAAATTCATCGGATTCAAGAGATGTTCTGAACCCCGGAATTGATTCGAGTTTATCAACCGTACCGCCCGTATGGCCGAGACCTCTTCCGCTCATTTTTGCAACTTTGACTCCGCAGGATGCAACGATGGGAGCAACAATCAATGTTGTTTTATCCCCTACGCCGCCCGTCGAATGCTTATCACCCGTAATGCCGTCTATCCCCGACAAATCCGCCATATCGCCCGAGCGTGCCATAGCATCGGTCAAATCAAGTGTTTCTCTTTCATTCAGGCCGTTGAAACATATAGCCATAAGGAGTGCCGAAAGCTGATAATCGGGCACGGAACCATCTGCAGCTGAAAATGCAAAACACTCAATTTCTTCTTTTGTCAGTTCAAATCCGTCACGCTTTTTTCGGATAATATCAACAAAATTCATATCAGACCTCACGTTTGTCAAAACTCTCGGGCAGAAGCTGTGCAAGAGTCAACACTTTAAATTCATCAATATTTTTCGCGATTATTATTTCAAAATCCGCAGGACAGAATTCCTTCATAACCTGCCTGCAAACTCCGCACGGAGGACAATAATTACAGGGTGTTTCATTCTCTGTTTTTCCGCCGACAACCGCAATTTTCACAAAATCGCGTTTACCCTCCGAAACCGCCTTGAAAATGGCGGTTCTTTCCGCACAGTTAGTCGACGAGAATGCTGAATTCTCGATATTGCATCCCGTATAAATCGTTCCGTCAGAGCACAAAAGAGCCGCGCCGACAGAAAATCCCGAATACGGCGAATAGGACATTTTTCTTGCTTCAAGAGCAAGCTTGATAAGATCTGAATTATTCATCGGCAGTCTCCAGAGCAATCTCAATCATTTTATTGAAGGTCTGCTCTCTTTCGAGAGCCGTGCATTCCTCTCCACCCGCAAGAGGGCAATCGGAAATTGTGCAAATTGCGAGAGCCTTTTTGCCGCTTCTTGCTGCGTTCATATAAAGCGCGGCAGCTTCCATTTCAACCGCAAGAACACCCATCTTCTGCCAATCGGCAAGGCTTGATGCATCATCGTAAAAATTATCGGAAGAAAGGATATTGCCGATAAACGGCTTTACTCCGAAACTTTCGGCGGCAGTCACAGCCTTCTGAAGGGTTTCAAAATCAGCCACGGGAGCGAATGTGCCGGGCAGTCTGTATTGCTCGGCATAGGCAGAATTCGTGCACGCACCAAGACCGAAAACGACATCACGAAGATGAAGTTCGGGGCTGATTGCGCCCGCAGAGCCGACTCTGATTATAGTATCAACATCATAAAAATTATAAAGCTCATAGGAATAAATTCCGATTGACGGCATACCCATACCCGATGCCATAACGGAAACACGCTTTCCTTTGTAATAACCCGTATAACCCTGTACACCTCTTGTATTGTTTACAAGCACAGGATTTTTAAGAAAATTCTCTGCAATATATTTCGCTCTCAAAGGGTCGCCGGGCATAAGCACGGTTTTCGCGAAAGCATCTTTTTCAGTTGCCGCGATATGCGGTGTGGGTAAATTACTCATAATATCCCCCTTAATATCCTGTTACCTCTTGATTCTTGACAAGCTTTACTATTGCGCTTGTACCGAGTCTTTCACATCCGAGTGCAAGATAATCCTCCGCATCCTCAAAAGAACGGATTCCGCCAGCGGCTTTCATCTTCACATTCGGTCCGATTTGCTTTGCAAAAAGAGCAATATCTTCTCTGGTTGCGCCGCCCTTTGAAAAACCTGTTGATGTCTTTATAAAATCGGCACCCGATTCGGTAACAACTCTGCACATCTCGATTTTTTCTTCATCGGTGAGAAGGCAGGTTTCGATTATAACCTTTAATATTTTATCACCGCAAGCGGCTTTTACTTCTTTTATTTCATTTAAAATTTCATCGTATCTTCCGCTTTTTGCGTAGCCGACATTGATAACCATATCAATTTCATCTGCTCCGTTTTCAACGGCATTTTTTGCTTCAAACGCCTTAACGGCGGCAGTTGAATAACCGTTGGGAAAGCCGATAACCGTGCATATTGCAAGCTTGCCATCAACATAATCTGATGCCTGCTTTACATACGAAGCAGGAATACACACACTTGCGGTTTTATATTTCATACCGTCATCGCAAATCTGCTTTATGTCGTCCCAAGTTGCATCAACAGCAAGAAGTGTGTGGTCACAATGTGAAAGAATCTTTTCTATATTCATTTTATTCAGTCCTCCGAAAGAGCATATTTTTCAATCATCTGCGCAACTCCGTCCTCTGCATTGGAGGGCGCGGAATATCTTGCACTTGCTTTACAGATTTCATCTCCGTTTTCCATTGCAAACGAATAGTGCGCAAACTTCAGCATTGTTGAATCGTTTGATGCATCGCCGAATGACATCATTTCATCTGCGCTTATGTCAAGAATTTCTCCGAGGCCTTTAAGTGCCGTGCCCTTATCAGAGCCTACCGCTGTTGCGGAAACAACTCCCGCAAGCGCCGATGTCAGCACAAGTCCGTGCGATTCAAAAAAATCAAAAATTTTGTTTTTTAAATCCGCAGTGCCGTAAAACACATCAATAAGCTCGGCCTCTTTCCCCTCGGTCGCTGCAATAATATCATCGCATACTGTCAGCTTTGATGAAAACTCATCAAGAAAAACGGTCGGCAGACCCGTATTTTTAAAATACTTTTCCGCGCCTTTCTGTACATAAATTTCTCCGTCAATATAAACGTTGAAATAAACGGGCAAAGACACAAGCAGCTTAACCGCTTCCGAGGTTATTTCAGCAGAAACGGTGTTCCTGTAAATAAATTTTCCGCTGTTTCTGTCATAAACAGATGCACCGTTTGAGCATACAACATAGTCAACAAACGGAATCTGCGCAGTAACACCTGAAGTAAAGCTGAGTGCACGACCCGTCGCAATTGCGATTTTTATTCCTTTGTCGCGTGCCGATATAAGCGCACTTTTTGTTCTCGGCGCTACAGTAAGATGATCGGGCGACATAAGAGTTCCGTCAAGATCGGAAGCGATAAGTTTGATCGGCATTTTATTTCTCCTTAAAAACATCCTGTTTTTTTATTCTTGATAATTATTTATTATATCATTATTAAAGAATGTATGTCAAGAAACGATAAATAACTTGTAATTATCTTTGATTGGATATATAATAAAAAAATCTGAAACAAAAGAGGTGTGAAAATTTGAACGGACAGCCACAGGCCGAAAAGCGAAAACCATCGAAAAAAGATATAACAATTTTTATTCTGATGATATGCACTGCCGTGCTTATCACTGTTTCGAGTATTGTTTATAAACAGAATTTTCTGCGTATATTTCCGCTCTATGTATCCCTTTTCATTGCCCTCCTGCAGTCGCGCGTCAACCGCTTTGCAAGTATGATAGGAAGCATCAATTCCCTGCTTTATGCCGCAGTTTATATCCACTATAATCTTTACGGTTCGGGATTATCGGCATTGTTTTTTTCATTTCCGATTCAGCTTCTGACTTTCATCCGCTGGAACAAACACAAAAGCGGTGAATCAACGGTACTCAGAAAAATGAGCCGACGCAATCTCATTTTGCTTTTGATCGGTTCCGCTGTCGTTTTGGTTGCAATGTGGTTTTTGCTTCCGCTCATCGGCTCACAGTATGTTTTTCTCGACAGCGTATCAACTCTTCTCGGCATACTGATTTATTTTCTCACAATGTTTGCATATGTTGAGTATCCGTTTTTTATGATTATAAACGGTGCAATCGGCATCTTTCTTAATATTCAGATGGTTGGCGATACGCCCGAAATTATGCCATTCCTTATTTTCGCGGTTTACTCATTCATATGCATTGTTTTCGCATTCTTTGAAGCAAGAAAGCTTTATAAAATTCAGCAGCAGACTGCAACAAAACCTGAAAACACAGCATCGGAGATGACAGAATGAAAATTGAACTTATCGGAAAACCTGAAACAATCATATCGAATCCGCATGGTCGCCACAGATATTTTGCATGGCCCACCGTATCGCTTTTGCAAAACGGTACAATCGCAGTCGGAGCATCGGGATTCAGGGTTGAACACGTCTGTCCATTCGGAAAAGCGGTTATTTCTTACAGCTTCGATAACGGAAAAACCTACACCCCGCCCGCACCCGTAATCGACACTCCGCTTGACGACAGAGATGCGGGAATCTGCACCTTCGGTAAAAGCGGAATGATTTTTACTTCATTCAACAATTCCGCAGAATTTCAGAGAAGTTGCAATCAGGATAACAAATATGTGCAAAGCTATATCGATACAATAACCGAAGAAGAGGAAGAGAAATATCTTGGCTCACTTTTCAGAATAAGTAATGATTACGGAATCACCTTCGGAGAAATTCGTCACTCACCCGTCACCTCCCCTCACGGACCAACAGAACTTAAAGACGGAACTATTCTTTGGGCAGGAAACAATTTCAATGATGTTCCGATCGGAATTGAAATTCACAAATTAAATCCCGAAACTTGTGAAACAGAACTTATCGGAAAAATAACGACAGACAGCAAAGATTTCTTTCTCAACGAACCTCATCTTATTGAACTGCCCGACGGTACACTCATCTGTCACACAAGAGCAGACAATTATGACGATACAATATTCACCATTTTTCAGAGCTTTTCATATGACAAGGGAAAAACCTGGACCGCGCCCGAAATGCTTCTCGACGAAACGGGCGGAGCTCCTCCTCACCTTATCTTGCTCAGTTCCGGAATTCTTCTCTGCACTTACGGACGCAGAAAAACACCTTACGGAATTATGGCGATGGTAAGCCTTGACGGCGGAAAAAGCTGGGAAAAAGATATAAGGATTTACGAAAGTTTCGGAAGCGACGACCTGGGATATCCCTCAACAATTGAGTTTGATGACGGAACATTGCTTACTGTTTTCTACGCAACTGATTCGGATGATATTCCCTGCGAAATTATGCAGCAAAGATGGAAAATCAATATTGACTGAAAAAGAACCCAAGAAAGTTTTTGCTTTCTTGGGTTCTGATTTTTAAGGAAGTATGTTACCTGCAGCGCGGTAAATTTCATACCATTCTTCACGGGTAATATTCATCTCGCTTGCTTTTATGCAGTCAGTCAGGCGGGTGAGATTGGTTGTGCCCGTGACGGGCTGCATTTTTGCGGGATGACGGAGTATCCAGGCAAAAGCAACAGTGGTTTTAGAAACGCCGTATTTTTCGCCTATGATTTCAAGTGTTTTGTTAAGCTCGGGAAATTTCTCATTATCAATGAAGCAGCCTTCAAAGAATCCGTACTGCATCGGCGACCACGGCTGTACGGTTATTTTGTTGAGCCGGCAAAAATCAAGTACGCCTCCGTCGCGGTTAACCGCAGACTCGTTATACATATTAACATTGATTCCCGACTGAATCATCGGAGCGTGCATTATAGAAAACTGAAGCTGATTGACGCACAAAGGCATATCAAGGCAGGACTGTAAAAGCTGTATCTGATAAGGATTCTGATTGGACACACCGAAATGACGCACTTTGCCCGATGATTTAAGCTCATCAAACGCTTTTGCAACCTCTTCAGGCTCCATAAGAGCATCTGGTCGGTGAAGAAGAAGAACATCAATATATTCCGTACCGAGTCTTTCAAGGCTTCCGTTAACGGAGTTAATGATATGCTCATAAGAAAAATCAAATCTGCCCTGACGGATTCCGCATTTGGTCTGGATAATTATATTCTCGCGCATTGAGGAAGTAACGGCGTTACCGAAAACCGATTCGCTTTTACCGCCACCGTAAATATCCGCGTGATCAAAGAAATTCGTACCGTTTTCAAGTGCCGTATTAATAAAAGCCGAAACTTCTTTTTCATTCATATCGCTGATTCGCATACAGCCTACCGCAATAGTCGGCACCTGCAAACCGCTTTTTCCGAGTTCTATATTATACATTTTATCTCTCCTTATGTTTTAATCATTATCACACATAACGATAAAATCATTTTATCCATTATATAACATCTGTTTTTTTAATGCAATATCCTCGCAGCTTTGATTACTATACAATATTTTTGCTAAATGTATAAATACTTTGTTTTTGCTTGAAAACCTAAAATTCTTATAATATAATTTTTATGTCAAAATAAAAAACGGAGGTATTTATATGAATTCAAAATACCCTAATTTGTTATCACCCGGAAAAATCGGTAAGGTTGAACTTCGCAACAAAACCGTTATGGCGGCAATGGGAATGAGTCAGGCTGAAAACGGCTTTGTCAACAAGGCTGTTCTCAATCATTATGCCGAAAGAGCAAAAGGCGGAGTGGGCGCAATAATCGTTGAGGTAACCTGTGTCGATTCCCCTCTCGGGCTCAACACAAAAGGTATGCTCGTTATCGATGACGATAAATATATCCCCGGAATGGCTCAGCTTGCCGATGTTATTCACGACGGCGGTTCAAAGGCTTTTTTGCAGATTTCGCATACAGGAAGAGGCGCAAGAAGAAAGATTATCGGTGATCAGCCCGTCGGGCCGAGCGCAGTTGCAATGCCATATTCATATATGATGGGTCTAGCAAATGAGACTCCCAGAGCTTTGACAATTGAGGAAATCAAGGCTATCGAAGAAAAATATGCTCAGGCGGCATTGCGTGCAAAAAAAGCTGGTTTTGACGGAATTGAAATTCATGCTGTCGGCTATTATCTCGGTCAGCAGTTTTTGTCAAAAACAGCCAATATCCGTACAGACGAATACGGCGGAAGTCGCGAAAACAGAATCCGTTTCCATCTTAATATAATCAGAAGAATCCGCGAGCTTTGCGGCGAAGATTTTGCAATAATCGTAAAACTTTCCGTAATCGAAATGGGCAAAGACGGCGGAATTTCAATGCTTGACGGTCTTTACTACTGCAAGGAATTACAGAAAGCAGGCGTTGATGCAATTGAAGTGCTTGCGGGTATCTGGTCGGGCGAAGCGGGTAAAAATCAGAAGCCCGAATCAGCATATTCCGACTGTATGGCGGTTGCGCTTTGCCTTGTTATGAAAATCGGTCTTATGCTCACAGCGGGTAAAAAGAAAATCACTCTTATCGGCGGCGGACGCGCGCAGAATCCCGTTGCATCCGAAAAAGCACTCAAATCAGGTCAATGTGATTTGATTTTCATTGGTCACGGTTTGCTTGCACAGCCCGACCTTGTCAATCTTATCGACGAAGATAGGGAGGATGAAATCCGTCCCTGCATCGGATGCGGTCATTGCGTTGACCATCAGCTCCAGCACGGCGAAAGAGCAATCTGCTCAGGTAATGCAGTGTTGGCAAGAGGCAATAATGATTACAGCATTAAGCCTGCCGAAGCAAAGAAAAAGGTTGTTGTTATCGGTGCAGGCGTGGCAGGTGTTGAAGCCGCAAGAATTGCGGCAATGAGAGGCCATTCGGTTGATATTTACGATGCCGCAAAGGAAGTTGGCGGTCAGATGAATCTAGCCTGCAAGCCTCCTTTCAAACAGCACCTCGGTCTTATGAAACCTTATCTTGAAAGACAACTTGAACTTCACGGAGTGAACGTTCATCTCGGCAAAAAGCTCACCAAAGAAGATATTCTCGCAATGAATGCCGATGCAGTTGTTTGCGCAACGGGTGTCACACCTGTTAAATTAAATATTGAAGGTGTAGAAAGAGCTGTTAATGCGATTGATATTCTGGACGGTGCATCAAGCGGAAAGAATACCGTTATTATCGGCGGCGGTTCAATCGGCTGTGAAACCGCAGAATTTCTTGCAAAAAAAGGCAAGAATGTAACAATAATCGAGATGACGGACACCCTCGCCGGAAACACAGGTAAAACCGACCAGACCATACTGCTCGGTCATCTCAAAGGCAACGGAGTCAAGTTGCTCACGGAATCCAAAGTTGAAAAGATTACCGCAACTGACGTTCTTTACAAATCAAAGGACGGTAAAATCAGCTCCGTCAAAGCCGATACAGTCGTGCTTGCAGTCGGCGGCAGACCCGATACATCACTCTATGATTCACTTAAAGATGAAGTCAAAGAAATTTATAATATCGGCGATTCAAACGGCGGAGGAATTATCCCCAACGCTGTTTATGACGGATACACCGTCGGCAATATGATATAAAAAATAAACCCGTGCAGCTTTGATAACTGCACGGGTATTTTGATGATAATCAGAAATTTAAAAATCTATATACAACCGAAATTGCATTAAAAATATATCCCACAATTCTGAGTGATGAAGTAAATATTGAGGGCATTTCGATATCCTTGCCTTTTACGGCAATAACGGGAACCGTGTTATTTCCGAGTTTGAGCTCATAAAGCTTATCAATGATCTTTTCAGCAATTATCTCATTGCCTTTTGCGCTGGGATGAATTTCATCGTCTGCATAGTTTTCCATATCGTCACCAAGTGCCGCACCGACATCAACGATAACAATTTCACCGGGATTTTCATTGTTATATCGTTCGATAGCTGCGTTAATTCTGTCTGCACCTTCTTGATAAGGTGCTCTGAGATAACCTGACTGCGGATTATAAAGAGTCTGCATAAGGATAACCGCATCGGCATTGTGTAAATTAATAATATCGATTATTTCGCAGAACTCTTCGTAAAAATTATCTGCAATGGCATCGAACTGTACGTGGTCATTTTTAACGATTGAATCAAACATAAGTCCTATGAGATTACTCATAAGGAAGTTGTTTCCGCCGATTGAAATGCTTATGATATCCGCTTTTTTCAGGTCAGCAATTACACTTTCTTCGTTCAGGCGATTGATAAGATTTGTTGTTGTGTGACCGGGAATTGAGTGGTTGGCGTAATCATAACCGTTGGTGTCCGAAACAATCTTTCCGTAGCAGGCTTCTCTTGAATTTGAAATACCCGAGCCGTAAGCTATTGAATCTCCGAGCACAAGATAAAACGGCTTTTCGTCATTGGCGTATCCGCAAACCGTGAATATGCAGAAAATCATTGCAAGGCTTAAAATAATTGCTGTTAATTTTTTCATTTTATATCTCCCCTTACCTTTTTTCTTAAATATATCATCCGTTTATTTTTTAGTCAACATTTTCTTTTCAAACGCTCAGAACATTATTGATGTCTGTTGAGCAAAATTAAACACATCAACAGCAATTTCGTTATTGAAACAAAGAAGTATTCAAAGTATAATGAAATTATAAAATGAACAAAGAGGTGTTCAAATGAAAAAGAGATTTCTGAAAGTTTTATCGCTTGTACTTGTTTTATCGCTTATGATTGGCAATGTTGCTTTTGCAACAAGCGGCGATGTTGACCCCGAAATCATAGCCGAAACAAAAGAAACTGCTATTCAGATTGAAAGCGAAGGTGTTGTTCTTCTCAAAAACGAAGATAATTTCCTCCCTCTCGACAATAAAAAAGTCAATATTTTCGGTGCGGGCTCGGTTTGTCCGTTTTTCGGCGGTGCAGGCTCGGGCGCGATAACTACCGATGACCCCGTAACCCTCTATGAAGCTTTTGAAGCAGAAGGCATCGAGTATAACGCAGAGCTTCGTGCTCTTTATGAAAAACACTGCCTTTCAAATGAGCTTCCCAAAACAGACAACACCGTTATCAACAATCTTCTTCAGGTGCTTCTTGCCAAAAACACCCTCGAAGAAATGAATCCGAAATATTTAACAAATGAGCTTCTCGGCAACGCTGTTGAATTTTCAGATACTGCAATAATTGTTATCAGCCGCACAAGTGCAGAAGGTACTGACCACACTGTTGAAACCCTCAGCATTTCCGACGATGAAAAAGCAATGATCGAAAAGGTAACATCTGCATTCGAGAATGTTGTTGTTCTTTTTAATATAGGCAATGTTATGGAAATGGGATGGATTGACGAATACGAAAGCATCAAAGCGGCGGCAATTATCTGGATTCCCGGTGAATTCGGTATGACAGCAGTGCCTCAGATGCTAGACGGTAAGGTCAATCCCTCCGGCAGACTTACCGACACAATCTCATATAAGATAGAGGATCATCCCTCAAATGTTTGCTTCGGAAGCAATGAATATAACGGCGGTGAACATTTTGCCGAATACTATGAGGGCATTTATATCGGATACCGCTATTTTGAAACCTTTGCAAAGGATAAGGTACAATACCCCTTCGGCTACGGTCTTTCGTATACAACTTTCGAAAAGGAAATTGTATCAACCGAATTTGATGCTGAAAACATTAAAGTGAAAGTAAACGTTAAAAACACAGGCAACCGTGCAGGTAAAGAAGTTGTTCAACTTTATTACAGCGCACCCTATACTGAAGGCGGCATTGAAAAGAGTGCAATCTGTCTCGGCGGTTTTGCAAAGACAAAGTTGCTTAATCCCGACGATAGTGAACTCCTCACAATTTCATTCAAGACCGATGATATGGCATCCTACGACTACAAAAACAACGAAGCATGGGTGCTTGAAGAAGGTACATATAAAATAATCGTTGCAAATGATGTCCGAAACCATATTGCGTCTTATGATTATAATATCAACGAAACAAAGGTTATCAAGAACGACTCCGCAACGGGAACGGAAATCGAAAATCTTTTCGAGGATGTTTACAGCGGTTACGAAATAATGTCGAGAGCCGATGTCAGCGGCACTTATCCCGTTCTCCGTGAACTCAACAAAGACGATTACCTCATTGATGTTGATAAAACACCCGACCCCGTAGCCGAAGGCGAAACACCGAAGATAGGCGTAAAATATGATAAAACAATAACTCTGCAGGATGTCGCAAAGGACGAAAGCCTGTGGGATGCATTTCTCGACCAGCTTACTCTCGATGAAATGACAATGCTTGTTATCAACGGTGGATATGAAACCCACGGCGTTGAGCGTCTCGGAATCCCTCACACAATGGATAACGACGGTCCCTCAAGCGTCAAGGGCAGAAACGGTCTCGTTTATACCGACAGCGGCACGGCTTATCCCTGCGCAACCGCAATCGGATGCACATGGAATGTTGATCTTGCTTATGAAATGGGTGAAGGTGCTGGCAAAGAAGCTGCTGATATGGGTACAGATACCTGGTATGCACCCGGTGCCAATATTCACCGCAACCCCAGAGGCGGCAGAAACTTCGAATATTTCTCAGAGGATCCGATTATTTCGGGAATCATGGCGGCTGAAATCATAAAGGGAGCAAACTCCCAATCACTTGTCACAACCATCAAACACTTTGCACTCAACGACCAGGAAACACACAGAAACGGAATTTTCACCTGGTGCGATGAGCAATCAATGCGCGAAATTTATCTCAAGGCATTTGAAATTCCCGTTAAAGAAGCTCAGCCCAAAGGCATTATGTCTGCGTATAACCGTATCGGAACAAAGTGGTGCGGCTCAAGCTCAGCACTCCTCAAAGATTTGCTCCGTGACGAGTGGGGATTTGAAGGTTTCGTTGTTTCGGACTATTCATCCAATTTCACGGGCGGCGGATATATGAGCCCCGTGCTTGCGGTTTATAACGGCAACGACACCATTCTTACCGGTATGTGGTCGCTTCAGGCTTTGCAGCACAAAGCCGCAGTCAAGCTTGCCTATGCAAAAGATCCCATCGGCTTCGGCAACGCACTTCGCGAAGCCTGCAAAAATCTCTGCACAGCAAAAATGGAAACAAAAGCATTCAAAAACCCCGAAATAACCTATGATTCATCACTCATCGGCTCGCTGGATACCCTCGATGACTGGGATTTCGAATTCCCGTATGTCTTCACATTCATCAGATTTGTTTTCAACAATGTTCTTAATGTAATTATTTACGCGTTTAGATTCATTCTTTAATGTAAAAACCGCTTCATTGATACATTGCACCGATTAAGCGGTTAATTGGGGATTCTGATTTGCAAATTGTAGTTTGTCAATCGATTAGTTGCTTTAATATTCTAAATGGTGTCATATCTTTCACCACAAACAGTACAAATCCAATCGCAATTGTATGATTGAAAACTACATCAAAAGAAGCAGCACAGATAATCAAGGCAGGGAATAATCCCTGCCTTTTGTTTTTTGTTTTATATAATTTTCATCAAACAAAAGGGTAAAAGCATAGAAATTCTTTTCATAGAGCTTATCAGTTGCAAGGCGTAATCCTTCGCTGAATCTCCGGAAATGAACAATTTCTCTTGCACAGAGGAATTTAATCGACTCTCTGACATCGGGCTCGTCAACGAGTCGGATAATGTTATCGTAGGTAGTGCGGGCCTTCTGCTCTGCCGCAAGGTTTTCGGTCATATCAGTGATAACGTCACCCTTGCTCTGAATATATGCCGCCGTAAACGGCACTCCCGCCGCAGATGAAAGATAAACAGCAGCAGTATGGTCAACAAAGAATGCTTCATAACCCGATTTCTTTATCTCCTCCGGCAGAGGAAAAATCCGAACATAAAAAACCACCTCATTTGATGCAGAAGTCTGCACCGATAAGAGGTGGTTTGATGTTTTAGTTAGAGTTTTATGATAAACAGAAATCAACCGTATAACCTGAAACATCAAGAGCATTGCTTTTTGCTCCGTGACTTAGTCGGAATGCAGTCGGATTTATATTATAATTTTACAAATATATTGATAAATTCGAGTACCTTTTCCGAAAGCATTTCAACAAAGTTTTTAAAGAAAACAGAAATTTCAAGAGTTATTTGATTTGCAACCTCATTTCCTTCAACAAGAAATGCACCGACGTGGCTGTATTCAATTTCTGCTGAGAATGTGCCGATTTCTTCTGCAGTGCCTTCTTTTATGACTTCTCCTGTCATAAGGTCGGTTACCGTATAGGTTTTATAATAATTAAGATTACAAGCTCTGAACGGAACATTTATCTCTCCGCCTGATGAATCGGGGTTGTTGTTTGCAACAATCAGAACAGCCTTGTTATCCATAAATCTTGCATAATTCTGAAGTGTTCCGAAGCCTGTTACCTCAACCTCGCAGATGTTGCTTCTTCTGTGATTTTCAGGGAAGTATTCAAAAATTTCACTGTATGTGCGGCGGATGTTAATCATCTTTTTAACATCCTCAAGAAAAGCTGCATTTTCTTCATTTTGTGCCTCAGAAAAATCAACAGGAAGATCATAAAGCACGCCGCTCGGATTTGTTGCATTGAACTCATCGCCCATATACCAGATAGGAATGAACGGTGCAAAAATTGCAGAATATCCTATTTTTATACGGTCGCCCTTAACATAACGGCGCTGATAATCGTGGTTGGTTATGCAATGAGTATAGTAGCGTGCGGTACCTTGCTTAAGATCATTACCGTGCCTTGAAAAATGACCTATACCGTCACCGCTTTTTACGGAATCAACTATATTAAGATAACCGTCGGTGTAAAAGTTTATGGGATTCTGATAAAGACCACCTCTGTCGGTTACGGAATAATCAAAAACACCATCTTGTTCAAAATCAAATACAGAGCTTCTTGAACTTGTGTCCTCGGATATCAGAATAATATTTCTGCCTTCTTCCGCAAGTTTTTCACGGATAATTCTGAAAGTCTCATATCCTGCATAAATCGGCTCACAGTCGCAACGGTAACCGTCAGCACCTGTAACAAGAATGTTATTGACAAGCGTTTCGGTAAACCAATTCTGAAACTCTGTGTTGCTCCAGTCAAATGCAATATTTCCCCAGGCTTCGCCGTTGAACCATTCGGGATGCTCATTGAGCAGCGGTGCTGTTTTCACAACACCCCATGTTATAACATCAAGAAAAACATAAATTCCCTTTGAATGAGCATAATCAATAAATTCTTTAACAACCTGCCAACCTTCTTCATAATTATCCGTTCCCGTAATGGCAGGCTCAAGCGTGTGAGGTCCGCAGTTGCTGTAACCGTTTCCGATACCTCCGCGGTCATAAATCGGCGAAAGCCATATTCCGTTTACTCCGAGGCTTGCATAGAAATCAATAAGATCGTAACATTCGGGCAATGTGCCGCCGATTGAAGCGGTGTCAGGGCGAACCTCAACAATAATCAGCGAATCAACCCACTCTGGTGTACCGATAAGACCGTCTGCATAATCAAGTCTTAACTCTGCGGAGTCACCTTCATATTTCAGCAAAGCAGAATTATCAATACCGCTTTGCCCGACGGCAAACACATTTTCAGAAAGTGTAAACAGCAAACAAAAAATAAGTAACAATGATATGATTTGCTTTAATCTGTACATATATGATTCATCCTTTTGATTTTATTATTATGATAAATTCAGGTTTGTACGTTCTCATTATATAGCATCGGAAGGATTTCAAGCAGATTTCTGTATTCAACACAACAATGCTCTGCCATAGATTTTGCCATATTGTCGTTGATTATAATTTTCCGCAGCAACGGATTCATGGTTTTTCCGAGCCAGAAACGGCTTATCATAAAAAGACCATCTTCTGTTTGCTTGAATATATGTGCCATTTCCGTGTGCATAACCAAACCTTTAAATACACCCACATGACCACACACAATCAACGGAACGTTATTTTCTTCCATTATCGCTTTTGAAATTCCGAATTCTTCGGGCAAAACAAAATCAATTATTAACGGAAAAGTCGCTTTGCCGATTTTTTCCAAAGGATATTGAGTGTTCGGCTGAAATTCAGGGCATTTTTTTTGATTGAAATATTCTTTCTGCTTTTTTGAATAGTCGATACCAAGATGCTCACCGGGAAACCACACCTTATAACGCTCATCTGCCTGGGGGTGCCACCAGAACCACCACTTTATCATTTCGGGGGTAATACCCGGCATAGGGCAATACATAGAAACAAGATAACTGCCGTCATTCATCTTCTTGTAGCCAACCTCTTTTTGCAAATCCTCGGATTTCAGTATATCGTTTATTTCATAAAAAGGTGTCAGAGTTATCTGATTTTTATTTAAATCGGTTCTTATATCATCCGGAATTTCAGGCAAATCCTTTTTCATCAGGTTTTCTATGCTCATAATATACCTCGTCAAAAATGTATCTGTAAAAATTATATCATAAACATATAAAAAAACAACTTGATATAAAAAATTCTTTGCAGTTGTCATTCCGGCAACCGCTTTTTTGTTTTTTTAAAAACAGTAATTATAAATTTTCTTGCAACAAGAAACCTATTCGTTAATGCACAAATCACGACGAATCATTTTTTCTATTTAAAATATTGCTTTCGTTTTACTATGTACAAAAAAATGAAAAGACATGCTTTCACCAACAATAAGGTAAAAGTGGCAAGTGCAGAGTGTAAGTGCAACTGCTTTAAATAAAACTAAAGCCGTCCGATTTATCGGACGGCTTTGCAGCTATTTGTTACAATTTTTATCAAATGACGGGTTAAATGCATAGAAATTCTTTTCGTCGAGTTTATCGGTCGCAAGGCGTAAGCCTTCGCCGAATCTCTGGAAATGAACAATTTCTCTTGCACGGAGGAATTTAATCGGCTCTCTGACATCGGGGTCGTCAACGAGTCGGAGAATGTTATCGTAGGTAGTGCGTGCCTTCTGCTCTGCCGCAAGGTTTTCGGTCATGTCGGTGATAACGTCACCCTTGCTCTGAATATACGCCGCCGTAAACGGCACTCCCGCCGCAGATGAAGGATAAACAGCAGCAGTATGGTCAACGAAGAATGCTTCATAACCCGATTTCTTTATCTCCTCTTCCGTAAGATTTCTAGTCAGCTGATGAACAATCGCTCCCACCATCTCGAGATGAGCAAGTTCTTCGGTACCGATGTCCGTCAGAAGCCCTTTCAGTTCATCGTAAGGCATTGAGAATCTCTGGGTGAGATAGCGCAGTGAAGCAGCGAGCTCCCCGTCAGGACCGCCGTACTGACTTAAGATAATCTTTGCATACTTTGGATTCGGATTTTTGATTTTTACGGGAAACTGCAATCTTTTTTCGTAATTAAACATCAGCAGTCACACTCCTCAAACTCCCAGGGCCAGGGACCTTTGAGCCACTGAACACCCTGCGCCTTTGCGGCGGTAAGCGGACAGAAATTCTCCTCAAATTCATGTCGGAGCGCTTTGCTTTTTACCTCTGCCTTGTTATGTGCCTCTACCATCTGCAAATCCCACGGATGGGTGTCAAGATAAAGATGGATTTCCCATAGCTTGAACTCTGCAGCGCCGAGATTTCTGAGCATTGTTTCTCTTTTACTCATCTGCAGCACTTCCCTGCAAAAGGCTTGTTAAGCACGAGGAACAATGTTCCGCATTCAAAAGCCTTCATTTCGTCAAACATAGCCGTATCGGTCTGCATCGGCACATAGAGCATTGCAACGGTGTAGTTTGCGGGCAGAGGAGTGATTGAGCAAGGGCAGGATTCGTTTTTATAACTCTGCCGCTGCGGATATCTGTATCCGCCGTATTCATTCATTACAATCATTCCTTTCCGAGGTGTAACCTCTGCTATATTATATGCGCATGCTTTCATTTTGACAGTTTGACAATATAAATCTGATACTATATAATAAATTTATCGGGAGGTGTTGATATGGAAAAGCAAGAAAAAATCCGCAGATTTATCCCCTGCTCATTATATTGTACCGCTAAAATCGAATCCTGGCTTGAAGAATTGTCGGCAGAAGGCTATATTTTATACAAGTTTTCAAAATTTGACTATGCCGTTTTCACCAAAGAATCACCGCAGAAAATAAAATATCGTCTTTGTTTGAAAGGCAAATACAAAGACGAATCGGAAATACAGAATCTGATGCAGAAATACGGTTGGGAAAGAGTGGCTGAAATAAAAAATCTGATTGTTTTTTCCTCACAAAATCCTCAGCCGTTTGAAGCAGATGATGAACATAAATTATCGGAACTTCGTGACGAAGCGCTGAAACACCTGTCAAAGCAAAACATTATTAATCTTGTATCACCATTGCTGATAATTGCAATGTATATATTTTTTAAAGATATTGCGGTTGATTCGGTTAATTTCGGTATCGGAGCTTTACTTATACCGACAACGATGATTCTGTCATTGATTGCGTGGCAAATCATCGAAATAATCGATATCAGGACTTACAAAAAACACATCAGCGATAAGAACTCATATATCAAAAACACAGGCAAGATTAATCTTGTTTTGTATGCGGCAAAATACATATCTGTTGCAGCAATAATTTTATCGTTTGCAATTCTGCTCATTTCACCATCATCAGAAGCGAGCAACGACATATGGTATGACAGCTTATATGAAAATGAAATTCCGCCTTTTGCAACAGTTGAAGATTTTTGTCCCGAAGGTGCAACGATAAAAACCAAAACAGAAGCCGATGTAGGTGCTTTATTCAATAAATGGAGCAATGCGGTTTCCAAAACAAACTATCGTTGGTATGAAGAAGACTGTTTACTTCATTCTGACGGAACAAAAGAAACCGTAAAAATCAATGTTGATTATCACGAAACATTCAATCCCATACTTGCAAAATGGTTGATTTGGGACTACTATTGGGATGACAAAGCATCAAAAATAACATCCGATGTCAAAAAGATATCGGGATATGATATTGACTACGGACTGACTTACCATAACTGGGGTTACCTTGTGGTTATTGCACAGAAAGACAATAAGCTTATAAAAGCGGAATTCTCGTCGGTCAGAACTACCGAGAATAACCCGATCACAATAATAGAAAGTATTACGGATGAAGAAGTAATTGATATTGTATGCAGTAACTTTCAATAGAAAAAACTCCGAAGCATTCACATGCTTCGGAGTTTGATTTTTTATGAAGATTATTTTGTGCCGAAAATTCTGTCGCCTGCATCGCCGAGACCGGGCATAATATAGCCGTTCTCATTAAGGCAGTCATCAAGTGCGCCTACGAATATATCAACATCGGGGTGAGCGGCTTTGAGAGCTTCAAGTCCTTCGGGAGCAGCGATAATGCACATAAACTTGATTTTCTGGGGATTGCGGGTCTTAATCTGTGTTATAGCGTCGATTGCCGAGCCGCCTGTTGCAAGCATCGGATCAAGAACGATAACCTCTCTCTCCTCGATATCTGCAGGCAGTTTGCAATAATACTCAACGGGAGTAAGTGTCTTTTCGTCTCTGTAAAGACCGATGTGACCGACTCTTGCAGAAGGAACGAGCGCAAGCACACCGTCTACCATTCCGAGACCAGCTCTGAGGATGGGAACAAAAGCAAGCTTTTTGCCTGCGATTGACTTTGTTTTTGCAAGTGCGAGCGGAGTCTGAGTCTCAACCTCTTCAAGAGGAAGATCTCTTGTTGCTTCATAGCACATAAGCATTGCAATTTCGCTTACGAGCGCTCTGAACTGGGTTGATGCTGTTTCAACATTTCTGAGAATTGTGAGCTTATGCTGAATAAGAGGATGATCCATTATCATTACTTTTGCCATAACTATCCCTCCGATTAAAATCTGTTTTCAAGGTCGATTATCTGGTCAATTCTTCTCTGATGGCGTTCTTCACCACTGAAAGGAGTGTCAAGGAAGATATCAACAAGCTCGATTGCCTTTTCAGGTGTGATAACTCTGCCGCCGAGACAAAGCATATTTGCGTTGTTATGCATTCTTGTCATTTCAGCCGAGAAAAGGTCGGAGCAACAGCAAGCACGGATGCCCTTCACCTTGTTTGCGGCAATTGAAATGCCAACACCCGTACCGCAGAAAAGAAGTCCGAGCTCACATTCACCGTCAACAACGGCTCTTGCAGTCTTTTCGGCATAAACGGCATAGTCGCACGAATCAGCGGAATATGTGCCGTAATCCTTGAATTCAATGTTTCTTTCTTCGAGATGTTTCATAATGACCTGCTTGAGTTCAAAACCAGCGTGGTCGCTTCCGATTGCAATCATTTCAATGATTCTCCTTTTCTTATTTTCAATTCGCGTTCAGCCTGCGGTAGTCGTAAATAGACGGGTGCAAGCAAAGCGGAATCGGTAAATGTTTCTTTATTATTTTCAGCGGTAAGTGCCGCACCGAATGCTCTTTGATAACGGCGGTTTTCACCCGAAAGATGAACATTCGCAAGCTTATCGCCAAATGATTTCATACAAATTTCGGCTCCGTCGCCCGCAAGATAAATCTTTTCATCATAAGCAGCAAGCTCTTCGCAAAGCTCGTCGATTGAAATTGCTTTGTCTTCGCAGATGCGCTCAACCTTACCTTCGTCACAACGGAAGAATGCAGTATAAACCTGATTGCATCTTGCATCCATTGCAGCACAGACAACACAGCTGTCATCCGCAAAATTATACGCCATTGATTCGAGAGTCGAAACACCTGCGCAGGGCTTGTTCTCTGCAAGCGCAAGACCTTTGACCGCCGCAACGCCGATTCGGATTCCCGTAAAAGAACCGGGACCCACATTGACACAGAACGCATCAATATCTTTTATATTCATATCTGCCTGAGTAAGGGCATTATCAACCATCGGCATGAGAGTTCTGCTGTGAGTAAGAGATGCATTAACAAAGCATTCACTTATAAGCCTGCCGTCCTCACAGACCGCAACGCTTGCAGACTTTGCCGATGAATCAACCGCCAGTATTTTCAAGTAAGTCAGCTCCGTTTATTTCAATATTTCTTTCGTTAAAATCATCCGTTTTGGTGATGGTTACTCTGATACAGTCTTCGGGAAGAATTGCTTCGATATTTTCGCTCCATTCAATAATCAGGCATCCGCCCGCATCAAGATAATCGAAGTATCCAGTTGAATAGAGATCATCCCAACCCGAAATACGGTACATATCAAAGTGATAAAGTGTTCTTTTATCTCCTCTGTACTCATTGACAAGCGCAAAGGTCGGGCTGCTGACATCGCTGTCGATTCCCATTCCTTTTGCAAATCCTCTTGTGAAAGCGGTTTTGCCCGCACCGAGGTCACCGAACATAGCAACAACCGTGCCGTCTCTGATCGTTTCGCCGAGAAGAAAACCGATTTTTTCGGTCTCTGTTACATTTTGTGTTTTATAAATAGCCATAATCCACCACCATACGGAATTATAACACAATAAAAAGTGTATTTCAACATCTATATAAATAAAAATCCCAACCTTTCGATTGGGATTTAAATCTTATGCAGGAAGTGATGCGGCAAGTATGCACACTTCTTTGTAAAATCTTCTTATTTTAACGGGATCGGCAAAAACGCCCATATAGTCTGTATGGTCAAAAGAATTCATAACGGGCATAACATTCCAGACACCCTTTTCAAGGTTATTTTCATCATAATCCTTGTAAGGCTCACCGTCGGGATGGTGGGCTGAATTGGTGCTGACTATGCCGTCATTCACCCTCCAATTTTCATCAATCGCAATTCCGAAAAGTTCATCTCTGTCATAACTGCAGATAGGCGGTGAGGTCAACAGGAAAAGAGGGTTCATTGTCGGTTCGGGATAGAGATTTCCCGTAATCGGACCTTCAAAAACGCATTCGGATGAATATGAAAAATAATAAACATCGTCAAGCATCTTTATTCTTTCATTTGCTTCTGCTGCACCCTTGACAGTCAAATCATAATATGCTGAGTCCTTGGAATTCAGCATTGTTTCAATAAGTTCGGTATCAAAGCTGCCCTCAAAACCGTCGTCGGGGTAGTCGGTAAGTCCGAAATGCTCCATCTGGATATCCCAAATCGGACGCAAAGGAGTATTGTCAAGAACACCCCAAATATAATAGAACGCGTGAACCATAATATTTATGATCGGATATGTTTCCTTATCGGCAGCAAGCGAGCCGTTGTGAGGCGCAGAAAGAGTTGTTATTGAATGGATATAATCCCCTTTTCCACCTTTGAAGAAATCGGAAACATCTCCGCCCGCCTTCTTTTCGGCAGGATCGCCGTATTCAAGAATCGAAGCAAAAAGACGCACGGTTACACCGCCCATACTGTGACCGACAAGGTTGATTTTGATTATATCGCCGTTTTCATCGGTTTTGCCGAATGTCGGGCAGAGAGGTTCATCATATGTTCTGCCGAAACGCGAATGACCATGTTCCTTCGAATGCGCTTCGCCATAGTCAACTGTTGTGCCTGCAAGCTGAGCATAAAGCTCGCAAGCTCTGTCCCAGGCAGATGAAGCTCCGCCAACACACGCTGTATAAACATCATAACCCTGACTTTCAAGATATCTCGGAATATTGCCTGCCGTTGTACCCCAATAGGGCATAAATTTATCGATCCCCTGATATTCGCCCCAACCCATAAGTCCGTGGACAAAAACAAACGGATAATCGTTGCCTTTTTCTTCCGTTGCGAAAGCCGACATTGAAAAAACGGACATTCCCATAATTATACAAAGAACAATTGCAATAATTTTTTTCAGCATATATAACGCCTCCTTTGTTTTAAAAATAACATATTAAATATTTTCTTGTCAATTTCTAAAAACGGACAAATCACAAAAAGTGTCCGAATTCAGTTCGGAATTCAGACACTTCATAAAAATTATACCAATTCGTTCATAACATCAGGAAGGTCTGTTATAAGACCGTCCACACCGCACTTGAGAAGGTACTTTGCAACCTTTTCGTCATTGACCGTCCATACATTGACTTTGACTCCGTTTGCGTGAAGTCTTCTGACAAAACGCTTGTTGACCGATGAAAAATGAGGGTGAAAATAATCTGCTTTTATTTCCTTTGCAACCTTGACATAACCGAAGAGCAGTTTTGTATAGAATTCCTTCTGCTTCGGGCAATAGAGATATCCTGTTTTACAATTCGGATCAACCTTTTTGCATTCGATAAGAACATTCGCATCAAAGCTTGAAATAAGAAGTCTGTCGAAAAGGCCGTGTGCCTTAACTGCATCAATTGTTTTCTTCACGATTTCCATATTACCGTCAAGGGGCGGTTTGATTTCGATATTCATAATTTCAATGTCCGCAGTTTCGCAAAGAGCGAGAAATTCTTCGAGAGTGGGAAGCTTTGTGCCTGCATATTTTTCGTGGAAATAAGAGCCGAAATCATATTTGCGGAGTTCCTCAAGAGTCATATTGCGGATTTCGCCCTGACCTGTTGAAGTTTCGTCTATTGTATAGTTATGGCAAACAACGGGTACGCCGTCTTTGGTAAGGTGAATATCGGTTTCGAAGCCGTCAACGCCGATTTTGATTGAGTGTTCAAATGCGGGAATGGTATTCTGCGGCGCACGTCTGTTAGCGCCTCTGTGAGAAATTACTTTACAAGCCATTTATATCACCTTTCAAACAATTAATATTCTGTTTTCAGTTTAACAGAATAAGCAGAATTTTTCAAGATATTATTACACATTTTACCTGACAGTTTCTTGACTTTATATTTGATGAATGATAAAATTAATTTGTATATTATATTTGTAAAGGATGATTCATTATGTATATGGAAAAATATGAGTTCTGGTTTGTGGTCGGAAGTCAGTTCCTCTACGGCCCCGAAGTGCTTGACACCGTTGCTGCAAGAGCAGAAGAAATGGCAGAGAAGATGAACGCAAGCGGTCTTCTCCCCTGCAAGGTTGTTTATAAAGTAACTGCAAAAACAAGCGAAGAAATTTCAAAGGTTGTCAAGGAAGCAAACTTTGACGATAAATGCGCAGGTATCATCACTTGGATGCACACGTTCTCACCCTCAAAGATGTGGCTTAACGGTCTGAAAGAGCTTCAGAAACCCTACTGCCATTTTGCAACACAGTATAACCGTGACATTCCCAATGAAGAGATTGATATGGACTTTATGAATCTCAATCAGGCTGCTCACGGCGACAGAGAGCACGGCTTCATCGCTGCAAGACTCCGTACACCCCGTAAGGTTATTATGGGATACTGGCAGGATGAGAAAGTTCTTGCAGAGCTCGGCAAGTGGATGCGTTCGGCAGTCGGTGCGGCATTCTCAAAGGGTCTTAAGGTTATGCGTTTCGGCGACAATATGAGAAACGTTGCCGTTACCGAAGGCGACAAGGTCGGCGTTCAGGAACAGCTCGGATGGGAAGTCAACACCTGGCCCGTCGGCACTCTTGTTGAATATATCAATGCCGTAACAGATGCCGAAGTTGACGCACTTATGTCTGAATACGCTGATAAATACGATTTCGCAACAGATAACCTTGATGCTGTCCGCTATCAGGCAAAAGAAGAAATCGCTATCAAGAAGATGCTTGACGAGCAGGGTTGCAAGGCATACACAAACACATTCGAAGATCTTCACGGAATGGAGCAGCTCCCCGGACTTGCAAGCCAGCGTCTTATGGAGCAAGGCTACGGATACGGTGGCGAAGGCGACTGGAAAGTTTCCGCAATGACCGCAATCCTCAAGGCTATGACCGAGGGTATGGACGGCGGCTCGGCATTCATGGAGGACTATACATATAATCTCGCACCCGGTGCGGAATATTCGCTCGGTGCACATATGCTCGAAGTCTGCCCCTCGCTTGCGGCAGATAAGCCCAGAATCGAAGTTCATCCGCTCGGAATCGGCGGCAAGGGTGACCCTGCAAGACTTGTTTTCGAAGGCAAGGCAGGTTCAGCCGTTGTTATCAGCCTTATCGATATGGGAGGCAGACTCCGTATGATTTGCCAGGATATCGAATGCGTAAAACCCATTCTTCCTATGCCTAATCTTCCTGTTGCAAGAGTTATGTGGAGAGCTATGCCTGACCTTTGCACGGGCGCAAAATGCTGGATTATCGCAGGCGGCGCACACCACACCGTCCTTTCATATGATGCGGATGCCGAGATGCTCCGCGACTGGGCAAGAATTATGAACATCGAATTTGTTCACATCAATAAGGATACAACTCCCGAAGGTCTTGAAAACGAACTTTTCCTCAACGACCTTGCATGGAAGCTTAAATAAGACACAACAAAACCGCCGAAGTTTTAAACCTCGGCGGTTTATTTTAAAGTTCTTTTACTGCTTCGGGGAACAACTCAATGCTTCTTTTCAATATTCCGTGCATATGGGCAATTGCGATGCCGTAATTGGTCATCGGAACATCATTATCTTTTGCCTGACCTGCTCTGTACTGCATTTCACGGTTATTAAGCATACAGCCTCCGCAATGGATAACAAGAGAATATTTTGACAAATCCTCGGGGAAATCCTTGCCACTTGTGAACTCGAATTCAATGTTTTTATTTGTGTGGTTTTTCACCCAGTTCGGCATCTTAACCGTACCGATATCGTTACACTGTCTGTGATGTGTACATCCCTCTGAAATAAGAACGGTATCTCCGTCTCTGAGTTTATCGAGCTGTGCCGCACCGTGGACTGCAGCGGTCAGATCGCCTTTATATCTCACAAAAAGAATCGAGAATGAGGTCAGCGGAATATCTGCGGGTGTATCTTTTGAAACTCTGCCGAATGCCTGCGAATCGGTTATAACAAGTTTCGGCTTTTTGCCGAGCGAAGCGAGAGTTGATTTAAGCTCTGTATCACGGCACACAACAGCCGATGCGCCGGTTTCGATAACCTCGCGGATTACCTGTTGCTGCGGAAGAATAAGCCTGCCTTTGGGCGCAGATTCATCTATCGGAACAACGAGAACAACCAAATCATTCGGTTCAATGAGGTCGGCAACAATCTTTTTGCCGCTCTCCCACCCTTTTGCTGTTCGTGCAATCATTTCCTTTAATTCATTGATATTTGTTCCGTTTGCAGCACTGACATATATTGAATTTTCATTTTTATCGGGAATACTTTTAAGTAAATCGGCTTTGTTATATGCGATAACATAGCTGATTTTTTTGTTTTCAAATGCGGAAATCAAATCCTTGTCTGCCGACTGCAAGCCTTTTGTTGCATCAACAACAAGCACGGCAATGTCGCAGTAATTGAGTGTCTGCTTTGCGCGTTTCACACGCATCTTACCAAGCTCGCCCTCATCGTCAACACCCGGGGTATCAATGATAACAACGGGGCCGAGAGGAAGAAGCTCCATTGCTTTTTTTACGGGGTCGGTTGTTGTTCCTTTGACATCGGAAACAAGCGAAAGACACTGACCCGTAACGGCATTGACAATGCTTGATTTACCCGCATTGCGAAGTCCGAAAAAACCGATGTGGATTCTTTCGGCAGAAACAGTTTCATTAAGGCTCATAAAAATCTCCTTAAAATCTGAAATCACGGCGGTTTGAGGCTTTGATATCCTCAATATTTTTCTCGGCAATCGTTCTTACCTTTTCGCCGGGTATCTTTTTGAGTTCATTTTTGATAAGCTCAAAACCGATTTTCTTTGTTTCTTCACTTGCGTAATCAACAAGATATTCGGTAAGGGTCATAAGCGCGTTGGGATGGCAGCAATTGAGAATCTGACCGTTCTTGCAAAGCATCATGAATCTGTCGCCCGTTCTGCCCTCTCTGTAACAAGCGGTGCAGAATGAAGGAATATGATTAAGCTCCATAAGCCAGCGCACAACTTCATCAAGAGTTCTCTGGTCGGAAACATCAAACTGCTCGGAATCGTGAGGTCTTTCTTCTTCGGTGTAGCCGCCGACGGATGTTCTTGACGCACCGCTTATCTGTGAAATACCAAGGCGGAGTGCTCTGCCTCTGACAGCTTCTGATTCTCTTGTTGAAATAATCATTCCCGTATAAGGAACAGCGATTCTGATACAGGCAATAAGCTTTTCAAAAAGGTCGTCTGCAAGACCGTTATCAAAAGCATCGGGGTCAATATCATCTGCTCTCTTGAGTCTGGGAACGCTGATTGTGTGAGGCCCTACGCCGTGGACAGCTTCAAGATGCTCGGCGTGCATCATAAGACCCGCAAATTCATATTTATAAAGTTCAAGTCCGAAAAGAACGCCGAGACCGACGTCGTCGATTCCGCCTTCCATCGCTCTGTCCATAGCTTCGGTATGATAATCATAGTCGTGCTTCGGACCTGTAGGATGAAGCTTGAGATAGCTTTCCTTATGATAGGTTTCCTGAAAAAGAATATATGTGCCGATACCCGCATCTTTGAGTTTGCGGTAGTTTTCAACAGTTGTTGCGGCGATATTTACATTAACACGGCGGATTGCACCGTTTTTGTGGTTGATGCTGTAGATTGTTTTGATGCATTCAAGAATATATTCAATGGGATTATTAACAGGGTCCTCACCCGCTTCGATTGCAAGGCGCTTGTGACCCATATCCTGAAGAGCAACAACTTCCTTTGCAACCTCTTCCTGAGTGAGTTTCTTTCTTGCTATGTGCTTATTCTTAAGGTGATAGGGGCAGTAAACACAGCCGTTGACACAATAATTTGAAAGATAAAGAGGTGCAAACATAACAATTCTGTTGCCGTAGAAAGCCTGCTTGATTTCCTCTGCAAGCTTCATCATTTCCTCAACCTTTTCGGGAATATCACACGCAAGAAGAACGGATGCTTCTCTGTGGGTAAGACCTGCACAGGTTGTTCCTTCCGCAGTTCTCTTGGGACGAGCTTTTTCAAGAATGCTGTCGATAAGTTCAACATTATTCTTATTCTGCTCCGCGTATTCTATTGTTGCAAGAATTTCTTCGTGATTGATAAATTCCTCTGCTTTGAGTGATTTGGGATTATAAACAGCCATATCAATTTCCTTTCTTATAATTACCGATATCGGTTACTATTTTGTATCCTATTGCTTCCATTTTTTCTTCAAGCATACGCTTGTTTGCGGCAGCTTCAGCACCGCTTGAAAGCTTGTTATTATAAAGTGTATATTTCTTTTTTGCATCCTCAGGCGAAAGATTGGGCATCACAACATTCGCCCCCGCAAGAATTCCTTTTTCTCTGCCTTCGGGGTCAATTGAGCCAAGAGCGGTTGTTGACGGAAGAAGAATGTCTGGTGATATCAGTCTTATTATCGAGAGAAGATAACAGGTCAGCTCTACACTACCTGCGGGATAACCCTTAAACTTCGTATCCTTATGCGGTATAAACGGACCGACTCCGCACATTTCGGGTTTGAATTCTTCGATAAACTTCAAATCTTTTGCAATTGTTTTGTTTGTCTGATACGGTGAACCGACCATAAATCCGCATCCCGTCTGGAAACCGAGCTTTTTAAGATTTTTAAGGCAATCCATTCGTTTGTCAAACGACAAATCTTCGGGATGAAGCATTCCGTAATGCTCTTTATCGGCAGTTTCGTGGCGGAGCAGATATCTGTCTGCACCCGCTTCGCGCAATCTTTTATAGCTTTCAAAGTTTCGCTCGCCAAGTGAAAGAGTTACCGCACAGTCAGGATATTTCAATTTTATTGCATTGATTATTTCACACGCAAATTCGTCTGTAAAAAACGCGTCTTCACCGCCCTGTAAAACGAAGGTGCGATAGCCGAGAGGATAACCCTCATCACAGCAAGCAAGAATCTGTTCTTTTGTAAGACGGTAACGTTCGCAGTTTTTGTTGCCCCTGCGGATTCCGCAGTAATGACAATCGTTTTTGCATATGTTGGATATTTCAATTAATCCTCTGATATAGACATCATTTCCGTAGACTTTTTTTCTTTTTTCAACGGCCTTTTCCGCGAGGATTTTTGCGGTTGATTCGGTTCGGTTTTCTATCAACAATTCATATTCATCAAGAGTCAGGCTATGCTCTTTTTCGAGCTTGTTAATCAAATCAATCATTAAAAATCTTATTTGAATAAGCGGTTTTTACGCTTATTCCGTCAAGCTTTCCGATTTTGCCTGTCAACTCCGAAATTGTGTTCTGCGGAGCATCAACAGCAAGGCTGACTATGCTGAGATTTCGTTCTTTGTAAGGCAGACCCATTCTGCCGACTATATAATCACCGAACTCATGAAGAAGAGAATTGAGAGTTTCAACCGAATCCTTGTTTTCGACAATAATGCCGATAACCGCTATTCTTTTTTCCATAATTACCTCCGCAAAAAAGAAAACTGCACCTGAAAAAGGTGCAGTTATGGTATAGTCGGATATAACATATTAATGCACCTTTCACTCGGATAATTCCTTATGTCAGGATTGTAGGTATATTATATATTGTTTTTAATTTATTGTCAATGACAGTATTGACCAAAACGGATAAAAGTGATAGACTATCCGATTGGAAGAAGGTAACAAAATGAAAACTTTAATTAAACAAAAAAATGAAAACAGAATAATATTTATCTGCTGGCTAGCTTATACAGCGGCATATGTCGGCAGACTCAACTTCAACGCATCAATCGTTGCAATCATCTCCGACCTCGGAGTAACAAAGGCAGACGCGGGACTTGTCAGCTCATTCTTTTTCTTTGCTTACGGCGCAGGTCAGCTTGTCAACGGCATCCTTTCAAAAAAGTACAATGCAAAGATAATGATATTCCTGTCACTGATGTGCTCCGCCGTTTTCAACATATTGATGCCTGTATGCAATGATATTTCGGTTATGAAATTCATCTGGATGGGCAACGGCATTGTCCAGTCCGTATTATGGAGCACTCTTATCAAAACTCTTTCCGACTATGTTTCGGACAAAAGACTGCCGAAGGCAATTCTTGCGATGAGCACAACCGTTGCACTCGGCACGCTCGTTGCATACGGTATATCCTCAATATCCGTTAAATTCGGAAGCTGGCAGATTGTTTTTTATGTTGCATCGGTTGTTCTTGTTATAAGTGCGATTATCTGGTTTGCTCTTTTCGGAAAAACACCCGAAAAAATCGCACAGGCAGAAGAAACAAAAGGCGAAAAAGTCAGAATGGCAAAACCCGTTCTTCTTGCCCTTTTCCTTGCGGCATTTGCGGGAATTGCAAACGGATTCATAAAAGACGGCATCAACACATGGGTACCCTCCGTACTATATGAAGAATTCGGAGTTTCACAGTCATTCTCAATACTCCTGACGCTTCTTTTGCCTATGGTTTCGACTATGGGTGCTGCTATTGCAAAGAAGATACACGAAAAAATCAGATCACACGCGGCAATGAACTGCATATTCTATGTTTTCTCGGCAATCCTTTGCGGCGGTATTCTTCTTTCGATGAAGATACACAACATCGTTACGATTATGATTTGCTTTATCTGCGTTGCTTGCGGAATGGCAATGATAAACAATGTTATCACGAGTATGTTTGCGCTTGACCACAGAAAAATGCTTAACGCAGGTTTCGCTGCGGGACTTCTCAACACCTTCTGCTATGTCGGAAGCACCGTCACATCATACACCCTTGGCGCAGTTTCGCAGAATTTCGGTTGGAATGCGGTTTTCATCATAATGCTTTGTGTCTGCGTTGCGGCTGCGGCAATATGCTTCGGCGGTATCCTAAGCGAAAAGAAAATGAAGGAGAAATAAAATGATAAGATTCGACTGCGACTATCTTGAGGGCGCACACCCGAGGATAATCGAAAGACTCGTTGAAACAAATATGGAACAGACTGCAGGCTACGGCTGCGACCCCCATTGCGACAGAGCGAAAGAACTTATTAAAAAAACCTGCAACACTCCCGACGTTGATGTTCATTTTCTTGTCGGCGGCACTCAGACAAACACCGCCGTTATCAGCAGCGCGCTCCGCATTCATCAAGGTGTTATAAGTGCCGTTTCGGGTCACATAAATGTTCACGAAAGCGGTGCAATTGAAGCTACGGGTCACAAGGTGCTCGCACTCCCCTCGTCAAACGGCAAGCTGACTGCAGAGCAAGTTCGCGAATGCTATGATTCTCACCATAATGATTTATGTGCCGAGCATATGGTTCAGCCCGCGATGGTTTATATATCATTCCCCACTGAAGGCGGCACAATCTACACAAAGAATGAACTTGAGGATATCTATTCCGTCTGCAAAGAAACAGGAATGTATCTTTACATTGACGGTGCAAGGCTCGGCTACGGACTTGCAAGCGAAGGCTGTGACCTTACCCTCCCCGACATTACAGCAAACTGTGACATATTCTACATCGGCGGAACAAAGGTAGGCGCACTTTTCGGCGAAGCACTTGTTATAAACAATGAATATCTCAAGAAGGATTTCAGATATGTTATCAAGCAGAAAGGCGGACTTCTCGCAAAAGGCAGACTTCTGGGAATTCAGTTTGAAACACTTTTTGAGGACGGACTCTATTTTGAGATTTCCTCTTATGCAATAGAATGCGCAAAAAGGATTCACAACATTTTTGCTTCAAACGGATATGAATTCCTTTTTGATTCGAAAACCAATCAGCAATTCCCGATACTCACCGACAACGAACTTGAAGCAATCAAAAAAGAATTCACCTATGATTATTGGTGCAAATTGCCTGACGGCAGAAACGGAGTACGATTCTGTGCAAGCTGGGCAACGACAAAAGAAAATCTTGACAAGCTGGAAAACAAAATCAAATCACTCAAATGACAAAACCGCACAGCAAGCTGAATGCATTGCTGTGCGGTTAAAATTTTTATTCGGTTATTCTTCGGGGAACATTCATTATTTTCTGTAAGAATGCGGTTATAAACCGTGCCGATAACAGCAGCGTTATAATCAATGCCAACGGAACAACAATCCACTCTCCGACATATTGCTTACAGTCAAGAACATTGAAAATCAAATAAAGAACGGAATAATGGAAAACATAAACTCCCAGAGTGCGCTGACCGAGTTTTGCAAGCAGGCCTTTCGGTGTGCGTTCGGGGGTCAGGATAACAACTGCAGTTCCGATAATAAATGCAACAGTATAGTAAACCAGTCTGAACCAGAATCCGAAATGGAAGTTGCCGTTCAGGGAAGAATAAGGGTTTCTGCCAGTAAGTAAAAGGCGTGTCCAATAAATATCGTCACCTTTATATGCAACAAATACTATCATAGCAACAATCAGAATCGCCGAAATAATCTTCTGCGGTTTGCCTTTGCAGAATTTCTCGATTTTTTCTCTGTCTGCAACGTATCCGACATAATAAAACGGATAAAAAACAATAAATCTTGAAAGACATAAAAAGTTGCCGATATTGTCGTTATAGCCTGCAAAGCAAGCAATTATTATGCTGAATGTCAGAACATATTTCCAAGAAAAATCCTTCAACAGCATCGTTGCCATAATGCAGAATGCCGTTGCAAGCAAATACCACGGAAATCCGCCCTCTGAAAACAAATCAAACTTGGGTCTGACCCCTGCAAGTAATTGTGTTATGAAAACAACAACCTTCATAAACACATACATCATAACAAATCCGATAACCTTATCTTTTCTTTTTTCATCAACGGCTTTCTTTGAAAAAAGTCCTGACACAAAAAAGAAAACAGGCATATGAAAAACATAAATGGCAAGATATACGCCTCTCATTATTTCGGAATCGGGAGTAAAATAATCCGCAACATGACCAAGAACAACAAGAAAAATCAATATAAATTTAAGTATATCCCATTTCTGACCTCTGCTGACGGAATCGGGATTCATATGTTGAACAGACATAGTCATTCTCCTAGGAACAGAAATCACTTCAGAAATTCATAAAGCTTTTCGCAATGATTATCTTTTGTGATGAAGAAATTTTTCATTCTGTCGTCATAAATCTTTTCGGGTTTGAATTTGTTTTCGGCAAGCTTCTCAAGACATTTAACAAGATCATCGGCTGTTTCGGTAACTTCGCCAAATCCCTCTTCAAGCGGTAAATCAAGTTTATAATAGCTGTGAGTAACACCCGCTCTGAACTGTTCGTAATCGGGAACAAAATAAAGAATCGGTCTCTGAAGATAAACAAAGTCGAAAACAATTGACGAATAGTCGGTTATCATCAGAGCATAGTCCTGCATTTCGACATCGCCCTGAGCAATATTGATTCTGGGATTGTCAACCTTGAAGCAATGATTATAAGGGCTGAAAATAGGATGATTCTTGAAATCGAGAATGAGGTCGTATTTTTCAAGTATTTCCGCAAGCTTATCCGAATTCAGAAATTCGTTTATCTGAACAAAAAACGGAGAAGCAAGGAATTTATCCTCATAGAGCACTCTTGTGTTATTCACATAATCTCCGATAAGATTCTTTCGCCACGAGGGTGAGAACAGAATTCTGTTTTTCGGTTTCACGGATTTATCAATGGTATCAAATCTCGGCATACCTGAACGGATAAGATCTTCTTCTTTGAAATTATAGTCTTTTACGAAATTTTTGAATTCAAATTCGGAAGATACAACAACCTTATCAACATTCGATCTCTCTTTTGAATAGAGCAAAGGAAGATTGGCGTGAAGGATTCCGTGCTGAAGATAAACAACCTCATAATCAGTTATATCGGAATACCATTTCAACGGCATACCGTCAAAGGGCGAAATTATGGTAAGAGAATTGAATGATGTGAGAATCTTCTTGCAGTTAAGGAACAAAAGCTTATGCTTCAGACTCTTGAATTTAACAAGATACTTTCTCTGTTCTTTATTGAAATATTTCGACGGGTCTTTGAGTCCGTCCGTGACATAGTATCTTTCAATGCCGTCATTTTTCGACAAATCGTGAATAAACTGCTGATAAGCATTGTCAAAGATATTTTCTCTGTCACAGTAAAGCCAGATTTCTTTTTTGTTTCGGAGCATTCTTGCGGCTTTACGATAAAACAAAGCTCTGCTGTTATCTGCTTTTACAGCTTCGTCGGCATAATCCGAATATTCCTTGAGTTTTGCTTCATTTGCCTTACAAACATCAAAAATTTTCGTTTTGGGATTAAACTCAAAAGTAAATTCACCGCAGGCAGCTTTGGTTTTTGCACCGTTTATCGCACATTTAAAACCAAACAGTATTTTAGGAACAATCGTAACTCCGTCAATTTCCATAATGAAAGTGAAACTGTTGTTATCAGAAAGCTCTGCTTCGAAATCAAAACCACCGAAACAATTTGTTTTTGTCCTGCCTTTATAGTAGCTGAATGTTGTTTCCTGCAAAGGAATTTCGTGGAGTTTGTTATTCACATCGGAATAAGACAAGCGGATATTTTTGTAATCAAGAACACCGTTTTTAATATATCCGTTAGCGCAGAAACGGTTGTTGTGAATTCGCAGACCGTTAAGCACAACTGTATGCTCCTGCGAAAACCAGAGATAGCCTTCATTGAACGCACTGAAAACACTGCTGTTCAGAGCATAGTCATTCTTCTCTTCTTTCAGGCGCATCAGATACTCAATATGGAAAGTATCAACATAAATCGAATTACAGATTATTCTGTTGTCAATCTGCTTAAGGATGTTTCTGAGACGTTCCAACTGGTTTTTTTCGGTTTCTTCATCAATATGGCTGACAAGCATATCAGAAGTTATTCTCCAGCCGAGATTATAAATTACCAGTGCCTGCGCAACGGGATGAGGCTTTCCGTTTTCGTCCTTTGCAAAATCAATGAGTCTTTCAAGGAATGACGCATACTGTTCAAAACAGTAATAAGGATTGTTCATTATTGAGCTTGCAGAATTCGAATGGCGGAAATAAGTATACACCGCTTCTTTCACAAAACCGAACTTCTGCTTTTTCATCATCCACGAGAAAATATAGAACTGATCCTCGCCGAGCGAAAGAGATTCGTCAAAAAGAACTCTTTCATTCTCCGGAACATTTTTTACGCATACATTCATTGTGGTCTGAAGCATGCGGGGGTCCATATCATAAATTCCGTTATTGCCGAGAAGATCATAGCGTTTATGAGTCGTGACAACACCTTTTTCACTGAGATAGTTGATTGTGTATGTCACGATATCGGTTTCATCATAATGAGCTTCAAAAAAATTATATATGGTCTCAAGAGTATTGTCGGAAATAGTATCATCGGAATCGAGGAAAATTATATATTTACCCTCTGAAAGCTCGATACCTTTGTTTCTCGCGCTTGAAACACCGCCGTTTTCCTTCTCAAAATAAACAATATTTTCATCGGCAGAGGCAAAGGTCTTGCAGATGATTCCGCTGTTATCCTTTGAACCGTCGTTAACAAACACAATCTGAAAATCCGCTCTTTTCATAGTTTGTCTGTTAAGGCTTTCAAGACAGCCTTCAAGATGTGCCTCACAGTTATAAACGGGAATCACTACCGACATTTTATATTTGTAATTAAACATAAATTCACATCCGCATTTTTATTTTTGACAAATTTTATGCAAATTTATTATATTATACACTTTTTTTAAAACAAAATCAATACTTGTATTTATATAAATAATCTCTGCGGATGTGCCGTCTTTTTATTGACAAAAAACTCAAACAAGTGTATCATATATTTTGTATGGACATTTCCATAATCTCACACACGGAGGTAAACTGATGAACAGATACGAAAGCGCAAAAGAGCTTTACGCAAAGTTCGGCATCGATACAGAAGATGCGATCGCAAAGCTTAGCGATATAACTGTTTCCGTCCATTGCTGGCAAGGCGACGATGTCGGCGGATTCGACAGCGACGATGCTCTTTCCGGTGGTATTCAGACAACCGGCAATTACCCCGGCAAAGCAAGAAATCCGGAAGAGCTTATGGCGGATATCGATAAGGCATTCAGCCTCATCCCCGGCAAGAAGAAACTCAATCTCCACGCTTGCTACGCGATTTTTGACGGCAACAGAGCAGACAGAGATGCCCTCAAACCTGAGCATTTTGCAAGATGGGTTGAATTTGCCAAAGCAAGAAACATCGGCATTGACTTTAACCCCACATTCTTCTCACATCCTATGGTCAAAGACGGTCTCACTCTTTCATCACCCGATGAGAACGTGCGTAAATTCTGGGTTGAGCACGGCAAGAGATGCGTTGAGCTTTCCGATTACTTTGCAAAAGAAACCGGATATCCCTGCGTTATGAACATATGGATTCCCGACGGCTATAAGGATATTCCCGCCGACCGTATGTCACCCAGACTCCGCTTTAAGAAATCTCTCGACGAGATTCTCAAAACTCCCTATGATAAAAATAATGTTTACATAACTCTTGAATCAAAGGTATTCGGCATCGGTCTTGAAAGCTACACCGTAGGCTCTGCAGAATTCTGCCTGAGTTACTCGATTCAGAACGGTATTGTTCCTCTTATGGACAACGGTCATTATCATCCGACAGAGCTTGTTTCGGACAAAATCCCCTCGATGCTCGCATTCAGCGACAAAATCGCTCTCCACATCACAAGAGGCGTTCGTTGGGACAGCGACCATGTTATCATTCTCGATGACGAAACAAAAGAAATCGCAAAAGAAATCGTACGCAACGACGCTCTTGACAGAGTGTTCATTGCAACCGACTATTTTGATGCATCAATCAACAGAATCAGTGCATGGGTAACGGGCGTAAGAAATGTTCAGAAAGCACTTCTTTTTGCGCTTCTTCAGCCCTCAAAGAAAATGCAGGAATTGCAGGATAATGCAAACTTTACCGAACTTATGATTCTCGGTGAAGAAATGAAAACAATGCCCATGGGCGATGTATGGGCGGAATTCCTTAAAAGACAAGGCACAGAAAGCTGTTATTTAAACAGCATTAAAGAATATGAAGAAAAGGTATTGGTGAACAGAAAATGAAAAATATTTTAGAAGCACCCTTTGTGGTAGGAATGTGCAAAGCAACAGCAAATATGTACCGTATGGGCTGGGACGAAAGAAACGGCGGCAACATCAGCGTTATGCTTGAAAATGATGAGGTTGCAGAGTATCTTGACATTAACTCCCCCATCAGAACATTTGATATGGGCTTTGACGCAAGTGTTCTTGTCGGAAAGATTTTTATCGTTACCGGCACAGGCAAATATTTCAAGAATGTTGAGGATGATCCCGAAACAAATCTCGGCATTATCAGAATTGCCGCAGACGGCACAACCGCTGAAGTTCTCTGGGGCTATAAAGACGGCGGCAGACCCACATCAGAGCTTCCTGCTCACCTTATGAGCCATATGGCAAGACTTAAGGTTGACCCCGAAAACAGAGTAGTAATGCACTCACACCCGACACATACCCTCGCTATGAACTATGTTCACGAGCTCGACGAAAAGAAATTCACCCATACACTTTGGGAG
>JAZRLY010000055.1:0-51813 GCA_045647065.1 Acutalibacteraceae bacterium
GTGCTGAAAAGTTCCTCGACATCAAGTGCCGTTATGCCGGTCTTACTCCCAGCGCAGTTGTTGTTGTCGCAACAATCAGAGCTCTCAAAATGCACGGCGGTGTTCCCAAGACAGAACTTGCCGGCGAAAATCTTGAAGCACTTGAAAAGGGTATCCCCAACCTTCTCCGCCATGTTTCGAATATAAAGAATGTTTATAAGCTTCCTTCGGTTGTTGCAGTCAACAGATTCCCGACCGATACCGATGCAGAAGTTGAACTCATCATTGAAAAGTGCAAGGCGCTCGGCGTTAATGTTGTTCTTTCCAATGTATGGGCAGAAGGCGGCAAGGGCGGCGAAGAGCTTGCAAAAGAAGTTGTTGCTCTTTGCGAACAGCCCAATGATTTCACATTCTCATATGAGCTTGAAGGTTCGATCGAAGATAAGATTGAAGCTGTTGTCAAGAAGGTTTACGGCGGTGACGGCATAAGCGTTCTTCCTGCCGCAAAGAAGCAGATTGCAGCTCTCGAAGCTATGGGTTATGCAAATCTTCCCGTATGTATGGCAAAAACGCAGTATAGCTTCTCCGATGATGCAACAAAGCTCGGTGCTCCCGAGAACTTCACAGTTACAATCAAGAATGTTAAAATTTCCGCAGGCGCAGGTTTCATCGTTGTTCTCACCGGTGACATTATGACAATGCCCGGTCTTCCCAAGGTACCTGCCGCAGAAAAGATTGACGTTGACGAAAACGGCAGAATCAGCGGACTCTTTTAATCAAAATAACCGTCACAGTCTTTGATTGTGGCGGTTTATTAATGATAAATTGGTGATATAATGCTCAATTTCAGACTTGATGAAAAATCCTCGTGGGAAAAGATAAAAGAAAGCGGAAAACCCGTTGTTATTTACGGAATGGGAAACGGCGCAGATAAAGTTATTGATGAATTCAACAGACTTGAAATCCCGATTCTAGGCGTTACCGCAAGTGACGATTTCGTCAGAGGGCAGATTTTCAGAGGATTCAAAGTGAAAAAACTTTCCGAATTTGACGGTGATTTTATTATCGCTGTCGGCTTTGCAACCTGCATTCCCGAAGTTATGAACCACATTTATTCATTATCGGAAAGATACAGTGTTATCGTGCCCTGTGTACCCGTTTTCGGTGATGATATATTCAACCGTGAATTCATCGAAAAGAATGCGGATAAAATCAATGCCGCGTACAGTCTTTTTGAAGAAGAATCAAAAAAGATTTTTGAGGGATGCGTTAATTTTATGTTTGGCGGAGAGCTTGAGATTCTTCGTTCGATTACAACTGATAAAGGCGAAGTTTTTGAAAACATTCTTCGGTTTGGAAATAATGAAAGTTATCTTGACCTCGGCGCATACAGAGGGGATACCGTTGAAGAGTTTCTTCATTATTGCGGCGGTGAATATGAAAGCATTACCGCGCTTGAACCCGACAGAAGGACTTTCAGAAAGCTTTGCGACTATCTTGAAAATATTCCCCGTTCAACCGCTCATCAAAGGGCAATATATAATGAAATAACAACTCTTAAATTCAGCAGTAAAGCGGGCAGACAGTCAACGATATCCGAAAAAGGGGAAGCAATCGAAACGGCAACCGTTGACGGACTTTGCGACAATAAAAAAGTGACATATATCAAAATGGATGTTGAAGGAGCGGAAAAAGAGGCAATTGAGGGCGCAAAAGCAACACTTAAAGAACAGAAACCCAAGCTGAATATCGCCCTTTATCACAGAAGTGCCGATGTGTTTGAGTTACCGTTGCTAATTGCACAAATAAATCCCAATTACAAATTCCTCATCCGCCGTCATCCTTACATTCCTTGCTGGGATATGAATTTATATTGTATTTAATGGAGAAGTTTAAATGAGAAATGATGAAATGTATCTTCAATTATATCTTATCCGCCATGGCGAGAGTATGGGTAACATTGAAACCAATGAAGAGTTTGATACCGTGAATCCGCCATTGACCCTTCACGGAAAAAAGCAGGCGGAGGCACTTGGAAAGAGATTTTCAGCTCTCGATAATTTCACTCTTTATGCAAGTCCGCTTGACAGAGCGAGAGAAACCGCATCGTATATATCAAATGATATTATAATTGATTCGGAATTGCTTGAAAAAGGTGTCAGACAAACCGACGGGGGATTTGAAGATTATAATGAAACTGATGCCGAATGCTATGAGCGTGCAAAAAAGGTGATTGTAAAAATAAAAGAAAAGCACCGCAACCACGAAAATGTCATTATCGTTGCCCACGGTATGTTTCTTAATCAGCTTATAAAAGCCTCGCTTGATATTCCCTATGACCTTATGCGTCTTTCAGTTTACAATGCTTCCGTTACCAAAATAAATTTCTGCGAAAATGAACTCACAAAACTCGCTTTGCAGAATGATATTACGCATCTTTCAGAAACAGACGGTGAAAAACTTTTCTGGATGTAAAAAAAGACCCACAGAGTTGATTCTCTGTGGGTTGTTTTATTTACGGCATATACGGATTATCGTCAAATTCGTAATTTTCGGGCATAATCATCGGGCGGAAATAATTGATTGTGTAATCGATTCCCCACTGACCTTTTTTGCCGTGCCAATAGCTTGAATGAGGCTCGATTGAAAGCATACCGTTGTAATCCTTTGTGTAAAGAATATCCATTGCAGCGCCCCAGTTTATGCAGTCAAGACCCGCGGGTGCATCATCGTAAACATCGCCATCAAAATAAACACAGCCTTTGAGGTGGAAATGATAGAATCTGTCGCCCCAGTCACGCATTTCGGCAAGATAATTTCCGTCGTGATAAATGCAGTGTGAAATGTCATACTTGATGCCAAGCTCGGGGAGTGCGGAGAGAACAACTTCCCAGACCTTCGGCTCAACAACAAAGTTGTCCCATCTGCAGTTATAAACGGCGATTTTAACGCCCTTATCTCTTGCGTAATCAATGAGATTGCCGAGATATTCAATGGCTATGTTGCAGTTTTCGTAGAAACTCTTGCTGTCAATATAGTTGACACCGCAGTTATAAACGGGGCATCCGATGATTGATGCAGCATCGATAAGGTTTTTGTCGTGCTGAAGAGCTTCGGGAATAACATTACCGTTTTCGTCGATTCTTTCCATGCCCCATCTGCCCATCGAGCCGACAGCAACATTATATTTTTCGGAATAACCTTTGATTTCGTTTGCCTTTGAAAGAAATTCCTCTGAGTCGTAGTTATAGTTTACGCAGAATTCGACCGCTTCAAGACCTTTTTCGTGAACATATTTGATGCAGCCTTCGCTCCATCCGTTGATAATGCCAAGTTTCATTTTTTATTCTCCTTTATTAAAATTGATTTTTACTGTATTCTTTTCTATTAATTCGACAGGATGATACGACATCTTTGATCTTCTTAAGCCTTCATCGCCGCAATCCTCTTCGCGGTTTATAAATTTTACATCATCGCCCGATGCGTACATCTGCAAATACTGATTTGTCAGCATCTGATATGCTCCGCCGAAAGAAATATCGGCTTTTTCGATATGGCAGAAAAGGGTATCGCCGACAATCTCACCGATTGAATATCCAACGATTTTTCCGTCAGCTTTCAGCACGCCGCCGAGCATACCGTAGATTTCATATTTTTCGAGAACTTCAATGCACATCTGAAGCTCAAGATTTGCGCTTTCATCTTTTTCGGAATTGAATGTAAAATTCTTTGTGAATTCAATCAAATCGGGGATGTTTTCATTATTAATCGGCTCGAAAGACCAATTCGGATAAAGCTTTCTGAATTTATTGATGTGATTTCGCGGAGTGCTGTATTTTTTGCCCGTGAGATTAAGCATTGCATCTTTTTCATAAAGATAATCAAACCAGTCTCTGTCTGCCTCCGCTTCAAAATAGTCATATCTTTCCTTGATTTTTTCAAGTTCTTTTTTATTGACCGTGCAAAGTATCATCGGAATGCCGTTTGATTTGCAATATTCTTCTATTTTGTCAAGTGCATTATCGATATTTCTGCCGATTGGAAAAACAAATCTTGTGTCCGAAGATAGAATAAGAGTGCCGTCCTCGACTGTGTAAGAATTCTTGAAATATTCCCTCCACATAGCCGTTGCCCCTGCAGAACGGTCGCACTGTCTTTCAGGATAGGCGTTGAAATATGCTTTCAGAATTCCGATATCTTCAAGCCCGATTTTTTTGAATGATAACATATAGCACCTTTATTTCATTTTTATTTTCTCATTATTATATCATCTCCGTTTTGAAATGTAAATATTGTAATTTATTTAAAAAGATTACATTTTCTATTGATATATTTTTTTATATCTGTTATATTTTTATATGATTATGAATTGCAGAGGTGTCAATATGAAAAAGCCCTACAAACTCAAACCCCATATTTGCAGATTTTGCTCATTATATTCTTTGAATGACAGTTCTGTTCCTGCAGAATTGATGACATTTAAAAATGATGTTCCCGATCTGAAGGGATTCCCTTATCCGCTTCCCTCAAAAAAGAGCGATTACACTTGCTGTGCGAAAACAGGTGATATCGAATGGTACGGTGCATCAAACGGTCTGACCCGTTACGATAAAAACGCTGAAAGAGACGAAGATATTATTATGTATTTCAGCGCACCGAGAGACCTTTTTGACAATAATGTCAAGGCAATTATGCCCGACGGAGATAATGTCTGGGTTCTGACCGAAACCGGCGCGACACATATTGAAATGAGAATGGTTTCCGCTGAAGAGAAAGCTATGATTCTTCTTGCTGAATCCGAAAAATATGTTGACCGCAGAGGTATGAAGAGCCAGAAAAGACTCGCAGAGGGAAGAAATCTTGATTCCATATTCCCTTATGGTCATTCGGATAATGACGGCAGCTTTACCGTTGGTTTTTCGCTCGGCGAACTTTTCAGATACGCAACATACAAGCGTGAAAAAGGTGCTGACCATCCCGACACGATTGAAGCCAAAAAGGTTGCAACAACAGCTGTTGAAGCAAATCTTCTTCTTCTTTATGTTCATTGCAGAGGCGACGGATTTGCTGCAAGAACATATCTTTGCGCTGATGAACCCGTTCCCGATGACGGTTTGTTCCTCAGAATAACAGACAATAAGGCAACCTGCCTTGAAACAACCGACTCGGTTAAAAAAGGCGTTTCGGGAGTTGTGATTGACGCTTCGGCTGAAATTCCCGAAAGACTTGCGAAGCTTTTTACTGACCTCGGATACACAAAAAATGATATCGTTTATAAAGCTGACACCAGCAGTGATGAAATTTCGCATCACTTCCTCCACTTCCTTTTTGCTCACGAGCTTCTCGGATGCGATGACCCCGAGCTTGACGAGCTGATCAAGGAATCCGCAAAGAATATGCTTGCCCATATTATCGACCACGGCTATGAGCTTCACGATTTCACGGGCAAACCGACTACCTGGGCAAAATGGAGTCCCTCATATTTTGCATCTGAATTCGGATGGGTTGACGGCGCACTCAATGCTGCAGAGCTTCTTATGTATCACCTTGTTACAATGGAGATTACAGGTGAAGAGGGCAGATGGAAAGAAAGCTATGACCATCTCATCAACGATCTCGGCTATGCCGATATGACAACCGAGCATTTCAACAGACTCTATCACGCAAGTCTTGCGGGTAATTTTGATTATGTTGAAGACATTATGTACGGTGACCATATGCTTGCAACTCTTTCATTCTGGGGCCTTTGCATTCTTGAGAAAGATGAAGAGCTTCTTAAGAAATACAGATACGGTTACAAGGCGTGGAGAACATCGATTGAGAGAGAGCACGTTCCCGGCTACGATCTTCCGTATGCAATCGCTTGTCCCGATGAAGAAATTGACCTTGACCGTCTTGCAGGATGGTTCTACAGAACAAATAACAGCCGTCTTGCCGCAGGCGTAAGTATGGTCGGCAGACACGATGTTGCTGTCAGAACACGCAGAAACGGCTACAAGGAAATTTCCGCTCTTATGCCGCCCGACGAAACATTTATCTCAAAATATGACAGAAATCCCGTTGAATATAAAAATGAGGATTCAGGCGGAATAATGTGCGTTGAAAGCTGCTATGTTTATACATTCGCATACTGGCTCGGCAGATACTACGGATTCTTTGAATAATGAGGTGATGTTATGAATAATAAAATACATATTGTAAGCAACGCTCATCTTGATCCGATCTGGCTCTGGAGATGGCAGGAAGGCTGCGGCGAAGTGCTTCAGACTTTCAAAAGCGCGGTTGACCGCATAAAAGAATACAAAGGGCTTGTTTTCACCTGCTCATCGGCATCATATTATAAATGGGTTGAAGAAATTGATCCCGAGCTTTTTGAAGAGATCAGAAAGCTTGTAAAAAAAGGCAAGTGGGTGCCCGTCAACGGTTGGTGGGTACAGCCCGACTGCAATATGCCCTCGGCAGAGAGCTTTGCCCGTCAGGCACTTTACAGCCAGCTTTATTACTATGAAAAATTCGGTAAAATCTGTGATATCGGATATAATGTTGATTCATTCGGTCATAATGCAATGCTTCCTCAGTTCCTTAACAAGGGCGGAATGAGATGCTATGTTATGATGCGCCCCGGTATGCATGAAAACGCTGAAATCCCCGAGAATCTTTTCTGGTGGGACAGCGCAGACGGCTCAAGAGTTATGACCTACAGAATTCCCGAGTGCTATTGTGTTAACGGCAAAAATGCCATTGACAGTGAATTGGCTTCCCTCCGTGAGCGTGCAGAGAAAACAGGTCACGGAATGATGTTTTTCTTCGGCGTGGGTAACCACGGCGGCGGACCCACAAAGGGAGACCTTGATTATCTTCTCGAGCTGAAAGAAAACGGCTACGACGAGCTTGAATATTCATCACCCAACGATTATTTTGAGGAAATGTGTGCAGACAGACTTGAGCTTCCCGTATGGAGCGATGAGCTTCAGCATCACGCAAGCGGTTGCTATTCCGCAACATCAATGGTAAAACAGCTTAACAGAAAAGCTGAATTCTGGCTTGCAAATGCAGAAAAGTGGAACACAATTTCTTCAAAAATCAGTAATCTTCCCAAGGCTACCGAAGAATTCGGTAAAGCGTGGAAAGAAGTATGCTTCAATCAGTTCCACGATATCTTCTGCGGATGCTCGATTATGGAAGCATATGATGATGTGCGCGACAGTATGGGTTACGCAATGAAAATTGCCGCTAACGAAGAAAACAAGGCAATGCTCAAAATTGCGGGTATGGTTGATACCTGGCTTGACGGTGTGACCGATGCGCAGGCAAGAGAGGTGCGCCATCATTGCAGAAATCTCAAGTTCCCCAGACCCATTATCGTTTTCAATCCCAATTCATTTGAGGTTGAATCAAATGTAAGAACATACCATCCCTCAAAGAAAGTTGAAGACAGTTGCGGAAACGAAGTCATTTTCCAGAATGTCCGTTCATCCCGTTCAAACGATTCGCATCTTGATACAGTATTCAAAGCAAAGGTTCCCGCACTCGGCTATGCGACCTACTGGCTGTGGCACGAGGATTCCGAATTTACCGATGCAAGCGTATTTGAGAGCGATGTAAAAGCAGATGAACTTACTCTTGAAAATAAATTCATCAAGGCTGTTTTCGATGATAAAACAGGCGGAATCAAGAGCCTTGTAACCAAAGAGGACGGCGCTGAATATGTCGGCGGCGAATTCTGTATTCCCACTGTTATCGATAACTCCGAACCCGATACCTGGGCACATAACATCTTTAAGTTTGACAAAGAAATCGCAAAGATGGAGCTTAAGTCAATCGAGCTTGTTGAAAACGGAGCTGCAAGAGCTGTTATTCGTGTAAAACACATTTATAACGGTTCATATCTTACTCAGGATTATATCCTTGATTCAGAAAGCAAGCTTATCCGTGTCAAGTGCAGAGTTCTCTGGCAGGAGCCTCTGACAATTCTCAAGATGCCCGTTACCGTTGACGGCGAGAATCCGATTTCAACCTATGAAATCCCCGGCGGAATCATCAAGAGACCCTGCAACGGCGAAGAAGAGCCCGCTCTTACCTGGGGCGATATCACCGCAGGTGCAGATTCACGCAAGGGTGTTGCGCTCATCAGCGACGCAAAATACAGCTACGATTGCCCGGGCAACACTCTCAAACTCACAATGCTCCGCAACTCGATTTTTGCAGACCATTATTCAAACCGACCCGATGCTGACTTCAGCTACTGCGACGAAGGACTTCACAGATTTGAATATGCAGTTTATCCTCATTCGGGCGAAGCTGAAAACAGTGAGGTTCAGAAGCTTGCTCTTCAGCTTAACTCAAAGCTTGTTGCGATTCCCGTCGGATATCACAAGGGAGAGATGCCCAGAGTCAACAGCTTCATCAGCATCAGCAAGCCGAATATCCGTCTTGATGCATTCAAATTCTGCGAGGACGGTTCGGGAGATATCGTTATGCGACTCCGCGAAACCGACGGCAAGGCTGTCAAGACCGCGATTGTCTGCGATATCGCCGATGCAGGCTTCTATGCGGATTTCAACAAATTCGAAATCAAAACCTTCCGTGTTGATTCAGAAGGCTATGTAACCGAAACAGACTTCCTTGAAGGATTAGTTGAATATTAATAATCAGATGCATTTCATTCCTTTTGAATGGGATGCATCTTTATTATTGAAAAGAACCTTTCATTATGGTATAATCCGAAAAAAGGATGTGATTTTATGCCGTGGATTTGGCTTGATGAAAGCAATTATCCGGAATTTCAGAAAAATATTTATAATGTTCTTTACGATTGTGAAAATAAAGAATCGGATGAATATAATTATTGTGTAGCCGATATAAGTAAAAAAATCGAATGCAACAAATCTGTAAAATCCGTAAAATTCCGTGTCAGCGCTGATAACACTTATATTCTGCATATCAACGGTAAATTTATCGGCATCGGTCCTGCATCGGCAGGCGGTGATTTTCTTTGCAGAGGAACTGCGCCGAAGCATTATGCGGATAAATATGAGTTTGATTTCAGTGATGATAATCCCGATAAACTCGATATTTCAGCAAAGGTCAGCCTTCAGCCCGAAATGCTTACGGGTTATTCAAGAGGTCAGGGCGGATTCTTTTTTGAAGGTACTGTCACATTCACGGACGGCACAACCGAAAAGATTGAAACGGATTCATCGTGGATTGCCGTGCCCGATTATTCTTATAACGGATTCAGAAGTTATGATTCATGCTTGAAGAAAAGTCTGTCCGATTCTTATGCTTCTGAAATTGAAGATATCTGGAATGTTGAAGATTCGTTTATTCCGCCGAGGTCATATAATATAGTATTTGAAAAAGAAATTGAACTCGGTATCGGCAAAACCGAAACATTTGAGTTTGAACTTGATAAGATTTACGGAGTACATCCCGTGGTGAGTTCTTGCGGAATGTGTGATATCACTCTTAAGACCAGCGAGCTTGAGGGTCAGCCTGAAACCGAAGAAAAAGTAGTTTTCGGTTTTTCGGGCGGTGAATATTTTTCGTTCCGTATGCACAGCGCAGGTCTGGTAAAACTGATAATCAAAAACAATGATTCCGCTGAAATCAAAGTTGCTTTATCATTCATTGCGCCTTGGTATCCTGTAAAAAATGAAGGTTCTTTTGTTACAAGCAATGAAGGGCTTAATAAAGTTTATGATGTCTGCAAGCATACCCTTAAAATCTGTCGACAGACTCTTCATCTTGACAGCACAAAGCATCAGGAGCTTCTTGCTTGCACGGGTGACTATAATATTGAAAGTCTTATGACAATGTTCTGCTTCGGAGATATGAGGCTTGCAGAATTCGATCTGATGCGTACAGCCGATTGGCTTGTCGCAAACAACGGCGTTATGTTTCACACAACATACAGCCTTATCTGGGTTCAGATGCTTCACGATGTTTATATGATAACGGGCAGAAAGGAAATTCTTGATTACTGCAGAAATGCGCTCGATGTCCTGCTTGAAAGATTTGAATCTTACATCGGAGAAAACGAAATTATCGATAATCCGCCCGATTTTATGTTTGTTGACTGGACTGTGATTGACGGCTTTTCCATGCATCATCCTCCCAAAGCACTCGGGCAGACTGTTCTGAATTGCTTTTATTTTAAAGCACTGACCGATGCATCAAAGATTTATTCATATATCGGTGAAGATGATACTGCAACTTCAATATGCGAAAAAGCAAAAAAGTTTAAAATAAGGTTCAATGAAGTATTTTTTGATAAGGAAAAAAATCTTTATTTTGACGGTCTCGGAACACCTTACGGCGGAGGATATCATTATCATCCCGCAAATGTTGACAAGAAATATTTTTCTAAATATCCCAATATCCTTGCACCGCTGTACGGACTTTGCGATGAGGACCTTTCCGTCCATATTCTTGAAAGAATAATTTTTGATGATTCGCTTCAGGATATCCAGCCGTATTTCATGCATTATCTTCTTAACGCTGTCAGAAAATACAATTTATTTGATAAATACGGTATGAAGCTTCTTGAAAGATGGATTCCCGTTGTTAATGAATGCAGTAAGGGTCTTGCGGAAGGTTGGATTGCTCCCGAAGAAAGTTATTCTTTTGATCATTCCCATGCATGGGGCGGAACACCTGCCTATCAGATGCCGATGGCGATAACAGGTCTCGAAATTCTTGAAGCGGGAATGAAAAAGATTAAGTTTAATCCGTCACTTTTCGGCCTTGATTTTGCAGAAATTGAAATTCCGACTGAATACGGAACGATTTATTTCAAGGCTGAAAAGGGGAAAGATACTATTATTAATGTGCCTGACGGCATCGAAGTTGAGAGGGGTTAATTAATGAGTATATTGAATAAAATAAAACCCGAAAAGGTTTTCGCATATTTTGAAGAGATTTCCGCGATTCCGAGAGGCTCGGGTCATAACGATAAAATCAAGGAATACTGCGAAAATTTCGCAAAAGAAAGAAATCTGAAATATATATCCGACGATGCAGGAAATGTTATCATTTTCAAAGATGCATCAAATGATTGCAAGTCAGCTGAACCCGTCATTATTCAGGGCCATCTGGATATGGTGTGGGAAAAGGACAGCTCTGCAAACATCAATTTTGAAACAGACGGTCTTGAACTTCGCGTTGACGGTGATTATGTTTCCGCAAAAGGAACAACTCTCGGCGGTGACGACGGCATTGCCGTTGCGATGTGCCTTGCGATTCTTGACTCCGATGACATCTGTCATCCGCCGCTCGAAATTGTTTTCACCGCAGATGAAGAAATCGGTATGCTCGGTGCGGTTGCTCTTGATTTCGGTGCTCTTACTGCAAAGAGAATGATTAACCTTGACTCTGAAGAAGAGGGGACTCTCTGGGTAAGCTGCGCAGGCGGTGTCAGAGCAGACATCGGATTGAAAACCGAATTTGAAGTTAATGCCGACAAACAATTTGAAATATCAGTCAGCGGACTTCACGGCGGTCATTCGGGCGCTGAAATCCACAAGGGTTATGCAAACGCAAACAAGGTAATGGGCAGAGTGCTTGAAATGCTTTCAGCAAATGATGATTTCAGAATTGTCAGCATCAACGGCGGTACAATGGATAATGCAATAACCCGCGACTGTGTGTGCATTATCAAATCCGATTCTTTAAGCATCGAAAAGAATGTTGCGGATATTTTTGAAGCAATAAAATCCGATTATCTTGCAGCTGACCCTGAAATAAACATTTCTGTTAAATATGTTGACGGTTATGAATCTGCAATGACTGCCGATACAACAAAATCCGTTATCATTCTTCTCAACGAGCTTCCCAGCGGCGTTATCGCAATGAGCAAGGAAATTGAAGGACTTGTTGAAACTTCGCTCAATCTCGGTATTCTTAAAACTGAATCCGACAAAGTAAGCTACAGCTTTGCGCTGAGAAGCGGCATTGATTCCGAAAAGGATAAGCTTTCCGCACGAATCGTGGAAATTGCAGAAAAATATTCTTGTGATATTAAATTATACAGTGATTATCCCGCCTGGGAATATAAAAAAGATTCACAACTCCGTGATACTATGGCTTCAATATATAAGGATATGTTCGGCAAGGAAATGACCGTAACAGCCATCCACGCGGGTCTTGAATGCGGACTTTTCTGCGGCAAAATCAAAGGTCTTGACTGCGTTTCACTCGGACCCGATATGGTTGATATCCATACTCCGACGGAGCGTCTGAGCATTTCTTCAACCGAAAGAGTCTGGAAATTCCTTCTTCGTGTGCTTGAAAGTATCTGATGCCGCAGATTCTGACAAGCTTTGAAATACTCAGCACAAAATTCAGCAATTCGCTGATATACAATATAAAAATATAACCGTTAACGGAATATACGGGTATCAGAAAATATACAAGGATAACACACATTGCAGAATCGATGATGTTATATTTCATTGAATAAATCTGCCCGTCAAGCCCTTTGAGCATTCCGTCGGTTATCATATCTGTATACATTATCGGCACAAGCGGTGAAAGTATTCTCATATACTTCGCCGCTTCGTTTGTTTTATATATCACTTCTGAAAGTATCGGTGCCGAAAGATAAAAAAACACCGCACAGACAGTGGAAAACAAAAGAGTTCTTTTCAGATTTCTGATTATGGTATTCTTTATATTTCTGCTTTCCGAAAGCTCATAATATGATGCGAGTTTCGGTACAAGCAACATCGAAACAGACGAAATCAACGCACTCGGATACAAAATAACGGGCATAGCCATTCCGTGAATAACGCCGTATGATGCAAGTGCTTTTTGTGAATTGATTCCCGATTTTGTGAATCCTTTGGGAATCAAAATATGTTCAACAGTCAGAAGAATACTTCTTAAGCAAGTGCCCGTCGCGTCGGGCAATGCAATCCGAAAAAAATCAAGGATATTTATTCTGTTTTTCGTTCTTTCTTTTTTTATAACTGCATTTTTCAGAATTGTTGAAAGAATGCATGATATTATTTCGGATGATGTCATTCCCGTGACAATTGAAATACATAAATAAGTTGAATTATAGTAATCGGAATTTCCGATTAAATATGTTACGATAGCAATTTTCGCACCTTGCTCAATCATCTGAATAACAGAATAATGCGGTGTCATTTCACAAGAGGTGAAATATCCGCCCAAGGCTGACGACATTGCTACAAACGGCAAACTGACAGAAAGTATTTTCAAAGGAAAAACGGTTGCATTGTTTTCAAGAACGCCGTTTCCGATTATGTCCGAAAAGATAAACAGAATGAATCCGACAATGCTTCCGCAGATTCCCGCATATGTGATGCAGAATGTCAGCGATTTATCGGGATCATTCTTTTTCAGTGTTCTGATTTCAACCGAAAGCCTCGTTGTTGCAAGTCTTATTCCCGCACACGAAAATGTGACGGCAAGCGAATATACGCTCATTATAAGCTGAAAAAGACCCATTCCCGATGCGCCGATATGATTGGTGAGATATGAATTGAACCACACACCTATTGTTCTCATAACAAGATTAACAACTGTCATTATTACCGTGTGTAATGCAATACTTGAAATTTTCATTCTTCCACCTGATTCTGTTGAAATTTTTAAATTTTATGTTATAATTCATTTGGGAGTGATTTTAATGAAAAAAATTATAAAATTAACAGCTGTATTTCTCGCACTGACATTTGTTTTGAGCGTATTATCGTTTGCACAGTCTGACACCGCAATGCCCGAAATGACAGAATACGGGTTTATTGACTGCGGTGATGTCCAAATTGAATACGGCATTTACGGCTCATCTGATAACGAACCTCTCTTACTTCTCCCGCCCAACGGGGGAGATATGCATTGTTTTGATGACAGTATTCTTCCCGAAATGTCAAAACATTTCAGAGTCATAACCGTTTCGCCCAGAGGAACCGGCAATTCGGGTTGGAAAGAAGGCACAATGAATTTCGAAACAATGGCTGAAGATCTTGTGAAGCTTCTTGATTATCTTAAAATAGAAAAAACTGACATATTCGGATTCAGCGACGGCGGTAATCTCGGCGTTGTTTTCACCCTCGCTCATCAGGAAAGAGTCAAATCCCTTGTAATTATGGGTTCAAATATCAACACATTCGGCACCAACACCTTTGATCAGATTCAGATTACTTATCAATACATTGTGCTTTGTGTTGAAGCGTGGATTTACGGCGATGAAGAAACAAAAATCCGCCGTGATATCAAAGGAATGATGGTCGGTCAGCCCAGCCTCACATTCAAGGATATTTCCGCAATAAAGGTTCCTGTTCTCAACATTTACGGCGAACACGATATGATTCAGCGCTGGCATTCAAAAATGATAACAAAATCAATTGAAGGCGCACAGGAGCTTATGATTGTCGGCGGCGGTCACAGCACTTGTTTTGAATATACTGATACCGTCATAAATCCCGCTTTGCTTGAATTTTACGGAGTTTCCGAATAAATTATATTGACAATATATTTATTGTATGATAAAATTAGTCAACTTAATATCAAAGGTTTTGACGGGGAGGGCAGCGCAGATGTGCTCTCAGAGAGTCGGCGGTTGGTGAAAGCCGATGTGCGGCAAGCGTTTGTTGTAGCCCCTGAACCGAAAGGAAGAAAGTGCATTATGCATCAGTAGAACCTTTCCGTGATTGCTGCGTTAATGCATAGGGCTTGTCAGAGCCCAAAGAGCGGCATCGTAGGATGCAATTTGAGTGGTACCGCGGGTATGATTTTACTCGTCTCATTGATTTATTATGAATCTGTGACACGATTTTTTTATGTCTCACGAAGAAAGAAAGGATTGATTTTCTTATGGCAAAAGAGCTTGCCAAGCAGTATGATCCGAAAAACGTTGAGGATCGTATTTATGACTTCTGGCTTAAAGGAAACTATTTCCACGCCAAAAATGAACCCGATAAAAAACCTTATACAATAGTTATTCCGCCTCCCAATATCACAGGTCAGCTTCATATGGGTCATGCACTTGATAACACTCTTCAGGATATTCTTATCCGCTGGAGAAGAATGCAGGGCTATGATGCACTCTGGCTCCCCGGAACTGACCACGCTTCAATTGCAACAGAGGCAAAGATTGTTGAAGCAATGGCAAAAGAGGGCATCACAAAAGACGACCTCGGCAGAGACGGTTTCCTTGTCCGCGCTTGGGACTGGAAAGAAAAGTACGGCGGACGCATCATCGAGCAGCTCAAGAAAATGGGTTCATCCTGCGACTGGGACAGAGAGCGTTTCACTCTCGACGAAGGCTGCAGCAGAGCGGTTCGCGAAGTTTTCGTAAGACTTTACGAAAAAGACCTTATTTACAGAGGCAACAGAATGGTTAACTGGTGCCCCTACTGCGAAACTTCAATCTCGGATGCTGAAGTTGAATATGAAGAGCAGGACGGTAATTTCTGGCATCTTCTTTACACCGTTAAGGAAACAGGCGAAAAGCTTGAGCTTGCAACAACCAGACCCGAAACAATGCTCGGCGATACTGCGGTTGCAATCAATGCAGAGGATGAAAGATATGCTCATCTTCACGGCTGCCACGTTATCCTTCCTCTTCTCAACAAAGAAATACCCATCGTTTGCGACGAACACGCAGATATGACCAAGGGAACAGGTGTTGTTAAGATTACACCCGCTCACGACCCCAATGACTTTGAGGTTGGTAAGCGTCATAATCTCCCCATGGTCAGAACATTCACATATGACGGTTATATGACAGGTGCCGCAGATAAGGCTCAGTATGATGAGCTTGTTGCAAGCGGTAAGGCAACCGCAGACGAACCCGAAGTTCTTGATTGCGGCAAGTATGCCGGTATGTCAACAATGGATGCAAGAAAGGCTATCCTTGCTGACCTTGAAGCAGGCGGATATATCAAGTATATTGAACCTATTAAGCATGAAGTAGGTGCTTGCTACCGTTGTAACACAACAATCGAACCCATGGTGTCAAAGCAGTGGTTCGTTCGTATGGAACCCCTTGCAAAGCCCGCAATCGAGGCTGTTGAAAAGGGCGAAACAGTATTTGTTCCCGAAAGATTCACAAAGAACTATATGAACTGGATGCGCGGCACACGCGACTGGTGTATTTCCCGTCAGCTCTGGTGGGGTCACAGAATTCCTGCTTGGTACTGCGCAGACTGCGGTGCAACAATGGTTTCAAAGACCGATGTTGACACTTGCCCTCACTGCTCAAGCAAGAATCTCAATCAGGACGAAGATACACTTGACACCTGGTTCTCATCGGCACTCTGGCCGTTCTCAACTCTCGGCTGGCCCGATGAAACCGAAGACCTTAAGCATTATTATCCCACAAGCACTCTTGTTACAGGCTATGACATCATCGGTTTCTGGGTAAGCCGTATGATTTTCTCAGCTCTTGAATATACAGGTCAGGTTCCCTTTGATACCGTTCTTATCCACGGTCTTGTCAGAGACGCTCAGGGCAGAAAGATGTCGAAGTCACTCGGCAACGGTATTGATCCGCTTGAGATTATCGACACTTACGGTGCTGATGCTCTCAGACTTACTCTTGCAACCGGTAACAGCCCCGGAAACGATATGCGTTTCTCGGATGAAAAGGTAAGCGCAAGCCGTAACTTTGCAAACAAGCTCTGGAATGCATCAAGATTCATTCTTATGAACATCGGCGACGATGAAATTCCCTGCGAACTTCCCGCAGACCTTGCTCTTGAAGACAAGTGGATTGTAAGCCTCGTTAACAAGCTTGCAAAGGATGTTACCGATAATCTCGATAAGTTTGAACTCGGTATTGCTATCGCAAAGCTTTACGATTTCATCTGGGATGTATTCTGCGACTGGTATATTGAAATCGCAAAAATCCGTCTCCAGAAGGGCGGCGACGAAGCACAGACCGCAAAGCAGGTTCTCGTCTTTGTTATGGATAAGATTCTCAAGCTTCTCCATCCCTTTATGCCTTTCATCACCGAAGAAATCTGGCAGACTATTCCCCATATCGGCGAATCAATTATGATTTCCGAATGGCCTGAATTCGATGAGGCTCTTTCATTTGCAGCTGAAGAAGCAGAGATGGAAAGAATAATGACCGCTGTCCGTGCAATCCGTAACAGAAGAGCGGAAATGAATGTTCCTCCCTCAAAGAAGGCAAAGGTATTTATCGCAACCGCACACAACGATACATTCGTAAAGGGCGGCGTATTTATGCAGAAGCTTGCAAGCGCATCCGAAGTTGAGGTTGCTGAAGCATTCGACCTTGAAGGCGCTGTATGTATCGTTACTCAGGATGCAAAGATTTATATTCCTATGGGCGAACTCGTTGACTTTGAAGCTGAAAAAGCAAGACTCAACAAGGAGCTTGCCGCAGTACAGAAGGATCTCGATTTTGTCAACAACAAGCTTTCAAACGAAAACTTTGTTGCAAAAGCTCCCGCAAATGTTGTTGCCGCTCAGCGTGAGCAGGCTGCAAAGTATGCGGAAAAGATTGCTATGCTCAAGGAAAGCATCGCAAAACTCGGTTAAATTTTACGGTCGGGCGGGGGTTTTGCTCCCGCCGACTTTTTTATGGTTGGTGATTTTATGAATTGCAATGAAGCAATTGAATATATCCATTCTCTTGAAAAGTTCGGTATCAAGCCGGGTATGGAGCGAATCCGTGCCCTTTGCAACGCGCTCGGTAACCCGCAGGATAAACTGAAGATTATTCATGTTGCGGGCACAAACGGCAAAGGCTCAACCTCAACAATGATTTCAAACATTCTTCGTAAAAGCGGATATAACACAGGTCTGTTCATTTCTCCGTATGTTACGGATTTCCGCGAAAGAATTCAGTATAACGGAAATATGATTGAGAAAAAAGAGCTTGCCGAATGCGTCGAAAAGGTTAAAGAAATCATCGATGAACTTTCATTGAACGGAATTCAGCCAACCGAATTCGAAGCTCTGACCGCCACAGCTTTTCTTTATTTCGAGAGAAAAAACTGTGATTTTGTTGTGCTTGAAGTCGGTCTCGGAGGCAGACTCGATTCAACAAATGTTATTAATGCGCCTTATGTCAGCGTGCTGACGAGCATTTCTTTTGACCACACGGCAATTCTCGGCGATACAATCGAAGAAATTGCATCGGAGAAATGCGGAATCATCAAATTCGGCGCTGAAACGGTTATATATCCTTTTCAGGATGAAAAAGCAATGCAGATTATCAGAAACACTTGTGAAACAAAATGCAATTCATCGAGGATTCCCGACATCTCCTTACTCTCCGTCGGTGAAGAAAAAATTGACGGCACCGATGTTGAATACAAGGGCATCTGCTATAAGCTTCCGCTTGCGGGAAAGCATATGGTTTATAATTCAATCACCGCAGTCGAAGCTGTTAAATCGCTGGGCAGATTCAATATCGATATTTCCGATGAAGCAATAAAAAACGGAATCGAAACTTCGGTAATGCCTGCCAGGATGGAGTTAATCAAGAAAAAACCCGTTATAATCCTTGACGGCGGTCATAACGAAGGTTGTGCGCACGCTCTTGCCGATTATATTCGTAAGCATATTGAAGGCAGAAGAATCGTTATGGTATCATCATTGATGGCTGACAAGGATTATGAATCATATCTGAAAACCGTTCTTCCGTTTGCGGAAACATTCATCGCAACAAAAGCTGATGTTCCCAGAGCGCTTTCAAGTGACGAGCTGATGAAAACCGCATCCGCTTACTGCAAGAATTGCTTTGACATTGCAGATCCCGAAAAGGCAATCAAAGCGGCGGTGAATATCACTCAACCCGAGGACGCTCTTATCATCTGCGGTTCATTTTATCTTGCAGGCGAAATAAGAGATTATTTACTTAATTTATAACAATAATTCAACATTTTTTTCAATATCAATCCCTTATCCTATTGTGGTAAGGGATTTTTTAATTTTCAGGAGGAAAAATATGTCAATAAAAATTGAGTCAACACCCGTAAGACTGACCATAACTCTGAGCGGAGAAATCGACCATCATAACGCCGCAGCATTAAGACTCGAAGCCGACGAAGCAATACAGTCATCAATGTCAAAAAACATCAGACTTGATTTTGCTGATGTCACATTTATGGACAGCTCGGGTATCGGCTTTGTTCTCGGCAGATACAGAATTGCCGAAAGTTGCGGAGCAAATCTTGAAGTTATCAATCTTTCGGTCAGGATTTACAATATGATGAAGCTTGCGGGACTTGAAAAACTTGTAATGTTAAAAACGAAATAACGGAGGAAAACTGATGAAACCGATAAACACATTAAAACTGGAAATTGAAAGCCGTTCGGTCAACGAATCATTTGCAAGAGCGGCGGTTGCGGCTTTTGCGGCGCAGCTTGACCCGAATGTTGAAGAAATTTCCGATATAAAAACCGCAGTAAGTGAGGCAGTCACAAACTGCATCGTTCACGCTTACCGCAATAAGGTCGGCAAGATTTACATAACGGCAAATATCTTTGATAAAGGTAAATTCAGAGTAAGAATCAAGGACAAGGGTTGCGGAATCGAAGATGTAAGACAAGCTATGGAGCCGCTTTTCACAACACTCGGCGGTGAAAGAGCAGGTCTCGGATTTGCTGTTATGGAAAGCTTTTGCGACAAATTGAAAGTAAAATCCGTACCCAATAAAGGCACAACGGTTACTCTTGAAAAAATATTTACCGGACGGAGCAATTCTGATGACGGGAATTAATGCCGAAAGAAATAAAATTGTTGAAAACAATCTCGGTCTTGTTCACGCGTGTGCAAACAGATTCAGAGGCAGGGGAGTTGAATATGATGATTTGTTTCAGGCGGGATGTGTCGGACTGATAAAAGCGGCGGATAAATTCGATGAAACAAGAGGGTTTTCGTTTTCGACTTATGCCGTACCAGTCATACTCGGCGAAATAAAAAGAATATTCCGTGACGGCGGAGCAGTCAAAATCGGGCGTACAATAAAAGAAAAATCGAGAACGGCACAATCGGTCCGCGATGAATTATCCTCCTTGCTCGGCAGAGAGCCGACCGTAGGAGAAATAGCTGAAAAAATGGAAATCGACTCCGCGGAAGCTGCAATGCTGCTCAATGTTGCGTCACCCGTTATATCATTAACAAGCGGCGAAGAGGGGGAGGGTCAGCTCGATGTGCCCGTTGAATCGCCCGAAAATGAAATTTCGGATTCTCTTGCGTTGAGTCAGATTCTCAAATCTCTTGATGAACGTGACAGAAAGATGATTGAATTGAGATATTTCCGCGGAATGACACAGTCAAAAACTGCAGCGAAGCTTGGGATGACTCAGGTTCAGGTTTCGAGAAAAGAAAAGACTGTACTTGAATTGCTCCGTAAAAAATTAACGTCGTAGCATTGACAAAATATTATATTAATATTAAACTATTAGCGGCGGATATCTGCCGCTGATTTTCTTTTACAGGAGTGACAAAGATGATAAAGAACATTCCCGACGGTGTTTACCCAACAATGGTCACACCGTTCACCGATGACAATAAAATCGATTACAACGGTGTTCTTCAGATTATGGAGTGGTATTCGGAAAACGGAGTTGACGGCATATTCGCAATCTGCCAGTCAAGTGAGATTTTCTTCCTCAGCTTTGAAGAAAGACTTGAGCTGCTTCGTTTTATTATGAAAAACAAGCCTGCGGATATGAGCGTTGTAGCTTCGGGTCACACAGCTGACGAGCTTGACAGACAGATTTATGAAGCAAATGCATTTATAAACGAAGGCATTGACGCATATGTTTTTATTGCAAACCGTTTTGCAAAGCAGGATGAGGATGATTCGGTATTCCTTAAAAACTACGAAAAAATGGTTTCGTCGATTCCCGAAATCGGTCTCGGCGTTTATGAATGCCCTTATCCTTACAAGCGCCTTATGTCTCCCGAAACCCTCAGAGCCTGTGCTCTTGACGGCAGACTCAAATTCCTCAAGGATACCTGCTGCCGAATCAGCGAAATCGAAGCAAAACTCAAGGCGGTTGACGGTCTCGGACTCAAGATTTATAATGCTAACTCTGCAACTCTTCTCGAATCTCTCAGAGCAGGCTGTGCAGGATTCTCGGGCGTTATGGCAAACTTCCATCCCGAAATTTATTCATGGCTTTGCAAGAATTACAAAACAGAGCCTGAAAAAGCAGAGCAGGTGCAGGCATTCCTTGCATTCGCTTCGCTTGCAGAGTGTCAGATGTATCCCGTAAATGCAAAATATCATCTCGGTCTTTGCGGACTTGATGTCGGCTATAACTGCAGAGTCAAGGATGCGTCACTTTTCTCAGAGGGTAATAAAAAAGAAATCAATCAGATGTATACCGTTGAAAAAATCTTCAAGGAAAAATTCGGTATCTGATTCCCTTTAAATGTTACAAAATTATATAAATCGCATTAAATTAGTTATTGATTTATATATAAAAATATGATAACATTATATTGTTGCAATTTGTCAAAATATTTACTTTTTGGAGGAATTCAAAATGGCAATGAAAAAGACTGTATTCCTTACCGGTGCTTCGGGCACAATGGGTTGGGAAGGCTTCAAACAGCTCTATGCTAAGAAGAACCAGTTCAACATCGTTGTTCTTCTTCGTGACAGCGAAAAGAACAGAAAGCAGTTCGCTCCTTATATGAACGATCCTTCCGTTAAGATTGTCTGGGGTGACCTCAAGAAATATGAAAGCGTTCTTGAATGCGTAAACGGTGCAGACTATGTTCTTCACGTCGGCGGTATGGTTTCACCCTCAGCTGACTACTATCCCATCAATACAATCAAGACCAACGTTGGTGCTGCAAAGAATATCGTTGCTGCTGTTAAGGCTCAGCCCGATCCCGATGCAGTTAAAGTTGTTTATATCGGTACTGTTGCTGAAACCGGCGAAAGAGATGACCCCATCCACTGGGCACGTACTGGTGACCCCGTTAAAATCAGCATTTATGACCACTATGCAACTTCAAAGGTTCTTGCAGAAGCTGTTTTTGCAGAGTCAGGTCTTAAGCATTGGGTATCACTCCGTCAGTCAGGTATTCTCTATCCTGAAATTCTTAAGAATATGGAACCCATTATGTACCATGTTGTTATCAACGGTGTTCTTGAATGGGCAACAGTTGAAGATTCAGGCCGTCTTCTCGTAAATGTTTGCGGTGACGACGTTCCCGAAGAATTCTGGAGAAGATTTTACAACATCGGTTCAGGTGCTCAGTACAGAATCACAAACATGGAATTCGAAAAGCTCCTTCTCGGCGATGCAGGTCTCGGCCTCGGCGATCCCAAGAAGCTCTTTGATCCCGATTGGTTCATCACAAGAAACTTCCACGGTCAGTGGTATCTTGACTCTGATGTTCTCGAGAATTACCTCCACTTCAGAGCATATACTCCCATCGAAGATTACTTCAGAAGCATGATGGACAAAGTTGAATGGTTCTATAAGCTTGCAAAGCTTGCAAAGCCCTTCGCATTTGCTGTTAAGCCCTTCATGAAGAAGATTGCTCAGACTCCCGTTTACGGTACTCTCTGGTGGAGAGAAAACAACGTAAGCGAAAGAATCAACGCTTATGTCGGCTCAAAAGAGAAGTGGAATGCAATCGGCAGCGATTGGAGCAAGGTTAAGGTTTACCGTCCCGACGATAACCCCAAAAACGCACTTGTTCTTGACCACGGTTATGATGAGACAAAGGATTTCGATTCACTCACCCTTGAAGACCTTCAGAAGGCAGCTGCTTTCAGAGGCGGCGAATGCCTTGCAACTGAAATCGTTGATATGTATACTCCCATTCTCTGGAAGTGTGCTCACGGTCACGAATTCATGATGTCACCCAACCTCGTTCTTCGTGGTGGTCACTGGTGCCCCGAAGAGCTTCCCTCAACCCTTGAAAAGGCTGAGCAGAAGAAATTCCGTTGGGCATATGACGACGAAGCAAAGGTTAACCCCTTCTTCGCACAGGTATGGTATCCTCTCCACGACAAAAACGAAAACAACGTTTACACAGAGGATATTTACAGAGACTTCAAGGAATACAAGAACTAAACATAATTCAAAGCGGTATCTCAAAACGGGATACCGCTTATTTTTTAAACTTTATTAACAAAATTATTGTAACTTTAACTATATTATGATAAAATATATTGATAAACAAACAAGAGGTATCTTTGCTATGAAAATAGTTAAATCTTCAATAATTATATTAATGTGTCTTGTTCTTGCTATATTACCTGCCTGCAGATATACAGGTGGATTCAGTGTCAAAAATTCGGAACTGAAAATCGGCGTTGAGGGCATTGAAGGCGTTTTCAATCCCTTTTATTCCCAAGCCGAAGCTGACATTGAAATAATCTCACAGATGTTCAGACCCATTCAGATAAAAACATCCGAAAACACCCTCGTCAATCACAGCGGAAGCATTTCATATGAATATATCGGCGACAGTCAGGTGAAATACACCGTTTCAATCAATGATGATATGTTTTTCTCTGACGGAAGCCATATCACGATTGACGATGTCCTTTCTTTTTATTATATAATCTCCGATGCAACCTATGACGGTACTTATAAAGACTGGTATCTTAACGACATTGTCGGTCTTAAAGAGTATTACTTTGACGACAAGAATTTTACGAAATCAATTTCCGATATTGAATCAACGGTAGCTGAAAAATATTCGCTGACAACGATTACCGTTGCCGACTATGTGAAATATCTTGTCGCAACAAAGCTTGAGGGTAAATACAGCGGAATCGATTCTAAATCGCCTTCAGGCGCTGTCTGGAAAGATTATATATCTAATTTCGGTTATGCAAAGGAAATCAGAGAAGTTTCGGCAAAACCATCCGATGAAGCATGGCTTAAGCTTGTTGCAAGGGTTGAAGCTGAAAACAATCCGAATGCCTATAACCCCGAAATGTGGTACAGAGAGTTGCTTTATAAGAACTATCTTAAAGATAATTATTCAGATGGCATTGATGTTTCCGAGATATCGGGAATCAAAAAAATAAATGATTACACCTGCACGATTCTTTTCAACTCACGCAATATAAACGCCATCTCCGAAATCAACGCTCCGATTATTCCGAGAAGCTGTTATTCAACCGAGTATATCAAGGGATCGGCTGACAAAATAAAAGAAACGGAATATTTCAGCGTCGGCTCAGGTCCTTATATTATTGCCGAAAAGGATGACTCGGAAGTTAAACTCTCACTGAATGATTTTTACAGCGATGCCCCCGGATTCAGCACTCTCAGATTCATTGACCTTAAAGCATCGGGCAAAGACCCCGTTGACAGTGTTGTTTCAGGAAAAGTTGACATTATAAGCACAACTGTCAATTCTGAAATAATCAATAAAATTAAAGATGATTCCGTTCAATATAATATCAGCAACTGCAACTATTATATTTCGATGTTCTTCAATCAGCACAGTCTTGACCGAAATGCGAGAATAGCTCTTATGGGTATCTGCAATCCGACAGAGACTGTTGACGCTCTTGTCGGCTCATATTACACCCGTGTTCTCTCACCGATGAGTATCAGATTCAACGAATATCCCGATGATATTGACAAGGCTTATTATGATGAATCCTCGTTCTCGATTTACAGCAAGCTCAGTCAGACACCGCTGAAGAAATTGACGGCATATTACTGCGGAACCGAAAACGACCTTGAATATTCGATTCTTACCGATTATAAGAAAATTCTTCTGGAAAAGGGGATAGTTCTTGAAATTATTCTTTCAGACGAAGCAACAAGAGACGCTGCAATCGTTTCGGGAAAAGCCGATATCTGGCTCGAAAGAATTTACGACGGCGCAACCTGTGACAAATATGATTATTTCAACTCAATGGGTTCAAAAAATAAAACAGGCATCAATAACGCTGAAATCGATAATCTGACCGTTAATATCCGCTCGGCTGTCGGCTTTGCGGATAAAACAAAAATGACTTCGCAGCTTATGAATCATGTGATGGAAGAAGCGGTTGAATGGCCTCTGTATCAGTTCCAGAGCATTACCGTTTATAACACTGAAACCATCGACTCTGTGTCATTATCGGAAACAGGGTATTCTGACGGATTCACTTATTGCATTGCGAATTTAAAACCTGCTCAATAAGAATTAATAAACTACTCTGACGAAAGGACGGTTAACATATGTCAAAGCTTTTTTCTGCCGCTGTTCTTGCGGCAGGTGCAGCAACAGCATATAAAGCGCTGAAAGGCAAAAAATTCAAGCTGAACTATCCCGTTGACAGTATTTATGATAACTCTGCAGCTCTGACCCCGCCAATGGGTTGGTCAAGCTGGAATACATTCAGAAATAAAATTAACGAAGATTTGATTTATGAAACTCGCAAGGCGCTTAAGGACAGCGGACTTGCCGAGTGCGGTTATATCTATCTTAACATCGATGACTGCTGGCAGTCGTCAATGAGAGATAAAGACGGCAAATTACAGAGCGATTTCGTTACTTTCCCGAGCGGAATAAAGTCTTTGGTTGAAAGAGTTAATAATCTTGGACTGAAACTCGGAATTTACAGCTCCAACGGTTCTCTCACCTGTGAGGATTTGCCTGCAAGCCTCGGTTATGAAGCCATTGATGCAGACACATTTGCCGAATGGGGCGTTGAATATTTCAAATATGACTTCTGCCACAATGTTCCGATTCCTTCAAAAGCTCCGAAAATCGAAAAAATAACCGTTTCCGCAAAAGGCTCCTCAACCGAAAAGGTTTACCTTGCAAGCGAAGCTGTTCTCAGCGGAGATGCAAAAATCGTTGCAGAATCATCCCTTCCGAGCGGTAAATACGTCGACGGGCTTTCGTCAAACGGCGGCTCGTGCGAATTCAGAAATGTTGTTGCGGAAGATGACGGTGAATACATTCTGACATTCTGCGTTTATAAAAAGAGCAACAGCAATAAGTATGCAGAGATTGAAGTCAACGGCTCAGATGTGTTTAAAACGGTTTTTCCTCCCTCAAGAGGATTTACTCCCGAAGGCAGGCATCAGGTCGTTATAAAGCTCCGTAAGGGCTTTAATACGGTTAGAATTTATAATCCCGTTGCTTCAAGGCAGGACAGCGCCGCAATTCAGTACACAAACATGGGCGCAGAACTGAAAAGAGCAACGAAAGAATATGCCGAAAAGAACGGTGTTCCCGAAAAGCCGATTGTTTATTCAATCTGCGAATGGGGCAGAAACTTCCCGTGGAGATGGGGCAGAAAAGCGGGCAATCTCTGGCGCACAACTCCCGATATCCGTCCCGTATGGACATCGGTGCTCGGCATTTACGAACTGAATGTTCTTCTTCACAGATATGCGGGCGTCGGCTCGTGGAACGACCCCGATATGCTCGAGGTCGGCAACGGCTCGCTTGATTACGAAGAAAACAAGAGTCATTTCACTCTCTGGTGTATGATGGCGGCTCCGCTGATTCTCGGCAACGATATCAGAAAGCTGATGAAACCTGACGGCACGGTTGATGCCGAAAATCCGACATTTAAAATCATTTCCAATAAAGAACTGATTGCAATTGATCAGGACCCGCTTGGTGTTCAGTGCAGAAGAATCAAGACAAACGGTGCCGAAGATATCCTTGTTAAACCGCTTGACGGCGATGAATTTGCGGTTTGTTTCTTCAACAAGGCAAGCTCTCCCTCAAGAATGAATGTTTCAATGAAAGAAATAATTTCAAAATCATTCATTGCAACGCAAGGTGCCGATGAATACATCGCTCGCGACTTGTGGAGCGGAAAAATCAAGAATATAACAGATAAGCTTGAAGCAGGCGTTCCTGCTCACGGCGTAAGAATTTTCAGAGTAAAGGTGAAATAAATTATGTTAAATCTCTTTTCAAGAAAATATAAAAACGGAGCGGGCGATTATTCGATTCCTTGCATCAGACTCGACGAAAAACCTGCAAATCTGCCCGAAGAACTTGAATACCTCTTTGATTTTCAGGTTGTAGACAACGGGCTTGACTATCTCGGCCATCCCGATTCGATTCTTTTCAAGGACGGCAGTCTTATGACCGTTTATCCCTCGGGTCACGGCAAAGGCGCAATCCGCGGAAAAATCAGCACAGACGGCGGCAAGACATACAGCAAAGACATCGAAAATCAGCCTGAATCATGGGTAAATTCAAGAGAAACACCCACCGTTTACCGTCTTGAATTCTCCGACGGCACACCCGATAAGATTCTTCTTGTTGCGGGCAATCCCGATTGGCACGACGGCAAGGGAACAATCGGCGGATTCAACTTCTCGCTTTCCGACGACGAGGGCAAGACCTGGTCGGAATTTGAAACTGTTTTTTCAAAAAAAGACGGATATAAAGTTATTCCTATTGTTGCAATGGCTTCTTTGACAAGACTCAAGGAAAACGGCAAGTTTGTTGATAAATGGATGGCATTTTTCCACAATCCTCAGTTTATCAATTTCAAAACAATTCTTTCGTTTGAAAACGGAAAAGCGGTCTGGAGCGCCCCCGTTCCTTATTTCTCTGAATACAGAAAGATTGAAAAGACCGCAAAAATGTGTGAGGTTGAGGTTATCCGCTCCGATGAGGGCAAGGGTGACGAGCTTTGCCTGATTGCACGATGCAACAACAAAAACTATAATTCAATCATTTCATTCTCAAAGGACGAAGGCAAAACCTGGTCAAAGCCTGTTTTTGTTCCCTCGGCTCTTAACGGTGAAAGACACAAGGCTGATTACACCAAAGACGGCAGACTCTTCATTACTTTCCGTTCAATCGAACGCGATAAGGCAAAGAAAGAAAAGTATTTTGACGGCTCTGCTTGCTGGTTCAGTGAAGGTTGGGTTGCCTGGGTCGGAACATATGATGACCTTAAGAATAACAGAGAAGGTCAGTACAGAATCAAGCTTGCGCATACATATCTCAAAAACCAGAAAGCGGTTGAACTTTCGGCAAACGGCGACACGGGATATTGCGGCAACGTTGTTCTTGATGACAATACGGTTGTTACTTCAACCTACGGCTGTTTCGGCGAAAAGCTCAAGGACGGAACATATAAGACATATGTTGTTTCAAAGCGCATAAAGCTTTCGGATATTGATAAGCTTGCAAATCTGAAATAAACAAAAAAACACGACGCATTTTCGGGTTAACCGTCAATGCGTCGTTTCTCTTTATAAAATTACTTTTTCGGGAATGCCGTTGTTTTCTCTTGATTTGTCTGCAAGGAACACAACAAGGTGACCCGAGAGTGAATCGGTAATGCTTGTGCAGGAAACGGAAGGCTCTTCGCCGCGTGCATATGCAACGAAATCTCTTACGAGGTCAAGGTCGCCGCCGCCGTGGGTATCTTCACCGACTTTCAGATCAAAAACAGTATCGTCGTGCTCACAGCCGGGTCTGGGGTCGATTTTCGAAAGCGTGAATACTGCCTTTTCAAAGTCGCCCTTGATAACGCCCTTTGTGCCCGTGATATGGATTGTTCTTGTGCCTTCGCTTGTGCCGCCGACCATATTGTGAGTGCCCGTTGCACCGTTTTCAAAGAAAACGCTCACGGTCTGATGGTCAACAACATTGTTGTCGCTCTTATAAGCACAAACGCCGTAAGGACTTGTTTTGAGAAGCTCAATTTTATCTTCAATCGTCACATTTTCACGATGTTCGAGAACATCCCATACATAAAATGACCATCTGTCGGGGTGGTCAATATAAAGTCTTTTTGCAGAGTATAAGCACTCATCAACATAAGGACAGTCAACAAGGCAGCGTGTACCCGAATTTTCGGGTGCATTTTCAATTCTGAACTGTTTGTTGCAACCGAAGCTTGAAACAAGCGCGGGCTTTGTTTCACTCATAAGCCACATCATAATATCAATGTCGTGGCAGCATTTTGCAAGAAGCATTGAGCTGTGACACTTATCGGAATTATTCCATTTGCCTCTGACATGGCTTGTTGACATATGATGATAGCTGACATATTCATTCGTCTGAATGCTGATAATATCGCCGATTTCGCCTGCAAGAATGAGGTCTTTGATTTTTCTGTAAAACGGAGCGTAACGGAGCACGAAGCAGACCATAACTTTTCTTCCGTATTTTTCCGCAGCCTCAACAAGCTCTCTCGCTTCTTTCTCGTTAACAGAAAAAGGCTTTTCGAGCAGCACATCATATCCCGCTTTTAAAAGGGGAACAGTCGTTGCAACATGGATATGGTCCATTGTGCCGTTGATAACCGCATCGGCGAATTTAGGGGCATTTGCAAGCTCTTCCGACGATGCAAAGCACTTATCTTCGGGAATATTGAATCTTTTCGCAATGGACTTACGGCGTTCTTCGTTGGGGTCTGCAACGCCGACAATCTCCATTTTATCGCTTTCAATTTCTGCAAGCGATGCATATGTAAGGCTGCGGTGACCGCCGCCGACAATAATTGTTTTTAAGGGTCTGTTATTCATAGCGCGTAAATTTATACCTCATAACTAATTTTGATTTCGTTGTTTTCTTTTGTAATCTGTTCGCTCAGCTCGCGTCTGCGCTGCATAAGTTCGGAATACATCTGCTCACGAAGCTTGCCCGAAAGGGGATAGAGAAACTTGGGAATAACCGCAAGAATGCCCGTAAGCTGCGGAATGCCCGTGCAAAGAGCGAAAAGCCACCACTTTGTTTTGTCGGTCTGAGTACCGATTGCGATGCCTTGCTTATAGCCGATAGCTTCAAGAATAAGGTTCTTCGCGGAGTTCATAAACAGGTTCTGAAGCTTTGTAATAAGATTGCGGGCAACGCCGATAGTAGCTTCAACACGATAGCCGTTTTTCCATTCGCAATAGTCCATCGCTTCATTATAAAGCTCGGCTTTGACAACCTTTCTGATACCGAATGCCCACTTGTCAAACCACGCCTGAACACCGAAAAGAATCGCCATAAGAAGCGGCTTCTGATAGTTCTTTCCGATTGAGCCGACGGCAAATAAAAGCAGATACCAGAATCGTGTGTAAAGGTCCTCAAAAACCCATATTGCCTTTGAAGAGAACTTCTCGCGAATCGGTTTAACGAATGCATAGCTGATGCTGCCGTTAAGACCTGACGGTATATTTGCAATGGTCAGCAGCGATGCGGAGCCGAGAACATCAATGAAATAGTTGGTGTTGCTTCCGCTGACGCTGAATCCGCCGAGGAAGTCGGAAATTGTGATAAGCAGAACGGGGTAGTTGTTAATAACTGCTTTAAGACCTTGCTTGACGCTCGGTGCTTCAATCGACTGCATAACTCTTTCCTTTGAAACGAGGAAGAAATAGAGAGTGAATACGGATGAAATTATGCTTGTTCCAAGACCCATTGCAAGGAAAACATTGCGGAGTTTCCATTTGAGCACATTATTATTGATAAGATCAAGCAGAACGCCCATTATGTAGTTCGGCATATCCTCGCCCATATAACCCGTCAGAAGCTCTGCAAGGGTAATCAGACGCGTTCGGTCATTGGGGTGGGGAGTTATTGTTGTCATATATCCCGCTTTTGCAATGCTTGTGAATGTGCCCGCAGTTTCGTTGACAACATTGAATGCAAAGTAATATATCAGTTTGGGCAGATATGTTCCCGAAGTGCCGGGGAAAAAGAACGGAATGAACCAATAAAGCGCACCGAGCAAGGTCATAGGAATCTGGAATGCGACGAGATAGGGTCTGAATTTGCCCCAGCGTGTTCTTGTTTTATCAACGATTGCCGCGATAACGGGGTCATTGATAACATCCCAAATTCCCGTAAAAATGCTTACAAGGGCGTTTGTTTTGAAATCAATCTTGACAATGTCCCAGATAAATCTGTCATTGAACTGACCGATATTGAAAGCATTCGAAAAGTCATTGAGAAGATAGGCGAAAGTTTCTTTTGCGCCGACATAGCGTCTGTCATAGACTTTGAATTCTGTCACTTGTCTGTTGGGAGTATCGCTCAAAAAATCCACCTCCTGAATAATGAAGGGTAAAAACAATAAAGGCGCTGCGGAGTGACCGCAACGCCCGCATGAACGGATATGTAATTATTTAAGATCTTTAACAGCCTCAACAAGTGCTGCCATTTCATCCTTGCTCAAAGTAACGCCCTTGCCCATTTTTTCATGGTCAGGTGCCCACTCGCGGATGTCATACTTAGGATCTCTGCCGTTCCAGCTGATGAGATTGAGCTCTTTTGTCCAACCCTTGGGGTTTTCTGAGAGGACTGCTACGGATTCAACGATTTCATAAGTAAATTCGGGCATGGTGTTGCTCCTTTCACATTTTTATACGAGCTTATTATAATATATATTTTTATAAATGTAAATATATTTTTAAAAAAATTTTAAAAAACAATATATATTTTTGGCTTATTTTAACAGAAAATCAAGTAATAATCAGGACAGGACCCGAATACATTGATATAAAAAACGACAAGGAGAGAAAATAATGAACTTAAACACAACAACTCAAAGAATCGGATTCATTGAGTCTGTTCACGAATCAACCGCCGAACAGTCGCTCGATGCCGATATAATTTTGCCTGATTATTGCCCCGAAATTGCAAAAATTCTCAAATGCAGTGTGATTCCGAATATCACATCCGTTTCGAATAATTCAGGAAGAATAACCGCTGATGCATCCGCAACGGTGAGAATTTTTTATGTCGGTGATAACGGAAAACTCGCAGGATATGAGCAAAATTATCCTTTGCAGAAATTTATCGAATCAAACAAAATCACATCGGATTCTGCCGTCAGCGTGAATCTTAAAACGGACTATGCCAACTGCAGAGCGGTCAATTCCCGCAGAATTGATATCAGAGCGATGATGACTTTTATTTTTAAAATCAGCAACAAAAGGGATGAATCCGTACTGTCTGCCGTTGACGGCGCCGGAATGCAGGCCATTACGGATGAAATCAATGTTGCCTCTCTCTGCGGAATGAACGAGAGGTCATTTTCTCTCAGTGAGGTTATTGAAATCCCTGAAAATAAATTGCCTGTTTCGCAGATAATCAATGTTGCATCGAGCGCAACGGTGAGCGAACTTAAAATAATCAATAACAAAGCTCTTCTGAAAGGGGATTGCAATGTTAAGATATATTATATCGGTGATGAATCCTCCGCTGTCGAATTTATCGAGCATTCCGTACCCATCAGCCAGATAATCGAACTTGACGGATTGAATGATGATTGCAAGACGGGAGTAACCCTCAATATCTGCCTGTGCGAAACAACTCCGAAAGCGGATTCGGCGGGAGATATGCGTCTTATCGATTTTAATGCACGAATAAGCGCTTTTATTACCGCTTTTGATGAAATTCCCGTTTCACTTATCAGCGACGCTTATTCAACCGTCTGTGAAACAAAAAACACTTTCAAAAGCATCGAGCTGATGAAATTCAATGACAAATTTGATTCGGTTTTCACAAACAAGGTTGTTCTTGAAAGCATCGGAGTGAGTGTAAACTGCGTGACAGCCGTGTGGTGCACGGATATCAAATATAATTTCACTGCAAAAGATGACAAATGCGACATCAACGGAACATATCAGGCAAATATTGTTTATAAAGATAATGAAAATAAAACGGGAATCATCCAGAAACCCGTCGATTTTGATTATGCAGTTAAAATGAACGAAAAATCGGACAGAATTACTTGCTTCGGCGGGGTTCAGATTCTTTCGTGTTCTTGCGCCGTTACGGGTGACAGCAGACTTGAACTCAAAACCGAGCTTTCTTCCTCAGGAATAATTCTTTCAAATATAACGCAGAAATATATCGGCAACATTGAACTTCAGAGCGAAAATCCGAGAAAAGATAATTGCGCTTTGACAATTTATTTCTGTGAAAAAGGAGAAAATCTCTGGAACATAGCCAGAAAATACGGAACAACCGTAAACGCTATAAAAAACGAAAATGATTTTGTTCAGGATATCATTGACGAAAAATGTATGCTTCTCATTCCTGCCGACAATTAACAAAAATATCTTCGGATATATTATTTCCCCGATGAAAAAATAATTATGATTTGAATTATAAATTCAGAAAGGGGAATTTAAATGAAGATTTTTGATATTACGGGTGACAGTTATACAAGCGAAATCGAAAACTATGACGGAACGGTACTGATTGACTTTTTTGCAGATTGGTGCACACCCTGCAAAATGCTTTCACCGATGATTGAGGATGTTGCCGACGAAACAGATGTTAAAATCTGCAAAATAAATGTTGAAAATGAAAAAGACCTTGCGAAGAAATTCGGAATTATGAGTATACCGACATTGATTGTTATGAAAAACGGAACAGTTGTCAACAGAAGCATCGGCGTTACGGGTAAAAAAGCGATTCTTGACATGATAAAATAAGTATACAGACAAAGGCTCGATATTGTATAGCGGATTAAATTGACAAAACTAAACACATTTGTTATAATTTGTATAACAGCTTGGCTGTAAAAAAAATTATACGGAGGTTTAAAAAATGGAAAATATCGTAGCTCAGATTCTTGAAATGGTGCAGAATATTCTCAGTTTCACCAACGAAGGCGAAGCAGCAGGTATCATCGCTATCGTTAAAGAATATCTCACTCCTATCCTTGCAATGCTTGGTCTTTAATTCTAAAAAAATTCAGCCCCTGACTTTTTCAGTCGGGGGCTGTTTTTTATTCGGAAAATTCTTTTTTGATAGCGTCAATAACTTCATCAACATCTGACTTGACAACAAGCATTGCTATCTCAATCTCGGATGTTGTTATCATTCTGACATCGGCATCAACGCTTGCAACCGCTTTGAATACCGCCGCGGATACACCGGGAGTGCCGCGCATATCTTCGCCGCTGACGGTTATTTTGCAGTTACCGCTGCTGACGCTGATTTTTGTTTTGGGAGATCTGTTACGAAGCTCCGATGCGATTGAAAGAACGGAAACAAAGTCGTTATCACTTACAGTAAATGAAAAACCAGAGCTTGCACCGCTGAGGGGGAACTGCGAAATCATATCAACATCAATACCTGCATCGGCAATCATTTTGAAAACCTCTGCCATATGAGCGATATCCGCGGGTGCGTCGCAAAGCGAAAACAAAGTAACATCTTCCGTTACATAAATATTATCAACGAGCTTCATTTAACTTCCTCCTCTTATCTGAGCATATCGGACATATTATAAAGTCCTGCATCCTTGCCGCAGATGAATCCTGCCGCATTAACGGCACCCGTTGCAAAAAGCTCCTTGCTTCTTGCACTGTGGGAAATAGAAATGATTTCATCGTGACCTGCAAAAATGACCTGATGCTCACCCGTAATAGTGCCGCCTCTGACAGCGTGAATTCCGATTTCGTTCTTCGTTCTCTTTTCGCGCTTTGAGTGGCGGTCATATTCGTATTTAACCGAATCGTCAAGCTCTTCTTTGATTGAATCGGCAATCATAAGTGCCGTGCCGCTGGGGGCGTCGATTTTCTGATTATGATGCATTTCGATAATCTCAATATCATATGAATTGCCGAGAACTGCAGCCGCTTTTTTTGCAAGCTCGCAAACAAGATTAACACCGAGCGACATATTTGCGCTGAAAAATACGGGAATCTTTTCTGCGGCAGTTTTTATGAGATTAATCTGCGATTCATTCAGACCTGTTGTGCAGATAACGGCAGGCAATGAATTCTTGACTGCGAATTCAAGAAGTCCGGCAAGTGCGCTCGGATTTGAAAAATCAATTATAACATCTGCTTTTTTTGCGATTTCATCTGAAATAAGCGAAGGTGATGCAAAAACGGGGTAGCCGTATCTTTCCTCGGTAAAAACATCGATACCGCAAACGATTTCAAAGCCGTCTGTTTCAGCAACGCTGTTGGTAACGGCTCTGCCCATTTTACCGTTGCATCCTGTCAATATAATTCCTGCCATTTGAAATTTACCTCTGATTAATTATACTAAGCCGTGCTTTGCAAGGGACTTTCTGAGAATCTCTCTTGCATCGTCACTCATTCTGTAAAGGGGAAGTCTGCAATGGCCGACATCCATACCCATCATGTTCATTGCTTCCTTAACGGGGATGGGGTTAACATCAACAAAAAGGTTGTTGCAAAGATCAAGATACTCAAGCTGAAGTCTTGCGCTCTCTGCGTAGTCACCTTCAAGATACTTTGCGGGAATGTTATGAGCAACCTCGGGAAGAATGTTTGAAAGAACAGAGATTGAACCCTTGCCGCCGAGCGACATAAGAGCTGTAACCTGGTCATCGTTACCTGAGTAAACATCGAGTGCGTCACCGCAAAGAGAAATTGTCTTTGCGATTGCGGAAATGTTGCCGCTTGCTTCCTTTGTTGCAACGATTCTGTCGTGCTTTGAAAGCTCAAGATATGTTTCAGGCTTGATATCAACGCCTGTTCTTGAGGGAACATTATAAAGAATGATGGGAACGCTTACTCTGTCTGCGATGAAGTTGAAGTGCTCAATAAGACCTCTCTGTGAAGTCTTGTTATAATAGGGAGTAACCGAAAGGAGAGCGTCAACGCCAGCCTTTTCAGCTTCGTTTGAAAGCTTTACGGCATAAGCTGTGTCGTTGCTGCCTGTGCCTGCAATAACGGGGATTCTCTTGTTGGTTACTTCAACTGCAAAACGGATTGCTTCGGCGTGTTCGTCGTGGTCAAGTGTTGAGCCTTCGCCTGTTGTGCCGCAGATAATGATTGAGTCTGTTTTATTTGCAATCTGGAACTCGATAAGTTCTGCAAGCTTATCGTAGTTGATTTTATTGTCTGCTGTGAACGGGGTAACAATCGCAACGCCTGCGCCGGTAAAAACAGTCTGCTTCATTGCGGGTCTCCTTTCATTAGTTGAACTTGGGTGTGATGTAGTTCTGTGCGCAGAGCTGCTCAGCCATAAGAACAGCACCGCCTGCTGCGCCTCTCAAAGTATTGTGTGAAAGACAAACAAATTTATAATCAAACTGTGTATCTTCTCTGAGTCTGCCGATTGAAACAGCCATACCGTTTTCAAGGTTTCTCTGAAGCTTTGTCTGGGGAAGATTGTCTTCTTCAAAGTAGTTGAGGAACTGCTTGGGAGCGCTGGGAAGCTCTGCTTCCTGGGGGAATCCCTTGAAGTTCTTCCAGATTTCCTTCATCTGCTCTTTTGTGGGTTTGTTTTCGAATCTTACGAAAACAGCTGCCATGTGACCGTCTGAAGCGGGAACGCGAAGGCACTGAGCTGTGAAGTTGGGTGATGTTGCGGGAACGATAACATCGCCTTCGATTTTACCCCAGATCTTAAGGGGTTCCTGCTCTGACTTTTCTTCTTCGCCGCCGATGTAGGGGATGACATTGTCAACCATTTCGGGCCATGTGTCGAAGGTCTTGCCTGCGCCTGAGATAGCCTGATATGTGCAAACGAGAACATCCTTGACACCGAACTCGTTGAGGGGATAAAGAGCGGGAACATAGCTCTGAAGTGAGCAGTTTGACTTAACTGCGATGAAGCCTCTTTCTGTGCCGAGTCTCTTCTTCTGTGAATTGATGATCTGAGCGTGCTCTGTGTTGAGCTCGGGAACAATCATCGGAACGTCGGGAGTGTGTCTGTGAGCGCTGTTGTTTGAAACAACGGGGCAATCAGCCTCTGCATATGCGTTTTCAAGAGCCATGATTTCATCCTTCTTCATATCAACTGCGCAGAAAATGAAATCAACGGATGATGCAATCTTTTCAATGTCTGCGGTAGCATCCATAACAATCATATCCGCCATCTTTGCGGGGATATCTGTTGCCATGCACCATTTTGAGCCGACAGCTTCTTTATAAGTCTTTCCTGCTGAACGGGGGCTTGCAGCAAGAACGGTTACTTCAAACCAGGGATGGTTTTCAAGAAGTGTTGCGAAACGCTGACCAACCATACCGGTTGCGCCGACGATACCTACTTTGTAATTCTTCATAACATTAACCTCTTTTCAGAAAACTGATAAAATTTACAATTTCTAACGAATAAATTTAAGTCAAAATGAACCTTGACAAAAACATATTATAATATTATGATGATATCACAAAACGCAGTATTAAGTCAAACAATTATTTATACAAATATATTTAAAATTTACTGATAATTTTGAGGATTTTTAATGAAAAGACGCGATTTTTATTACGATTTGCCCCAGGAGCTGATTGCGCAGACTCCCGTTGAGCCGAGAGACTGTTCAAGAATGCTTGCAATGAGCAAAAAAACAGGTGAGTGCAGACATCTTATATTCAAGGATGTTCTTGACTTTTTCAGACCTGGTGACTGTCTTATACTTAATAATACCAAAGTTCTTCCCGCAAGAATGTACGGCACGAGAACCGACACCGGCTCTGTTGTTGAATTCCTTCTTCTCAATCAGAAGAGCTATGACACCTGGGAAGTTATAACGGGACCGGGCAAAAAGGCGAGGGTCGGCCATAAATTCACATTCGGCAACGGAATTCTGACCGCAGAAGTCATCGAAGTTCTTCCTGACGGAAACCGCATTGCAAAATTCGGTTTTGAGGGTAATTTCTTTGAGGTTATCGATAAGGTCGGCGAAATGCCGCTTCCTCATTACATAACCGAAAGGCTTGAAGATAAAAACCGCTATCAGACCGTTTATGCCAAAGAAGAGGGCAGCGCTGCCGCACCGACTGCAGGTCTGCATTTCACACCTGATCTGATGGATAAAATCCGTGAAAAGGGTGTTGAAATCGGCTTTGTGACTCTTCATGTCGGTCTCGGCACATTCCGACCCGTCAAAGCGGATGATATCAAGGACCATCATATGCATTCCGAGCATTATCATCTGCCCGCCGAAACAGCGGATATCATCAATAAAACCAAAGCAAACGGCGGAAGAGTTTTTGCAGTCGGAACAACCTGCTGTCGCACTCTTGAATCCGTTGCAAACTTCAGAGGCAAAATCTGCGAAGATGACGGCTGGACCGATATTTTCATCTATCCCGGCTACGAATTCAAATGCATCGACTGCCTTATCACCAATTTCCATCTGCCCGAAAGCACTCTGATTATGCTTGTCAGCGCTTTCTGCGGATACGAAAACACAATGAATGCTTATAAGATTGCCGTTGAAGAAAAATACAGATTCTTTTCACTCGGCGATTCCTGTTTGTTCTACGAGGAGTAATTATGTATAAACTGATTAAAAAAGACGGCAATGCCAGAAGGGGAGAGTTCGTCACCGTTCACGGTACTGTGCAGACTCCCGCTTTTATGAATGTTGCAACCTGCGGCGCAATCAAAGGCGCTCTTTCGGCAGTCGATTTAAAAGAAATCGGATGTCAGGTTATGCTTTCAAACACCTATCATCTTCACGTCAGACCCGGTGATGAGCTCGTTCGTGAAATGGGCGGACTTCATAAGTTCACCGCGTGGGACGGCCCTATTCTCACCGACAGCGGCGGATTTCAGGTTTTCTCGCTCTCATCACTCAGAAAAATCAAGGAAGAGGGCGTTTATTTCCAGTCCCATGTTGACGGAAAGCATATTTTTATGGGTCCCGAAGAGAGTATGAGAATCCAGTCAAATCTCGGCTCTACAATCGCAATGGCTTTCGATGAATGCGTTGAAAACCCCGCAAAATACGAATATTCAAAGCAGTCCTGCGAAAGAACAACACGCTGGCTCATCCGTTGCAAGGAAGAAATGAAAAGACTCAATTCTCTTCCCGACACAATCAACAAGAATCAACTTTTATTCGGCATAAATCAGGGATGTACTTTCGATGATTTGCGCGTTGAGCATATGAAAGAAATCGCAAAGCTCGACCTTGACGGCTACGCAATCGGCGGACTTGCTGTCGGAGAGCCGAAGGAAGATATGTATCGCATAATTTCTGCCGTTGAGCCTCATATGCCTGCTGATAAAATCCGTTATCTTATGGGCGTCGGCACTCCCGGCAACATCATTGAAGCAGTTTACAGAGGCGTTGACCTTTTTGACTGCGTAATGCCCAGCCGAAATGCACGCCACGGCCATCTTTTCACAAAACAGGGTATCATCAATCTCAACAACAAGAAATACGAACGCGATCCGCTTCCGATTGACCCCGAGTGTGACTGCCCCGCGTGCCGAAGCTTTTCAAGGTCATATATCAGACACTTGTTCAAGGCAAAAGAAATGCTTGCAATGCGCCTTTGCGTTATGCATAATCTGCATTTCTATAATATGCTTATGCAGGAAATCCGTGACGCAATCGATAACGGTACTTTTGAAGAATTCAGAGCAAAATATGTTGATTTGCTTGACACGAGAATATAATTCCGTTATTTAAAAATTATTTTGTTTTTCTATTGCATATTTTGAATTGATATTGTATAATATTTGCATTATGTTTTGGAGGTTACTCAAATGAACTTTATTTCACTTTTAGCTCAGATGGGCGGCACAGGCGCAGCAAGCGGCGCTGCAGCAGGTCAGCAGAATCCCATGTCAATGGTTATTATGATGGCTGCTCTTTTCGGCGTTATGTACTTTGTTATGATCAGACCGCAGAAGAAAAAGCAGAAGGAAGAGCAGAATATGCGTGACAGCATCCAGGTTGGCGATGAAATCACAACCATCGGCGGCATTATGGGCCGTGTTGTTACCGTTAAAGAAGATTCAATCATCATCGAAACAGGCGCAGACAGAAACAAGATGAAGATTACTCGCTGGGCTGTTTCAACAAACAACACAGCTAACGAAAAGGCTGAAGCTGAAAGACAGGCTGCAAAGGAAGCTGCTGAAGCTGAAAAGAAAGCAAAGATGGAAGAAGCTGCTGAAAACAGCAAGGCTAAGAGAAAGAAGTCCAAGAAGAATAAGGACGACACTTTTGACAGCTGATTAACAGAATAAAAATCAGATTCCTCTCATATTATTGATTAGCGGTAGTATGAGAGGAGTTTTTTTATGCCCAAAAATCAGAAGTCATCCAAATCGGATAACAGCGGTTTGCCGTTTGTGCCGATTATATTAACATCCGTCATTACATCGGTTTTATATTTTATTTTCATTGCACTTTTTGCATTATTTTCATTAAAAACATCATCTGACCGTTCTTTATATCTGCCCGTTGCAATCGCAATCGGTGCACTGTCGGGATTCATCTGCGGCTTTGCTGTTGCAAGAATGACAAAAGTCAAAGGTATGATTTACGGCGGAATAAGCGGATTTATTCATTCCTTGATATGCTCACTAACGCTCTTTATTATGAACAAAGGCGTTGCGGGAAACGGAATCTTCATTCTCATCGCAGTTGCGGTTATTGCCGCATCTCTGGGCGGAGTTTCTGCAGTCAACATTAAAAAGAAAATTAAATATTAACGGAGAAAAAATGAAAAATAAAATCAGAATTTTATCAATAATGAGCACTTTGATGTTTGTGTTTTATGGCTGTACAGTTCAGGAAAAAATGAATCCGATGATATTCACCGATCGATTCTCAACGCTGATGAATAATGAAATAACAATTGATGAATCGTTTACGGAAAGCGGCAGACATATTATTTTTTTCTCCGATAAAAGCGGGGAAGAATATGTCTGCGAAATGCTGACGGATAAATCCGACAACATAAAAAAAATCTGCCTCGCAAGCAATTCAGCAAGCAAGGCAGAGTCATTTGAATATATTTTTGAAAAAGTGCTGAAGGTATATGCGCCGAACGAAATTACATCGGAAATTATACCTGTTCTTTTCAAAAAGAAATGGAATTATCACACATCCCAATGGTACAGATACGCAGGTGTGATATCAGATGAAGGAATCTTCGCAAGCATCGAAAATCTAAAACTTTCAACGCAGTCTGATGCACAGATGACCTTGAAGCAAAGCGATATCATTCACCCTTGATTACCTTGTAGCAAAGGTCGGGAAGGTCAGACATAATGCAGTCCGCGCCGAGGTCATTGATACGCTTGATTTCCTTTGCGTCGTTAACGGTCCAATACTGAACAGCTATTCCGCGGTTATGCGCATAAGTGACGAATCTTTTTGATGCAGGTCTTACAATTACATATTGATTTGCAGGAACCTGAAGCACGTTGAATTTAATCCATTCCTTTTTAATAGGCAGATTGAATGATGCCGCAATATAGAAAAGGAAAAACTCAAGTCTGCAAGCACCGCGGATTAAATCAGGGTGAGTTTTATCAACATATTTTGAGATTTCATAATGGAATGTTGCTTGAATTACCTGATCAAGCATATTTCGCTTTTTGAGAATTTCGTGGAATTCATCAGCGGCGGTTTTGCCGAGCTCTCCTGCGTTTTTGATATCGATACTGTAAAGAAACTTCTTCTTGCTCTCGAGATAATCAAAAATTTCCTCAACATCAACTGCACGGAGATTATCGGGAATATCGTCGCCGCGAAGTCCGCGGTATGGATAATTGCCGTCTTTATCCTGATAGTTTTCGCCAAGATTGAGCTGACGGATTTCGTCATATGTCTTGTTTTCAACATAAACATCGGTCTCGCCGAAATGCTCGCAGGCATTGGTTGTTCTGTCAAGAGTCTTGTCGTGAACAACGATTAATTTGCCGTCCTTTGTTCTTCTCAAGTCAAACTCAAAAAGCTCAACGTCAAATTCCTTGCTCTCCGCACATGCCTGAAAAGCCATAAGAGTGTTTTCGGGAGCAATCATAGCACCCGAACGGTGAGCGGCAACAATAGCCTTGCCGTCAGTTTTAATAAGCGGATTTTTGGGCCCTTTATACGGTTTTTCCTTGATGGGAGTAACCGATCCGATTAAGCCGACAAGAACCAGAAAGATATTTAAAGCAAGCATAAAGCCGATAAATCCGGCAATTGCAAGTAAAATTTTTATAAGCATCCGAATTACCTCCGAATTAATTAAAGCCCCGGTGAAGCCGAGGCTTTGTGTTTTTTTTACATCATTTCAGAAAGCTTTACGGGTCTGCCTTCTGCAACGGATTTCTTTGCTGCAAGAGCAACAAGAATTGAGTTAAGACCGTCCTCACCGGTGGTGGGAGTAGCCTTGTCTTCGATAACAGCGTCAACAAACTGAAGCATTTCATCTCTGAAAGACTGCATATATCTCTCAAGGAAGAAATAGAGGGGCTTGTCGGCTACAACACCGTCTTCACCCATAAACACAACATTTGTGGGAGTATCGTTTGAAGCAACTGCCGCACCCTTGCTGCCGAAAACTTCGATTCTCTGGTCATAGCCGTAAGCAGCGCGTCTGCTGTTATCAATAACGCCTACTGCACCGTTTTCAAACTTAAGGCTGATAACTGCGGTGTCAACATCGCCTGCTTCACCGATAGCGGGGTCAACAAGGCATGTTGCGTTTGCATAAACTTCTGTTACTTCGCTGCCTGCAAGGAAGCCAGCCATATCGAAATCGTGAATGGTCATATCAAGGAACATACCGCCGCTGACTGCCGAATATTCTGCCGGCGGGGGAGCAGGGTCTCTTGAAGTAATTTTAACTATGTGAACGTCACCGATTTTGCCTTCGTTAACCATAGCTCTTACATTTGCGAAGTTATGGTCAAAGCGGCGGTTGAAGCCAACCTGAAGCTTGACGCCTGCCTTTGCAACAGCGTCGATAACAGCGTTAACCTTTTCGGGAGTGAGGTCAACGGGCTTTTCGCAGAAAATGTGCTTGCCGGCCTCTGCTGCTTCGATAGCAATATCTGCGTGGGTATCAGTTGATGAGCAAACAAGAACTGCTTCAACCTCGGGGTCAGCGAGCATCTGCTTGTAATCATCATAAATTTTGGGAATGTTGAGTTCTGCGGCTACTTTTTCAGCATTTGCCTTGAAAACATCTGTTATTCCGACAACAGTAGCGGTCGGAACATTATATGTAATTGACTTAGCGTGAAGAGAACCGATTCTTCCGGCACCGATGATGCCTATTTTAAGCTGCTTCATTTTTTTGGGTCCTTTCTTTATAGATTAGGATAAGACCTACTTATCTTTTTTATATTATCATATGTTTTTATCAAATTCAATAATATAATCAATTATTTTGAAAATTTTTGTTTCGTTGCCATGCCGCCGCGGATATGTCTTTCAGCCTTGTTGACATCAAGAATCTTTCTGACATCGTTATACAGACCCGGATTCAATCTTTTCAGCCTTTCGCTCACATCCACAAACACCGTGCTTTTCGAAACTCCGAATCTCTTTGCGGCGGCGCGGACGGTTGCTTTGTTTTGGATTATATATTCTGCAAGCTCAACGGCTCTTTGCTCAACATCATTCTTCAAAAGTATCCCTCCGAATTACATATTATTAAAAAATATGAAATTCACAGGGGATTTATTCATCATAAAAAAATCCCCTCGGATGAGGGGATAGTTTTTATCGTTCTTCTCTGAAATAAGAGAGTCCGAGGCTTGCGGGAGGAAGATTCTCACGCTTGCGCTTCATACTGATTACGATAAGAACAAGAATCGTAACAAGATAGGGAGTCATTTTGAAAATTTCCTGAGAAGCCATTGTAAGGTTGGGAATGTAGTTGTGGACAATAAGAAGTCCGCCGAAAAGAATCGAGCCGAAAATGCTGATGTTGGGTCTCCATACAGCAAAGATAACAAGCGCAATCGCAAGCCATCCTCTGTCGCCGAAGCCGTCATTCGACCAGACTCCGCAGGCATAATCCATAACATAATACAGACCGCCGAGACCTGCAACAATACTTCCCGTGCAGGTTGCGAGATACTTGTATTTTGTAACATTGATGCCCGCTGCGTCGGCTGTTGCAGGGTTTTCGCCGATTGCGCGAAGGCTCAGACCGTGTCTTGTTTTGTTGAAGAATATCGCAGTCAGAATTGCAATAATGATTGCAACATAAGCAAGGAAGCTGTAAGAAAGGAAAATGTCGCCGAACCAGCCGAGCTTGTCCGCAAAGGGAATCTTTGTCTTGAAACAGTTGCTTGTTGCGGTAAGAGCGATTGAGGGAAGTTCACTGTTTGTAAGTTTAATAAGCGAACCGCCAAAGAAATTGCCGACACCGACGCCGAAAGTCGTGAGCGCAAGACCCGTAACATTCTGATTTGCTCTGAGGGTGACGGTGAGAACAGAATAAATCAGACCCATAATCAAGGAGCCGAGAATTGATGTTAAAATCGGAATAAGAACCGCGAGAACGGGGTTAACCGTTTCAACGGAGTTTTCATAGACGAACGCTCCGATAACGCCCGCAATACCGCCGACATACATAACGCCCGCAGTACCGAGGTTAAGATGACCTGCTTTTTCGGTTATGATTTCACCCGTTGAACCGAATAAAAGAGGGATGCCCTGAACAATTGCTCTCTGAATGAATGCAATAATCATTATTTTGTTCCCTCCTTATGTCTGAATTTAACGGTGTAATTGACGAAAAATTCACTGCCGATAATGAAAAAGATGATGATACCCGTAAGTATATCCGAGAATGAATTGTTAAGACCGAAATCGGTTGAAATCTGAATTGCGCCCTTTTCGAGGAAAACAATCAGAAGTGAAGTAAGAATCATATAAATCGGGTTGAACTTCGCAAGCCATGAAACCATAATTGCGGTGAAGCCTCTGCCGCCGACGGTTTCTTTCGCAACCGAATGGTCTGTGCCCGAAACAAGAAGAAGACCCGCGATGCCGCATACTGCACCTGAAAGAAGCATTGTACGGATAATAACTTTCTTTACATTGATACCGACATATTTTGCGGTGTTTTCGCTTTCGCCGACAACCGCGATTTCATAGCCGTGCTTGTTATATTTGAGATAAATATACATTCCGATTGTGAGCACGGCAACGATGATAATGTTGAAAAGATATGATTTTCCGCCGATTCTCGGGAGCCAGCCTGCTTCGGTACCCGCATTGATAATGCCGATCTTACCCGAACCGACAGGATTTGAATGAAGAAATACGAAATATGAAACAATCTGCATCGCAATGTAATTCATCATAAGCGTGAAGAGGGTTTCGTTGGTGTTCCAGTGTGCTTTGAAGAATGCAGGAATTACCGCCCAGATTGCGCCCGCAACAACGGATGCGATTATCATTACGGGAAAGAGAACAACGGGAGGAAGCGATTCGCCGAAGTAAATCATACACGCAGCGGTTGCAAGTCCGCCCATAAGCACCTGACCTTCAGCACCGATATTCCAGAATTTCATCTTGAATGCGGGGGTTACGGCAAGCGAAATGCAGAGAAGAATCGCAACGTTCTGCATCAGTGACCAGATTCTGCGCTCCGAACCGATTGCGCCCTCGATGAGCGTTGAATAAACATTTATGGGGTTTTCACCGGTGAGAAGAATGGTAACAACACCGCAGACTATAAGCGAAACAACGATGGCTGAAATTCTGATTAACCACGACTGCCAGAGGGGGAGTGCGCCGCGTTTGACGATATGGAACAAAGGCTCTCTGACCTTATTGTCGTTACTCATTGTTTTCACCTCCGTGTTTTGTCATAAGAAGTCCGAGCTCTTCTTTTGTAGCTGTTCTTGCATCAACGATGCCCGAAATCGTGCCCGAGCTGATAACCATAATGCGGTCGCAAAGCTCGAGAAGAACGTCGAGGTCCTCGCCGACGAAGATAACAGCAACACCGTTATCTTTCTGATTGTTCAGAAGATTGTAAATCTGATAGGATGAATTAATGTCAAGACCTCTGACGGGATATGCTGCCATAAGAACTGTCGGAGAAGCGGCAATTTCTCTGCCGACAAGGATTTTCTGAACATTGCCGCCCGAAAGTCTTCTGACGGGTGTTGAAGTGCCGGGAGTAACAACGCCGAGGTCCTCAATAATTTTCTTTGCAAGAGTTTTGGGCTGTTTTCTGTCAACAAAAAGTGACTTGCCCTTTTTATAGCTGCGGAGCATCATATTGTCAACAATATCCATATTGCCGACAAGACCCATTCCGAGTCTGTCCTCGGGAACAAACGAAAGCCTGACTCCCAAATCTCTGATTTGAACAGGTGTTTTGTCGCGGAGATTGTCAATTTTGCCCGTCTTGGGATCGGTGTAAAGGATATTGCCGTCGTTAAGCTTCTGCAGACCCGCAATTGACTCAAGAAGCTCACGCTGACCGCTGCCTGCAATACCCGCAATGCCGAGAATTTCGCCCGAAAAAGCAGAAAATGAAATATCATCAAGCACCTTGACGCCCTCGCGGTTAACGCAGCTGATATTTATAACCTCAAGCCTTTTTTCGCAGTCGTGAGGCTCGGTTCGGTCGATGTTGAGTTCAACCTTCTGACCGACCATCATTTCTGTAAGTTCGGATTCATTGGTGTTTTTTGTTTCGACGGTTCCGATGTATTCGCCCTTTCTGAGAACGGCAACCTTATCCGAAAGAGAAAGAACTTCGTGAAGCTTGTGGGTGATGATAATAATGCTCTTTCCGCTTTCTTTCATTTTGCGCAGAACAGCAAAAAGCTTCTGAGTTTCCTGCGGAGTAAGAACGGCTGTCGGCTCGTCGAGAATAAGTATATCGGCGCCTTTATAGAGCACTTTGACGATTTCGACAGTCTGCTTTTCGGAAACGGACATCTCATAAATCTTCTTGTTAAAATCAATCTCGAAGCCGTATTTATCGGTAATTTCCTTAATTTTCTTTGTGGATTCCTTGAGATTGAATTTGGATTTATCATCGATGCCGAGAACGATATTTTCGGCAGCACCAAACACATCAACAAGCTTGAAATGCTGATGAATCATACCGATTTTATAATCAAAAGCATCCTTGGGGGAACGGATAACGACTTCTTTGCCGTCGATGAAGATATGACCGCTGTCGGGGAAATAGATTCCCGAAATCATATTCATCAGCGTTGTTTTTCCGCTTCCGTTTTCGCCGAGGATAGAAAGGATTTCACCCTTGTTGACGGTAAGAGAAACATTCTTGTTGGCAACAACGTTTCCGAATGTTTTTGTTATGTTTTTTAATTCAATGGCGGGAACGTTCACTGTTTAACCTCCTGCAATTTTACTTTCAAAAGATTCCTCAGAGCCTGAACAATCTTTTCAGAATAAAATAGTGATTAGGCGGAGCTGAAAAACTCCGCCTAAATATTATTTAAGAATTAATATGCTTCGTTGAGAAGCTTGATGCCGTCAATCTTGAGATCGAAGTAGGGAGCTGAACGGTATTCGGATTCGTGGAAATAACCGTCAGAAATAACTTCTGTATCGGGAGTGTAAGCTGCATCTGTGTCAACATCTGCCATATAGCTTGTGAGAGTTTCGCCGCCAACAGTGAATGTTGCTGTGTCGAACACCTTGATTGAACCGTCAGCAAGACCTGCCTTGACTTCTTCAATCTTTGCTGCTGTGCCAGCTGCTGCAGCTGCGTTGTTGATTTCGCTGAGTTCAACGGAACCTTCTGCAATGCCGCCGCACCAGTCGTCAGCGATTTCTGTGCCGTTCATAACGGATTCAATCATATACTTGAAGTAGGGTTCCCAGTTGATTCTTGAAGAAATGATGAATGTGTTGGGGCAAGCGGAAACTGTGCTGCCGTTGTATGATACGTTGGGAACACCTGCAGTTTCGCAAGCTGTGGGAGCACCCCATGAGTCAGCGTGCTGGCTGATAAGAACACAGCCGTTGCTGATAAGAAGCTCTGCTGCTTCTTTTTCTGCCATTTCGTCGTACCAGCTGCCTGTGAACTGAACTTCCATTGTAACGCTGGGGCAAACTGACTTTGCGCCGAGATAGAATGATGTGTAACCTGAAACAACTTCTGCATAAGTCCAGGCACCGACATAACCCATCTTTGCCTGATCAGCTGTGATTTTGCCTGCATCGATCATTTCGTTGAGCTTCATACCTGCAGCAACACCTGCAAGATATCTGCCTTCATAGATTGATGCGAAAGCATTGTGGAAGTTGGGGAGATCCTGAGTGTGAGCTGTTGTGCCTGTTGCGTGGCAGAACTCAACTTCAGGGCATTCCTTTGCAGCTTCAACCATATAGGGTTCGTGACCGAAGCTGTCAGCAAAGATAATGTCACATCCGTTATCAACGAGGTCGAGAGCAGCTTCTTTGCACTCTGCGCCTTCGGGAATGTTAACCTTTGAGATGTATTCAACACCGAGAGCTTCACAGGCAGCCTTAGCAGCCTTGATGAAGTTGTTATCGTATGTTGAATTTTCATCGTGAAGATAAATAAAACCTACCTTGAGTTTCTCGCCTGCAACGGGATCAGTTGCGGGGTCGTCGTTGGTTGTGTCATTACCGCCGCAAGCAGCAAGACCGAAAACAAGTGCGAGAGCGAGGAGAATTGCAAGAACTTTTCTGAATGTCTTCATTTTTTTACCTCCGTAAAAAATAATTTATCCAAAAATGACTTTACCGTCATCTATGGCCTTGATGATTGCGAGCGACTCAACTCTGTAACCGAGAGAGCGCAGTGCGTCGCCGCCGGGCTGGAAGCCTTTTTCAATAACGATACCGATGCCTTCAACCGTTGCACCTGCCTGATTGATGATGTTGATAAGACCGTGAACAGCCTTTCCGTTTGCCATAAAATCATCTATTATCAGTATGTGGTCATCGGGGGAGATATAATCCTTGGAAATTCCGATTGTTGTTGTTACTCCCTTTGTGAATGAATAAACATCGGCTTTGTAGATATTATCGCCGACATTGCGGTTTGCGCCTTTTTTTGCAAAAACAACGGGAACTGAAAAAAACTGCGCAGCAATGCATGCAATGCCGATGCCCGAAGCTTCAATAGTTACTATTTTGGTGATTTCGGTTGAGTCAAAAATTCTGCGGAACTCTTTGCCGATTTCGCATAGGAGATCCACATCAATCTGATGATTAAGAAACATATCAACTTTAACGATATCAGAGCCGATTGCCTTGCCCTGCTCAATAATTCTCTGCTTCAGAAGTTCCATTATACAACACCTGTGCTTTTTATTTAAAATATATACATTGATTATAATTCACAGTTTGTTAAAAATCAAGTTTTTTTTACAAATTTTGCATTTATGTCGATGTGTGTTGACTTTAATGCTCCGATAAAATATAATTGATGTGTGAATTCTCAGATTAAGGAGATTAAAAATGGCTTTCATAAGTGTTTTTGAAGTTATCGGACCCAATATGGTCGGTCCTTCAAGCTCGCATACTGCCGGTGCGGCATCGATTGCAAGGCTTGCGGGAAAGATGCTTCACAGAAAAATAAAAAAGGTTGAATTTATTCTTTACGGCTCATTCGCACAGACCTATCGAGGCCACGGTACGGACAGAGCATTGCTCGGCGGAATTATGGGTTTTGAAACAGACGATGTCAGAATCCGTGATTCGTTTGAAATTGCCGAAAAAGAGGGGATAGAATTCTCATTCACACCCAACACAGTCGAAACAGACATTCATCCCAACACGGTTGATATGCTGATTGAAGATGTTTCGGGTCAGAAGCTTACCGTCAGGGGCGAATCGCTCGGCGGCGGCAAGGTTAAACTTACAAAAATCAACGGAGTCAAGGTGCATTTCACGGGCGAATACCACGCTCTTATCGTTATACATAAAGACCATCCGGGCGTTATTTCAAAAATCACCAATGTTTTCGGAAAACAGCATGTCAACATTGCGTTCCTTCGTGTTTACCGCGAAACAAAGGGCGGAGATGCCTATATGATTATTGAATCCGACGCGGAAATAACAATGGATGCCGTTGAAGAAATCGAAAGAAATCCTTTCGTCAGAGAAACAATGCTGATACGCAGATAAGGGGTGAGCTAAAATGGATTTTAACACAGCAGAAGAATTGCTTGAATTATGTAAAAAAGAAAACAAACCCATTTCAGCCGTTATGCGTCTGCGTGAAATTGTTTACGGTGAACTTGATGCTGACGAAGTTGAAAAAAGGATGAAAAAATCCCTCGGAATTATGCGCAACTCGGCTCACGAGCCGCTGACCAACATTCTGCGCTCAATGGGCGGGATGATCGGCGGCGAAGCTTCAAAGCTTGAAAAAAGAAGAGCCGAAGACAAATCAATCTGCGGAAATGTGCTGACAAAAGCATTGATTTATTCTCAGGCGGTGCTCGAAGTAAACGCATCAATGGGTGTTATCGTTGCCGCGCCGACTGCAGGCTCCGCAGGCGTTCTGCCCGCAGTTTTGTTTGCTTTAGAAGAAGAATTCGGGCTTCCGGAAGAAACCGTTATGAACGGCTTATTCACCGCGGGCGCAATCGGATGTCTGCTTATGAAAAACGCATCCGTTTCGGGTGCGGAAGCCGGCTGTCAGGCTGAAATCGGCTCTGCCGCCGCTATGGCATCAGCTGCTGCGGTTGAGATGATGGGCGGCACTCCCGAGCAGTGCCTCGATGCCGCCTCAATAACAATCAGCAATATGCTCGGTCTTGTCTGCGACCCGATTGCTGGACTCGTTGAAATGCCTTGTCAGAGCCGAAATGCTGCGGGTGCATCCAATGCACTGACAAGCGCGGAAATGGTTCTTGCAGGCATCAAAGCAGCAATTCCGTTCACGGAAATGGCTGATTCAATGTACCGTGTCGGCAGAGGACTTCCCGCTGAACTTCGCGAAACAGCTCTCGGCGGATGCGCCGCAACTCCGACGGGATGCGCCCTCAAGTGCAAAATTTTCGGAGGATGCAATTGATGAATAAAATAAGCGGTTTGCAAAGGTTATCCCTCTGCAGACCGCTTTAGTTTTTATTTAACTTTGCCGTAAAGGCATCTTGTCGGCTCTTTTTCAATAACAAGACCGCAATAGTTGCACATAATGCACTTTGCTTCTTTCTGACCGTTTTTCAGCTTCTTTGCAAGGTCAGGCTCGCAGATGAACGGTCTGCACATCGAAACATAATCAGCCTTGCCGTCTTTGATGATATTCTCCATATCATCCGCTTTATGAATGCCGCCGACGGCAATAATCGGAACAGTGACATTCTTTTTTATTGTTTCCGCATTTTCAACATTGAAATTCTCAAGAGGGGTCGGCTGTTTAATCAGCGGATTAACGAGATTTGCGGCGGGCAGTGCAATTTTGTTGAGGATTTTCGGAAACGATGCGCAAGGCTCTCTGTATTTGAAAACGGCATCCATCGGCATAAGCTTGCTTCTCATTGTATTCATGCCGTCCTGAACAGTGCCGCAGGAAACTTCAATGCAATCGCACCCCGCTTTTTCAAGCCTTTTACAGATTTCAACGGATGATTCAATATTCATTCCGTTCTTTCTGTTGTCCTCGGCGCTCAGCTTTATCCATACGGGAAGGTTTGTTTTTTCTTTTATTCCTTTAATAATCAGCTCAACGATTCTGCATCTGTTTTCAAGAGTGCCGCCCCACTTGTCTTTGCGTCTGTTGCCGTAAGGCGAGAGGAAATCATGGAGAAGATACCCGTGACCGCCGTGAAGCTGAACTCCGTCAAATCCCGCTTTTTCGGCTCTGACAGCGGCGCTTATAAAATCGTCGATAATTCCGTAAATCTCATCATCCGTCAATTCTTTTGCTTTGTCAGGATAAAAAGCGTGAAGTACATTTGACGGCGCAACCTTTTGCATACCGATTGCTTTTGACGAAGTCTGTCTGCCGCAATGCGCAATCTGAAGAACGACGGGCGTGCCGAAAGCGTGAATCGCATCCGTCATTTCTTTGTATTTTTCGATTACCGAATCGTCAAATATCTTCATCATTCTCGGGTATTGCGAAACCCCGTTTCTGCTGACAGCGGCATATCCCGTGATAATGCATCCGACCTCGCTTTTTGCAAGATGAGCGTATTTCTTAATTAATTCGGATGTCGGTGCGCCGTTTTCATCCGCAAGTCCGTCGTGAGTGGCGCTGCGGATGATTCTGTTCTGCAAAGTTATTCCCGAAATTTCTGTTTTATCAAAAAGCATTGAAATC
>JAZRLY010000056.1:0-32639 GCA_045647065.1 Acutalibacteraceae bacterium
TTCGACCTTGCTAAGATGGCTAAGGAATACAACCTCGACGCAATTCATGACACAGTACATGAAATGGCTCGCGACGAAGCAAGACACGGCAAGGCATTCCAGGGTCTTCTTGAGAGATATTTCGGTTAAAATGATTTAAGAGAGGGTTATCCCTCTCTTTTTCTTTTATGTGCTTAACCAACAAAACAATTGACTTTATTTTTCACCGATGATAAAATTATATTGTTATTTATTAACAAATAATTCATTGAGGTGTTTTTATGTTTGAAACGTTTCTGACCGAAATTCTGAAGCTTGCGCCAAGACAGATGTGGGGTATTGAACAGATAGGTTTCTATTTTACGGAAATCTTCTCATCATTCTCCCCTAAAAGAATCATCGCTTCAATCCTTGCAATCATAGAACTTTTCGGATTGACACTACTTGATTTACCCACCACTCCCAGAGGTCAGGAACTTGACCTTACAGGCTACAGCCTTGTTTTCGAGGATGAATTCAACGGCACTACACTCGATACCGATGTGTGGGAATACAGAGGCAGCGGTCCCCGCAGAGGCGGCTTCAACAGTGAAAGCCAGGTAAAGGTTAAAAACGGCAATATGATTATGACCGGCGAATATCTGACCGACGGCAACTACGGCGAAGGTTGGTACACCGGTATGATAAAGCTCAGAGAGCGTTACTGCAAAGGCTATTTTGAGATACGCTGCATTGTTAACGCAGATTCCGGATTCTGGTCGGCATTCTGGCTTCAGGCTGATTCACCCTACACCGCATCCGTTTCAAAAGGCGGTGTAGGCGGTGCGGAAATCGATATTTTCGAGTCGATGAGTTATGACAATCTTCTCGGTAAGGATTCAGTTTGTCAGACCATACATTGCGCGGGTGTTGACGGAGTTCAGGAGGGATTCCAATCCGAAAGACTCGGAGATTTCTACGGCAACAACATCTATGAAGAGTATAATACCTACGGACTTGAATGGACCGATGATGAATACATCTTCTACATAAACGGCGTTGAAACCCGACGCACATCATTCGGCAACGGTGTTTCGGAAGTGCCCGAGGATGTTATCGTTTCTCTCGAAATTCCCGGTGAAGATAAGCTTGCAGAGCTTGACAAAGATACTTATCAGACCGAATTCATCGTTGACTATGTGAGAATTTATCAGAAGTAAATAAAAAGCAGAGCCTGTCCGACTGTTTTCGGACAGGCTCTCATTATATTCACTTATATTTTTTCAACTTTGCAAGTTCTTTTTTCAATGCCGACGGCATTCCGTATTTGTAAGAGAAGAATACGAATTCAACAAGAACGTCGCCGTCATATCCGCAATCGGAAAGCTTTCTGAGAAGCGAATCCATATAATTCGGATTCAACTTCGGAAACTGCTCTCTGAACTGCTCAAAATACGAAACGTGAACACAGCCAATATAAGGCAAGGTTCTTTCTATGCGGTCAAGGTCATATTCCTTGCGTCGGTAAAGCGACTGAAAATAGGTTGTGAAATTATCACACCCAACATCCTCACGGATTTTAAGGAATGCATCGGTATTGTTGTTATATGTATTTCCGTGGCATTCGGGGCAGACCTCAAGACCGTATTTAGCCGCAACGGCACACATTGATTTTGCATCCTCAACAAGCTTTGCATAAGTTTCGTCATCTGTTTTTTCGCTGTCGGCTTTTCCGAGCCATACACGCACCGTTTTTGCATTCATAACATTTGCAATTTTGCAGATTTTCTTCCACTCCGAAGCATCACTGCTACCCACACGGTAATAACTTCCGTAGGAGCAAATTCGGATGCCGGCGTTATCGCAAAGTTCTTTTGCTTTCTTTGCCGTTTCGATATCCGTAACGTGAATATCTCCGCCCCATTCGATGCATTCCGCACCGGTGCGCGTTGCTATATCTACAATTTTTTTCAAATCTTTAATCTGCCTGAGCGTTGTTGAAGTGAAACCAAAATGCATAGAAATCCCTCCGATTTTTTATCACTTAAAGTTTAACATACATAACCGTAAAAAACAATGTTGAAATTTTCATAAAGTATATTATAATTATGATATAAATAATTTCACAGGAGATATCAGTTATGCTCAGAAAAAGACAAGTACACCTTGATTTTCATACAAACGGCACTATCCCCGTCGGAAAGAATTTTTCCAAAGAGCAGTTTCAAAACGCGCTCAAAGCAGGCCATGTCAACTCAATAACCGTTTTCTCAAAATGCCACCACGGATGGTCATATCATCCCACAGATGTCAACGAAATGCACCCCTGCCTTGATTTCGATCTTCTCGGCGCACAGCTTGAAGCCTGTAAAGAAATCGGAGTTAATGCCCCCGTATATATTTCGGCAGGCTATGACGAAAAAGAATTTGACAAACGACCCGAATGGCGCTATGTTTGCTCTCCCGACAAAAATGAACAGATTGAATTCGAAAATGAAGTTCATTTCCATCATCTATGCTTCAACACGGGTTATCTTGACCTCCTCTGCGCTCAGATTGAAGAGGTTATGGTTAAATATAATCCTTGCGGAATTTTCCTTGATATCATTTCGCCAAAGGTCTGCTACTGTGACAAGTGCAGAGCGGATATGAAAAGCCTCGGACTCGACATTGAAAGTGAAGCTGACCGTCAGAAATTTGCGATTATGACTCTCAACAAATATATTGACGCAACTAATGCCGCTGTCAGAAAACACAGCGATACTGCAACAATTTTCCACAACAGTGGCCACATTCCCAAAGGCGACTATGATTTCATCGAAAGTAACACTCACCTTGAGCTTGAAAGCCTGCCCACCGGCGGCTGGGGTTACGACCATTTCCCGCTTTCTGCGGCATATGTACGCTCACTCAAGAACGCGGATTATCTGGGAATGACAGGTAAATTCCATCAGAGCTGGGGTGAATTCGGCGGCTTCAAACATCCGAATGCGCTCATTTACGAAACAGCGCTCAGTGTTGCGAATGGTGCGGGATGCTCAATCGGCGATCAGATGCATCCGCTCGGTGAAATGAATATGGCAACCTACAATCTCATCGGAAAAGCGTACTCTCTGATTGAAGAAAAAGAACCGTGGCTTAACGGCGCAGCAAACGTTGCAGATATTGCGGTGCTGAGTGCAGAATCCGTTACAGGCAACCGTGACCACAAAGCGGATTTCGGTGCAAACAGAATGCTCCTTGAAAATAATTATCTCTATAATTTCATTGACAGCACAATGGATTTCTCGGAATATAAGATGATTATTCTTCCCGATATCGGCGGTCTTTCTGATGAAACACTTGAAAAAGTCAAAGCATTTTCCGAAAACGGAGGCAAGGTCATTGCAAGCGGCGAAGCACTTGTAAAGAACGAAAAATTCTTCCTTGACATCGGCGCGGAATACAAGGGCAAAAACGAATATTCACCGACTTATTTCATCCCCTGTTTTGAAACCGTAAACGGTACAACGGAATATGTTATGCGCTGTAACTCCTATAAATTTGAAGCAACCGACTGCACTGTTGCGGCACATATGCAAAATCCTTATTTCAACAGAACCAGGGAGCATTTCTGCTCTCATATACACGCACCCAACAACACCGATGATAACTTCCCTGCAGTTGCAATCAAAGGCAACATTGCTTATATCGGATGGGATATATTTACCGCATATGCAACTTACGGTCACCTCTGCTTCAAGGAAATATTCAGTTATGTTGCTAAAACACTCCTGGGTGACGATGCAACGGTTACCGCCGCAATTCCTGACAGAGCAGTTGTTACATACACAAGACAGGAAAGCAAAAAAAGAAACATTCTTCATCTGCTTTTCGCCCACACAACGGTCAGAGGCACAAACACCGAGGTTATCGAAGATACCGTTCCTCTTTATAATGTTGAATGCACGGTAAAATCCAACTCAGAACCTTCAAAGGTTTATCTTGCTCCGTCGGGAGAAAGCATTGATTTTGAGCTTTCAGATGGCAGAATAAAATTCACTGTTCCCGAAGTCAATATTCATCAAATGGTTGTAATCGAAGAATGACTATGTTCATAAAGACTGTCAGTCAAAAAACTGACAGTCTTTATATTTGTTATTTTGAATTGATATGTTGAAAATTGCACAAATCTGTGGTAAATTAATTATAAATCCACTATAAAAGGTGATCAAACTATGAATATTCTTGTTCTGAACGGAAGTCCTAAAGGCAAATACAGCATCACTCTCCAGACAATCAATTATCTTTCTCAGAAATATCCCGACCACACTTTTGATGTGCTTCATGTCGGTCAGAAAATAAAAGCATTTGCAAAAGATTTTTCAGCAGCAAAAGATGCTCTTGAAAAAGCCGAACTCATCATTTTCTCCTACCCCGTTTACACCTTCATCGCTCCTTATCAGCTCCACAGATTCATTGAACTGATGAAAGAATCGGGAATGGATTTCAGCGGTAAAATCGCAACCCAGATTTCAACCTCAAAGCATTTTTACGATGTTACCGCACACAGATACATTCAAGATAACTGCTGTGATATGGGTATAAATTATATCCGCGGTCTGTCCGCTGATATGGACGACCTGCTGACAGAAAAAGGTCAGAAAGAAGCAACCGATTTTCTAGATTATGTTACCTTCTGTATGAAGAATAACATATTTGAAAAATCCTCCGTATCAAACACTCCGGCGAAACATATCTCGGTCAATGTTCCTTCTGAAAATACCGATAGCAAAAGCGGAGATATTGTTATTCTCACAAACTGCGAAGAAAACGACACACAGCTAAAATCAATGATTGCCCGTTTTCAAGCGGTTATGCCGAAAAAAACAAGAGTTGTCAACATTCTTGATTTTCCCTTCAGCGGCGGATGCCTCGGATGTCTTAATTGCGCAATTTCAGAAAAATGTATATATAAAGACGGCTTTGAAGATTATCTGCGCAACAGCATTCAGACTGCACAGGCAATCGTCACCGCATTCTCAATCAAGGACCACTCAATGGGCGCATCCTTTAAGCTTTATGATGACAGACAGTTCTGCAACGGTCACCGCACCGTTACAATGGGTATGCCAATGGGTTACATCATCAGCGGAAATTATTCCGAGGAATTCAACCTTCAGATGATTGTTGAAGGTCGCGCACAAGTCGGCGGTAACTTCCTTGCGGGAGTTGCAACCGATGAAGTGAACCCCGATGGTGAAATTGACAACCTTGCTGCATCTCTCGAATATGCGCTGAATGCAAATTATGTTCCCCCTCAGAATTTCTACGGCATAGGCGGAGCAAAAATTTTCAGAGACCTTATCTGGCTTATGCAGGGCATGATGAAAGCTGATCATAAATTCTACAAATCACACGGTCAGTATGACTTCCCGCAGAAACAGAGAGGAAAGATGCTTGCTATGTATCTTGTCGGCGGAATGCTTTCATCCCCAAAAATCAAATCCAAAATCGGCAACATGATGAATGAAGGAATGCTGATGCCTTACAACAAAGTGCTTGGAATCAAACCTGATTTCAAAAGCAACTTCAAAAAATAACTGCAACCCCGAGGTTTAAAAACCTCGGGGTTGTTTATGTTTAAAAGTTATTAAGTTCTTCAACCGACGGCACAGAAGCATCCGCGCCCATTCTGCTGACAGCTATGCTCCCCGCTTTATTGCCCATATCACATGCGGCATAAATATCGCCGCTTCGGATTAATTCAAGCGCCATCGCCGCCGTAAAACAGTCGCCCGCCGCAGTTGTGTCAACAACCTTGCTCGGATAAGCAGGCATCAGACGGAGATTCTTGCCGTCCCATACAGAGCATCCTCTTTCTCCGAGTTTGAGCACAGCATATTTTGCCTTACTTCTCTCGAAAAGAATTTTCGATGCCTCAAGGATATCGGCATCGGTTTCGGGATAAATGCCCGTCAAAGCTTTGGTTTCGCTTTCGTTGGGGGTTATGACAGTTGCACCCTGCATTTTTTCAAGAGCAAAATTCTTGGCGGGACCGCAGTCAATAACCGTTACTATATTATTTTTTACCGCTTTGTTAACACATTCGGTAACAACTTTTTCATCCGTTTCAAACTGAACAAGCAGCAGGTCAAGTTCATCTGTTATACACTCAGCAGCTTCGTTCGCATCAATTTCGGCATTCGCACCCTCATAAACAACAATACGGTTTCTGCCTTCTCCGTCAAGGATAATAACGGCAAGACCCGTCTGCGAGCCTTCGGTGGATACACCCGAAACATCAATGCCGTTTTTTATAAGGTTTTCAAGGAGTTGTCTGCCATTTTCATCGTCGGCAACCTTGCCTATCATCTTTGTTTTTGCACCGAGACGGGCAAGAGCCGTTGCCTGATTCGCACCTTTACCGCCGTTTGCATAGCCGTAAGATGTACCCGTCAGATTTTCGCCAACCTCAGGAACTTTCTGCATATTCAGAATCATATCCATATTGATGCTGCCCGCAACTGCCGCTTTGATTTCAGAATACATCGGTTTCAACCGCCTTCCTGAAATCTTCCGCTGCCATGCTTATGCTCTTGTCTTTCAAAAACAGACTGCTTGTTCCGAGAACAAAGATATCCGCGCCGCATTTGCTGAGCTTTACACCGTTTTCAACGCTGATATTGCCGTCAACTTCAATAGGAACATTTTGGCATCCCCATTCATTGAGAAGTCTGCGTGCCTCGGCGGTTTTTCTTTCCGCTGCTGCAAAAAGCTTCTGCCCCGCAAAGCCGGGACTGACGGTCATAATAAGCGCCATATCGATATAGTCGGTAAGATACTGCATGCTTTCAAGCGGAGTCTGAGGATTGAGTGCAAGACCCGCCTTGATACCTTTATTCTTTATCTGCTCAAGTGTGCGGTGAATATGAATATCCGATTCATAATGAACGCAGAGAATGTCATTTTCGTCAAGCTTCATCGCATTGATAAATTTTGACGGCTCATTCACCATCATATGAACATCAAGGGGTATATCGGTAATATTTTTTATGGCATTCACAAGGTCAAATCCGAGAGTGATATTCGGCACAAAGCTGCCGTCCATAATATCGAGATGCAGATAGTCGATGCCTGCTTTTTTGAGTTCATCAACACTGCTCTGAAGATTCATCAGATCTGCACACATAAGAGATGACGATAAATATTTTTTCATTGCTTTTCTCCTTTATTTGCACGACTGCACGGCTTCATATGCTCTCTGCGGATAGTCCGTCATAATACAGTCAGCACCATTTTCGGTAAGCAGAACAATATCCTCTTCGTCGTTTATTGTCCAGTACTGAACGGCAATATTATTCTTATGAGCATAATTGAGCATTTCTCTTGTGCCGAGATTGATAATGTTATCAAATGCACTCTCGCCGTAGGGAATCTGCAACGCTGTGTATGAAGGACTTACATCCTGCAAATCCCAGTCCATTCTGAAATAGAAGTAAAACTGAATTGCTTCAATTGCATCGGCAGTTCTTGAAATCTCGGGATATTTCGCATTCATATAAGCGGAGGTATCAGGCGCAAATGTTGACCATATAACTCTGTCCTGAAGATTTCTTTCGATTATTATCGAATAAAGCTTATCCGCAGCCTTATAGCTGTTAATGCCGATGCTTTTTATTTCGATAACATAGTTGTACTTTTTACCATTGCTGTTTGCTTCAACATAATCCATTACCGTGTCGCAAGTAACAACTCTGAGGTTATAAGGAATGTCGTCGCCCCTCAGACCGCGGTAAGGATAATCGCCGTTGCCCTTGAAGTTTTCTCCGAGATTAAGCACCTGAACTTCATCAAAAGTAAGAGAAGAAACAAAATTATTCTCCTTGCCGAAAGCTTCAGCCGCGTTTGATGTGCCGTCATATGTGAGGTCATGAAGAAGAATAAGTTCGCCGTCTTTGGTAATCTGAACATCAAATTCAAGGGTATCAACGCCTGATTCTTCACCCTGCTCAACAATATTTTCAAACGCCATAAGTGTATTCTGCGGAGCAATACCGCCGCCTGAACGGTGAGCGGAAATATCGGGGTCAAGATATTCGGTTATGTAAGGATTGGTTGATTCGGGATATGTTTCAACAGGAGTGTCGGGATTGCCCGCATCGCCCATCGTCAGCATAATCGGAATCAACATAACAGCAGCAACCACACCGTGAAAAACATTCTTGATCATTAAAAACAGAGATGACATTTATTCTCTCTCCTTTTATATCTGAGGAATTTCGATAGGTACACCGCCCTGAACGGCAGAATCATGAGCAAGGATGCCGGGAAGTGACATGTTAATTGCAAATTCAACATCAAGCTCGGGTTTTCTGCCTTCAACAAGACAGTTGATGAATTCCTTAACCATTTTTCCGTCTGCTCCGCCGTGACCGCTTGAATCTTCACCTTCGTAGCAAGTGGTAACGGGGATGTCTATCTTTGAGTTTGCACCGAATGTACCGGGAACACTGTGAAGACTTGCAAGAGAATGAGCATTGTCTACAACCTTTGTACGGTCTGTTTCGATTGTTCCTCTTGTGCCGCAGATACGGTAGTTATGGTCATAGCTTGTATATGCACCGAAGCTGACAAGAAGTCTGATAACAGCGCCCTTTGCGGTTTTGAAAAGAGCAACGCCTGTTTCCTTGCGTTCGGGGGTATAGGGGTCGTAATGAACATCAGCCTCCATACAAGTTACACTTACAACGCGGTCATCCATAACATAAAGAAGAGGACCAAGTTCGTGAGTAAGATAACGGATAGCGGGCTGATATGTTCTCCAGTGACCTTCGGGATAATATGTAGGCGAGAATTCATCGGGATTGAGCGCGTGAAGATATTCAGCTTCAGCATATGCGATTTCACCAAAAAGACCGTCCCTGTGCATCTTCTTCCATGTTTCAATGAAAGCCCAGAAACAGCAGTTTTCAGCCGCCATATATGTAAGCTCGGGATGTGCTTCACAAGCCGCCTTGAGTTCTCTTGCTTCTTCAACGGAATTTACCGAAGGAATCTCGCAAAGAACGTGCTTGCCTGCCTCAAAAGCCTTGATAACGATAGGCACATGATAAACCGCTTCGGTCGCAACGATAACCGCATCAATATCCGACTTGAGAAATTCGTCATAGTCGCTGAACTGAATAAGGTTAGGGTCTTTGACTGCTTCTGCAAGTTCTTCATATCCCGATTTAAGAATAGCAGGATTGTGGTCGCAAACAGAAACGAGCTTTGCATTTTTTACGCCTGCAAGGCATCTTGCAATAGCAGTACCTCTTCCGAGACCAACAACACCGACTTTTATAATTTTATCACTCATAATAATTCTCCTTTGATTTTTTTGAGTAATGAATACGCATTTAGATTATTATATAACAAATTTTATCGTTTGTCATCATCTATATGTTGAAAATTTGATTTTTTTATTATATACTTTTTTCAGCTAAAATAAAAGTGAGGATGAATAATGCCGCAGACAATTCACAATATTGGAATACTTGCACACGTTGACTCGGGAAAAACGACGCTTACAGAACAGCTTCTTTTTCTAACGGGTGCAATCCGCTCTGCAGGAAGCGTTGACACAGGCACCGCTGCAACAGACAGCCTTTCCATCGAAAAGCAGAGGGGAATTTCCGTCCGTACGGCAGCTGCAAGTGCCGAATGGAAAGGCATAACAATCAACATCATCGACACTCCGGGTCATGTTGACTTTGCAGGCGAAGTCGAGCGCGCGCTGACTGCACTTGACTATGCCGTGGTCGTTGTTTCCGCTGTTGAAGGAGTTCGTGCACACACCGAAAACATTCTCAAATCTCTTGATGCAGCAAAACTTCCAAGGATCGTTTTTATTAATAAAATCGACCGCTCGGGTTCGGATGTCGCTTCCGTTATCAATGAACTGAAGCAGGTTTCTCCGCAGACATATCTCAACCTTTCGGCTGTCGAAAACGAAGGTCTTGAAAATCCCGCTGTCAAAAAAATATCGGGCAATGAATTTGCTTTGGCAGCAACAGAGGCACTCGCGGATATCTGCGACGAAGCGGCAGATGCTTTTCTAGATGAAAAAACTCTTTCCGAAGAGCGTTCAAAAGAGCTTGTGAAAGAAAAGATTTCAGTTTGTGAACTGACTCCCGTTCTCTGCGGAAGTGCAAAATTCTCACTCGGCATCGAAGATTTTGCGGATACTCTCACAGAATTTATGCCTTCATCCGACAGAAGGGCAACAAATGAATTATGCGGAATTATCTTTAAAATAGAACACGACAAATCACTTGGAAAGATTTCACACATAAGACTTTTCGGCGGTGAAATTTCAAACCGTGACGAAGTTGAAATTCTGTCACCCAAAGATATAACTTATGAAGACAAGAGTGAAAATTCGGCTGTTGAAATCGAAACAAATCCGCCTGTAAAAGAAAAAATATCACAAATCAAAAAATTTGCAGGCGCAAAATATATTGACTCGGGAACAGTAAAAGGCGGCGATATTGCCGCTGTATGCGGTCTGCCGAGCGCAAAGACGGGGCATTTCATCGGCTCACTTGCAGTCAGCGAATCCGCAAAACTTGTCAATCCGTTTCTGAGGGTCAGAGTAACTCCGTCAGACGGCGATGCACTCAAACTCCCCACTCTTGCGGCGGCACTCAGCGAGCTTTCCGACGAAGAGCCTTACATTGATGCCAAATGGGAAAACGGGCAAAAAGAAATAACTATCAGCACAACAGGAAAAATCCAGCTCGAAGTTATTGATACTTTGTTGAAAGAACGTTATAATCTTTCGGCTTCGTTCTCACCGCCCACGGTTATCTATAAAGAAACTCCCGCAACCAAAGGCTTTGCGAGAGCAAGATATACTATGCCGAAGCCGTGCTGGGCGGTTGTTGAATTTCTTTTCGAGCCTATGCCGAGGGGATACGGCGTTTCATATCACGGCAGACTGCCCTCAAACCAATGTTTTTACCGATATCAGTCGCATATCCGCACATCGTTCAATTCGTGCCTTGAGCAGGGTCTTTACGGCTGGGAGGTTACGGATTTCAAGTGCACTCTCATCGGCGGCGAGCATCACACCATCCATACTCATCCGCTCGATTTTTTTGTGTGTACGCCTATGGCCTTTATGAACGGTCTTAACGAACTCGGCTCAACCATTCTCGAACCTCTTCTTAAAATAAGAATTACTGCACCCGCCGAGCTTTCGGGCAAGCTGCTTTCGGAGATAGTCAAGGTTGGCGGTGAATACAATTCTCCTCTGACACTCGGTCAGAATGTAACTCTTGAAGCAATCGTTCCCGTTGCAACATCAATGGATCTGCCAACAAGAATAGCTGTTCTTTCGTCGGGAAAAGCCGTGCTTAATCAGTCGTTTTACGGTTACAGAGAATGCCGCGACGGATTGGAGCACATTAATCCACGAAGAGGTGTCAATCCTCTCGACCGCTCAAAATGGATTCTCTATGCAAGAGGTGCATATCAAAAAGATTGATATATTTAAAAGGTGATAAAATGAAAGAATTACATATGATTTGCAATGCTCATCTCGACCCCGTCTGGCTCTGGCAAAGGCCCGAAGGCATTGCAGAAGCAATATCAACATTCCGTGTTGCGGCGGATTTCTGCGAAGAATTTGACGGCTTTATTTTCAACCACAATGAATCTCTTCTTTATGAATGGGTCGAAGAAAATGAACCCGAGCTTTTCAAAAGAATTCAGAAACTCGTTAAAGAAGGCAAATGGCGCATTATGGGCGGCTGGTATCTTCAGCCTGACTGCGTTATGCCCTGCGGCGAAAGCTTTATCCGTCAGATTGAAACCGGAATTAAATATTTCAAAGAAAAATTCGGCGTAAGACCGCTTACTGCAATCAACTTTGACCCGTTCGGTCATACAAGAGGCTTGGTTCAGATTCTCAAAAAATGCGGCTATAAATCCTATGTTTTTATGCGTCCGTCGTGGGTTGATGCAGAACACGATTTCATTTGGAAAGGCTTTGACGGAAGCGAGATTCTTGCCCATAAAATGAATTGCGGCTACAATTCCGGCAAAGGCAAAATAATGAGTAAAATCGAACGTATACTCGAAAGGGAATACGGCGACGGAATCAATATGATGTTCTGGGGCATCGGCAATCACGGCGGCGGTCCGTCGAGAGAAGATCTGATTACCATTGCAGATTATATGAAAGAGCATCCCGAAAACGCACTCAGACATTCGTGGTGCGAAAATTATTTTGACCGCATTGACAAATCAAATCTTACTGTTTTTGATAAATCGCTCAACTACACAATGGTCGGATGCTACACCTCAATGGTGCGCATAAAACAAGCTCACAGAAAACTTGAAAACGACCTTGCGGTATGCGAAAAAATGCTTTCTCTCAGCGAAGTTCCCTATGATAAAAGTGAGCTTGAAAAGGCTGAAAAAGCCTTGCTTTTCTGCGAATTCCACGACATTCTTCCCGGTTCGTCAATAAAGGCGGCAGAGGATGACAGCCTTCGTCTTTTCGCTTACGGAAACGAAGTTGCAGATAAATACAAAACGAAGGCATTCTTCAAGCTTTGCGAGGGTCAGAAAAAGGCAAAAGATGGTGAAATTCCCGTTCTTGTTTTCAATCCGCATCCCTATAAAATCACTCAGGATATCGAGGTCGAATTTCAGCTTCAGGACCAGAACTGGAATGAAAACGAGGTCACGATTGTATCCGTTTATGACGAAAAAGGCAATCTTCTCCCCTCCCAGAACGAAAAGGAGGCCTGCACTTTCAGCCTTGACTGGAGAAAGCGTGTGTGCTTCAGAGCAGAGCTTGAACCTATGAGCATAAACCGTTTTGACTGCAGACTTCACATTGAAAATATGCCTAAGCGTAAGATTGAAAAATGCGACGAAACCGATAATCATTTTGTGTTTGGAAACGAAAAAATGCAGGTTCTTATCAGTAAAAGAACAGGTCTCATCGATAAATATTGCGTGAACGGCGTTGATATGCTGAAAGAAGAAAGTGCAAAAATTACTGCCTTTAAGGATAATGAAGACCCGTGGGGAATGACAGTTGACAGCTTTAATGAAAAGGTCGGAGAATTCACACTTCTCAGCAACGCAAAAGCTAATGAATTCAACGGTTATCCCGATGCAAACCACACAAATGTGAGAGTTATCGAAAACGGCTCCGTACGACTTAAAATTCAGGCAACATTCGGATATTCCGATTCATTTGCCGTTGTCACATATTCAATTCCGAAAAACGGAGATTATATCGACATAAAAATCAAAATGCTTTCGAACGACAGCAGCAGATTCTATAAACTCTCATTCAATTCAACTTTTGAGAATCCTGAGTTCTGGGGTCAGACCGCATTCGGAAAAGAAAAACTCCGAACCGAGGGTAAAGAAGCTGTTTATCAGAAATGGTGCGGTGTATTCGGCAAAGGGAACGGGCTTGCCGTGCTCAACAAAGGTACCTACGGCGGTAGCGTTGACGGTGGAACCCTCAATATTTCTCTTTTGAGAACACCCGTTTATTCCGCTCATCCCATAGGCGACAGACCTCTTGCTGACGATGACAGATGCCACGACAGAATCGACATCGGCGAGCGTGAATTCGAATACAGACTCACAGCAGACACCTCAAATCTTGATATGCAGGCGGATATTTATAATCAGCCGTGCATTGCGCTATCTTTCTTCCCGTCGGGAACAAAAGAAAAGAAAGATACTGCAGTTGAAGTCAGCAATCCCGAAATCATTCTCACTAGATTCCGCAAGGATGATGACGGCATCACAATCCGTCTTTTCAATTCTTCGGATAAGCCGACCTCATCGAATTTGGTTGTCGAGAGAAATGTTTTCAAAATTGACTTCGGCGCATATGAGGTCAAGACTTTCAAATATAAAGATAAATCAATCACTGAAACCTCTATGATTTAAAAAATAATCAAAAAATCTCCTTGTCTGTATGAGATGACAGTGCTATAATGTTATCATCATACAATCAAAGGAGATTTTTTTATGAAATTCATCTCGAAAATACTCAGCGTTTTTCTTATGATTCCTGCACTTTTCGGACTTTACAGTAACGATGCAAAAGATACGGAAGATGCATACCGTGAAAAAGTTGCTCAGGTTGCATTCGAAAACACAATTGAAACTGCAATTCCGCAAACCGAACTTTACAACATTATCAACAATCATTTCAACGCACCTCTTCCCGAAGGCAAAACCGAGAAGAAGGCTATCGTTATCGGCTACGACGGATGCCGTGCCGATGCTCTGACATTCACAGAAAACAATTTCAGCGGCGTTAACAAAATGCTCAAAAGCGGTGCATCGCTCAACTATGTTTACTGCGGCGGTGTAAATTATCCCGAAGTTAATACTCAGGACACTTCAACCGCCCCCGGCTGGTGCTCTGTACTTACAGGCGTCTGGGCAGACAAAACCGGCATTACCGGCAACGGCATCACAAAATCTCTTGAATACAAGACTCTTATGACTTCTCTTACCGAAAGCGTTACAATCGATTCCGCTAACTTTGTCACAATATGGGGCGGTCATTTTGATGATGACAACAGCACCTATAAACTCGAAAAAGCATACTGCGAAGAAAATGACCTTGATGTTAAATTCAATCTCTGCTCGACCAATACAATCGCCGCAAACACCGCAATCAAGGATATAAAGCAAGCAGATTGCTCCGACTTCATATTCGCTATCTATGAGGGTACAGATGCGGCAGGTCATGGTTTCGGTTTCTCAACAATCAATCCCATTTATCAGGCCGGCTACAGACTCAACGATGTTCTTGCATACAGAACAATCACTGCAATTGAAGAAAGAGAAACATACGAAACAGAGGATTGGCTCATCATAATAACATCTGACCACGGCGGATTCGGAACAGGTCACGGAGGTCCTTCAATCCAGGAAAGAATGGTGTTTGTTGTTTCGAACAAAGAATTTTAAGAGTTAATCATGAACAATAAAGCAACTCTGTTCACAACCCACTGTCTGTAACTTCACTTTCAGTTTCACAGAACGGAAACATGGTAAAGAATCCTGCGGATTGAAACCGCAGGATTTTTTGTTTAAATTTCACTTTTTCTTCAGATCGTCTGTCGCGGGATTGTTTATGAGTTCACCGTTTTCGGAAAATCTTGACCCGTGGCATGGACAATCCCAGGAATGTTCTTCTTTGTTATATTTCAGAGCACAGCCGAGATGAGGGCATCGGGGCACGGTCGGAGTGATAATGCCCATCAAAGAATGAAACATATTTGAAAAAAGCTTCGGATAAAACACCGTGCGATTGGGCAAAAACGCCTCAGCATAAGGGTTCTTTTCGCCCGTTATCATATCACTTAATATTTCGGCGGCAACCATTGAAGAAGTCATTCCCCATTTGTTGAAACCCGTAGCTACATAAATATTCTCAGCATCAGCGGCATATTTTCCGATGTATGGTACACCGTCAAGGCTTATGCAATCCTGCGTTGCAAAGCGGTAACTGATTTCAGCATCAGGAAAATTATCTGCACAAAAATTCTCGGGAACTTTATATCCGCCGCCATTTTTGCCCGTTCTGTGGTCACCACCGCCTATGAGAAGATATTTTTTATAATTTCTGAACGACAATCCGTTTTCTCCATCCTCAAGATACATTCCGTTTACATCGAGAGCATCTTTTGCGGCAATAACATATGAACGGTGCTGATATAATTTCAGCGGATATCCGCCATGCTTGTTTATTATGGGGAAGTGCGTTGCAACAATTATTTTTTTGGCAGTAACACTTCCACCCTGACATCGCACCTTGTTCGGCAAGAATTCCAACACCTTTGAATTTTCATATATACTCAATCCTTTTGCAACAGAAAACATAAATTCCAGCGGATGAAACTGCGCCTGACCGCTGATTTTCACTGCTCCGATGCATTCCACTGGCAAAGGAATATCAGAAACAAACTCCGCCTTGATACCCAGTTTTTCATAGGCTCTTATTTCATTTTCTATCTTTTCGCGGTCTGTTCCCGAATAAATATATGCATCCTTTTCTTCAAAACTGCAAGAAAAAATCTCCGACATTTTCCGATATTTTTCAAGTGCATTTTTGTTGGCTGTCAGGTATTTCCGAGCCTTCTCCGTTCCGATACTTTTTATAAGCTTGTCGTAAATAATGCCGTGCTGAAATGTTATTTTTGCGGTTGTGTTTTCAGTTACTCCTGAACCTATGCTTTTTGCTTCCAGCAAAACACAGTCCACACCTCTGTCCGTAAGTTCCTTAAGACATAAAACTCCCGCAAGACCGCCGCCCACAACAACAACATCAGTCTTTAAATCTCCCTGAAGCGACGGAAAACTCTCCTTTTCAGCAGTAGAACTCCACAATGAATTCATAATAATCACCTCTGAATTCATTTTGTACAGTTTTCTATCAAAAATCAGAATATTAATTTAAAAAGTAAAATCCTGCGGTATGGAAAGCCGCAGGATTTTTATAATCAATATGTGATTTTGAGTGTTTTAATTTCAAAGGGGCGGAATGAAAGCTCCGTGCCGTCAAAGGTTTCCTTAACCTCTTCGAGCATATCTGTAATCTCGATTTTCTTTGCACCGTCAAAGAATTCAACGGGGCAGTTGGTGTAAGTTCCTTCGGTTTCATAAAGTCTTGCGATGAAAGCTTTTTCATTATCTTCGCAAGGCTTTATTGACTCAACGATAACATTTTCTGCCTTGGGAAGAACGAGCGCAACAGCTTCAAAATCGCCTTTACCTTTAAGAACGGGAATATTAAGCTCATACGCAGGGCGAACAACATTTTCTGTGCTGAATCCGCCGTTATGAGGAAGGAACGAATAAACCGTTCTGTGAACACCTCTGTCGCCTTCAAAGTCAGGTCTCAAGCCGCCTTTATGAAGCGAAAGACGCATGTTGCCACCCTCAACGCTGATACCGTATTTACTGTCATTAAGCACCGCTGCACCGAATCTTGTTTCAGAAATATCGGTGAACTTATGGTTGACAACCTCAAATTTCGCCTTTTCAACGGAATCGTTTCTCGTTGTGGGACGCATAACGTTACCGTACTGAATTTCAAAACGTGCAAAATTATTTTTAACAGAGGTATCAAATGCTGTTTTGAGGAAACGGTGGTTATCCTGCCAATCCATAACAGTATCAAATCTGATTTCTGCCGAATCAGCAAAATAAACTGCATCCTGAGTGATTGTTGATTTCTTTGAAATGCTGTATTTGCTTCGGATAATCACAGCCGCCGCACCGTGAGAAACGATTTCTCTGCTGAGAAGAACGGAATCATCCGCAAACTTGCATTCAAGGTCAGCATCGATATCCCAGTTATCCCATGCATGAGGAAGGTCCTCGGCAATGATAAATGTGTTGAGCGGATAACCTTCTCCCCTGACCTCTCTTTTCGCTCTCTTGTCAAAGAGAGAATCAATATATCCTTTTTCATCAAAAGTGATATCGGCAAAGGGTGTTGAAAGCTTGTTGCCGTCAACTGTGATTTCACTTTCGGTATCTGCGACGCCTTTTACAAGATTGATTTTTACGGTTGAGAATGCAGGCACTGTAAGACCGCTGATGATAAGAATATTCTTACCGTCAAGATTCTTATATGTCTGCTGCTTGCAATCACAGTCTGCAATATAACCCTCTTCGCACTCAAGGAATATGGGATCATTTCTGTCGAAAGAAAGTGTGTTGGTCACGCTTACGCATTCGCCTTCGCCTGTAAGATTTTCTTTGATAAGCTCATATGCCGTTTTGAGAAGTGCGTTTGTTTCTGAAAGAGAAAGCTTGTGTGCAGAGGGAATACAGGTTCCGGGAAGAATATCGTGGAACTGATTGAGAAGAAGGTCCTTATAAAGCGGATGAATCTTTTCGTCGCTCGCAACCTCGCCCGATTTAACTGCGTTGCTGACCGTGAGGAATTCAAGGTCACGCAGAGCAAGCTCGGCTTTTCTGTTGTTATGCTTTATGTTGTGCTGATTTGTGAGAGTGCCTCTGTGAAGTTCAAGATAAAGCTCTCCCGAATAGGTGTTGGGGTTAACCGCAGTCTTTTCAAGATCCTTCATAAACTCGCTTACGGTCATATACTCTGCCTTCGCGCAGCCGTTGAGGTCCTTTATTCTGCGTGCAACCTCAATCATTTCGTACTGGGGTCCGCCGCCGCCGTCACCGTGACCGAATGCTACAATGCGCTTGTTGGTAACATTTCTTTCATTGAGGCTTTTATAGACCTTGGAATCGCCGGTTACTGCCTCGTTGAAACAACGGGGTGAAGGCCACGCCGCAGTTGAGTTGAAATGGGTGAACACCTTTGTGCCGTCGATTCCCTGCCACCAGAACGAGTCATAAGGGAAGTGGTTTACATCGTTCCAGTCAATTTTGGTTGTGAGGAAATAATCAACAGAGCAGCCCTTCATAATCTGCGGAATTGCTGCGCTGTAACCGAATGTATCGGGAAGCCAGAAACAGTCGGATGTGTAGCCGAAGTGCTTTCTTGTGAATCTCTGACCCCAGAGGAACTGTCTGATCATTGATTCACCCGAAGTAATATTACAATCGCATTCAACCCACACGCCGCCGTTAGGTTCATATCTGCCCTCGGCAACTTTTTCTTTGATGCGTTCAAAAAGTTCGGGATAATGTTCAAGGAGCATATTCGAATGACAAGCGGAGCTTTGCATAAATTTATGCTCAGGATACTGCTCCATGAGAGAAAGCTGATTCGAATATGTTCTCGCGCTCTTTTTGATTGTTTCGGTTGCTTTCCAGAGCCACGCTGTGTCAAGGTGAGAGTGTCCGATGATACCAACCTTTGCAGCTTCGGGTCCGTTTTTGACAGCAAGCATCTCCTTAAGGAAGGGATGAGCCGATTTCATTGCCGCTCTGAATGTTTCATCGTCGGTATCGTCATATGCATAAAGCAAACGCTTATGCACTTCGTAGAGCGCATTTATAAGCTGACCTTTTCTGAAAGATGTGTCAGGAAGATTATCAACAAGTTCGTTGATAACCTTAAGGTCAAAATAGAAATCCTGAATAAATTCATCTTTAACGCATATATCCAGACCGTCAAAGTGATAAGTATAGTCTTTGATCAGTCGGCTTGATTCAAGCGGTGAGCAACCCATATGGGCGTGACCCGTATACACCTCAAGTGCAATGTCGATAACCTCGCCTGCCTTTGCATTAAGGGTAAGCATATCACAGTAATGGTTGCCGTGACCGGTGAAAACTATCTTCGTGCAGAATGTGCCGAAGGGTTTTCCGTTAACCCAAAGAAGGGTTTCGTATCCCTCTGTATGAGGCATAACAAAAACCGATTTTCCGTCAAGCTCTTCAGGAACTGTAAACTGCGCTTTGAACCAACCGAAAGCCTCTTCCCTGCCCCAGGTTTCACCGCTGCTGATATCGGTAAACATTGAGTTATCGGGAATCTCATAGAGTCTGTCGGTTGTTTCATAAAAACCGACGGTATCAATTTTTGCAACCTTTTTGAAAAGCATCGGGTCAAGTATTCTTTCAAATCTTTTAAGCTTTTCGAGCATACGCTCGACTTGTTTTTCTGCAAGCATATTATTAATCCTTTCGGAGATAAGTAAGTATTATTTATTCATAAGCATTCTCATAAACAGTCCACCCTGAACTGTTCTGTGCTGGAATGAAACAGTTTTTCCGCTGACGGTATCATACCAGTCAGTCATAGGCACACGGCTGCTGCTTTCGTCATATGCCTTCCACAACGGTGCGATGTACTGCTCAAAAACATCCTTTGACGACGCCATTGATGCAACCCACACAAGCCAGTCACTCTTTGTGTAATCCGCACGGCTGTCAAGCGGCATTCCGTATTTATTGTAATGCTTCATATTATCCGCAATCTCAGCATCCATAAATTCCTGAGTAAAGAGATTTGTTCCCCAGACTTTATCCCAGACCATATTGTATTTCATTGAATAGGTATTGGGCTGGTCAAAGGCGAGATTTGATGTGCCATCGGTATTGAGTGCGGTATTCATCCAGTTTTCAGCCATCTTTTCGGCTTCAGCGCGATAGAAATCGGATTTTTCCTTGTCACCGCGCATATCTTCGATAATCGCCATACCTCTCAGACCCATCACAGCCTTGAGAGAAAGATTACAGTTGTGAGCAAGATGGCCCGCAAAATCGTCTGTACAAAGCTGATGACCGGGGTCAGCACCATATTCGATAAGATAGCTGCACCATTTACGGAGCAAATCGATGTTCTCATTTGCAAAATCGGCATTACCCTCTGCAATAGCAACATTTGCCGCCATAACAAGCATATTTCCGCATTCTTCAACGGGCATCTGCCATTTCAGAGCGTTTTCTCCGTAGACCTGACCGTTAACAAGCGGATAACAACCTACATCGTGGGGAGCGAAATCAAACACCCACGCATCACTTTTCGCATAACGGAAAACAGGGCGCATCATACCCTTGACAAGCTCGGGATTATAAATAAGAAACATCGGGATTGACGGATAAGAAACATCAACCGTTGCGGCACATCCGTTTGAGAAACACTCTTTTGAAATATAGAGAATTTCGCCGTTTTCATCAAGCACAAGCTTATGACCCGCAATAACCTGACGGTAAGCAAGCGAAAGAAGCTCGGCATATTTTTCGCCGCCCGCTCTTTCGGCATCAGCATAAAGCTTTTGTGAGAAAGCATTGCAGCGTGAAATGACATCATCGTATTCCTTTGCTGCTTCTGCAATTGCCTCAAGTATCGGCTGACCGTCTTTATTCCACCAGGATTTGAGATGCTGACCGAAATATTCGATGCTTTCAATATCGTCATAAGCAAACAGATAAAGCAGATTTTCGTTTTCGGCAATTTGAGCACTGACATTAATTACGTCCATGCTCCACACTCTCTCAATGGTTGTTTCGGCTTTTTCCGAATCAGCCATAAGATAAAAATATCCCCAGTCGATTCTCACATCATCGCCGCTGCGGTTAAGAGGATTTTGCTCCTCATTACCCATTTTATATCCCTTGACATTACCTGCGGCGACTTCATCAATTGTAATTTCACTCTGCCACACCTTATCAAGACAAAGTTCTTCACTTGCACCGACTTTTACTCTGACATCGTGAGCCTTTCCGTCTTTCGATGAATACGAAACAGAAAGATATGAAACAGGTCTTGTCAGAAGTTTATAATCATCAGCAATAACAGGAGATGTGAACACCGCTTTAAGAGTTATTTCTTCATTCTCAAAAACAGCGGTTGTTGAAAGCGCATCTATGTCAAGAGAGACCTGAGTGAGTTTATGTTTATCCCTGTGATAACCAAGGAAACTGTATTCCTTCCCATCAACGGTAACTGTGCCGAGAATATAATTTCTCTTTCCCGTCCAGTGAACCGTATCAGAAACATTCAGTACTGTATCCTGCGACCACACCGAGAAATACGGGTCGATTGTTATAAGAGGAACGCAAGGTGCTCTTAAGTTCATTTTTTATCATCCTTTCCGATTTTTACATTATATCACATATATTATAACATTCAATATAAAATATAAAAAACCTGTGTACTTTTTCAGCACACAGGTCTTGTTTTTTATCACTTCCAAATAAGCCAGAGAAGAAGATATCCGGTAATAACCGCTGCAAAAGTGAAGGGCACGCCGTATTTCATAAATGTTGTGCTCTTAACCTCATAGCCCTCCTTACGGAGAATACCGATACCTGTGATATTGGCACTTGCACCGATGGGAGTAAGATTTCCGCCAAGGGTTGCACCGCAAAGGAGACCGTAATAAAGAAGCTTAGGTTCAACGCCGATATCCATTGCGATAACAGGAACGATTGAAAGCATTGTTGCAGTATATGGAATATTATCGATGAATGCCGAAAGGAACACGGACATCCAGACAATGATTGTGTAAACAACAAAGATTGAGCCTGAACCGAGGCTTGCAATTGCCGAGCCGATAACATCGATAACACCCGCACTCTTGACGCCGCCGATAACAACGAAAAGAGCTGTAAGAAGAACGATTGTGTAATAGTCGATTTCTTTGAATGCATTCTTTACGATTTCAGTATTCTTCTTAAACACAAGCTCACGGATAACACCTATAAGGAAGAATGCAATACAGATGATACCGTTTGTGATATCAGGCTTATAGAACTGACCTTCTGCCGCACCGTCTTTATAAGGAATGAACGAAACGGCGATAAGAGCAATAACCGTGCCAAGAAGAAGGAATGTGGGGAATTTGTCCTCAACCTTAGTTTTACTATTGAATTCAATGGGAGCCTTCTCTTTTCTGAACATAAAGAGAATGATAAGTGCGCTCATAATCGCGCCTGCCTGAACAACCCAGAACATACCGACTTTTCCGTCATCAACAAAGAAATCGGAGAAGTCGAGATTTGCCTGCTTGGCAAGGAGAATTGATGTCGTATCTCCGACAAGCGTTGCCGCACCCTGAAGGTTTGATGAAACAGCAATGCAGATAATCGACGAAACGGGTGAAATGTTGAGTTTCTTGCAAAACGCAAGCGCAACGGGAGCAATCATAAGAACCGTTGCAACATTATCAACAAATGCCGAAACGATACCTGCAAAAAGCGACATCGCAACTACCGCCCATTTGACATTGGGCATTTTTGAGATAAGAACATCAGACATAAGCTGAGGCATTTTTGATTCGATGAACAGATAAACCGTACCCATAGTACCGGCAATCATCATTATTACATTCCAGTCAATTTCACCGAGTGCCTGACCGAGACCGTAACTGTAGCTTGAATCGCCGAGCGCGAAGAAACCTTCGCCAAAAATTGAGGGGTTGACTGCAGAAATTATACCGAGAGCAATAAAAATCAATGCAGACGCAACGGTAACATGCGGTCTGATTTTCTGGAATGCCATCATAAGAACATAAGTCAATGCAAAGATGACAAGCGCGGTAATGGTAATTGGGCTCATTTTTTTCCTCCTGTGTTTTATGGCGCGATTTGTCTGCATAGAAAAAGCAGAATCCGCAAAAATGCAGATTCTGCCGTTTAATCTCAGTTAAACCTCAGAGCAATACTGCCCCTCGGAAAAGCCAAAATTACAATCCGAAACAAATAAAATGCAATGCATTTTATGACAGACTCCACCACTTATTTTGGAATGTAATCGAATTATACTACTTTAAATCGCAATAGTCAACTGTTTTCACGCTGTTGTGACAAAACTAATTATTTGTAATATCAGAAAGCTTCAACAGCTGCCTTTTCGGCTGCAAGGCCTTTCTTATAATTTTCAAGGAATGCCTTGAATCCTGCGATATCATCTGCATCAGGACTAACTTCCGTTGAATCCTGACCGGCAAAGACTTTGCTTTCAAGGTATGCATCAAGAGTTTCACCATCAGCCTTGCTAACCATATATTCAGCAAGAATTGCAACGCCCCAGGGTCCGCCCTCACCTGCGGTTTTCATAACAGAAACGGGAGCGTTGAGAGCCGCACCCATTATCTTCTGACCCGCAACGGGAGCCTTGAAGTAACCGCCGTGACCGAGAATCCTGTCAACCTTAACATCCTCATCCTCGAGGATTTCCATACCGATGCTGAGAGTAGCCGCTGCAGAGCAAAGCTGAACTCTTGAGAAGTTTTCAAGATTGAACTTACTGTCGGGTCCTCTGAAGAACATAGGTTTACCGCTGTCAAGACCTGTGATAACCTCACCCGAAAGATAGTTATATGCAACAAGACCGCCGCAATCCTTGTCACCCGAAAGAGCGGATTCAAACATCTTGTCAAGCACTTTGTAAATGCTGATATCCATACCGAGCGCTTTGCACATTGAAGTGAAAAGTCCTGCCCATGCATCGATTTCACCCGAGCAGTTGTTGCAATGCACCATAGCAACAGGCTTGCCCGCGGGAGTTGTTACCATATCTATTTCGGGATAAAGCTTCGAAAGAGCTTTTTCAAGAACAACCATAAGGAAAATTGATGTACCTGCAGAAACATTACCCGTTCTGACCGCAACTGAGTTTGTTGCAACCATACCTGTGCCCGCATCACCCTCGGGAGGACAAAGCACTACGCCCGCTTTGAATTCACCTGTGGGGTCAAGGAGAAGTGCACCTGCTTCGGTCAATACACCTGCGTTTTCACCTGCAACAAGCACCTTGGGGAGAATATCTTCGATGTTCCAGGGGAAGTTTTTATCTGCAATCTTCTCATCAAACTGAGCAAGCATTTTCTTATCGTAGTCATTGGTGTTGCTGTCAATGGGGAACATACCCGAAGCTTCACCGACGCCGATAACCTTATTGCCCGTCAGCTTCCAATGAACATAAGCCGCAAGAGTTGCGATAAAATCAACATCCTTGACATGCTCTTCACCATTGAGGATAGCTTGATACAGATGAGCAATACTCCATCTCTGCGGAATATTGAAATCAAAAAGCGCGCTGAGTTCTTCAGCAGCTTTTGCGGTGATGGTGTTTCTCCATGTTCTGAACTGCGCAAGCTGATTGCCGTCTTTGTCGAAAGCAAGGTAGCCGTGCATCATGCCGCTGATACCAAGTGCTCCGACAGTTGTGAGCTTCACGCCGTATTTTTCGGAAACATTCTTCTTGAGAGCGCCGAAAGCTCCTCTGAGACCTTCCCATACCTGCTCAAGAGGATAAGTCCATACACCGTTATCATATGTATTTTCCCAGTCAAAGCTTCCCGATGCAAGAGGTTCGTGATTCTTGCTTATAAGGACAGCCTTGATTCTTGTTGAACCGAATTCAATTCCGAGAGCGGTCTGACCCGCTTCGATTGCAAGCTTGATTTTTTCCATAAAATATCACACTCCGTTTTTTAGTTTGAAAAAACGCAAATTTATACAGTATTATTGTAACAAAACAAAATCTAACAGTCAAGTAAACATTACTTTTTTTATACAAAAATGTTCTGTTTGTGTTGCTTTTATTTATTTCTTTTGCTATAATTGATTTTATATTGAATTTAGGAGGAAGACTATGAACCTTGTCGCACAAGTCAAAGACGGTATTTCCAAGGTTAAAACCTACTGGAAAACGCCTATGGCAGGCCGCTATATGACATTCAAGGAAATTGCGGCTTACTCCGGCGGCGGTATCGGTGCATATATGATTATCACCCTCGGTAACGCCTGCCTGCTCGCAACCAACAACACACTTCTCTCGAGTACTCTCGGCATTGACCCGACGGATATGTACATAATGTATGTAATTGCCGTTCTGGCAAACATTCCGCTGACGGGTATCAGAGCAACCATCATCGACAACACACGAAACAAAGCGGGTAAATACAGACCGTATATCGCCACAATGGCTATCCCCTCAGCAATCATCTGTAATCTAATGGTATGGTTCCCGTACAGCAAGCTTGGAGACTGGTTCGGCGACGGTATGATTTTCGGCGAAACAAGAGCATACGTTGCAAAGTGCGCCATTATTATGGTTCTCAATCTCCTGCTTCATTTCATATATTATTTCTTCTATGATGCATATGAGAACCTCATCCACGTACTTTCCCCTCACACTCAGGAAAGAACAGACGTTGCTTCGGTAAAGAGCATTGTTTATTCTCTTGCACCGACTCTCGTTAACCTTTTCACTCCCATCATCGCATCAAAGCTTTTCCACACCAACACAACAGATATCCGTGTTTACCGTCTCTTATATCCTATTCTCACCGTTCTCGGTGTTCTTCTGTGTATCGTTGTTTATAAGCACACAGAAGAAAAGATTGTTCAGGCTCGTACACATGTTGTCCAGATTAAATTCATCGACGCGCTCAAAGCCGTTGCAAAGAACAAATACTTCTGGATTATTTCTCTTGCGGGCTGGATAGGCTTCCTTGAAAGCGCATATTCAAACATTCTTTTCTGGCTCTACAACTACGGTGGAGCTTGCTCGGGAAGCATTTACGGACTGATTGTTACGGTATACGGCAACGCCTCTCTATGGGGTATGATTCTTGCTCCCTTCTGTGTCAAGAAATGGGGTAAAAAAGCAGTACTGGTCGTCACCAATATATTCAATATTATTTTCATTCTTTTGATGCTTCCGATGATAAGAGAAATCAACGGTGCAACAATCTGGCTTGTTATGGGTTGTCTGTGGCTCAATGCCCTTATGGGTTCATTTATGCACATTCTTAATCCCGCAATCCAAGCAGATATCCGTGACTATCAGCAGTATATTACAGGCGAACGCATCGACGGTATGTTCTCTGCAGTTGCAACAATCGGTACCGTTATCACCCTTGCAACATCTTCCGTTCTCCCCGCAATCTATGAAAAAGGCGGGCTCACCAAAGAAAACGCCGCAGTTGTTACTTCAAACCCCGGCATTCTCAGCCGTGTTCTCGGTGACGGTAAAGATGTCGGCACAATCCTTGCAGAACAGTTTGCAAACGGACAAGATAACTACAACAACGCACTTTCCGCACTCTATGATCCCGATATTCTCAGAAGCCTTCTTCAAGTTCTTATCATTGTTTCCGCTGTCGGTGCTGCAATGAACGTTATCCCCTATGCATGGTACGATTTCAACGAAAGAAAGCAGAAATCGGTTATCCGTGTTCTTAAGGTGCGCAGTATGTTTGAAGACTACGGAAACGGTGTTCTCAACGACGGCAATCTTGTTGAAGCAATCGATATCATCCGTACTTCACGCGATATGTCCGGCAAAACGCCCAAACAGATTGTCAAGAATTCGTGGAAGTCAGTCAAAGACAAAGCCGAAAGAAAGCTTGCAAAAAAAGCATACAATGCCGATATCGAATATAACGAAGAAATCGAAATTGCGAAGTTCGTTTGCGATGAACTCGATAAATTTTCAAATGATGAGTTCAGATTCAGGCTTGCAGAGAGCAGAAACATTTACGGTATAGGTCTCAGCGGACTCGCTGCCCTTGATACGAATGAAATAAAAGCTGAAATCGCAGCCGCAAAAAGTATGCCCAAGAGCAATGCAACTGAGAAAGCAATTCGCAAGGCAGCAATTGAAATCACAAAAAACAAGCTTGATTCCGTAAAGGCAATCAAAAAATATTACAAAAATGCATCAGACCTTGTTCAGCCCGACTACGCTCTCATTGACAGCAACTACGAAAAAATGGATGCAATTGAATCAGAAATCAAGAGCATTAACGATTCTCTCAAATCCATCAAGAAATCAAAAGATAAGAATAAGCTTGCCGATGCAAAATCCCGACTTGAAAATCTCAAGACTGAACTCAAATTTATTGCAGGAGAAACCAAGATTCTTAACGACGAATCCGCAAAATTCAGCCGAGCCGCAAAGTCATATAACGATGCCAAGAAGCTCATAACACAGAGTGAAAACTATGAAAAGCTTGATGAGATTTCAGCAATTTATGACGAAGCAAAAGTACACTACGAAAAAGCTCTGGCAGACGCAAAGGCAGAAGCTGAGCGCAAGGCTGCCGAAGAAAAAGCTTACAGAGAAAAAGTAAAAGCTGAAAAAGCAGCAAAGAAATAAACAACATAAAACCGCCGTTACCGATGATGGTAACGGCGGTGATTTTTTATTCAAATCAGATATTAGCTTCTTTTTTGATATCGTCAACTCTGTCGAGCTTTTCCCAGGGAAGGTCAACATCTGTTCTGCCGATATGACCGAGAGCCGCAACCTGCTTGTAGATGGGTCTTCTGAGGTCAAGAGTTCTGATGATGCCTGCGGGGCTGAGATCGAAGAGCTTGTTGATGATTGCAGAAATTTCAGTATCTGCAATTTTGCCTGTACCGAAAGTATCAACAAATACTGATACGGGCTGCTCAACACCGATTGCATATGCAAGCTCAACTTCACACTTCTTTGCAAGACCTGCTGCAACGATATTCTTTGCAACGTAACGTGCAGCATAAGCAGCCGAACGGTCAACCTTTGTGGGATCCTTTCCGCTGAAAGCGCCGCCGCCGTGGCGTGCATAACCGCCGTATGTATCAACAATAATCTTTCTGCCGGTAAGACCGCTGTCGCCCTGAGGACCGCCGGTTACGAATCTGCCGGTGGGATTGATATGATACTTGGTGTTTTCGTCAAGCATCGAAGCAGGAATAACAGGCTTGATTACCTTTTCAACAACATCTGCTCTTATCTGCTCAAGAGTAACGTCGGGTGAATGCTGTGAAGAAATAACAACTGTATCAATTCTTACAGGGTTGTTGTTCTCATCATACTCAACACTTACCTGGCTCTTGCCATCGGGACGGAGATAGCCGAGAGTGCCGTCTCTGCGTACTTCGGTGAGCTTTGCGCAAAGCTTATGAGCAAGCGAAATGGGAAGGGGCATAAGCTCGGGAGTTTCGTCGCAAGCAAAGCCGAACATCATACCCTGATCGCCTGCACCGAGTCTGTCGACGCCCATTGCGATATCACCTGACTGCTTGTCAAGAGCAGTCATAACTGCGCAGGTGTTGCAGTCAAAGCCGTATTCAGCATTGTTATATCCGATTTCGTCAACTGTTTCTCTGACGATTTTGGGAATATCGATATCTGCAGTTGTTGTGATTTCACCCATAACGAGAACCATACCGGTTGTGCAGCAGGTTTCGCAGGCAACTCTGCCCATAGGATCCTGAGCAAGAATAGCATCAAGAACGGCATCGGAAATCTGGTCACAGATTTTATCGGGATGACCGCCTGTTACGGATTCGGATGTGAATAAGTAGTTTGCCATTTTATAAACCTCTTTTAGAATTATTATCAATAATAAGTCCCGAAAAAAACCACCGAAGGAGTCTTCAGTGGTTGAAAACACCTTATCTTCCGGCGCAACGCCGCAGGATTTAGCACCTTGCATAACACAGGTTGCCGGGCTTCAAAGGGCCTGTCCCTCTGCCTCTCTTAATAAGGACATATTCTATTGACACTTTATTATATAATAGTGAATTATTTTTGTCAATACAAAATTCGACAATCAGATATAATCAAATATTTCCGATGGGCTGTCCGCTATAAAATCCGCGCCATTTGAAATGAGCACATCGCGGTCACGGAATCCCCATGTAACACCAACGCAAGGAATGCACGCGTTTTTGGCGGTTATGCAGTCAACTTCGGAGTCGCCGACATAAACCGCATTTTCTTTTGAAACTCCGAGCAAATCAAGAGCGTTGAAAATTCCGTCAGGCTGCGGTTTCTGCGCTATGCCGTCAATTTGACCCACAGTCACATCAATCAGATCCCCGAAGAAAAATTCAACGATATCAACTGCCGCTGAATGCATTTTATTTGTTACAACGGCGGTTTTAATTTTATTATCCTTGAGTGTTTTTAACATTTTAATTATGCCGTCATACGGTTTGGTTTCAACAAGTGAATTTGCGGCATAATGCGCTTTGAAAACCTCAAGGCATTTTTCAGAAACATCCTCGGGAGTATTTTCAGGCACACTGAGAAAAACAAGTCTTTTTACTCCGTTGCCCACGAAATTACGAATTTCCTCGGTTGTCCTTTCAGGATATCCGAAACGGTTGAGGGCAAAATTAACACTGTTTCTCAGATCTGCAAGAGTATCTGTCAATGTGCCGTCAAGGTCAAATATTACTGAATCATATTTCATCGTTATACCTCAAAAACGCCGTGTCAGATGACACAGCGTTTTCTCTTATTTCTTATTCTTGAACTTATCAAAAAAACCTTCCTTGCCGTTGCCGACGGGTGAACCGCGCTTAACTCCGAGTTCTTTTTCAAACTCAACAAGAAGCTCTTTCTGACGCTGGGTGAGATTCTTGGGCACATCAACTATAATGCGCACAAGTTGGTCGCCTCTGCCTCTGCCGTTGAGAATCTGTATGCCCTTGCCCTTCAGACTGAAAACCGCACCCGACTGTGTTCCAGCGGGAAGGTCGAATTTAACATCACCGTCAAGAGTCTGAATTCTGAGAGTATCACCAAGAACTGCCTGAGGATAACTTACTCTGTGCTCAAGCCATACATTGTAGCCGTCACGCTCGAAATGAGAATGAGGTCTTACAAAAACGGCAACTCTCAGATCGCCCTTGGGGCCGCCATTTACGCCCGCATTGCCTGCACCGCTGACATTGAATACCTGACGGTCATCAATACCTGCGGGTATGTTGACATCAACCGATGTTTTGGTTGTTGTTCTGCCGGTTCCGCGGCATTTTGCGCAAGGATTTTCAATAACCTTTCCCTGACCCTGACATTTCGGACAAGCCTTCTGGGTCTGAATCACGCCGAAAGCCGTTCTCTGCTGAACATTCACATATCCTCTGCCGCCGCAATCGGGGCAGGTTTTGGGCGATGTGCCCGCTTTTGCGCCCGAACCGTGACATTCATTACATGTATCAACACGGTTGATATCAACTGTTCTCTTGCATCCCTTTGCGGCTTCTTCAAACGAAATTGTAACTCTCGTCTGAATATCCTCGCCTCTGCGGGGAGCGTTGGGATTGGACTGTCTTCCGCCGCCGAATCCGCCGCCGAAGAAAGAACCGAAGATATCACCGAGGTCGCCGAAATCAAAGCCTCCGCCAAAACCGCCGCCGTATGCTCCGCCGCCCGCACCGTAATTCGGGTCTACACCTGCGTGACCGAACTGGTCATAGCGAGCCTTCTTCTGGCTGTCGGAAAGCACTTCGTAAGCTTCATTGGCTTCTTTGAATTTCGCCTCAGCCTCAGCATCACCCGGATGAAGGTCCGGGTGATACTCTTTGGCTTTTTTTCTGTATGCTTTTTTTATTTCGTCCTCGCTCGCACTTTTATTAACGCCGAGGACCTCGTAATAATCTCTCTTATCTGCCAAGGGGATTAACTCCTCACATTAGTTGTTGTCGTCAACATCCGTATAGTTTGCTTCTGTGTAGCCTTCACCGCCGGGTGCTGCACCGCCCTGCTGAGCCTGAGCTGCTTCTGCAGCAGCCTTGTAAAGTTTTTCTGAAACTTCGTGGAACTTAGCTGTAAGCTCTTCCTGACGTGACTTAATAAGGTTGATATCTTCCCCCTTAAGAGCTTCCTTGAGAGCGTCAATCTTTTCGTTAACGCCTGCCTTTTCGTCATCGCTGAACTTATCGCCGTTTTCGTTCATAAGCTTTTCGCACTGATAAACCATCTGGTCAGCAGCATTGCGGGTATCAACGCTTTCACGGCGTTCCTTATCTTCCTGTGCAAATCTTTCTGCATCTGCAACAGCCTTTTCGATATCTTCCTTGGACATATTTGTCGAGGAAGTGATATTGATTGACTGCTCTTTCTGAGTGCCGAGGTCCTTTGCCGAAACGTGAACAATGCCGTTTGCGTCTATATCAAATGTAACTTCAATCTGAGGAATACCTCTGGGTGCAGGCATAATGCCGTCGAGGTGGAACACACCGAGAGTCTTGTTATCTCTTGCAAATTCTCTTTCGCCCTGAAGAACGTGAACTTCAACTGAAGGCTGATTGTCAGCTGCAGTTGAGAAAATCTGGCTCTTCTTTACGGGAATTGTTGTGTTTCTGTCGATAATCTTTGTGCTGATACCACCCATTGTTTCGATACCGAGTGAAAGAGGTGTAACGTCGAGGAGAAGAAGACCTGTTACTTCACCGCCGAGAACACCTGCCTGAAGAGCAGCACCGATAGCAACACATTCGTCGGGGTTGATGCCCTTGAAGGGTTCAGCGCCCATAAACTGCTTGATTGCTTCCTGAACAGCGGGAATTCTTGATGAACCGCCGACCATAAGAACCTTATCGATTTCGCTTGTCTTAAGGCCAGAATCGTTCATAGCCTGACGAACAGGACCCATTGTTGCATCAACAAGATCTGCTGTGAGTTCGTTAAACTTTGCTCTTGTAAGAGTCATTTCGAGGTGCTTGGGGCCTGTTGCATCAGCTGTGATGAAAGGAAGGCTGATGTTTGAAGTTGTAACACCCGAAAGCTCAATCTTTGCCTTTTCTGCAGCTTCCTTAAGTCTCTGCATTGCCATCTTGTCGCCGCGAAGGTCGATACCCTGCTCTGCCTTGAATCCGTCTGCAAGCCAGTTGATAACTCTCTGGTCAAAGTCGTCGCCGCCGAGCTTGTTGTTACCTGCTGTTGCAAGAACTTCCTGAACGCCGTCGCCCATTTCGATAATTGAAACGTCGAATGTACCGCCGCCAAGGTCATAAACCATAACCTTCTGGTCGGTTTCCTTGTCGATACCGTATGCAAGAGCTGCAGCTGTGGGCTCGTTGATGATTCTCTTTACTTCAAGACCTGCGATCTTACCTGCATCCTTTGTTGCCTGTCTCTGTGCGTCGGTGAAGTAAGCGGGAACAGTGATAACAGCTTCTGTTACCTTGTCGCCAAGGTATGCCTCAGCATCTGTCTTAAGTTTCTGAAGAATCATCGCAGAGATTTCCTGCGGAGTATACTTCGCATCGTCAATTGCTACTTTGTAATCCGAACCCATCTGTCTTTTGATTGATGCAATGGTTCTGTCTGAATTGGTAACAGCCTGTCTCTTTGCAACCTGGCCAACCATTCTTTCGCCTGTTTTGCCGAAAGCTACAACAGAAGGTGTTGTTCTTGCGCCTTCTGCGTTTGCGATAACTACGGGTTCGCCACACTCAATAACTGCTACGCATGAGTTTGTTGTACCTAAGTCGATACC
>JAZRLY010000057.1:0-17675 GCA_045647065.1 Acutalibacteraceae bacterium
TTCGTATTTCATACCCTTGCGCTTACCGTAAAAGTGATAAATAAGAAGCATAAGCACAAGACCAACGCTGTAAAGACTCCATGATGAGCCAAAGCCTCCGTCACCTCTGCATCTCCACATAAATCCGCCGATGATTGCTCCGAGTATAACCGAGATTATCTTCGAGCAGGCACCGGAATTGTTTTTCATAGACGAAACCTCCTTTGATGTTATACACTTTCTTTTAAAATGCGGTCATATCAAAACTCCGTTACAATGGTCAACTTCGTGCTGAATTATCTGCGCAGAGAAGCCCGTAAAGGTTTTGACTCGGGTCTGAAATTCAGCCGTCTGCCATTGCACTTTTATTGTCTGATAACGTTTGCATTTTCGGGGACCTCCGAGCAGAGAAAGACAGCCTTCTTCTGTATCGTAAGACCCCGATTTTTTTATTATCTCGGGGTTAAACATAACCATGTATGTGCCGTCGTTATCAAATGCGATAATTCGCTTGCACACACCGATCATATTTGCCGCCATACCGACACAACCGTCTTTGTGAGCAGTGAGAGTATCAAGCAAATCCTGTGCCACCTGCAAATCTTCAATTGTAGCCTTGTCCGATTTTCTTGCAAGCAAAATCGGGTCGTGAATCAAATCTTTTATCATAATGAACCTCATTTTATTATGTAGGTGGTTAATAGAATATACTGTACTTCTAAACTTATTCTTTTATTAAAGAATTGAATTCCATATGTCTCCCTTTTGCTTTTTTGTATGCTGTTTCAAAAATATAAAAATAATCGGGTCGATTTTCTTTAAAATCTCTTCCAAGCTTCTTTATAATTTCCAATTCACTTCCGCTTACTGTTTTCATTTTGATTATTAGTTGTTTGAACGCAACTTCGCTGGAATCATAGCAAACTTGCTGAATTCTTTCTATATAATCATTCTCTGACCAGGGGTAAAGTTCCACTGAGTTTTTATTAGTTGGAAGCGAAATAAGTTCTATAAATTTAAGCTCAGAAACATTTTTAATCTTGTTTTCGTTCAACGATTTCTTTGGAGCTTCAGGCTCTTGCTTTTCGGCAACTTTGATGTGCAAAACCTCTCTTGTTGCGAGTCGATTTTGATGCAATTCAGGGAACAAACTTTCAACGAAGGTACTTTTCTTACCATTTATATTAAATAGATGTAAACTATTCATGGCACGAGTAATACCTACATAGAATAAGCGGCGTTCTTCTTGTTCGCCATCAGCATTATCCTTAGACCTGCTAAATATATTTGGCATTGAAGAAGGAAAGCGGCCATCGAAAACATCTACAATATAAACATTATCGAACTCTAAACCTTTGCTTGAGTGGATAGTTGATAAGATGATTTTTGATTCTTCATTAAACCCTTGCATCATCTTCTCTTCCAGTTCTTTTAAGCGTTTAAGGAATTGGCTAATGTTTGCTGTTCGTTTTGCAAGAATTTTAAGTATTTCAATTTTCCCTGTATCAAGGTGTTTTTCTTTTAGATAGTTGCCATAGCCTTCTTCAAGCAAATAATCTATTGCATCCAACGGAGACATGCATGAAACGAATTTGATAATTCTTCGGAAATTTTCTCCTCGATGCTTATATTCCCACTTTACATATTTTATTTGCTCATCCACAGCATCGAAAACGGAAATTTTTTTGCCTCCGATTGCTTTTATTGCAAATTCTTTCTGCTTGTTTGCCAAATAAAGAATACCTTTGTTGCATATCTGCTCAAAAGATCTTGTGTCATATTCATTGATTGCTAACGAAAGGTAAGCAACAATATCTTTAACTACACGGTTGCCAAAGAAATTCATTTCTGGCTTGCGGAGTTTAAATAAAATATTGTTTCTTAAAAATAAATCTACAAGAACAATCGCACTCTCGTTATCACGATATAAAAAAGCGGTTTCAATTTTCGTCCTTTTTGCAATATCAAGCAGATACAAATATTGATCTTCTCTGGAATTAACAGTTACCAGGTGGACATTCTCTCCGGGCCCGCGTTCAGATACCATAATTTTTTCATATCTTCCCTTATTTTTAGATATAAAAGCTTGGGCCTTGTCTACAATTTGAGAAGTAGATCTGTAATTGCGTTCCATTCGAAGAATATAAGGGTTTCTATAATCGTATCTAAAATTTAAAAGTGCTTTTGGGTATGCTGCACGGAATCCATATATACTCTGATCTTCATCCCCAACCATAAAGATATTATTATCTTTTGCAAGCATGTAAATAATCTCATGTTGAATTTTCGAAGTATCTTGTGCTTCATCGACGCAAATATATTTGTACTTTTGCTTATATTGTTCTGAGAATTTTGGTCTTTCTTTTAAAATCCAGTGAGCAAAGACCATTTGGTCGTCAAAATCCATTAATTTATTGTTTTTCAGATTTTCCTCATAGGCTGAATACATTTCATATAGATTAGGATATTCAGTCTCGATTTCAAGAATCTGCTCTTTTTTGAGCAACATATTCTTTATGTATGTTACTGCTGAGGAAAGCTCTATAATAACGTTTTCAGTTGCAAACTCACCGGCACATGTTCTGTATATCTGCGATAATAATTTTTTTCTTTCGCCATCTTCGATATGATGTCGTTTGAGGTGATTCGACTTTTTACAAAATTCAGAATAAATCTCTAAAGATAAGCTATTTATTGTTTTAAAATCAATCCTGTTTCCAAGTTCTTTGCCGAATTTCGCAGAAAACCTTTCTTTCATTTCAGAAGCAGCATTGCGATTAAATGTAATAGCAAGAATGTTTTCGGGAGAAATACCCTTGTTTATTATCATATGTCCAAGTCTGGCAACGAGCACCGTTGTTTTTCCTGATCCAGGAACAGCCAGCAACAAATTAGAGCCTTCAACCGCTTGAAGAGCTCGTTCTTGTTGTTTATTAAGAGTGATTTGATATTTTTCTTTGAAGGAAAGGTATCGCTCGTTATTAGAAACATCATCTCGACATGGAGGTAAACACTCGCCATAATTTAATCCAACATATGATAAAAATTCGGACTTGCTCATAAAAACAGACGTTTTAAAGCTTTCAAATCCAGATTCAGAAACACCCTCTACTCTAACAATACATTCACTTTCTCTGTTGCGCAACTGAAAGAAAAGATCAATACGCCCACTGGTAATATCATATCTGTTAAATGTTCTTTTTGGATTGTACCATTTAAAAATTAATCCGTCTTTCGTTTCTTTAAATGTAATTTGCTTGCCTTCAAATAAGTCAGATAAATCAAACAGCCAAACAACCTTATAACCTAAATTTAGATAAAAGTTATTTCTATCATCAAACATATCCGCTGATATAATGCTGTGTTGAAACTCTACAACCGTGTAATCCACAACAACATCTGCCCGATGAACTGTTTCTCCCAGTGATAATTTCAACTCCTGATTTTCTTTCGGGAAACATGCTTGCCATTCATTGTGCCATGGTGAAATATCATAACTGTGACTGCATTCCCAGCTATCTTTGCAAGCGTGACTTTGCTTGTGAGCAAAATGATGTTGCCTGATTTCGCCTTTTTTTGTTACTACGGGCGCACCGCAATACGGGCAATAATATTCCTTATTGCTCTGTGTGTCATCAATATGTATTCTGTTGTCATTGTAATCATTCGCAAATAACATTTTGCATTCCTCAAACTAAATCTTTGTTGCAAAGTATTTGATATTCATTATATCTTCGATTTTTCTGGCTTATCTTCCCTGCCATTTTTTCTTTTGATTTTTTGGGTTCTTGAAAGAGTTTTGAAATCTATCTCTTCTGAGATAATATGCGCAAATCCCGAATTTGGCGGGAGAGGAGCGATGTTTTCAACTTGAATTTTCAAAAATCTGCATTCGCCACAGTTATAATAATATTTTTTTAGTTCTGCAATTGTATTTTCTTTGGGACGCATAAAATCTTTTATAGATTCTGTTTTAGCAAGAACTATGACAGTGTTATCGTTTGACATAACTTTTGTATCAGGACCATAATCTGCAATTATTATTTCTTCAATTTTCTCTATTGTTGCGTATCCAAAAATTGAATCAACACCCCTGACTGCATCGGCATAACTTCGATACAAACAGCAAGTCTCATTGATTTTATCAATAGCTGCGCCTACATAATCTGACATTATTTTGCGGAATCCGAAACGGTCATTTAATTCTTTTAAAATTGTTCTGTGACAATAAACCATCGAATCTTCATCTATATTGCTTTTATGAATCTGTTTGTCGGATTCCAATATCATTTGACAAACTAAAATAAAAAATGTGGTTTTAATCTCCTTCGACAAATCATGCGGAATCTCTTTACTCAATAATGCATCCATAAAAGCTACACGTGTTGCTATGAGATAATCATAATCGAACATATCTTTTACATATTCTTTGAGCGAATATTTATCAAAGATATTTAAGATAGTATTGACGCAGAAGAGATAATGGTCAAATGAAACATAATCAATATAATCCGGGTTAAGCATTTGTCTTACTCGGCTTTTTACAAAATTCTTGAAACGATATTCTGAACTTCTCGACTCTCGTTCTTTGATTTCCGGATTGTTCCATATGGTGTTGGCATCGATGTGTCGGTTTTTTGAAATATGCAAATTAAACAATGCGTCAAATGAAGCAAAACACGGCGTTTTAAAATGCTTGTTGATATGTTCGTATCTGCGATACTGCGATATTTCGGATGCATCAGGAATCACATAACTGATTACGCCTTCCTCATCGTCATAGTCTTCATCTTCTGTATCTTTTTTACTGTTTTTTATTTTTTCAAGAAGAAGTCTTTCTTTAAGAGCATCATCCAAACTAAGAGACAAAGCTTCTAAAATAGTTCTGACATCCTCAAGATATTTTTCGTTATCATCATTGCTCAAGGTTGCCTTAAAAAGAGCTTCGTCAGATGTTTTGATGCGGTTAAAATTCAATGCGGTTTCATCTGTATACCAACAATTTATTTGTTCTTGTTTTTCACCATATTTTATAGTTATTGTAATCAAGTCGGTTGCAAGAAAAACATCTGCAGGAGCAGATATCGCCAAACTGTTATCTCTGTATACATATTCGAGTTTGGTTTCTCCATAAAACACTTCTATTGCATTGACCTTATTTACATAACCAATATTTAAAACAAGTTCGTTGCTGAGAGTACCGTATCTGTAAAAGAAATTCGTGCTGTTTTTACTTTCAAAAGTCAACAAATTACACTGTAAGCTTTCAACATCACCGATGATGTTAAAGTTATCAAAAAAAACATCAAAATCTTCTTCCGTACCTTTTTCTAAAACACAGCATTCCACGTTACCGTTATCTTTTGTTGCTTTGGCAAGTGCACTTTTGGTGCAGTTAGCACTGCCGTACAGATAATATGTTGCATCAGTTGTTATAAATCTGAAAACCTTACCGTGATAAAAAGCACTTGATTCTCTGCATTCATCAAAAGCAAAAACTGAGCTTATAAAGTCGCTGTATTTATAATCCAAAGGGAATTTACACTTTTTATGCTGTAAATATAGGTTGATTTTTGCGTTCAGATAGTTTGTATGCAAGGTTTCAAGAGCGTACGCATAGTTGTCATAATACGGAACAGCGATATCAATCTCGACAGCATCATCGATTATTGTTTTAACTTGCGACAAAATCGACTCGTTCAGATTGTGAAGCAGGTACAATTCATCATTTGAGCTTGTTTTGCCGTAATATATTAAACCTTTTATTTCTTCAAAAAGAGCTTTGTCTTGATTAAAAGAACGGTCATTAAGCTGTTCAAAAAACGCAATTGCAGAATTTATAACTTTTAAATTCTCTTGATGCTTATCATCGTATTCAAAAACATTAAATATCTCGCTGTTTCTTAAATAACCGCTAACGGTAATATTTGCGCTTGCAACAACCAATTTTGCGCAAGATTGTCCCAAAAGAAGTATGAGTTTAGGGTGAAAAGCTTCTTTCATTTCAATGGGATTTACAACATACTTTTTGCCTATTGACGTGTAGGTTGTTTCAGACAAAGCCTTATTAAGCTCATATGAATCAACAAATAAAGAAACCTTCCTTACATTGTTTTCATATAAGCGGTTTAAAACAGCCCTTTCAAAGAAACCAATATCAAAATTGAATGTTGTCATTAAGGCTATATCGTATTTTTTGACGTTTGAGAATATATCAAGAATTCTTTCTTCCATACTAATTACCTAACATATCCAAATCTTTCATTACCTGCATTAACTGAAGCAGGCGCAAGCCCTTAAAAACAGGCTCCGACATGCGATCGGCAGGCACATATAAATCATTAATTTTTTCGAAATAAAAACCGTCACGGCCTTGCAACAGTTTTTCTTGCGCTATGATTTCGTGCCTTTTAACAATCCAATTTACCATTATGTACTGAACGAAATCAATTATAGGTTTTTTACGGTATTCTTCAATAAGCTCGATAAGGCTGCCGATACTGACATCCTCACCTTCAAACAAGTAGTTTTCGTTAAGTTCAGTACGATTAACAAAGCGATTGTATATTGAGAGCAACAATTTCAATCCATTCTCAATGTTTAAGTCAACTTTTTTTGATGTTCCGTTACCACTTGAGATCATGTTTTCTCTTTTTTCAAAATCATAATTGCATTCCGACAAAATGGATTCAAGTGATTTGTTGTAATCAATATTCCATTTGGCTGAATTTATGCATCTTTCTACCCAGTTCTGCAATGAAACAGGATCAACAAGCATCCAAAGCATGTATTTCCATATCAACTCAATAGCCATTGTCAAGTATTGACGCCCTACTGCAATTTCCCAGTTGTTTGCAATTTCTCTGAGGGAATCATCCAGCTGTTTGGATTCTCCGCGGGGTGAGAAACTATCAAACAACACCCTGCGCATATCATAGAGACTCAGATCTTTTCCCTGGTTTTGGACATATATAAATTTTATATATTCGCTTGATTCAATTAAATTCTCATTGTTTAATCTTTCGTTATTTTTCGGTGCAAACAAAGCTTCTCTCATAAGAGATTTCACCTTATCAAAACCATCAAGATTAAACTTCAGAACTTGTCCGAGTTCCTTCAATACAGCTTCCGGCACAGCGACATTTTTTAAGCGATAGTTTTTATAATATTCGGTGTCTTTAATTACATCTTCAAAAGCCAAAGCTATAGGTTCACCAATTTCTTTGGTGAGCTTTGGTAACTCAAAATGGTGACCTTTGCCATCCTCATCTGTGATAAACCCCATTGTTAAACAGCCTGCGTTATAATACTGCATTCCGCCAAATTTGGTTTGGAAATAACTCCTGTCAAACGGATAAATCGTAATAGCTTTATTATCAATGTTTTCTCTTGCTTTGGTTTTTCCTACAAGATTATATTCATCACAGTTGGGAGTCAACAGGTTCGCAAGAACCATAAAATAGTCATTTCTCTTCAAGAAATTCTTGTCGAAATCTTCAGAACTCTTCTTTTGTGCTTGATAGTTAACGTGGTAATCATAGTAATTCCAAACCATAAACGGCCAATAAAAAGCCCTTGGCGTAACTGTGTTTATTACTGGGCATAAATCTGCCTGTATGCTCGCAGTTGCACCTTCAATTCCTAAATTGTCTCGAGAGGTAAATCTCAGACTTGTGTCATTGAGTTTGGGGCCTTTAGCCATAAAAACACCGCCGTTTTGTTTGTTACTGTAAAGTGAAAATATCATTGATTATACAGGCTAAATCTTCTGCTCCTGTATTAACTTCCGGCACTAAAAAACGTTTTATGTTGTCGTCACATACACTCTTAATGCCGTTAATAAATTCTGTTTTGTTTTCTTGATTGTTACCAAAGTATGTATCTAAATTGCCTGCATGAGCAACCCATCTGCCGCTTTCGCTTTTCTTTTTACCCCAAATATGAATACCCTTGATAACATCTCGATGTTCTGATATTTCATCAATGGCATTAGAATATTTGCCTGTATTGAATTTCAATGTATCAATATTTTCAGCAGTAAGAAGCTGAGGAAAATCCAAAACAACACCAAGATTTATATTGTTTTCCTTTATCTTTTGGCAAAGTTCAGCTATCTCCTTTGCTTTGCCGACAATAAACCTGCCGCCTTTATAGATTGCACCAGACCTATTTTCAATAACAATAATTGTTTCGGGATATATCTCCCGAATTCTTTTTTCGAAAATCACATATCTTTCTAAAAACAGATCGATATTGCAGTAATCGTTGAACGGCGGATGAATTTCAATAACAGTAGGTGCATTCTTACCTTTGGTTAATACAATGATAAATTTGGCAAATTCCTCTGCCCATTTATCTGACTTCCAAAGCTGAGGAACACCGTTTTTGTGAGATGTTTTAAGCTCGGGAAAATTTGAAATTAATTCAGTATCAAACTTGCGTGTTCCATAGCTGTATTCAGTATGCAAAGAATACTTTTCAGCGGTTTCAATTTCATTTTTATCAAGGTGAGCTGCTGTTTCTTTAATTTTTGAATCAAAACCTTCGGGATATGGCACATTGTTGTACTCAATAAGGATAAATTTATTTCTATTCATATTTCATCAATACCTAAGCTTTTCAAATACTGATAAGTGCCATCATAATATTCAGGCAGACGAGTGCTGTCTTCCCAAAATCCGTTTAAAGTTTTATTCGGGTTGCCTTCAGGCACACAGATAACCATGCCGGATCTGGCACGAGTGAGCAAAACTCTGTATGCATTCAGCATATATTTCATCAGCTCTTGCTTGCTTTCGGTGTTCCCTATTTGTTCAACCCACTTTGTTTGACCGTTGAATCTATGGAAACTCCATTTGCCGTCATTATATCTCATGTCAGCATCCCAAAGCAGACAAGTATAATCAAGTTCCAAACCTTGAACCTGAATTTCTGTTGCGGCATCCTCAAGATAATTTGATGACCTGACATCACTTTTATCATCAAGGAACCAGTGAACAGCATTTTCATCACCTGATGGCAAAATATGTACGGCAAGCGGTTTGAATCTTGCAGATTCTTTTGTGACCAACACGCCGGTGCGCTCTGTTCCGCGTACTTTATCGTGAAGCCACTTTCTCGCTTTTGCCATATCTCTTGTTAATACGACAGGATATTTTTCTTTTATTTCGTTATATAACTGCGATGCACTTTCGTCAAAAGACAATAACGCATGAACGAATGCAGATAATTTTTCGGCTCTGAAAGAACGTAACGAAACGCCCAAATGCAAATCTTCCGAATATGTAACATTGGCATTGTCTTTTAATAACTCGTTGACTTTTCCTTCTGCATATTCAGCATCAGTTAACTTTGGAGAAATGTAAACATTCCAATGAGGAAACTGTTCGTTCAAAGCTTTAATCCATTCAGATATACCTGCTTCGCCTGTATTGATTTCTTGACCACCGCCAACAAGACAAACTATTGTTGCCCAGTCTTCTCTCTGGTCAAGGGACCAAATCAGGAAAGCAGCCTCAGATAACGGAAAATTAGGAACTTTAAGTTTATTGCCGTATGTTCCGCCTCGTTTAAGATAGTCAGCTAATCTTTTATGTGTCCATGAACGCTGTGCTTCGTCAAAGATTGCTACGTGTTCAACCTCGCCAAAACCAGCTTTTTCTAACTTGACTGCTTTTGCCGGGTCGATTTCAAGAACTCCGTTTTCAACGGGGTTCTTAATTTTTGCTAACATATTATCACGATATCTGTGGATTATCTGAATTGATTTGCTGACCTCACGACGTGAATCTGTAATTTTCTTTTTCTCGCCGTTAGCTTTACACTTTTTAAAGTTGTCCTGTGCAAGAGCCTCAGTCAAAACAGCAACCAACGGACCGTTACCTGAAAGATAAACAGCCTGTTCTTCTTCAATGGGCACATCTTGTCCTTGATATGTTTGTTTAACAGCAACATCAAGTCCGACAAGGGTTTTGCCTGCACCAGGCACACCTGTTACAAAGCAGATGCTTTTCTTTTGGGTTTCTTTACTTTTATGAATAACATCCAAAATATAAGATATTGTTCTATCGGTAGAAACTTTATCTGCCTCGTGACGAGTAATATCTTCAACCGTATGATTTTCATATAATGATTTTGCCGCTTCAATTATTGTCGGGGTCGGAGCATAAGGACTGATAATCCAATCAGAGTTTACGGGAGATTCATTTGGGAAGCGATTTAAAACTTCGTTTATCAAAGTCAAAACGCCTGCTTTGCCTGTTACAAGCGGATTAACCACTCTGTCATCATAAACCGACATCTGAATATTGGTAGAGGAGTTTTTATAATTTGTTGCAATAAGAATCGGAACGATTATTCTGTCTTCGCTGAACTTGTGGAAATTTTTAAGGTCGAGTGCATAATCAAGAACTTGGTCAACATCAGCCTCTAAAATTTTACTTTCGCCAACTTTAAATTCAAGACAAAACACAATTCCTTCAACAAGCAAAACGACGTCAACCCTCTTGCCAAGGCGAGGAATATCATATTCAAAAATAATTTCTCCGTCTTTATTCGAGAGTGATGAGATGACATTTTTCATAATGGAAATTTCTGATTTCCACGCTTCTCTTGTGGTAGTAAGAGCTTCACCGTGGTATCTCTCACACAATATACCAAAGATTGAGTTGTCATCTGTATTCATAAAGTTTTTGAAACTGCTATTATATAAACAACGACTCATAAAAACTCTCCTAGATTATTTTGTAGCGTCTTTGCCAATTACAATAAAATAATTATATAACAAAAAATTTATTCTCACAATAGATTTTAATATAAATATTGCGTTCACGGTGTTTTCAACTTTTTGTGTGAACAAAACTTCTCGCAAGAACAATAAAGTCCGAATTTTTCTCCGAATATGAGAAAAAGTTTTTCGGGCTTTTTCATTTTTTGAGGCTTGTAAAATTTTTAATTTTATGTAAAAAGTTATTATAGGATTTCCGAGAAAAATGAAGGTGGCGATTGTATTTTGCGGATTTGTTTTTGCAAAATTTTTGTGTATGCGGTTGGGTTTTTGCGGGTGCGGTTTTGCAAAAAAATTCAAAGTGTGTACACACAACAATCGGCACAAGTGGATATCCAAAAGGAGAAAATCTCCTTTGGCACACGATTTTGCGGCACGCAAAGTCTAGTGTGTTATACCTTTGTTCCGACGGCGGTGAAAAGGATGTCTGTCGCCTTACATGACAGCAGACTATTCATCGGCGCAGAGCAGGCAGATAAGTTCAGGGAAGAACAGAAAAATTTGTTTTTCTGACTGCTCGGAAAAGGAACAAACGGTATATAAAAATCCCCGTCGCAACGGGAGAAAAATTCTTGCGCTGACTACACAGAAATTGAGAGTCTGTTCACAAAATAAGACCTTATCAAATTAATTTTTGCGTGATATAATCACAACAGAAGCTTCGAGAAAATTTGAAAAAGGTGAAAATGATGAACAATATATTCAGCGATAATCTGAAAAAATTCCGTCTTGCAAAAGGCTTGACCCAAGAGCAGGTTGCAGAAAAACTTAATGTTAATTCGCAGACCGTTTCTCGTTGGGAATGCGGAACAACTTTGCCCGACGTTCTGACCTTGCCCGAACTCGCAAGACTCTACGAAGTAACGGTTGATGATTTTTACAAAAAGAATTCTGTTGCCTACGATAACTATGCACAGCGTCTTTCCTCCGTTTATGAACAATCACACGACCCCGAAGACTTTATGCGTTGCCGAGCAGAATATCTTAAGCTTATGAAAGAGGGCGAACTTTCAACAGAGGATAAATGGATTTACGGCTGGATACACAAGTGTATGATGAACTGTTGCAAGGACGTTGCGACTGAATGGTTTGATAAAGCGGTGAACGATAACCTCGATGATGACCCGACAAATTATCACCTTGCATGTATGCAGAGAATGAGTTTTTATTTTCTTATCGGAAAAGGCGATGAAATTATTGCGGAGCAAACCGAAAAAGCAAAGCTGAATCCTGACAGTCCGAGAGAAATCGATAACCTTATTATCGCTCTGATTTATGCCGATAGGTTTGAAGAAGCATACTCAGTTTTTAAAGAAGCAATTGAAAAATTTTCTGACGATTGGAGAATGTATATTCACGGCGGTGACATCGCAAAGAAGCTCGGAAAATATGACGAGGCTCTTGATTGCTACAACAAGGCAGGCGAAATCGGAACATATTTCTGCGACGAGCTTTACTGCAAAGCGAGCCTTTATGAGGATTTGGGCAACTATGAAAAAGCCTATGCGGAGTATATAAAACTTGTCGATACACTTCGTAAGCGTGGTTATGATGTTGAAGCCGATTCAGCAGAAAAAGATGCAGAAGAAGTAAAAACCAAAATCAAAAAATAAAAACATCAAGCCGCCCGAAATATAAGTGTGTATTGTAACGGGTGTATACTTATGCTATAATGTATTACAACAACTTACAAAGAAAAGAGGACAAACATATGGCAAATTATTGTGATTACAAAGTAATTGTCAAGGGATGTAAAAATGCATGTTATGCATTCTTCGGCTCTATGTCTTGCGTTGATGGTAAATGGATTGTCGAAGAAGACGGAACAAACGATGCTTATACTGTTCGTTTTGAAGGGAACTGTAAGTGGAGTGTAGATGCATATTGTACTCCTTGGGACGGAAGTTTTCCTGTTATTCTTCCTGAAGATGCGAACGAGGCTATGGCTGTGGCAGAAGAGAACTATTGGTATAACACTGTACAAGAGCGTTCTAAAATGTTTGAAGTGGAAGTATGGTGTAATTCGGCGGACGTTGAAGATTATGACCCCGACAAAGGTCCTGACGAGATTTTTGAACATTATGTAAAAGGTCAGGTTGTTTTCGATGAATGTCCTGATATACTCCGCATTAAAGGGTGGGGAGATTATGGCTATGATGAAATCAAACCGATTTTTCCAATGGTTATCCCTATAGAAGGAACCGGATATGCAGGGCGTAATGCACGAATTGAATATGTTAAAGTCGGAGATCCGCTGATTGTAAAAGCTGATTATAATAATCCGTATTATACACCGGTGGCGCTTGAAGTATTCAACACAAAAGGTGAAACATTAGGGTATCTTTGCGAAGGTTATGGAACAATGCCTTTGGAAGTAATTGCGCAAAGTATCAGCGATGTGAAGGCAAGGGTGGCCAGTGTAACACCTCTTTCACAACGTTCAAAACGAGCAAAATATGCACTGATGGATGTTGAGTTGTACACGAAATAAAATACCCGTAACGCATTCAAAACTCCTTTGCTTAATGCAAAGGAGTTTTACTTATGTGGGTGAATTATACTAGACTGTTCGCACATAGCTTATCACCTCAACCTCTGTTTTATATCAATATCCCTTCACAATGGTCAACTTCGTGCTGAATTATCTGTGCAGGGAAACCCGTAAAGGTCTTGATGCGAGTCTGAAATTCAGCTGTCTGCCATTGCACTTTTATAGTCTGATAACGCTTACACTTTCGGGGGCCTCCGAGCAGAGAAAGACATCCTTCTTCTGTATCGTAGGGTCCCGATTTTTTGATGATTTCGGGATTGAACATAACCATATATGTGCCGTCATTATCAAAAGCGATAATGCGTTTGCAAACACCAATCATGTTTGCCGCCATACCTACACAGCCGTCTTTGTGAGAAACAAGTGTATCAAGCAAATCCTGTGCAACCTGTAAATCCTCTTTTGTCGCAACCTCCGATTTCCTCGCAAGCAAAATCGGGTCGTGGATGAGTTCTTTAATCATAATAAACCTCTTTTTACAAAGTTACAGTTATTAAAATTGTAACATATCCCCTAAAACTAATTAATAATCATTATATAAATCAAAAATTTATTCCGCATAAACCGCATATTCTGACAAACAATAACAGGGCAACTAAAATAAGCAAGGAGAAAGATATAAAATGAAAGCCACAGGTATTGTCAGAAGAATTGATGATTTGGGAAGGGTAGTTATCCCTAAGGAAATCCGCCGCACCATGCGTATCCGCGAAGGCGACCCGTTGGAGATTTACACGGATTCGGACGGGGAGGTTATTTTCAAGAAGTATTCGCCCATCGGGGAGCTGTCGTCGATTACGGGTCAGTATGCCGATGTGCTTGCCAGGGGCACAGGTCTTGCGGTTGTTATTACCGACCGTGACAGTGTTATTGCGTGCGCGGGCGTATCAAAAAAAGAGGTGATTGACCGCAGAATCAGCGGTAGCCTTGAATCGCTTATGGAAAAGCGCGAAAACTATGTGTGCTGTGTGGACAGCGACCGCATGAAGCCCATTGAGGGCTATGACCGCGAAGCTGCCGTTGCGTTTCCGATTATCGGCGGCGGCGACGTGTCGGGTGCGCTTGTTATGCTTCTTAACGACAACGGTTCCTGTCCGACACAGACCGAAACCAAGCTTGCGCAGATTGCGGCAAATTTCCTCGGAAAACAGATGGAAGAGTAAAAAAACCCCGCAGAACCGTGATGATTCTGCGGGGTTGGTGTTTGTTATTTCAGATTATAGAAATCAGAATGAGCCGTCCATGAATACAACATCAACGAGAAGTGCGGGGAGCATTACGAATACTCTGGGGAGCCAGTCGATGAATGTGTAAGCGGCAAGGCCGAGGAAGCTGGGAACTGCGCCGAGGTAGTATTCAGCTTCGCTTGTTGTGTTGTCGCCAGTGAAGGTGATTTCGTTCTGACCGACTTCCTTCTCGAGAGTGAAGCTGTCGTGAAGAGTAACGGTGGGAACTTCGTTCACATCGATGATTTCGTCATTTTCGTTTCTTGTGAGGTCGGAAACAACATATGAATTGAATGTGAGCTTTCCGCCGTCAACAGCGATTGTGTTGAAGATACCGCCCTTGTAAAGCTCATTTTCGTTTTCGTGGGTTTCGCCGTTCCAGAAATGGCCGTTGTTCTGGGTTGTGAGAGCGGCGATGTGCTTGGTGTTCATCATATAGCCTTCGAGAAAGTTACGAACGCCGTATCTCTTTGTGCCTGCTGTACCTGCAAGAACATAGGTTGCGCCGTCTTCGTTAACCATACCGTATCTCATAGGCTGAGTTCTGAGATACTGATGGTCGTGACCGCTCATAACGAGGTCAACATCGCACATATCAACAACAGTTGCGAGAGACTTCTTGAGATAGAGAGCATCGGGCCACTTGCCGTCCTTGCCGAGGGTATAGGGTGACTTGTGCATACAAACGATTTTCCAGTCCTTATCGGTGCTGTTCATATCGTTCTTGAGCCAGTTGAGCTGTGCAAAAGAGATTGAAAGAAGGTCGTTTGTGTTGAGAACAGCGATGTGAGCATTGCCGTAATCGAATGAATAGTTAACGCCGTTGAGATTCTGAACGCTTTCGCTTGTGTCGAGGTTGAACATATTGTTGAACCAGTGCCATACGCCGAGACCGTCGTGGTTGCCTGCTATGGGAGCGAGGGTTGTGTTGAGGTTGATTTCTTTCATTGCCTCATCGTAGTAGTCCCATTCTTCATTGGTGCTGTCGTTTGTGAAGTCGCCGAGAGTAATCATAAACTCTGCACCGGGAAGAGTTTCAAAACCGGTTCTTACAACTCTTGCAGCGGAGTTGAAATTCTCGATGTTGCTTGCCTGAATGTCAGCAATAACGATGAATTCGGACTTGCTGTCGCCGTTATCGGTAACGAATGTACCCATTGCGCTGAATACTGTGCCGTTGCCTACTTCGTATGAATAGGTTTTGCCTGCTGCAAGACCTGAAACGGTTGCCTTGTGAACATAGTTGCCTTCGAATTCAAAAACCTCCGCATAGTCAACTGTTGCGTTGACCTTTGCGCCGCTTTCGTCATAGATGTTGACAACGCTTGATGTGTTTGCCTTTGTGTACCATGTGATACCCTTTGATGACTTGGTGTCACCGTTAACGGTAACTGAAATACGGAAGGGGGTTGCATCTGTTGCGGGTGTATTTGTGATTGATGCGTCTGAATTTGTTGCGGGAATATCTGCAGCAGATGAGAATACCGCGCCGCCCGAAATAAGGGTAAGACAAAGAACAATGCTGAGGATTCTGATGAGAGTCTTTTTCATTTTAATTTTTCCTTTCAATTATTTAAGAGGGATTGAAGTATCCCACTGTGAAAGCCATTCGCCTGTGCTGCATCTTCTTGCTCTGAAGAGAACTTCGTCGTCGTAAACTTCAACGATATAAGTGATACCTGAACCGTTGCCGCCTTCTTCGCCGTCCTTGTTTTCGATTGAGAGAGCGGGAACGTTGATTGAATGGAAGCCGTCAATCTGCTCGTAGCTGTATTTGCTGAAGCCTGCGTGAAGGTGGCCTGTGAGGAGGATTACGGTCTTGTCGTCGGCGTACTTTGAAAGAACAGCCTTGATTTCGTCGTTCTGGTCACCGACGGAGCCTGCTTCCTTGTTGGTGCCGTTACCCCAGGTAGTGGGGAGATTGTGAGTGAGCTTGAGGGGCTGATGAAGAACAACGAAAACGGGCATACCGTTTTTGACTGATGCGATTTCGGCATCGAGCCAAGCAAGCTGCTCGGGGCTGATATATGATTCTTCAAATACCATTTTATCCGAACCCATAACGATGAATTTATAGCCGTTGACAACCTCTGAATATGCGAATTTGCCTTCTGCATAAGCGTTGTCAGTCATATATGTATCACCGTTGAGAGAGTTTGTGAAGGTTGAGAAACGTTTGTAGCTCTGGCTGTATGCGCGGAGTCTGATATCGTGGTTGCCTTCTGCCATAATGTAGCGGGGAGCAATGCCATTCAGCTCGTCATAAACAAGCTGATATTCCTCTGCAAGACCGTTTTCTGCAATATCGCCGATGCCGACGATGGCATCAAGTCTGTCTGCATTGCGAAGGTCGATGCAAGCTTCCTGGAAAGCCTGATATCTGTCAAACATATAGTTGGAAACCTGAGGGTCTGCAACTGTTGCGAAAACGAGCTTTGCATCATCATTTTTTGCCTTGATAATATCATCCGTTGAGGGTGCAACAACACCGCCGTTGAACGAATAAACAAGGGACATAATGAGCGCAAACATTTTGAAGAAAATCTGCTGAACAAAATTTAACGACATAACTATGCCTCCAAATAAAAATATATAAAAAGATTACCACTAAAAAGAGAAATTGTCAATAAGTGAATGCAAAGTGCAGAGTGTCGGGTCACAGAACCTTAATTTTGCATTCTGCATTTTGCGTTTATTGAAAGGTTTATACAAATAAATTTCAAAAAAGTTGTGTAATTTGGAATATTTAAAGTCTTTACAAACGGATTGAAAAGTGATAGTATAATCAGTGGTGTAAAATCAATCTCACTAATAATGGTTTAAAAACTTTTAGGAGGAAAAAGACTATGGCAAGAAAAATGAAGACCATGGACGGTAACAACGCCGCTGCATGGGTGTCATATGCCTTCACTGAAGTTGCTGGCATCTACCCCATCACTCCGTCAAGCCCCATGGCAGACTATGTTGACCAGTGGTCAGCACAGGGCATGAAGAATATCTTCGGCACAACCGTTAAGGTTGCTGAAATGCAGTCAGAAGCAGGTGCAGCAGGTACCGTTCACGGTTCACTCGCAGCAGGTGCTCTCACAACAACTTACACTGCATCACAGGGTCTTCTTCTTATGATCCCCAA
>JAZRLY010000058.1:0-1793 GCA_045647065.1 Acutalibacteraceae bacterium
CAGTATGTAATAAGGCTGAGTATGTGGTATTCGTAGCCTGTTATTCTCGGATTATCCTCTTTGCGGTATTCACCGATTTCTTTCATAATCCGACATACTTCGTTATGTTCTTCGACAGCCTTTAAAAGTGCTTCATCCGATGTGTCAACACCGTATACCTCAGACATTTTGTTGAGAATTTTGTTCCTCGTCTGTGTAACATAATGCTTTACCGTATGGTCGGCGATTTTGAACGGCATATCAAGAAAAGTTAAAAAGAACTTATCGTTTTCAACCAGGTTGAGCAGTTCGAAATGCTCGGCGGCTCTGTTCATCTCAGAGCAGGTTTCGCTTGCAAGAAGTGCATTGAGAAAATTGTATCCGCCCTCGATGGCTCTTTCAAGTATAGCCTTTGAATATCCGCAAAGGAAATTGCTCATATAGTAGGTTGCAATATCCATTGAGCCTGTGCGGGGTGCACGGAGCCTTACGGAAAAGCAGTTGCCGCAGTTGAGCAGTACCTCGGGAATGTGGTAGCAGGTGTAGCCAAGGGCTATGCCGCCTTCGCTTTTTGCCTGCTGTACAAGAGTGTTGTTTGCTTCCTGAAGCAGGTTTTCAAATTCATAAAGATGTTTTAAATCTCTCACTTTAAAATCTCCATTTCAATAAGGGCTCTTTTCGCACCCTCAACAACATTTGAATCATCGGGAAGTTTGGTAATATTCTTACCCTCAATATCGTAGATTGCAAGATTTGAATCAGTAGAAATGTATGACAAAACAGGAATTCCGTTTGTGTCGATATAAGGAATAACGCTTTCGTCCGGGATTCTGTTGACAATTGCACCGATTTTCTTGTACATAACAAGTTCATCAGCAACACTCTTGATGGTTGAAATAACCTGCGTTCCTTTTTTGCTTGCGTCTGTGATAAGAAGCAGATGTGTAACCTTTTCCATAACGCGGCGGTTAATCTGCTCAATGCCTGCCTCACCGTCAATAACGACAAAGTCAAACTCATTTGAAAGTATGCTGATTACTTCCTTGAGGTAGGTATTGATTTTACAGTAACAGCCTGCACTTTCAGGTCTGCCGACAGCAATGAAAGCAAAGCCGTCGGTTTCAACGAGTGCATCAAAGATTTTATATCTTGCATCGCCGAGCAATTCGATTGCCGCCTTTGTCTGTCCGTCTTCAACGGTTTCAACAATCTCCTTGCGGATATCGTCAATAGTCATTTTAACATCAATGCCGAGTGCAGTTGAAAGTCCTACTGCAGGGTCCGCATCAATGGCAAGTATCTTTTTGTCGGGATAAGCCTCAACGAGCAGCTTTACGATTGCGGCTGAAATTGAAGTTTTACCGACACCGCCCTTGCCCGAAAGAGCTATTATTGTTGCGTTTTCTTTCATCTTTTTGTCACTCCTGAAAATTTGTCATATATAATATAACACAAGTTTACTTTTTCTTCAATCATAACCCAAAATTTTACGACATTTAAAGACATTGAAAACAGTAGCTTTAGTGTGGTATACTGTACTTATCTTAATTATAAGCAAGAGGTTGCGATGGATAAGAAAGAAATTGCATCGTTTTTCGATTCACTTGCTGAATCCTGGGACGGAGAAATGATAAAAAGTCAATGGAAAATTGACCGAATACTCAGTATTGCTGAAGTAACAGAGGGCAAGAGCGTACTTGACGTTGCTTGCGGTACAGGCGTGCTTGTCCCCGATTACATAAGCAGAAATGTCCGTAAATATGTGGGTATTGATATTTCACACAATATGATAGAAATTGCTAAAAACAAGTTTT
>JAZRLY010000059.1:0-13967 GCA_045647065.1 Acutalibacteraceae bacterium
AGCTCCGTTTCTGGCGGAGAAGGGGAGACTCGAACTCCCGCGCCGGTTACCCGACCTACGCCCTTAGCAGGGGCGCCTCGTCACCAACTTGAGTACTTCTCCATCGGTAACTTATATAAAAATATTAAGTTCAAAAAAATGGCGGAGAGAGTGGGATTCGAACCCACGGTACCCGTAAGGGTACGACGGTTTTCAAGACCGTTCCGTTATGACCACTTCGGTATCTCTCCGTAAATTGCTTATATATGTTATCATATCGGTGCGCTGTTGTCAAGAGCTTTTTCGATTTTAATAATATTTATTTTAAAAAATACCGCACTGCATTTATCTGACAGTGCGGTTTTGATTATTTTTCAATTGTTTCCTCGGCTGCAGTCATTTCATTGATGAGGGGAGGACGGAAGAATTTGAATGCGTGCTTATGTACCTCAATAACAACCTTGCTGTCGTCTCCGCCGTATTCGCCGTCAAGAGTCCAGGGAAGCGGTGAGCCGTCAAGGGTTTCAATCTCGATATGCTTGCCTTTGAGGAAGATAATGTTGGGGTTATCAAGATTCTTTTTAAGAACAGCACCTGCAAGCTCTGCCCAGCCTTTGACTGTACTGGGATTCTTTGCAAGAAGAATTTCGTAAAGACCGTCGTTAAGGCAGACTTGGTCAGGGTCAAGATGAATAACCTTGCCGACAGTATAGGAATTTGAAATTGCACCGAAAATAAATTCACCCTCAACCTCAACTCCGTCAACAACACAGCGGAGAGGAATGTTGTGGATATCCTTGATTTCCTTTGCAGCTTCATAGAAGTAAGCGAATCTGCCGATTTTATTCTTGAGGCTCTGCGGAGTTGCATAGGAGCATTCCGTCAGTGCGCCAAATGAAGCGACATATGTAAAATATCTGCCATTGAAGGTTGCAAGGTCAAAAGGAAGAGCTTCTTCTTTAACGATAAGCTGTGCCGCCTTTGCCGATGATCTGACGGGGAGACCAAGGTTGTTTGCGATTTCGTTTGTTGTTCCTGCGGGCATATAGCCGATAACAGGTTTGTTTTCAAGCTGCATAATGCCGTTCATCATTTCGCAGAATGTGCCGTCACCGCCTCGGCAGACAACGATGTCGTATTTACTGCCGTGCTCAAGCGCATAATCGGTTGCGTCGCCTGTTTTTGTTGTGTGCATTATTGTTATATTGTAGCCGTGAGAACCGAAAACCGCTGTTGCATCCATAAGGTCGTCGTTAATTTTGTTGATTCCCGAACAAGGGTTGATTATCAGAAGGAGGTTCTTTTTCATACACTTACCTTCGCTTTCCGTTTGTTTTGATGTTACAACTTTGTAATTATATCATTATTTGTAACGTCATGCAAGCATAAATGTATGAAATTGCGGCAACTTTTTAAAACAACAAAAACTGTCCCAATAAAGTGGGACAGTTTTTGTTTTATCTGTTCAACAAATAGTCGATACCTCTTAAGTATCCGTCAAACCCGAGCCCGATAAACGACTCCTCGCAAGCCATACCCGCATAGGATATCTGCCTGAAATTCTCTCTTTTCGAAACATCGGAGATGTGAATTTCAACCGCAGGGATTGCAACGGATTTGAGCGCATCAAGAATCGCAACGCTTGTGTGGGTATATGCGGCGGGGTTGATGACAATCCCGTCGAAATTGCCGAATGCTGCCTGAATTTCATCAACAATGGCGCCTTCGTGGTTAGACTGAAAAATTTTAACCTCAACATTCTTTTCCGAAGCGTAGTTTTCAATTAGTGTGCAGAGGTCGGCATATGTGTTTTTTCCGTAGATGTCGGGTTCTCTGATGCCAAGCATATTGAGATTCGGTCCGTTTATTACAAGGATACGCATTCGCAAATCCTCCTTACTGTTATTTCGGGGTCCGGGTCAACCTCAACGGTGAAATCTGCCGTTTCGAGGTATAGCGGAAGTCTTTCGGCGTGCATTTTCTTCAGTGTTTCGGTGTTTTTCGAAAGTGGTCTGCCGTCGGTTGCGAGAGAATCAACATCGGCATCAAGAAAAATGACGGTTGAATTCTCGCGAAGAGCGATTCGGTTTTCTTCTTTGAGAATTGCACCGCCGCCTGTTGCGATTATTTTGCCTGCACCCTTGCCTGCGAGCCTTACGGCTTCTGTTTCACGTTTCCTGAATTCGGCTTCACCGTATTTTGAAAATATATCGGGGATTGATTCGCCGGAAGTCTGTGTAACCATTGAATCTGTGTCAATGCATTTACGCTTCATCTTTTCTGAAAGAATAGCGGCAACGGTTGATTTTCCGCATCCGGGCATACCGATAAGCAGGATGTTTTTTTGCTCCGCAATTATGGTGTCGTATATTTCATCAATGCGTGAGAGTGGGATTGTTTTGCCCGTAAAGATTTCAGCGGCTCGGAGCGCCTGAGCGACAAGCATATAAAGACCGTTTATGCAATCAATTCCGAGTCTTTCGGCGTCGAGAAGGAAAACGGTGCGGGCGGGATTGTAAATCAAATCGAGAGCCTTGCGGCATTTTGTGAATTCAGAAAGGTTGATAAGCCTTTCGCCGTTATTGGGATACATTCCGACAGGAGTAGTATTGATAATGATATCTGCATCGTGATGGCGACTGATGTTGCCGTAGTTTTCTTCGCCCGAGCGGGATACGACAACGATTTCCCGTGCGCCTTCATCGGCAGCGACATGGCACACCGTAAGGCTTGCGCCGCCCGAGCCGAGAACGAGAACTTTCTTGCCATTGAAGTCACAGCAGCATTTTTTGGCCATATAAAGGAATCCGAAGTAATCCGTGTTGTCGCCGTAAAGAGTGCCATCCGCGCGTCTTATGACGGTGTTGACGCTTCCGACTTTTTCTGCCGTTTCGCTTCGTTCATCGCAGCGGTTGAACGCCTCGACTTTATAGGGAATCGTGACATTGAAACCTTTGAGAGAAGTGTCAGAAAAAAATGAATCAAGGCATTCGGGCTCTGTCGGATAAAGATTATAGTCATAGTCGCACAGGTGTGCGTGAATCTGAGGCGAAAGCGAATGGTCGAGCTTTCTGCCTAAAAGACCGAACATAATTATTCCTCCGTGTAGCTGCCGAGATAGCTGAACTGCTGAGAATCGTTTTCAAGCTCAGTGAGGAGAGACTTGAGATTTTCGGAATATACTGATGCGTCAATATCGAAATAAAACATAAACTCAAAGTTACTGCCGGGTATCGGGCGGCTTTCTAGCTTTGTCATATTGAGTCCGAGAGAAGCAAATCTTGAAAGAATATTGTAAAGCGAGCCGGGCTTATGGGGAATTGTCATCATAAAGCTCGTCTTTTTTGCGCCCGGATATATTTCGGGCTTCTTCGAAATGCAGATGAATCTGGTGTAGTTGTTGTCGGTATTCTGGATTCCCGTTTTAAGCACGTTAAGACCGTAAAGCTCTGCACTGTCCTTTGAACCGATTGATGCGCAGTCTTTCCGCCCGCATGTGGCAACCATTTTTGCGGCAACTGCTGTGTTTTCGCAGACCGTAACCTTCACACCGAGAGAAGAAAGATATTCCGAGCATTGGTTGAGTGCTTGCTCGTGAGAAAAAATCTCTTTGATATCAGTAATCTCAACACCTTCGGGTGCGAGAATGGAGTGTCTGACAAAGAGCTTGAGGCTGTGGACAATATAGAATTTATGCTCGTTCATCAGGTCATAAACCTTGTTGACCGTACCTGCGGTGCTGTTTTCAACGGGAAGAACGCCGTAGCGGCAAAGACCGCTGTCAACTGCTCTGAAAACATCCTCAAAGCTTTTACAATATACAATCGAGGGATAAGTGAACATCTTATCACACGCAAACTGTGAATATGCACCTTCAACGCCCTGGCAGGCAACAACCGCTCTGTCAGGTCTTTCGCAAGGCGTTGATGCCGTCACCTCTTCAATCATTTTCGAAAGACTTGATTGCGGTGTTATGATTCTTTTCTGATATGAGCGGCTGAGGTTGAATATTGTTTCGTAAAGGGTTTTTGTGTATCCCTGAAGCTGTGGGGGCATATTTTCGGTAACGCTGTTAAGAACTTCTCTTTCGCGCTCCTTATTGAAAACGGGCATGCCGTTTTCTTTTTTGTATTCTGCAATTTTAGCGGCTGTTTCCATACGCTCTTTGAAAAGGCGCGTAAGCTCGCCGTCGATTCTGTCTATTTCGTTTCTTAAATCTTTTATATCCATTGGCTTACCTCAATAAATAATCTGCAATAACGATTGCTGCCGCCGCTTCAACACACGGCACGGCTCTGGGGACAATGCACGGGTCATGTCTGCCGCCGATAACGAGTTTTTCTTCACAGCCCGTTTCGACGTTGACCGATTGTTGTTCTTTGGCAATGGAGGGGGTCGGCTTTACCGCACATCTGAAAATTATCGGCATACCCGATGAAATTCCGCCGAGAATACCACCGTGATTATTCGTCGCGGTTGAAATTTTTCCGTCGACGCAGACGAAATCATCGTTGTTTTCGCTTCCGTTCATTCTTGCACCGTCAAATCCTGAGCCGAACTCAATTCCTTTGATTGCGGGAATTCCGAAAACGGCAGAACTTATTCTGTTTTCAATGCCGTCAAAAATCGGGTCACCGATGCCCACGGGCATTCCAATGATTGCACATTCGATTGTGCCGCCGACGGAATCGCCGTTTTCCTTTGCACCGCAAATCGCTTTTCTCATATATTCGCCTTGATTTTTGTCGATGACGGGGAATGCTTTTTTTGCAAGAGCATCAAAATCATCCGCACTGACATTAACAGGGTCAAATCTTTTGTCGTCAACTTTGCTGATTGAGGAAATATGTGCGCCGATGCGTACGCCTTTTTCTTCAAGCATCTGCATACAAACCGCGCCTGCAAAGCAGAGGGGAGCGGTCATTCTGCCGCTGAAGTTGCCGCCGCCGCGGATGTCGTTGAAGCCGTTATGCTTCATCATTGCGGTGAAGTCGCTGTGTGACGGTCTGGGAAGAGAGCGGAGTTTATCATAGTCGCCCGAGCGTGTGTTTGTGTTTTCGATAACGGCGCAAAGAGGCGCGCCGCAGGTGATGCCGTCAACAACGCCCGAAAGAATCTTCACTTCATCCGCTTCTTTTCGGGGAGATGAAAGGTCATTTCTACCGGGTGCACGCTTTGCCATAAAGGCGGCTGTTTTGTCGGTGTCTATTTTAAAGCCTGCAGGTAGACCATCAATCACAACGCCGATTGCCTCGGAATGTGACTGACCGAATATTGTTATTTTTATGTTGTTTCCGAAATTACACGACATAGGCTTTTCCTCCCAGATTGTTAAAATCGTCAAAAAATGAGGGATAAGATTTGCTGACGGCTTGGGCATTGCGGATAACGACATCGCCCTTGCATTTCAGCGATGCAACCGCCGCCGCCATAGCTATTCTGTGATCATTGAATGAATCTGTTTCGCCGCCCGTAAGAAGTGGCTTTCCGCAGATTATCATACCGTCATCGGTTTCCGTCACATCACCACCGAGTGAGCGAATCATACTCGCAGTGGTCATTATTCTGTCGCTTTCTTTGATGCGGAGTCTTTCAGCGTTGAAAATGACGGTTTCTCCCTCTGCGGTTGCGGCAACAACTGCAATAACGGGCACAGCGTCGGGAATATCCGATGCGTCGATTCTGCATCCGTGAAGCGAAGATAAATTTGCCTTGAAGCTGCCGCCGTTTCGTGTGATTACGGCACCCATATTTTCAAGCACATTAATTATCTCTTTGTCGCCCTGAGTTGAGTCGGGGTTAAGACCCGTAACCTCTGCGCCCATGCAAAGAGGGAATGCAGCATTTGACCAATCAGCTTCAACCGCGAAATCACATCCGATGAGGGGTGATGAATTTATATAAAAAGTATTGTTTTCTTCTTTGATATTTGCTCCGAAAGTGCGCAAAACTTCAAGGGTTATGTCAATATACGGTCTTGATTGCACGGGCGGAAGGAGCTTTATCACTCCGCCACCGAGAAAGGCAAGCGCCATAAGCAGACCGGTCACAAACTGTGAGCTGACATCACCGCGGAGAGTGTATTCGCCTGCGGAAATTTTGCCCGAAACCGTAAGCGGAAAAGAATCAGAAATCTCTGCACCCATACGGATTAATTCTTCCTTGAGGGGGGAGAGCGGTCTTTCGGGGAGTCTGCCGTGAGCATCGATTTCGGTTTTGATGCCCATTGCACAGATTACGGGCAAGAGGAATCGGAGCGTTGAGCCGCTTTCGCCGCAATCAATCACCGCGTTTTCGGGTAACGCACCAATCGGCGTCACCGTATATGTAACACCGTTTTTTTCTATCCTCGCACCGAGATTGCGAAGGCAACTGACAGTTGCTTCTATGTCGGCAGATGTAGTGTTGATTTTAATTTTACTTTCACCATTTGCAAGGCAGGCACAGATTAAAGCTCTGTGTGCAAAGGATTTCGAAGATATGCCCTCGATGCTGCCCGAAATGGGCGAGGGGATGATACGGATATCCATTATTTACACTCCGCAATTTTATATAAAACTTCAACAGGTATCTTTTTAAGTTCACATTCGCCGAGAACTTTCGGCACGACGAAATTGATTGTGCCGCCCGTGCGCTTTTTGTCTGAAAGGGCGATATCCGCAAGGTCCGCGGATGCAAAATCACACTCAACGGGAAGATTATTATTTTTATTTGCGTCAATAATTGCCTGAGTGCAGTCCTCATCACTCCAGCCGAGGGCGTGGGATGCTTTTGCGGCGATAACCATACCGATTGCTACCGCGCTTCCGTGAGAAATCTCAAAATTGCTGAGTTTCTCAACCGAATGAGCCATAGTGTGACCGAAGTTGAGAAGTTGTCTGTCACCTTTGTCGAATTCGTCCATCGCAACAACATCGCGCTTAAGTTCAACACAGCGGGCAATAACGCTTTCCATATCTGATTTTACATCGCCGCCGCTCACTTTGTCAAACAAATCCTTGTCAAATATGACGCCGTATTTGATAACCTCTGCCATACCGTCCGCAAAAATATTTTCGGGAAGAGTGCTGAGGGTGAGGATGTCGCAAAGGACGAGAGCGGGCTGATAGAATGCGCCCATCAGATTTTTGCCCGAGTTAAGATTAACGGCGGTTTTTCCGCCGACGGATGAATCAACCGCCGCAAGCAGAGTGGTCGGCACCTGAACGAATTCGATGCCTCTGAGATAAAGCGAGGATGCGAGTCCGACCATATCGCCCGTAACTCCGCCGCCGAGTGCAACGGCAAAATCGGAGCGGGTGAGTCTGTTTTCCGCCATAAATTCAACAAGGTCAAAGAGAGTTTCCTTGCTTTTTGATTCTTCACCTGCGGGAAAGATGAATTCAAGAGTATCAATTCCTGCTTTTTCAAGGCTTTCTTTTGCTTTGCCGAGCCATAACGGCGTAACATTGCTGTCGGTAACAATAACCGCTCTGCCCTTGCCGAGAAGCGAAACACATCTTTCACCGAGAGATGAGAGAATGCCTTCACCGATAATAACATCATATTTTTTTGAAGCATTAACATTGATTATTTTCATTATAACCCCTACTTTGCCTGCTTTTTGCTGTCCGTACCTTCCTTGAGAAGAGCAACAAGACCTTCTCTGTCGTCGTTTTTGAGAGCGGTGCTGTATTCACTCAGACTCTCAACAAGAAAATCAATCTCACTTATGAGATTATCCTTGTTTTCGAAGAAAAGCTCGGTCCACATATTTTCATTGAGCTTTGAAACGCGTGTCAGGTCTCTGTAACTGCCTGCCGAAAATCCCTTTTGCTTTACGGCTGTCTGACTTTTGACGTAAGCGTTGGAAATGATGTGTGGAAGTTGAGAAGTGAACGCTATTACTTTATCATGTTCTGACGGAGTTGTAAAGTTAATTGCGCCAAAACCTGCATCGTTAAGCACATTTCTGAACTTTTCGAGGATGCGAATGTCTGTATTTTCTTTCGGGGTTACTATCATTGTTGCATTTTTGAAAAGATTTCCCCTTGAAGAATTGAATCCCGAAAACTGGGTACCTGCCATCGGATGTGCGCCGATAAAGATAAATCCGTTTTCTTCGGCGAGTTTTTCGCAGGGAGAGCAAATCGGTCTTTTAACGCCGCCGCAGTCCGCAACGATTGCCCCTTTTTTAATTTTATCTGCATACATTTCAACGAAATCCACTGTTGCCTGCGGGTAGAGAGCAATGAATATCATATCGCAGTTGCTGATGTTTGAGTCGTCCATTTCGTCTGTAATTGCACCGACCATTTTTGCCGCAAGAAGAGAGCTTCTGTTGCGGTCGAGACCCAATACCTCGTGCTTTCCGCTTTCAGTGAGCGCTCTTGCGAGCGACCCGCCGATAAGACCCAATCCCGCTATACCGATTTTCATAATATCACCTTAAAATTTTGTCATTATTTCTCTGATTGCATTTGCTTCCTTGACGACCTTTGCGAATTCCTCGGGTTTGAGTGCCTGAGGACCGTCACACATTGCGTGGGCGGGATCGTTATGAACTTCAATCATAAGTCCGTCTGCGCCTGCCGCAACCGCCGCAAGTGCAAGGGGACGCACCATTCTTGCCATGCCCGCTGCGTGGCTGGGGTCGGCAATGATGGGAAGATGTGTTTTTTCTTTGAGAAGTGCAATTGCGGAAATATCCATCGTATTTCTTGTGTAATGCTCAAAGGTTCTTATTCCTCTTTCACAGAGCATAACCTTGCTGTTGCCACCCGCCATAATGTATTCCGCGCTCATAAGAAGCTCTTCCATAGTCGCCGCAAGGCCTCTTTTGAGAAGAATGGGTTTATCGGTTTTTCCGAGTTCTTTGAGAAGCTCGAAGTTCTGCATATTTCTTGCGCCTACCTGAATAACATCAACGTTTTCAAACAACGGAAGATGAGAAAGATCCATAATTTCAGTAACTATGGGTGCGCCCGTTTCAGCCTTTGCTTTTTCGAGAAGTTCAAGTCCTTCCGCTCTCATTCCCTGGAATGCGTAGGGTGATGTTCTGGGTTTGAATGCGCCGCCGCGAAGAAGGTTTGCACCTGTCGCCTTGATGTCGGTTGCGATTGAGCAAATCTGTTCGGGCGATTCAACGGAGCAGGGGCCTGCAATGAACTGGAAGTTGCCGCCGCCGATTTTGTGGCCGCAGACATCGATTACAGTATCGTCGGGATGGAATTTTCTGTTTGCACTCTTATAAGGTTCGCTGATTCGTGCAACGCTGTTGACAATGTTAAGTCCGCTGATGAGGTCAATATCAACGTGGCTTGTATCACCGACAAGGCCGAGAATCGTGTCAAACTGACCGTTACTGCGGTGAATTTCAAGATTAAGACTTTTGAGCCATTCAACAAGATTTTCAATCTGAGCTTCGCTTGTTCCTTTTTTAATTGACACAATCATTTTTACTACCTCCAAAAAATAAAAACCCCGCAGTGTAAATTTCACTGCGGGGTGTCAGAACCTCGATTACTTTTCGTTTTTACAGCAAAACCTACTAAACCCTATCAAGTTACTTGATAAAGTAAAAGTAGTAATATGCTGCTGTGAAAACGATATTTTTCATTGAGAGAACCTCTGGTTTGTTATTTGTTGGCTTTAGAATAGCACTTTGAAAACGGTTTGTCAATAGTTTTTACAAAAAAACTTTAGCGATTTAAAGCTTTTAATCGATATATTATCTGTTTTCAATTTTTATCTGGCAAACCGCCATTGCATCAAGCGCACGCTCGTGGCTCTCGGGTGTTACGCCTGCACAGCACGCCGCATCAACCAAAACAGGTGTTTCGGGCAGAAAAGCTTTTACGAGCATTGCGTTTGAAATGACACAGATATCCGTGCAAAGACCGATGAGGGTTATGCTTTCGATTTTCTCTTCATAGGTGTCGTATGCCTTGAGGAGCTGCCCGAGAGCAACGCTGCCGAATGTCGGCTTATCAATCGGTTCTTCCTTGCGGAGCGCATCAAGTACGGGGCGAATCTGCCAGCCGTCTGAATCTTTTATGCAGTGCTCAACGGGAAGATTTGCGCCCTCCTGAGTGCCGAGATAATCGGATTCGTGCGTATCTCTTGTGAAAAGAATTCTGCCGTCAAAGTTTTCAATCTTTTCTTTTACGGCAGGCAGAATGGCGACTGCCTCTTTTGTGCCGAGTGCACCGTCAATAAAATCATTCTGCATATCAACAACAATAAGAAATTTCATATCATTACCTCTATTCAAAAAGCATAATATCGTTTTCATAAGGATTATTGATGCGTTCCACATCGTAATATATCTGCGGGAATTTCGGAACGGGATTTTCGTAAACAAGCGAGGTGTCAACTGCGGGACTTTCACCGTCGCGCAACAGTCTGCCGACCACAACAAGCCTTGCATCCTCGAAGTCATAACAGCAGGTTGAAAGCGTGAGAATTTTATCGTTTTCGTTGATGTCAACGCCCGTTGTATAAAGCTTGCGCTTGTCAATTTCGGTGATATAGTTATTGAATCTTTCTTCACCCGCATTAACAAAAATATAGTTAAACACCCTGCCGTTATCGTCTTTTGGCTTGCTGTTGGAAATGAAAACAGCGTAAATCTTGAACGTATAGTCGCCGTAAAGCGTGCTCATTCCGATGAGAGGAGCTTTTCTGAAGGTTTCAGGATCACGGTACTGCTCGAGAGGACCGAAAATCTTGTCATCGTGGCGCATATTGTGCCCGTAAATGACTGTATTACGGCTGAGATTTTTTATGTTACATCTGTAATCAAAGAACGGCACACCGTAAGATGTGTATTTTCCGTAAATGTCACGGCGCAGATATTTGTCATTATCTTCCGCCTGAACAACGGAATAATTTATATCGAGCTCGGGAATCGAAATCCAGCCTGCGAAATCGGGGTTGATTGCGTAAAGGTCGGAGAATGCGGGATTCATTCCCTCGGGGAAGTTGATATCGGGATATTTTGAATTTATCTCAATCCACGGGTCAACCATCGGAGTTGTTGTGACTTGAGAAACAAGCTGAGCTATTTCCTCGGACTGCTTGTTTTCCTTCATCGGCTCAATCAGATAATTGTTAATCAGTACCGCCGCACCGCCGACTGCAACAAGAGTCGCAAGAATCAATATGATTTTTCTTGTTATCGGATTCTTTTGAACGCCGTTTTGAGGGCTTTCGGATTTCTTTCCTGCGATATCCGCCGTCATTTCGGCAACGGATGAATATCTTTCGGATTTATCAAAAGCGAGAGCTTTTATTATGATATTCTTTTCTCTTTCGGCGATATTTTCGGGGAAGCGAAGCTCACGCCCCTTGACTCTTTCGGGCGCTGACGGAGGCATCATGCCGGTTACCGCTTCATAGAGAATCGCACCTATGGCATAAACATCCGTAAATGCGCCGCAATGCTTGGCCCCGAGCTGTTTTTCAGGCGCGTCAAAAGGAGAAACGGTGCTTTTGGGTGGGTAGGAATAACCTGTTATCGCGGTGATTTTTCCGTCGGTCATTATCAGAGAATATGGCGATATGCTGCCATGCCATTTGCCTGCTTTTGCAAGTTTTTCGGCACAATCGGTAACTGGCTTCAACAGAGATACTGCTTTTGAAAAGCTTATGGTCCTGCGGTTGCCGATTGATGAAGAGAGCGGTTCACCGCTGTTAACCGCGCACACATAACAGAAAGTTGAATTTTCCGTAAAGCAGTCCGTAAAATCAAGAATGCTTGTTTTTGAAACGCCACAGAGCTTAAGATAATGCGCATAGTAAGCGGCGATTTCCTTGTTGCCTCTTGCTCGGCAGTTTTCATCGCGGAATTTTATTATCAGTTCACCGGGAAGACGGTAAACCAGCTTTTCGTTGAAATATTCGTATATTTTGACTCTTTGGCGAGTGGCAGTATCGAGTGCGTAATAGGAAGTAAATATTTTATCTTTTGAGATTAAGCCGCCGACTATGTATTTTTTGTTGAGCCTTGTGCCTATGGACAGGCATTCTGGCGGATTTTTATATTCCTTACCACCGTTGAATCCGCAGAGCGGACAAGATTTTGCATCGTCCGCGCATTCGTTCAGGCAATAAATGCAACGTTTCATATTTACCCCCTTTCACAGAGTTGAAATAAAATTAATTTTATGATATAGTATCTTTACTTTAAAAACAAAATGTTCAGGTGATTATAAATGAAAAACGGATTTTTTGCAATGGTTTCGAGAATGAAATATATCAACCGCTGGGCGCTTATGAGAAACGAGCACAACGAAAATCTCTGTGAGCACAGCTTTGAGGTTGCTGTTATTGCTCACGCACTTGCGGTTATCGGCAATAAACGCTTTGGTAAGAATCTCAACGGCGAAAGAGCGGCGCTTATCGGACTTTATCACGACGCACCCGAAACGCTGACAGGCGATATGCCTACCCCTGTTAAGTATTACAGCGAAGAGGTTCGCAACGCGTATAAAACCGTTGAGGAAAATGCTTGCAAGAGCCTTGTTTCAATGCTCCCCGAAGATTTCAGAGATGAGTTTTCGGCAATGTTTATTCCTGAAGAATGTGACGAAGAGCTTTGGAAGCTCGTTAAAGCTGCCGATAAAATCAGCGCACTCATCAAGTGCAACGAAGAGAAAAAGGCGGGGAATTCGGAGTTTATCAAAGCGGGCGAGGGACTCAGAATCTCGATTGAGAATCTTGATTGCCCCGAGGCAAAGGTTTTCGTTGATGAATTCCTTCCTGCATATGAAATGACTCTCGATGAATTGAGATAATCAAAGACCGAGCAGTTTTCGTGCGTTTTCGCCGAGAACTGCTTTTTCTTCGTCCTCAGTGAGCCCGAAGCATTTAATAAGTTCAATATCCTGCCAGGGAGCGTTCCACGGTGCATCGCTTGCAAAGAGGATTTTGTCTGCCCCGTGAATGTCAATGACCTCTTTTGCGTATCGGGGAGTAATTGTTCCGTAGCAGTATGCGGTGTCGAGATAAACATTTTTTCCGGCAAGGTGTTTGCGTGTTTCCGGCAGCGACCAAATCCCGCCGAAATGTGCCGCAACAACGGGTGCATTCCCGAAAACAGGCAGAACTTCTGCGAGTGCCTGTGCCGTGCAGTGAACAGGTTCGGGGTATCCTATATCGAAACCGCAGTGGAAAAGGGTTATCATTCCGAGAGATGCGATTTTTTCGTAGATGGTAAGCATCTTTTTTTCATTGACAAAGAAGTCCTGATAGTCAGGATGAAGCTTCACGCCCTTGATTCCGTTGGCTTTGAGCCTTTCAAGCTCTTTGAGTGCGTCGGGACTGTCGGGATGCACACTTCCGAAAGGAATAATCCCGTCAACTTCTTTGAGTGAAATTGCAAAATCGTTGACCTTGCTCTGCTGGTTCGGATTTGTTGCAATGTTGAGCACAACGGAGTAATCTATCCCGTTGCTTTTTGCAAGTTCAAGCAGACCGCTGACCGTGCCGTCGTGAAAAGGGTGGGTTATTCCCGAACGGTGCTTGAGTACAGGGAGCGCTTTTTCTGCAATTTTATCAGGAAAACAATGAGTGTGAAAATCAATTATCATAAATTTGCCGCCTCAAGTGATAACATAGGGTGTGTGATATTATTTTACACCGAACAGTGCTTGATATCAATATCAAAAACGAAAAGAATTTGTTATATTTTATTGACAACGCCAAAAGGAAGTTTTATAATTCATTAAAAAAAGGGCTCGTAGCTCAGTTGGGAGAGCGTTCGGTTCGCATCCGAAAGGTCGAGGGTTCGAATCCCTTTGAGTCCACCAGACGGGCATTGGATGAACACTTATTTTTTCAAAGGCGGCTTTGCCGTCAGGGTTCCCATCTGATGCAAAACAGAAAAGAGAGTCAAGGTTTAAAGCCTTGGCTCTCTTTTATTTATGTGTTGCTATGTTATCATAGTCTTACTGTCTTGCCCATTTTCTTGCTGCCATTTTTCAAACGCTTTTTTACCTTCTTCGGAT
>JAZRLY010000060.1:0-20643 GCA_045647065.1 Acutalibacteraceae bacterium
CCTCTGTTAATCCCATTTCAGAAAAGAATTTCTGATTTTCTTCCTTATCACTCCAAAGGTCGGTTGCATAAACCTTAAATCCATATTCTTTTGCTAAAAATACAGATGTGATTCCTTGTCCGCTACCTAAATCCATAACAACAGCACCTGTTTTAATTCTATTGTCAATCATCAGTTCTTCTTCTAATTTTAACGGATTAGGTCCCATGATTTTTTGCTTGATTAAATCAGTATCATATTTTTCTGTTTTTACATATTTCATTTTAAATTCTCCTTAATTCCTAGTGCTAACAAATCAAGTTTATAAATCACTCTTATTATACCATCTTTATCCCAATAATTCAATGCACACAAAAATCCCCACCGATTTCTCGGTGGGGATTCGTTAGTTTATTATGCTACAAAATGAATTCGTGAGAGATTACATTTCTTTGATAGCTGCCTGTACTGCTCCAATGCGGATGGGGAAATCTCTTCCGAATCAACCGAAAGAGAGCAATTTTCGGCTCTTTTTCCGTTGATTTCACAGTCAATCGGCTCATTTTCTTTGCCAAAACGCAGATACCACTTGAATTCATGGGGAGTCACAACAATCTTCTTTATGAGTGCTTCGATTACATACGGAGGCACGTCTCCTTCGTTTTCGGGGTATGTATATCTGTCGAGTGCATACCGCAGGAATGTTATCTTTTCTTCGTAGTCCTCATAGATAGGTTCGTATCGTGCGGGAGCAAGGTCAGCAAGTTCATTGTTGACGGCTGTGATTTGCTTTTGAATAGGTTCGGACCTTTCTCTGAAAACCTCGATAGTAATATCATCTTTTAATCTCATATCAAGCAAGCGGTCATAAGCTTGTTTCAGTTCATTGAGTCGGGTTTCTTTCTGCAATATCAAATCTGAATAGTCATTTTTGTCGTTGGAGATTTCATAATGCTTTCTCAACACAGATTCTGCAATTGCGAGAACCCTCTGTTTGTCGGATAAAAACTTATCAAAAATGAACTTTGCCATCAGGTCGAGTTTCCATTCGGGAATCATCGGTGAACGGCAGGCATCTTCAAGCGGTAAACCTCTCTTTTTTCTGCTTTCGTAGCTACCGTGATTAATAACATAATAGCATTGATAAGCATATTTTGTGTTCTCTCCCGAACCCGACCATTTAACTCTGTTGAATTTGTGACCGCATTCGCAGACGAGAAGTTTACCCCATACGGTTTTCGGCGGTGTTTTGCCTTTGGGTTTTCTTCCCGAATTCAGATTTTTCATTTCTCCTCTTTTACTTGCCATAATTTTTTGCACCCTTTCATATTCATCTACGGATACTATCGGCGTGTGGGTTCCCTGAACCTGCGTAAGCTCGATTTCACCATAGTTTTTTGTCTTTTTCTGATCAAGATAATTTTCAACGTACTCTTTGTGATATGTAATTATTCCGCAGTAAAATGTGTTTTGCAGAACATGGGATATGACCGTACAGTGCCATCGGGATTTACCCATTGAGGTCAGTCTGCCTCTGCGTTCGAGCTCATCTTTGATTTTCATCAGACCGTCACCCGCAAGGTACATATCATAAATCATTCTCACAGTTTCCGCTTGTTCAGGATTTATAACAAGGTCTTTGCCGACTCTGTCATAACCGAGAATATTACCGTTGCCATAAAAAACTCCGTTGTTCATCGAAACCTGCTGTCCGCTTTTAACTCGGATTGATGTTTTACGGCTTTCTTCCTGAGCAAGGCTCGCCATAAGCGAAAGCCTCAGCTCACCGTCGCCGTCAAAAGTCTTGATTCCGTCATTGATGAAGAACACCTCAACTCCGACCCGTCGCAAAGCTTTGGTGAAATGCAGAGTTTCTTCGGTGTTTCTTGCAAATCGGGAAACCTCACGTGTGATAATAAGGTCGAATTTGTGTTCGTGGGCATCTGAAATCATTTGCGTGAATCCCGGTCTTTTTTCAGCCGAAGTGCCCGTTATACCTTCGTCGATGTACTTATCGACAAGAATCCATTCGGGGTGTCGCTCAAGAAAAGCGTTATACCATTCAAGCTGATTGCCCAAGGCATAAACCTGTGCTTCGTGTTCGGTTGAAACTCGGGCATAGATTACCACCCTCTTTTCTTTCGGTGTATCAAACGGATACATCATTTTTTATCTCCTTTCTGTCCGAACGGTAGAACAAGAATTCTGATGTATCTACCTTATCGGCGTTTTCATTTAAAATTTCGTGGAACATTTCTTCAGAAATTAAACCGTCGGCACAAAGCTGCTGGATAAGTTTAAGTGCGGCGAAATAAAGAGCTGATTCATATTCCGATTCCATATTATTCATAAAACTCCTTTCTTGCAAGGATGTCGATTTGCTCCTTGCGGTTGATTTTTCAACTTCTGCCCAAGTTGGGCAGAAGTTAGTTTTGTTTAACTTCCGACCCACTTGGTTGGAAGTTGTTTTCGGAACTTGTTCCCAACTTGGTAACAAGTTAGTTTCGGTTAACTTCTGTCCAAGTTGACCAGAAGTCAGAAATCCGGCCCAACTTGGGCTGAATTATTTTGCGTTGAGAAATTGTGTCCAACTTGGTCACAATTTTTTTACTTTCCGACAAGTTGTCGGGAAGTTGCTTCTGTTCAGAAATTCTGTCCAACCTGGGCAGAATTATTTTTAACTTGTGTCCAACTTGGTCACAAGTTGAGTTTGCTGTTTTAACTTCTACTCAATTTGTGTAGAAGTAAGATTTTTAACTTCCACTCAACCTGAGCGGAAGTTGTTATTCGTGAATCTGCGATGAGATTTTGCCTCTATTTTTATACGCACCGAGAATTTCGGGCGGTATGTTTTCGACTGTTTTTCTTAGTTCTTCGTACTCCTGAAGTTTACGGGAAATTTCAAGTTTTTTGAGGGTGCTCTCTTTACTGTCATCGAGCTTTTTCTCAAGTTCTGTTATCTCTGTCTTAAGTGTCTTATACGCTGCATCATATTTTTTCAGCTTTGTCTTCATCTGCTCAACACCGGGGATGTATTCATCAAGCAACGCTTCGATTTCTGCAACTTTTTTCTTTGCATTCAGCGGATTGATTTCCGTCAGTAAGCTCATCAGCATTTCTCTTTGTTTATTCAGCTTTACGGCTTGTTTGAAAAGCCTCGGAGGAATATGTTCTCTGCCCGTTTCACTTGCGCTTTCGCCCCGTTCCATATCGGGATATTTCTTCACCATGTGTTTCCAGAATTCATCCTGCCACCAGGTCAGCTTTTTTCTGTTCCCGACTATGTCTTTTGCACTCAGTCTGCCGTCATCCGTTATAGGAACAAATGATAGATGCATATGCGGTGTCTTTTCATCAACGTGAATTACCGCCGATAAAATTCTTTCTTGCGGAACGTGTTTCAGAATGAATTTCAAGGCGTGTTCAAAATATTCTTTGACCTGAGCCTTTTTCTTATCCTTGAAAAATTCGGGACTTGCTGTTATAAGTGTTTCAACAACTCTTACACTATCCGTTCTTGTTCTGCAGCCGACTTCGGCAATCTGCTTTTCGGCTTCCGCTCGGTATTTGCCGTTCGGTTTAACAAGATGGAAATTGTATTTGCTTCGCTCGGTATCGACATCGGGATTGCTCGCATAATTTTCTTTCGTGCGCTCGTTATGTGCTTCAATCCTGCCGATTTCGGGACCCTTGTATTTTGCAAATCTCAGTATTCCGTATTGCGGTTTCGTCATCTTTCACCTTCTTTCTTTTCTCTGTGTTTACGGACTCTCGCCGCATTCATAATTCTCTGAGCCTCTTTTCTGCAAGACTCGGAACAATAAGCTTTTCTGCCGTTATATTCGAATTTCTTTCCGCAATGTTTACAGCTTTTCAAATGCTTATCGAAGAAAACTGCTTCGAGTTCTGGGTCAAGCGGTAAAACGGAATCACGGAAGTATCGGCAGATTTTGTCGTTTGCAAAATGTTTTGTGAACATGTAGCAATCGCAATCAAGCGGCAGACAGCCGTAATCTTTTCTGTAGTTGGCACAGTTTCCGACTACAAGTTTTTTGATTCTCTGTTTTTCTTTGTCGGTCAATTCTCTTGACATTTTTCAGACCTCCTTTCTTTTTGGCATAGAGAAAGCGAACCGCCGACACAATGCGTCAACGATTCGCCTTAAAAATTTTTATTTTCAGTTTGCGGTAAATTCACCTCCGATATCTTTAATCGACTTTATCCGTCTATAGACATTATACTGATTTTTTGCCGTTACCCCGTCAAAATCAAGTGTCTTGCAATTTTGCGCTGTTCACAGCTCTTGGAATTTGCAGATTTGCAAGTTTTTGAAGATAAAAGTTGTTTTTCATCGCCTGACAGTCCGTTTTTTGGTACATATAAATTTGCTATAATTAACTTAACAAGATTAGAATTGACATCCTTGACCAAAATTTTTTATCTCAATATAATTAAATCAAAAAAACAAAAGGAGACTGATAAATGCCATATTTACACGGAACACTTGGAGAAAGAATTGCAGATTTGCGAGAACAGAGAGGCTGGACAAAAGCCGAACTTGCACAGCAGGTTGATGTTGATGCATCAACAATCGGAAGAATAGAAAGTGGAGAAACAAAGAAAATCGGCAACGATTTGATTCTTCGTCTTGCAAAAATTTTCGGAGTGTCATCCGATTTTATTCTCGGACTTTCCGATGAACCCGAACCGAAAAATTTCAGCATCGGCGAACTTGGTCTGACCATAGAAGCCGCAAAGAAAATTTATACTGGTGTGATTGACCCCGATGTTCTGAATATGTTGCTTGAGCATCCGAACTTCGGAATTCTTTCAAATAAAATTGCTCATTTCTTCAAAGGCACTTTTGCAGAAGGATTTGCAATTCAGAATCAGATTTATGATATGGTCAGCAAAACCGTATGCGGTGACGATGAAATTTCAGAAGAAGTATCAGAAGATATACAAAGTGCAAAAACTCCGATATATCAGGCTGACTTAACTATGATTGACAACGGATTTATGTCAATCGTAAAAGATATAAAGAAAACCGTTGATACCGATTTTTCACATTCAAGAAAACTTACACAGGAAACATTTGAAGGAATCCGTCAGAGTCTTGTCAGAAGCGGTGGCAGTCTGTCCTACAAGAGAATAACAGCAGAAAATATGGCAGATGCCGTTATTGAACAGATTAGCCGTTTCAACGGTATTACCCCGGAGATGAAAAATAATCTTCGCAATGCTTTGATTCCGATTTTTATGCAACCGCAGAGAGGTAAACACAGATGACAAACGAAGAGCTTTGCGTATTGGCTCAGGGAGGAGAAGAAACTGCAAAGCACCGTCTTGTTGAAAATAATCTCGGATTTATCAAAAAGCTTGCAAACAAATACTCGGAAGATTTTGAAAACTTCGGAATTGATTTTGAAGAAATCGTGCAGGAAGGCTGCATCGGAATTCTTGAAGCAGTTAACAGGTTTGACATAAACAAAGGCACAAAATTTCTGACTTATGCCACAGCATATATAGAAAAATACATTCTTCTGCTTCCCGAAAAGTACGGTTATGAAGTTTACGAAGTTGATGAAGAAACAGAAGAAAAAACTTATTTCTCGTTTATGAGTTTTGACGGTGAAAACGAAAACGGTGAATACGATGCAGACTATATCGAAAGCGCTCTTTTAGCAAGGCAACCGTATATTTACAGTTCAAACACCGAAAACATTTTCTTTGAAAAACTGAAGTCCGCCATGATTCGTGAATCGGTTGCAAACCTCAATGATCGTGAGCGTGAATATATTTCTTACCGCTTCGGAATTGAAAACGGCATGCATCATTCCAGAAAAGAAACCGCCGAATTTTTTAATCTGAAAGAACCCCGCGCAAAACAGATTGAAAAAAATGCAATAAAAAATATCAGGAAGCATTTTGAACCGCAGTGGGATTATATCTGTAGTCGTAAGCCCGACTGCTCCGAAGAAAAAGAATATATAGTTTTTGAAAATTTCACAGATATTACTGTGGCATCAAAACTGTATTATTTCGCTCATAAGCACGGACTGTCGGAAGCGCTTGAAGTGTTCTCGGGCAGAACATTAAAGGTTTCCGTTCCGATAAAAAATGAGCTTTACGAAATAAAAATTGACGGGTTGATTTTGTCAACACGCACCGTAAACATTCTTAAGAAAAATAAAATTACTACACTCGGTAAATTGATAGCAAAAATTCAAAACGGTCAGCTTCGGAGCATAAAAAATATCGGCACAAAAACAGTTTCGGAAATACAAATCTGCGTTCTGAATTTCTGCTACGGAGAGCTCGATTATCTGCAAAAAATATATTTTTTCAAGCTGCTTCTTTGCGACAATTGCAGATAATTTTCCGCTGCGGCGGGGAGTCTTATATACCGTTTGTTCCTTTTCCGAGCAGTCAGAAAAAACAAATTTTTTTCTGTTCTTTCCTGAACTTCTCTGCCTGCTCTGCGCCGATGAAAAGTCTGCTGTCATGTAAGGCGACAGACATCCTTTTCACCACCAACGGAACAAAGGTATAACACACTAGACTTTGCTTGACGCAAAATCGTGTGCCAAAAGGAGATTTTCTCCCTTTGGATACCCACTTGTGCCGATTGTTGTGTATATACAAATTGAATTTTTTTATAAAATGGTACCCACAAAAATTCAACTGCATCAACAAAATTTTGCAAAAACAAAATTGCAAAATTCAATCGTCACCTTCATTTTTTTCGGCAAAATCCGCAACAACTTTTCACATAAAATCAAAAATTTTATAAGCCTCAAAAAATAAAAAAGTCCGAAAATTATTCTCTTCTTAACGGAGAAAATTTCGGACTTTTATTTTATTTATGTGTTCCCATAAATAAAAATATTGCATTATTTTACCATGTTGTTTTATCAGACACAAAGGTTTATAATTAACCTAAAAATATTTTCAAGGTTGCATTTTGATTTTTGGTTGACTACATAATGAAGGATAATGAGCGAAAAGAGGCGTGCGAATGCATTGCCGCAGGAATGCTATAACGAATACCGCCCCGGTTTTGGTTTACAAGGATAAATTTAAAAGATATAATAAATGTAACCTTTTCACTAAAAAGGGTGTTTATAGATATAAGAGGGAATTTTTGAGAAAGGGGTTGAAATCTTGAATGATGAAGAAATAATCGAATTATATCTTGCGCGTGATGAATCCGCCATTAAAGAAACCTCTTTCAAATATGGTGATAGATTAAGAAAACTTTCTTACTCAATAACCGAGGATAATTTTACGGCAGAGGAATGTGAAAATGATACATATATCCAAGCGTGGAATTCAATCCCTCCAAATGAACCGAGAGAGCATTTTTATGCGTTTCTGGCAAGAATAACAAGAAATCTTTCATTAAATGCAATAAGAGATCGAAACAGAATTAAACGCTCGGCTAAACTTACCGATATAACAAACGAAATTCAATACTGTTTACCAATTTCGGAAGATGCTGACGTTTCTCTTGATGAAAAATTGCTTGTTGATTCAATAGGTAAATATCTCAAATCGGTTTCAAAAGAAAAAAGAATAATATTTATCAGAAGATATTGGTATCTTGATTCGGTTACGGATATATCCAAAAAAATGGGTATCAGCGAAAGCAAGGTTAAAACTACGCTTTTCAGACTTAGAAAAGAACTGAAAAAAATTCTTGAAAAGGAGGGCTGGTCTATATGAAAAAAAGCAATATGAATTTTCTTGAATTGATAAACGGTCTTGATGACGAACTGATAGAAGAATCAGCGGAATATGAAATAAAAAAAGACATGAAGCATTTCAGAGCAAGGCCTACAATAGTTGCCGCCGCCATGATTGCAATTTTATTTACAGCTATTTTTTTATCAAACGGTTTTTTCAAAACCGATATTCCGAAAATCCCCGACGCAACTAATATCGTTACAACAAACGAACAAATAACACAGGTGCAAAATAAAAGTGAAGAAACAACGGTAATAGCAGCAGAAGATGAAACTGAGGTTCCTGAAACACCTAATAAAGAAATTGTTTCTCCAATGGTTGTTAATTATGACGTTCGGGATATCAGAGATCTGCCGATTACTGCGCAGTTTCCCGTTGTTATTTATAACTCAAATGCTTATTCGGTAAAAGGCAGCCTTATTCAGGATATCAATAACGGCAGGATAACCCGAAAAATTGCATCACAAAAGGCATATACTTATGATTATAATTCGCAAAAAACCTTTGAAGCCGAAGCTGAGATTTATGAAATAAAAGGTATAAGCTCCGAGTTTGCAATAGGAATTAAGTTTGAATCAGACAGCAGAATATACCCCTATATCAACGACAGTGCTGAAATCATATCGTTAAAAACTCTTTATGGATATGCTTCTCCAAAAGAAAATTTTTCTTTCGGCGAAGTAAGCTTTACATATGATTCTTTGGCTTTGCCGATTGAAAGAAAAATGGCTGTTGATGAAAACTATATTTATAGCTGTCTTCTTTCAGATTTGGAAGCTGAAAATCTCGGAGAAATAAGTATTGATCCGATATTCACGATTCCCGTAAACTGTGATGCAATCGGAATGAACAAAAAAACCATTTCTGTTTCAAGAAACGGTTATTTGCAAACGGATATTATGGGCGGAAGAATCTGCACGTTTTATATAGGTAAAGAAAATGTTGAAAAATTTGCAAGAGAGGCGCTTGAAGCCAATGCCGATAAACTCTTAAGCAATAGTGTAAAAACCAATAATACGGCAGGCTTTCTGAATGTTTCGCCGATTTTACCTAAAGACAAAACGGATTTACAGAAAGGATGATTTTGATGAAAAAAACACTTTCTTTTGCACTTGCTCTTATAATGGCGTTTTCTGCCCTTGTTTTTTCAAGTGCAGAAACTTCGGATAACAGTTATTTCAGAGGTGACACAGTAACCTTCGGCAGCTACCCTCAGAGTGAAGTTACCGATGAAAAGCTGACAGCCGAGCTTAACGGTCTGGTTTCAGAGGATGATTTTATTTCTTTCGGTTATATGAGCGGAAACGGCGAGTTAAGTTCAGAACAGCAGGGCGATTATATGAGCTATGCCGATGTTACATATAACGGTGAAAAATACCGCGGAGTCACATTCACGGAATATAAGCCGTATTACATTTTTGACGAAGCAAACAAAAGCTCATATATAAGCGGTTATTATTACGAAAACTTTAAACCCGACGAGATTTATTGGTTTAAGTTTGAGCCTCTTAAATGGAAAATTGGCGATGCCGCTCTCGGCAATCTGCTCTGCAGCAGCATTATTGATGCTCAGCAATTTGCAAAAAGAGTTTATAAAAACGGCAACTACTACTATTGCGATTCCGAATTCAGCTTTTATGCCAATAACTATGCAGAAAGCTATATGAGAGAATGGCTTAACAGCGATTTTTATAACACGGCATTCTCTGAGGAAGAAAAAACAATCATAAAAACAACCGAGGTTTCAAATCACGCATCTTTTGTCGGTGCTGGTCCCTCGGACCCGCAAAAATATGCAAGTGAAACAACCTATGACAAGGTTTATCTGGCAGACGTCATGGATGCCGCGTATCAGTTTGATTTTTATCCGTGGGAGTATTATGATAGCTATTCATCAAACTCCAAAAGAATTGCTTATCCGACCGATTATGCTCTGATTCAGGGTGCAACGAGTGAGTGGCTTCTCCGCACGGCAAGCAACTATTCCGATTTCACAAATTTTACAACCACATCGGGAGGCGTAGCAAACTCTGCAAGGTCATATTGTAATTGCAGCGGCGTCAGACCTATGGTGAGAGTTGATGTTTCAAAGTTAAACTGCGAAACTTATAATATCAAGTGGTATTCGGACGGAAAACTGCTCAGAGAAAACAACTATCTTGAAGGCTCAAAAATTTTTCCGCCAACAGGTTTTTCACATCCCGCGGGATGGATATTCAAAGGCTGGGATAAAGATTTTTCAGCAGGTATGCCTGCGGAAAATGTTGTTATAAATGCCGTTTATGAAAGACAGTTCCCCTTTGAGGCGAGTATTACTGAAACAGAGCTTAAATATAAAAAGACTGCTCAGATAACAGTTGAAAGCGAAATTTCCGCAGGTAGGATTCTCGGATATAAATCAAGCAATGAAGATATCGCAACGGTTGACACTAACGGCAAAGTAACCGCAGTGGGCAAGGGCGTTGTGAACGTAACCGTTTTTGTTGTTGAATCGAGCGGTATGCCCCTTATACGTGAAGACGGCACCTTTGTTGAGCAAACCTTCCAAGTTGTTTGCACAATGAATATTTTTAATATGATTTCTGTGTGGTTTAACAATTTCATTAATCTGATTATTGATATTTTTGATTGAATAAATTAAAAGGGAGGCGAAGCAAATGAAAAAAATGTTAAGTATAATTATTACGGCTGTTATTCTTTTTTGCTCGTTTGCTATGCCAAACGCCAATGCAGTTCATTTGAAAGAGGTTGACACAGTTGAAATAACCCTCAAAAACGATATTGACGGAATGAGGTTAAGTGAATACGAAAAATTTGTGAAAATAAAAACAAAGGGCTTGGTTTTTGATGATTACAACGGAGGCCTGTATCCTGTTTTTGCAATAAAAGACGGTTATAACAGTGCAAATATATTTCATGAGGGCAACGGATATACACTTACAGTTTTTTTGAAAGCCGATGATGTGAATTATTATGTGCTTGCCGACAGTATGAATAAAGTAACGATAAATGGTGAACCTGCAAATTATTCTCTCCGGCTGAAAAAATATGAATCGTCAATAGACCACGATTACATTTCCGTTACCTGCCACATTGATGTTGTTAAGCACGAAACAATTTTTGATAGGATAGTTTATTTCTTTTTTGAACTTTATAATTCAATATTTAATTTCTTTACCAGAATAACACAATCGGAAAGTATTGTGGCGTGAGAACGACTGTGCTGCAATTTATACTTGCACAGTAACGGTGAAATATAATATAATGAATTGTAAATATCCTTCTTTTAGGTTTTTTTATGGTATTGATCGTGAGGTGAGATTATGGTCTTTATGTATCTTTTTACATTTTTCGGCATTGTTGCGCTGACTGTTGCAACAACCGTTGCAACGCCGTTTCTTGCTGTGTTTGGTCTGGCATCGGGTGCAAATTATAAAGAAGTGATTCTTCCTTATAATGAATCTGAAGGTCTTGTCTGGGAATATGACGGCAAAGACGACCCTTACATAAAGCTTGAAAAAATGACAATTGACGGCAACGAGCAGGTTTTTCGCTTCGTTTCCGCAGGCATAGACGAAGATGACGACGTTTATTATTACAATGGCCGCTGTATGGAGCTTGATTTCACGGCAAAGAACGGTCAGAGCGAAACGTATTATGCGGTTGTCAGCCCTTGGATTTTTTATGACGAGGTTTTCTTAGCTCACGAGGATGAAACAATAACCTACACCGTAACGGCAGAAAGAAACCCGGCGGATTCCGAATTTGAATGGGAGGTTGATTTTCTTCATTCCGATTTGGATAACGTTGTTCATTTCTCTGAAAAAACAGGTGAAACAAATACCTTCACACTTGTATATTTCAACGACAGACCCCATCACGACGGTATTCTTGAGGCTTCGTTCTTTTACGATACGGAAAGTGACCGTATGAAGGAGTGGCATTCCGTAGAGGTTGATTTCAGCTCAGGCGAGGCTGTTGTTATTTGGGAAACCGATAATTCAGAAACAAACAATCAGGAGGTAACACAATGAAAAGGACAATTTCTTTAATTCTTGCACTCATTATGATTATGGCGGTTGCACCGCTGAACGCATTTGCAATTGAACCCGATAAGGCGGTTGAAAACATCGAAATCACCATCGATACAAGAATCGCAGGCAAAACACCTTCAGAATGTGCCGATTTCCTCACCGTCAGTGGAGAGGGTATTGAGTTTGATTACAGCACGTTCAAAGCAACTTACATCGACGGACCTTTCAACAGCGGTGTCAAGGAGGCCGAAGTGTTTGAAGAGGGAATAAGTTATTCATCCATTCTTTACATTTACCCAGCAGACGGCTATATTCTTCCCTATTATATGGAAAACAGCAATATAAAATATACCGTCATCCGTGAAGCAGGCACGTTTGACGGCTCTTATACCATAACGTCCGAAGAACACTACGGTGATGAACTGGCAGAGTATTATAAAATACTGATTCATTATCGCGCCGAACCTCAGGTACCCACGGGAGCAGCAAAAATTCCGTACTTAATCGGTAAATTCTTTGATGCAATCGCAAACTTCTTCACTAAAACCTTAATCCAGCCCATAGTTGATCTTATAATAAAGCTTTCATAAATAAAAAGGAATCCATACAAACTGATCTAATAACCGGTTTGTGTGGATTTTTTATGCTTGTAATGATTTGTTGCTTGGAAGCGTTGATATATAAGGGCGTTTTTGCGTTTTTTTGAACCTGAATATCAGATGACCTTTTCAGACTTTTTGCAAGAAAACTTAAATATTGGTTTAACATTATCATCGAAGATTTTTATGAGTTTAATTATTGCCTTTTATACTTTATTATGATAATCTATAAGTACAAGAAAAAAACGCTTTATACAAACGTGTGCTAAGTATGAACAAAACAGAGTTTTCGTTTGGTTATAGTTTAACTTACATAAAACATTTCAAAAAATTCAGTTCAAATAGGAAGTGAAAAAATGAACGAAATTAAAATAAAATCCTTCATAGACTATTTGTCATATGTAGAAACAAATTATAGTCGTGACCATATTTTTCGTGGAATGAACAATCTGGATTTTTTGTTGATACCTAAAATCGGGCGAAACCAATATGTTGCAAGATGTAACCCTGATTCCATAGTTGATGATTTACAGGATATGGAAGAACAAACAATGCACGATTTTATTAAAATGTCAATTCCTCACATGGATTTAAGAAATATTAGTCCATGGGATCAGTGGACTATTGGACAGCATCATGGATTACCCACAAGATTTTTAGATTGGACAGAAAATCCGCTTATTGCTGCATATTTTGCAACAGAAAACTCTGGTAATAATGATGTTGCTGTTTATGTTGTAAACAAAACACAATTCAATTCTAACACAGACGAAGACTTGGATGTTTTTTCCTTATCAGATGAAGATGACGTTGTGCTCTACTCACCAAGCTATATTCATCCGAGAATTATTGCTCAAAAGGGAGTATTTACAGTTCATAAAAATCCTACACTTCCTTTGAACGAGACAAAGATTAATGATGAGTTATGTGTTGTTGACAAACTGATTATTCCCAACTCCATCATAAACGATTTTGTTAATGATTTAGATTGGTTTGGTATTAACCGTTCGTTTATTTACCCCGGCCTCGATGGCTTGGCATATCATTTAGACAACAAGGCAAAAGGAGGTATGTAAGGTGTATATTCCCGTATTAAAAAATCGTACAGTTGAAATGAGTGTGTTATCACAGCTTGCTAATATAGGCGTTTTTGATGACACCAACGTTTTACCTCTTCTTGAATTAATCCAAGAAAAAATTCGAACAAACAATAAAAATACAATTATAGATGATGTGGCAGAATTGTTAAATGAAGTTCCTCAAATGTCACTTATGGTTGACTTTTTCAAATCGACAAAGCTTAATAACACAACAGATGCCATTAGAAACTATGTTACTCAATCAACTCGTCAACCCGATTTCTGCATTGAAGAAATAAATAAACTAAGCAGCTTTTCAACAAGAATAATCCCTGTTGTTTCATACTTGTCTGACAATGTATCTTTAGAAAGAATTTCACATGAATCTAAGGAATACAGAAAAACTTTTTCAAGAATCGCATTCCGCATTAAAACACAAGATTTTGAAAACATTTTTTCTCATATAGAAAGTATAATAAATGAAAACGATTATCTTCTTTTAGATATTGAATCATCTTCACACTCAAACCCTGTTTTCAAAAAATTATATAAAAGAATTTCTGATAGCAAAAAACAGAAAAAGTTTATTTCAGTAATAATAAACGCAAATCGTCCTGAAACATTAACAAACAAAAGCATGGCAGATGGTGAGCCGATTGCGCAAATTGACAACAGTCTGAGAGAGTCTTACAACTTAAATATGATGAGTAAGTTCGATGGATTTGGAGACTATGCTTGTATCGTAGCAACCCTTCCATCTACCGGAGGAACAATCAGTCCAGCAGGAGTCTACTATTCTAACGAAAACAATTTTTTTGTTGCTCATACAGGAAGAACTCCTCATCTTTCTGAATTTCCTGATTATATCGCACCAAGCATTGTAGAATCTGAGTATTGGAATGAATTCGGTCGACAACACCACGAAAACTGCCCGGGATGCCGAGAAATTGATGACATCGTTAATGGTGTTAAAAGTGGAAAAAATCAAGCTCAATGGAAAATGATAACAATGCTACACTATATTTACACAATGTATGAAACTAATGCTTAAAAAGAAGGTCATATGGCTATAAAGCCATATGACCTTCTTTCTTTTCATATAGTAAATTAGGATCCATTCGAGACGAGAAAAAACTTTGACAATCAATGGGCAAAATATTCTCAAAATTTTCTTTTAAATAATCCCATTGTTCTATATATTTAGTTTTTATAAATTGACGATATACGGACCAAATATTTTTCTTATGTGCGATATCCAATAATAGAGTATAATTGTCATCTTTGGTTTTAAACGGTTTAATATTAAGCATTTTTAATAACTTAACCAAATCACTACTGGACAAACTATTTAAACAAAATGCTATATCACAAGAGATTTCCTTTGCTGCTCGGTTATATGAAAAAACAATATTATTATTTATATCTTTTCTGTAAGTAATTATTCCACATTTTGATGGGATATATTTTTTTACATCATCTGCCTTCTCTTTGGGTACAATTATGTATACTTTCTCAAAAGCATTAAAGTAGTCATTCATCTGCGTAGATAATCTGTCATAGTTATCATATTCAGTTTTAATTTCGTATGCACATAATTTTCCGTTAATTCGACATATATCAATGCGACTATCACCTATTGACATCTCAAAAGCGACAATATCATGAACTGAATCTTTTAAATGTTTAATAAAATGATACTTAACAACTCTTTCACAAATATAGTAATTCATCAAAATATAATTGACAAACTCATTAGAGAATGTTTTCTTTTTCAAATCGTTCAATACACTTTCAGGCGTTTTTGAAAAAGCATAATTAATCTTTTTCCACCTAACCTCATCAGGGTCATAAATATTATAGTCTTTATTTAAATATTTACATATTTGTATTATTTCTGCTGTTGAATAGGAACTTAAAACCTCTTTATACATTTTCAACTTCCCCCTTTTTTGCATCGCACCAAATGATGCTCATATTTAAAATCGATGCAATTTCCAAAATTTCAGAATATTTAATTGTCCCTCTGGTTATTTTGTTGGAAAGATTTTGAATTGTGGTTTTATTTTCATTAGAACGATTAAGATTGATTTGATTAACAACTTCAGTAAGTGTCAGCCCACATTTAGCAATGTTAGACTTTATTTCTCTGTGAATAGGGTTATCAGTCATAATAATTACACCTTAAAGTATATTTTTATTTATTATAGTGTAAAATATAACATTTGTCAAGTGAATGTGCTTGAACACATCATAAACAAAAAGCAACTATTGTCTATTACCAATAGTTGCTTTAATTAATATCTATATAGGTTTTAGTTTAAAACTGATACTTTGAGGTTAATTAATGCTACGCAGCACAATAGAAACACCACTCAGATTATCAAACGGTATTCCTGTTACAATATGATCTTTTTCCGTTCAAAAGGATTTGCACGAAAATGCATACGTAATATGTTCAGGTTGGATGTAATGATTTGATGTCTGTAAGCGTTGATATATAAGGGCGTTTTTGCGGATTTTTTGAATCTGAATATAAGATGACCTTGAGGGTGAAAAACGAGGTTTATGCATTACATAATCTTAAAATTACACATAAAGGAACTCGGCGAAGGCGATTTCTTCTGCTTGAGCTTTGCAAGTATTCATCAGACCGACCCATTTCATTTGGTCGGTTTCTTTCAGCTTTTCGGTTACCCCTGCGGATTCTGCGAGCTGTGGGATAAGGAAATCAAGACGGTTTTGGATTGCATCGTTGACTTCGGCACAATGTTCCTGAAGTTGTTCTCGGAGTATCAACCGGTTATAGAGTGCAGGTCTGTGGTCACGAAGATAATCACGGCGCATTCTGCCATATTTGCCTATAGGTGGTGACGGCTTGATTGTCAAGTTAGGAATATAATAATCCCCGACTTTAGTATAGGTAAGTTTGTTTTCCATAAAATCAATCCTTTCCTTACATTATTGACTGCGAGTTAATATTATAATGTATTTACGGATTTGTCGAGGATGACATTTTTATAAAATTGTCTCTTTATATTTGGTAATACAATTTACAAAGAAATTCGGGATTCGTTGAATGTGTGGTTTGCTAATTTTGTTTCATATGTTTTCTAAAGCTAACTTTTGCACGGTTTCTAAAGAAAAGAAGTTTATAGTATCTATCATTTTCAAGCCGTTAGATATGCATTTTGAAATCACAAAAGTAAACTCTTTTTGATTAGGAATATTAACTGCGTATATAACATATGTGTCAAATCCATTACAGAATTTATTTCTATATTCATATATGTAAGATGTTGTTGTGGATAACTCCTTAAATATAGTTTCGTATTGCATTTCTACTGATAATGATTTGTCCACAGTGGAAAAGAATACCGAAAAAAACAAAAGAATGTTTTTATTTGTATTTAATACTTTATCAAAGAAATGTATAACAGCTTTAGCTTCCATATCTTTTTGAGTTCTTAAATATCGAAGGCGACACTCATCAATGTTTCTACAACAATTCCATAATAAAACAACCTTTTTCATTAATTGCGGTGGGTTATGAAACGCCTTTACCCCTGGTGCGATTTCTTGGGCTATCGTTGCTGTTCTGCTCTGAAACTCTTTTAATGTTTCCGAAATCATCATCTTAAAATCTATCTCATATCCTGAAATGTCAGAAACAACATCAGGTTGATTATTATGTTGATCAACTATTATAGAAAATTTTCCGCCACATAAATCAATCATATTTTTACTTCGGTTTATACATTCACACAGAATTGATTCATAGGTATTTTTGTCAGATATATAACAATGAGGAAAGAAATCATACTGTATAACTGCATTTTCCATTTTAGAATGTTCTCCTATGCATTATTTTTCAAAAGTTTTTATTAACTCAATACTTGATTTATATGTAGGTCTAACATCTGATAATTTTTGCATATGTTTTTTCATATTGTTATCAAATGTAATTAATAGATGTTCTTCGTCTATGTTACAAAGGATTATTGCATCCAAAATATCATTTTTTAGGAATGGACTTCCATTTTTACAACTATTAGCAACTATATCACAAAGATACTCTTGCAAACCTTTCTCTCGAATCGTATTGATAATTGGTTTTGAAATATCTGCCAAATATGCTGATGATTGGGTGTCTCCTGAAAGATTATTATAAGATTTAGCTAGCTTTGATATGTAAACAATGCTTGTGTCAACTTTTTGAATTTTTTTTATTTTGTTTTGTGATAATGATATGTAATCAGTTTTTTCTAATAAATCTTTGAATTCGTCTTCGTTTTTCACATCTTTAGCTGCATCAAAAATCGATAATGAAATAGACAGAGAGAATTCTAAAAGATTTCTTATTGCATTTTTCACCTCTTTTTCACAATCATCGGTTTTGTATCCGTCTTCAAAAATGGATTTAAATACATCAAGATTATCTTTTGTCCAAACAGAAAAACATATATAAAAAATATGTTTTTTTAAATCGTTTGCTTTTTCGCCTTCGGGTATAAAGTAAAAATAAAAAGCAGAAAAAAGCAGAAGAGCAAAAGTAAGAGAAGCAAATCGACTTTCGGTATCAATTTTAATGTCAAGCACTTTACTTATCACTTGGTTAAATTCATTTTCACCAATATCACAATAATTACAATCCAATATCTCATCATAAGGGAAATACTTGTTGTAAGCTATTTTAACACCATTGTTATAAAGGAATCGTGCTCCTTGATGTATGATGTCAATAGAAGATCGATATTTTGTTAGAAATTCAAAAAAAGAAACGCTTGAAATAGCCACATCATTTTTAGATATAAAATCTCTTAACTTATCATCATCTACACTTTCATTGTTTGATATTTGAAGTGCGTAATAAAATGCGTTTGTATCTATGAAAAACATTTTCTTCACCCTTTATTTTTAGTTATAAACCGTAAAAAATATCAAAAATCTTAAATTAACTCTGCTTAATTGAAACAGATCTGCTTTCATAGGATTTTTAGAAGCAGTATGTGTGTTGTTTTAATTATATCACTTCAAACTGATAACCTCAACCACAATGTTCCCCAAACGACAAAAACTCCGCTTACCGATTGCTCGGTAAACGGAGTTCATTATTTAGATATAGACACCGATATTCATATCCTGCCATTTGGAAAGTTTGAAATGGTCAACCATTGACTTGGTTTTGATATAGTCAAAAGCGAAATCTTTGGTCAGGCTCATATCAACCAACTTAAGGCCGAAATTATCGGTTTTTTGCGGGAGATTTCCCTTATCCCTTAATAGCTGCCTGAGCTGCTGCGAGGCGAGCGATGGGAACACGGAAGGGTGAGCAGGATACATAGTTGAGACCAATCTTGTGGCAGAATTCAACTGATGTGGGATCGCCGCCGTGCTCGCCGCAGATACCGTAGTGGAGGTTCTTGCCGCTTGCCTTACCCTTTGCAACTGCCATTTCCATAAGAGCGCCAACGCCGTTCTGGTCAAGCTTTGCAAACGGATCGAATTCGTAGATCTTTGTATCATAGTAAGCATTGAGGAACTTACCGGCGACATCACGGCTGAAGCCGAATGTCATCTGAGTAAGGTCGTTTGTGCCGAAGCAGAAGAAGTCAGCTTCCTTAGCGATTTCGTCTGCTGTGATGCAAGCTCTGGGAATTTCGATCATTGTACCAACTTCGTACTTAAGGTCTGCGCCTGCAGCTGCGATTTCAGCATCAGCTGTCTTAACAACGATATCCTTAACGAACTTGAGTTCCTTAACTTCGCCAACAAGGGGAATCATGATTTCGGGAACGAGGTTCCAGTCTGCATGAGCCTTCTTAACGTTGATAGCTGCGCGGATAACTGCCTTTGTCTGCATTGCTGCGATTTCGGGGTAAGTTACTGTAAGACGGCAGCCTCTGTGACCCATCATGGGGTTGAACTCGTGGAGACCTGCGATGATAGCCTTGATTTCGTCAACTGACTTGTTCTGAGCTGCTGCAAGAGCTGCGATGTCAGCTTCTTCAGTGGGAACGAACTCGTGGAGAGGAGGATCAAGGAATCTGATTGTTACGGGGTTGCCTTCAAGAGCTTCGTAAAGAGCTTCGAAGTCGCCCTGCTGATAGGGAAGGATCTTATCAAGAGCAGCTTCTCTTTCAGCAACTGTATCTGCACAGATCATCTCACGGAAAGCAGCGATTCTGTCTGCTTCGAAGAACATGTGCTCTGTACGGCAAAGGCCGATGCCTTCTGCGCCGAGCTCACGAGCCTTCTTAGCGTCTGCGGGAGTATCTGCGTTTGTACGAACCTTGAGGGTTCTGAATTCGTCAGCCCAAGCCATGATTCTGCCGAACTCACCTGCGATTTCAGCGTCAACTGTGGGGATGATGCCATCGTAGATGTTACCTGTTGAGCCGTCGATTGAAATATAGTCACCTTCGTTGTAGGTCTTGCCTGCAAGAGTGAACTTCTTGTTTTCTTCGTCCATGTTGATTTCGCCGCAACCTGATACACAGCAAGTACCCATACCGCGAGCAACAACAGCTGCGTGAGAAGTCATGCCGCCACGAACTGTGAGGATACCCTGAGCAGCCTTCATACCTGTGATATCTTCGGGTGATGTTTCAAGACGAACGAGAACAACCTTCTCGCCTCTTTCATTCCATGCAACAGCGTCTTCAGCTGTGAATACAACCTTACCGCAAGCAGCACCGGGTGATGCGCCGAGACCCTTACCTGCGGGAACAGCAGCCTTGAGAGCCTTTGCATCGAACTGAGGATGAAGGAGAGTATCAAGGTTTCTGGGGTCGATCATAGCAACAGCCTGCTTCTTATCGATCATGCCTTCGTCAACGAGGTCACAAGCGATCTTAAGAGCAGCCTTAGCTGTTCTCTTACCGTTTCTTGTCTGGAGCATATAGAGCTTACCGTCTTCAACGGTGAATTCCATATCCTGCATATCTCTGTAGTGGTCTTCAAGAATACCGCAAACTTTGTTGAATTCTTCGAAAGCTGCGGGGAACTTTTCAGCCATTTCAGCGATGGGCATGGGAGTACGAACGCCTGCAACAACGTCTTCACCCTGTGCATTTGTAAGGAACTCACCCATAAGGCCCTTTTCGCCTGTAGCGGGGTCGCGTGTGAAAGCAACGCCTGTACCGCAGTTGTCGCCCATGTTGCCGAATGCCATCATCTGAACGTTAACTGCTGTACCCCATGAATAGG